>NZ_JACYNW010000009.1:0-253 GCF_014839445.1 Microbacterium sp. CFBP 13617 | reverse complement strand
GATGGTGCGGATGCGGAGGCGTTGGATGTTCTCGACGTCGATGTGCCTGACGTGCTCGACGCTCTCGATGTCGACGCGGACGTGGACGTGCTGGACGCGGATGCGGACGTGCTCGACGTCGATGCGGACGCTGATGGTCTCGACGTAGACGTGCTGGATGCCGATGCGTTGGACATCGATGTGCTTGATGCTGACGCGGACGTGCTCGACATCGACGCGGATGGCGCAGACGCAGAGGTCGTCGATGCCGATG
>NZ_JACYNW010000008.1:0-328 GCF_014839445.1 Microbacterium sp. CFBP 13617 | reverse complement strand
TCAGCGGGTCCGTCGACAAAACGACCGTGAGCCCCTCCACCGGCGATAAGACCATCACCGTCACGGTCAAAGCCAGCGACCCCTCCGGGGTCAGCACCCCCACCATCTCCGCCAGCAGCAACGAAACCGACCAAAGCGCGGGATTCGGGGGCATGGACCTCGCCGCAGGCACCGCCACGAACGGCACCTGGAAACGCACCATCACCTTCCCCGCCACCGCGGCCCCCGGGACCTGGACGATCGACCTATTCCCCCTCAAAGACTCACTCGGCAACGGCGTCGGCGGATTCCGCACCATCGCCACCATCACCGTCACCGCCAAAGCCCC
>NZ_JACYNW010000007.1:0-1050 GCF_014839445.1 Microbacterium sp. CFBP 13617 | reverse complement strand
CAGCGTCAGCGTCAGCGTCAGCGTCAGCGTCAGCGTCAGCGTCAGCGTCAGCGTTAGCGTCAGCGTCAGCGTCAGCGTCAGCGTCAGCGTCAGCGTCAGCGTCAGCGTCAGCGTCTGCGTCAGCGTCAGCGTCAGCGTCAGCGTCAGCGTCAGCGTCAGCGTCAGCGTCAGCAACGTCAGCGTCAGCAACGTCAGCGTCAGCGTCAGCAACGTCAGCGTCAGCGTCAGCCACATCAGCGTCGGTGTCGGTCACGTCGGCATCCGCGTCCGCCACATCAGCGTCAGCATCAGCGTCCGCCACATCAGCGTCAGCATCAGCCACATCAGCGTCGGTGTCGGTCACGTCGGCATCCGCGTCCGCCACATCAGCGTCAGCATCAGCGTCCGCCACATCAGCGTCAGCATCAGCCACATCAGCGTCGGTGTCGGTCACGTCGGCATCCGCGTCCGCCACATCGGCGTCAGCATCGGCATCCGCAGCGTCAGCGCCATCCGCGTCGGCCACATCGGCATCCGCATCAGCGTCCGCCACATCGGCGTCAGCCACGTCAGCGTCAGCCACGTCAGCGTCAGCCACGTCAGCGTCAGCCACGTCAGCGTCCGCATCCGCATCGGCTACGTCAGCGTCTACGCCGTCAGCGTCCGCCACCTCTGCGTCTGCACCGTCGGCGTCGGCGTCGAGCACGTCGGCGTCGGCGTCGAGCACGTCGACGTCCAATGCGTCCGTGTCCAGCACGTCTACGTCGAGACCATCAGCATCCGCATCGATATCGAGCACGTCCGCATCTGCGTCCAGCACGTCGACGTCCGCGTCGATGTCGAGAGCGTCGAGCAGGTCGGTTACGTCGATATCGAGCACGTCCAACGCCTCAGCGTCCGCACCATCCGCGTCCGCGTCCGCATCAACGTCGGCCACATCGACATCCGCGCCATCGGCGTCGGCATCGGCGATATCAGCGTCAGCGCCGTCCGCGTCTGCCACATCCACGTCCGCGCCATCGGCATCGACGACCTCTGCGTCTGCGCCATCCGCGTCGATGTCGAGCACGT
>NZ_JACYNW010000006.1:0-5572 GCF_014839445.1 Microbacterium sp. CFBP 13617 | reverse complement strand
ATCATTGTTGAGTTCCCGACCGTACATCGAGAACCACTCAGTGGACGCAAGCACCAAAAACGGTGTGTTATCAAGTCATCGGCTTATTAGTACCGGTCAGCTTCACGTATTGCTACGCTTCCACATCCGGCCTATCAACCCAGTAGTCTGGCTGGGAGCCTCTCGCCCCGAAGGGCATGGAAGTCTCATCTTGAGGCCGGCTTCCCGCTTAGATGCTTTCAGCGGTTATCCATCCCGAACGTAGCTAATCAGCGGTGCTCCTGGCGGAACAACTGACACACCAGAGGTTCGTCCAACCCGGTCCTCTCGTACTAGGGTCAGATCCTCTCAAACTTCCTACGCGCGCAGCGGATAGGGACCGAACTGTCTCACGACGTTCTAAACCCAGCTCGCGTACCGCTTTAATGGGCGAACAGCCCAACCCTTGGGACCTACTCCAGCCCCAGGATGCGACGAGCCGACATCGAGGTGCCAAACCATGCCGTCGATATGGACTCTTGGGCAAGATCAGCCTGTTATCCCCGAGGTACCTTTTATCCGTTGAGCGACAGCGCTTCCACAAGCCACTGCCGGATCACTAGTCCCGACTTTCGTCCCTGCTCGACCTGTCAGTCTCACAGTCAAGCTCCCTTGTGCACTTACACTCGCCACCTGATTGCCAACCAGGTTGAGGGAACCTTTGGGCGCCTCCGTTACATTTTGGGAGGCAACCGCCCCAGTTAAACTACCCACCAGGCACTGTCCCTGAACCGGATCACGGTCCTAAGTTAGATATCCAGAGTGACCAGAGTGGTATTTCAACAATGACTCCACACTCACTGGCGTGAATGCTTCACAGTCTCCCACCTATCCTACACAAGCCACACCGAACACCAATACCAAGCTGTAGTAAAGGTCACGGGGTCTTTCCGTCCTGCTGCGCGTAACGAGCATCTTTACTCGTAATGCAATTTCGCCGAGTTCGCGGTTGAGACAGTTGGGAAGTCGTTACGCCATTCGTGCAGGTCGGAACTTACCCGACAAGGAATTTCGCTACCTTAGGATGGTTATAGTTACCACCGCCGTTTACTGGGGCTTAAATTCTCAGCTTCGCCTTACGGCTAACCGGTCCTCTTAACCTTCCAGCACCGGGCAGGCGTCAGTCCGTATACATCGTCTTGCGACTTGGCACGGACCTGTGTTTTTAGTAAACAGTCGCTACCCACTAGTCTCTGCGGCCACCACACCCTTTCGGAGCAAGTCCTAATAAGTGGATGGCCCCCCTTCTCCCGAAGTTACGGGGGCATTTTGCCGAGTTCCTTAACCACGATTCTCTCGATCTCCTTGGTATTCTCTACCTGACCACCTGAGTCGGTTTGGGGTACGGGCGGCTTGAACCTCGCGTCGATGCTTTTCTTGGCAGCATAGGATCACCCACTTTTTATCCGCATCGTGTCTCAGCCTCAATGAGTGACGGATTTGCCTATCACTCGGCCTACGCACTTGCACCAGGACTACCATCGCCTGGCTTGGGCTACCTTCCTGCGTCACACCTGTTAATACGCTAGCCGCACCAGCATGGGGTCGAGCGTTCACACAGACGTCCATCACCCCGAAGGGATCCAAACAATTCTGAGCTAGGACTCTTAGCACCACTGGATTAACTTGGGCGGTTCTTCGCCGGTACGGGAATATCAACCCGTTGTCCATCGACTACGCCTGTCGGCCTCGCCTTAGGTCCCGACTTACCCAGGGAAGATTAGCTTGACCCTGGAACCCTTGGTCTTTCGGAGGACGTGTTTCTCACACGTCTTTCGCTACTCATGCCTGCATTCTCACTCGTGTGGCGTCCACGGCTGGGTCACCCCGCCGCTTCACTCGCCACACGACGCTCTCCTACCCATCAACACGGCTGGACCACGAAGGCCTACCAAAAATGCTAATGCCACAACTTCGGTGGCGTGCTTGAGCCCCGTTACATTGTCGGCGCGGAATCACTTGACCAGTGAGCTATTACGCACTCTTTCAAGGGTGGCTGCTTCTAAGCCAACCTCCTGGTTGTCAAAGCAACTCCACATCCTTTCCCACTTAGCACGCGCTTAGGGACCTTAGTTGGTGGTCTGGGTTGTTTCCCTCTCGACTATGAAGCTTATCCCCCACAGTCTCACTGCTGCGCTCTCACTTACCGGCATTCGGAGTTTGGCTGACGTCAGTAACCTTGTAGGGCCCATCGGCCATCCAGTAGCTCTACCTCCGGCAAGAAACACGCAACGCTGCACCTAAATGCATTTCGGAGAGAACCAGCTATCACGAAGTTTGATTGGCCTTTCACCCCTATCCACAGCTCATCCCCTCAGTTTTCAACCTAAGTGGGTTCGGTCCTCCACGACGTCTTACCGTCGCTTCAACCTGGCCATGGATAGATCACTTCGCTTCGGGTCTAGAACACGCGACTCAAACGCCCTATTCAGACTCGCTTTCGCTACGGCTACCCCACACGGGTTAACCTCGCCACGTATCACTAACTCGCAGGCTCATTCTTCAAAAGGCACGCTGTCACCCCTACTAAGGAGGCTCCAACGGTTTGTAAGCAAACGGTTTCAGGTACTATTTCACTCCCCTCCCGGGGTACTTTTCACCTTTCCCTCACGGTACTTGTCCGCTATCGGTCATCTGGGAGTATTTAGGCTTATCAGGTGGTCCTGACAGATTCACACGGGATTTCTCGGGCCCCGTGCTACTTGGGATACTTCTCACGCCAAGAACAGGCATTTCGACTACGGGGTTCGCACCCTCTATGACCGGCCATTCAAAACCGTTCGTCTATACCTACTTGTAACGTCGACTGCTCGGCAGAACAATCAGAAAAGTCCCGCAACCCCCAACGTGCAACACCTGCCGGCTATCACACACGCTAGGTTTAGCCTCTTCCGGTTTCGCTCGCCACTACTTACGGAATCGCTTTTGCTTTCTCTTCCTGTGGGTACTGAGATGTTTCACTTCCCCACGTTCCCTCTACCCGCCCTATATATTCAGGCGGGAGTCACCAGGTCGGCACGCCGCCCAGCGGGGTTTCCCCATTCGGACACCCTCGGATCAAAACTCGCTTATCAGTTCCCCGAGGCTTATCGCAGATTGCTACGTCCTTCTTCGGCTCCAGATGCCAAGGCATTCACCGTTTGCTCTTAAAGACTTGAAATCACATGAGTTGAATCGTCAAAAAATTGACTAATGATCTTTAAGATCATCTTCACGACACCATCCCGAAGGACAATGTCGAAGATGCTCGCGTCCACTGTGTAGTTCTCAAAGTACGGGCGGTACCCCACCCCAACCACCGGAACACCGGCGCCGAGACGAGGCCCACAAGGAAACAGCCACCAACCACCCCAGCCCGAAGACTGACGCAATCAGCGCCCGGTCCCTCAGGACCCAACAGCGTGCATGTACTACCCGAACCAACCCCATCCCGTTCCCACCGCAAGCGGTGTACTAAGGACGAAGAAAACCCGAACAGCACCCCATCAAATGTTCCACCCATGAGCTACCGGCAGACACATTCGGTCTGATCCGGCGCCTGGACACCACACGCTCCAAAGAACCCGTGATGCCAGATGCTCCTTAGAAAGGAGGTGATCCAGCCGCACCTTCCGGTACGGCTACCTTGTTACGACTTAGTCCTAATTACCGATCCCACCTTCGACGGCTCCCTCCACAAGGGTTGGGCCACCGGCTTCAGGTGTTACCGACTTTCATGACTTGACGGGCGGTGTGTACAAGACCCGGGAACGTATTCACCGCAGCGTTGCTGATCTGCGATTACTAGCGACTCCGACTTCATGAGGTCGAGTTGCAGACCTCAATCCGAACTGGGACCGGCTTTTTGGGATTCGCTCCACCTCACGGTATTGCAGCCCTTTGTACCGGCCATTGTAGCATGCGTGAAGCCCAAGACATAAGGGGCATGATGATTTGACGTCATCCCCACCTTCCTCCGAGTTGACCCCGGCAGTATCCCATGAGTTCCCACCATTACGTGCTGGCAACATAGAACGAGGGTTGCGCTCGTTGCGGGACTTAACCCAACATCTCACGACACGAGCTGACGACAACCATGCACCACCTGTTTACGAGTGTCCAAAGAGTTGACCATTTCTGGCCCGTTCTCGTATATGTCAAGCCTTGGTAAGGTTCTTCGCGTTGCATCGAATTAATCCGCATGCTCCGCCGCTTGTGCGGGTCCCCGTCAATTCCTTTGAGTTTTAGCCTTGCGGCCGTACTCCCCAGGCGGGGAACTTAATGCGTTAGCTGCGTCACGGAAACCGTGGAATGGTCCCCACAACTAGTTCCCAACGTTTACGGGGTGGACTACCAGGGTATCTAAGCCTGTTTGCTCCCCACCCTTTCGCTCCTCAGCGTCAGTTACGGCCCAGAGATCTGCCTTCGCCATCGGTGTTCCTCCTGATATCTGCGCATTCCACCGCTACACCAGGAATTCCAATCTCCCCTACCGCACTCTAGTCTGCCCGTACCCACTGCAGACCCGAGGTTGAGCCTCGGGATTTCACAGCAGACGCGACAAACCGCCTACGAGCTCTTTACGCCCAATAATTCCGGATAACGCTTGCGCCCTACGTATTACCGCGGCTGCTGGCACGTAGTTAGCCGGCGCTTTTTCTGCAGGTACCGTCACTTTCGCTTCTTCCCTGCTAAAAGAGGTTTACAACCCGAAGGCCGTCATCCCTCACGCGGCGTTGCTGCATCAGGCTTCCGCCCATTGTGCAATATTCCCCACTGCTGCCTCCCGTAGGAGTCTGGGCCGTGTCTCAGTCCCAGTGTGGCCGGTCACCCTCTCAGGCCGGCTACCCGTCGACGCCTTGGTGAGCCATTACCTCACCAACAAGCTGATAGGCCGCGAGCCCATCCCAGACCGAAAAATCTTTCCAAACACGACCATGCGATCACGTCTCATATCCAGTATTAGACGCCGTTTCCAGCGCTTATCCCAGAGTCCAGGGCAGGTTGCTCACGTGTTACTCACCCGTTCGCCACTGATCCACCAAGCAAGCTTGGCTTCACCGTTCGACTTGCATGTGTTAAGCACGCCGCCAGCGTTCATCCTGAGCCAGGATCAAACTCTCCGTAAAAGAAAAATGCCCACCCAACCGGAATAAGGTCAAGGCAAGCGAGTTCAATCTGACCAAACAGGAAGTCAAAACTGACTATCCAGATGCCAACCCCCAAAAAGAGGATTGGACTTTGATCCAAAGGAATTCTCGCGATCCGAAGACCAACGAGGATAAAATTGGCATTTGACAAGTGCACGCTGTTGAGTTCTCAAGGAACGGACGCACCCACAGAAACAATCTCTCGACCTACCCGTGAGGCAATACGCCTAACACCACCGACACAACCACAACACCACGCCCGAAGACGACCAGTGAAGGATGTACACGCCGAGTGGCAGGATCCCAACCATAGACCAGAGAACCGAAACTCTCAAGACCACAGATCAGGAAGTGGTTCGCTACATGAGGGGCTGCGGGGCCTTTCGGCCGCTCCGCTCTCCCCTGTGGGGCGAACAAGTAAAAGA
>NZ_JACYNW010000005.1:0-270881 GCF_014839445.1 Microbacterium sp. CFBP 13617 | reverse complement strand
TGGTCTTATCGCCGGTGGAGGGGCTCACGGTCGTTTTGTCGACGGACCCGCTGACGAAAATTGGACCCGTGATATCCGCGCTGACTTTCGCGGCTGACGCGCTTTTCGCAGGTGCGGGGGATGGAATGGGTGTCGGCGTCACGAACGAAGCCGTGGGCTGCGGGGCTGCCGAAGGGGTGGACTGGAGCGGCAAGACCGCCGCAGCCTCCGAGGGACTGAAGGTTGGTGTTGCCCAAGCCGTGCCCGCTCCTCCACCAATAGTCACGACCCCGAGAGTGATCGCCACTGTAATGAGCGCGCGCAGGCGCAGCGAAAGTCTGTTCACGTTTCCCCCCGGGGGCGTGGCATCCATGCACACGCTCCAGGCTGAACGTAGCAGTGCTCAGGCAGGACCGAAGACACAAGAAGAAGGACACGTGGGCGTCCCCAGGGGCTCTGAAGCGAGGCCGTTGCGACGGAGAGTAGTGCGATAGGCGACTCTTGTGGGCGAGACGCTGTGCCACCGCCCGGACAAGATCGTGATCGTAACCAGCACCGATTATGGGACAGTCCCTAGCGCCGTGCGAGATCGCGTGAAGCCCAGCGAAGCCGGGGAGGACTCCTACCGACTCGACGGGGCCTTTCGTGAACTGAGTGGATTGTCCTGACACGTAGGACTGAGGGTCCGAGTAGATGAGAGTGGCCCTCGCGAAGTCGCACCTTCGGAGCATGAGCGGCAGGGTGACTAGGTGGGGGGGCGTCATGCCCGTTATATCGATCGCGATATCGAGGCTCCGGTCGAGGCCTAGTTCTTTGAAGCATCGCTCCCACGCATCGATCGCCCCCTCGCTTGCATCCATCGACGTTCGTGCCCTCGTGAGCGCATAGATCTCGGCCCGTCGGCGAGGTCGTCGCTTGGAGTCCTGCGAGTTCTGGTCCCGCGGACGGATGCCTCGGAGCCGTTGGGTGTCTATTGGGCCATCGTCGATGACCTCGTAGCGAGCTCACGGGCGGAAACAGCCGGGGCGGGCATATGTGAACCGCACGGAGCGTTCACGGGCCCATGCTCCATGCGGAGGGCGTCTCGTTTCGCCGCGCTCGCCAGATGAACGAGAGCTTCGCTCAGTGGTCGGCAAGAGTAGGTCTAGGGGCGACGCGAAAACTGCCTCTCGCCGGGCAAGGCAAAACCCCCGCGGATAGAAGCTCCGCGAGGGTTTCTGGGATGACGTAATGATCATCCGTGTGGCTCCGACGGGCGTCGATCCCGTGACCTCACGATTTTCAGTCGTGCGCTCTACCAACTGAGCTACAGAGCCGAGCGGCATGTCTGCCGCTTCCGAGACGAAAGGCCTTCTCGAAAGAAGGCCCGTCGCTGTGGAGCGACCCTGACGGGACTTGAACCCGCGACCTCCGCCGTGACAGGGCGGCACGCTAACCAACTGCGCTACAGGGCCATGCGTATTAAGTTATTCCACCGGAAAGTGACCCCAACGGGATTCGAACCCGTGCTGCCGCCGTGAAAGGGCGGTGTCCTAGGCCGCTAAACGATGGGGCCGGATGAGCCTGAAACCTTGCGATTTCATCCTCGCTTGCCGACGACCGAGCCTACTTCACAATCTCGGAGATTGCCAATCGAGGGCGTGGCGTCCGCGCCGACGGCGTGTCGTGGGCCCAGGATGGGGCGCGACAGCGGGAACTCGCCCTGTTGTACGTGTGACTCGTGTTGCTACTGTTGGCCGAGTTGCGAACCGGTGAGATGAGGTATTCCCGTGACGCTCGAGCGCCCCGACGAATCAGATGACTGCGGCTGCGCGCCCACTGCGAAGGAGCAGCGGCGCCTCTGGCCGTCGTTCGACCGACGCAGCGCGCTGAAGCTCGGAGCTTTCGGGGCTGTCGCCTTCGGCGCCTTCGGGGCTGCGGCGTCGAGCTTCGGTTCCCCCGCCTTCGCCGCCGACTACCCCTCGTGGGCCGATGTCGAGGCTGCCCGCGCGAACGAGTCGGCCAAGGCGGGTGAGATCTCGCGTATTCAGGGCCTCATCCAGGGTCTGCAGTCCGAGGTGGCGCGCACGCAGGCCGAGGTCATCGCGCGTTCCGACGAGTACTACGCGGCGCAGCAGGCGTACCTCGACGCCGACTACCGCGCTCAGCAGATCCAGTCGCAGGCCGACGCGAAGGCCGCTGAGGCCGTCGACGCCGCGAACAAGGCCGGCAAGGTCGCCGCGCAGCTGTACCGCTCGGGCGGTGACGACACCTCGCTCGACCTGTTCTTCTCGGGCTCGGCCGCGACGGCCGACGATCTGCTGGCCAAGCTCGGCACGATGGACAAGCTCCTCGACCGCAACCGTTCGGTGTACGCCGCGGCCATCACGGCGCGCGACTCCGCGCAGCAGTTGAGCAATCAGGCCGGCGACGCCCGCACCGAGCGCGACCGTCTGCAGAAGATCGCCGAAGAGAAGATGGTCGCCGCTCAGCAGGCCGCCGAAGCGGCTCAGGCCGCGCTCGCCGAGCAGCAGTCGAACCAGGTCGTGCTCGAAGCCCAGCTCGCCGCCCTGCAGGACACCACGGCCAAGACCGTCGCCGACTACCAGGCCGGTGTCGAGGCCGAGCGCAAGGCGCGCGAAGAGCGAGAGCGCCGTGCCCGCGAAGAGGCCGAGGCGCGCGACCGCGCCGAGCGCGAGCGTCGCGAGCAGGAAGAGCGCGACCGCCAGAACAACAACAACAACAGCGGCGGTGGCGGCGGCGGCAGTAGCGGAGGCGGAGGCGGCGGCGGAGGTGGCGGCGGCGGCGGCGATGTCGGCGGCTCCGGGTGGGCGCGTCCCTCGTCGGCGGGCACCACATCGGGCTACGGCCCCCGCTCCAGCCAGTGCAACGGCAGCTACTGCGCCAGCTCGTGGCACCTGGGGCTCGACTTCGGCGCGGGATGCTACTCGCCGATCTACGCGGCTGCCGACGGGCGCGTCACGTACGCGGGCTACAACGGTGGCTACGGCAACTACATCCGCATCCAGCACGGCGACGGCTCGTCGACCGGTTACGCCCACATCGTCGACGGCGGCATCTACGTCTCGTACGGACAGAGCGTGGGCGCGGGTCAGCAGATCGCCGCCACCGGTCAGACGGGCAACTCGTTCGGCTGCCACCTGCACTTCGAGGTCTACCCGCCGTGGGGCGGCACGACCGACCCGGCGGGCTGGCTGCGCGATCGCGGCATCTACACCTGATCCGGTCCACCTCATCCGGTGAACGAGAAAACCCCCGGTCGATGACCGGGGGTTTTCTGCGTCAGACCGAGGTCAGAGGGTGTTGGGCGCTTCGCCCGAGCCCTGCGTCTTGGTCTGGGCGTCGTGCTCCTCGAAGCGCGTGAACGCCTCGCCCACCAGGCGCTCGGCCTCGGCGGCATCCGCCCAGTCGTCGACCTTGACCCACTTGTTGGGCTCGAGGTCCTTGTAGTGCTCGAAGAAGTGCGTGATCTCCTTCTTGGTCCAGTCGTCGATGTCGCCGACGTCCTGGATGTGGTCCCAGCGCGGGTCCTTCGCGAGCACGGCCACGACCTTGTCGTCGCCACCGGCCTCGTCGCTCATCTTGAGCACGCCCACCGGACGGACCTTGGCGAGGATGCCCGGGTGCAGGTCGCGGTCGAGCAGCAGCAGCACGTCGAGCGGGTCGCCGTCTTCGCCGAGGGTGTTCTCGAAGAAGCCGTAGTTGGCCGGGTAGCCGAACACCGTGTAGAGGATGCGGTCGAGGTACACACGGCCGGTGCCGTGGTCGACCTCGTACTTCACGCGGCTGCCGCGGGGGATCTCGATGACGGCGTCGTACGCGCCCATACTCGTGCTCCTTAGATCTGTGGATTTCCGCGCCCAGCCTATCCGGCACGCACCTCGCCGCACGGGCGTGCACGACTCCGGCGTAACGCGCGCTCTCGCGACCGGTGACGCGGCCGCGCGCGCGGGCCCGCTCGTGCGCGCGACACCGCGCGACCGCCGAGCCCGCCGCTACCGTGGAGGCATGGACCACCGCCCCGGGCTCGACCCGTCCGTCGCCGAGGTGCGCCGCGCCGTGCGTGCGGCGCTCGACACGACCGACGGCGCCGTCGTCGTCGCCCTCTCGGGTGGCGCGGACTCGCTGGCTCTCGCGGCGGCGACCGCGTTCGAGGCCGGGCGTCGTGGCATCCGGGCCGAGGCGGTCGTCATCGACCACACCCTGCAAGCGGGATCGGATGCCGTGGCGGCTCGCGCCGCCGAGGCCGCGCGCGGGCTGGGCATCGGCGCGCGCGTCGTCGCCGTCGAGGTCGCGACGGAGGGCGAGGGGCCCGAGGCCGCGGCCCGCGCGGTACGCTACGCGGCCCTCGCCCGCGCGGCGGAGCAGATCGGCGCCGACACCGTCCTGCTCGGTCACACGCTCGACGACCAGGCCGAGACGGTGCTGCTGGGGCTCGCGCGGGGCTCGGGCAGCCTGAGCCTCGCCGGCATGCCGGCGGAGCGACGCGACTCCACGGGCCCGCTGTGGGTTCGGCCTCTGCTGGGCGTGCGTCGGGGTACGACCGTCGCCGCGTGCGCCGCCGAGGGCCTCGAGCCGTGGGCGGACCCGCACAACGTCGACTCGGCGTACGCCCGCGTGCGCGTGCGGGAGCGCGTGCTGCCCGTTCTCGAAGCGGAGCTCGGCCCGGGGATCGCCGAGGCCCTGGCCCGCACCGCGGAGCAGCTGCGCGAAGACGCCGCGGCCTTCCAGGACATGATCGACGAGACGATCGAAGACATCGTCGAGCACGCCGAGGCCGGGATCTCGGTCTCGGTCGCCGCCCTCGCCGCGAACCCCGCGGCGCTGCGCAACCGCATCGTGCGCTACGTCGTCGAGAGCGAGTTCGGGGTGTCGCTGTCTCGGGCCCAGACGCTCGAGGTGGCCCGGCTGGCGACCGACTGGCGCGGGCAGGGGCCGATCGATCTGCCCGCGTGTCTCGCCCGACGCGTGGGTGCCCGCATCGAGATCGTCGCGCGGGCGGCATCCTGATTCCCCCGACGTAGACTTTCGGAATGCGCGCGGCCGACATCTCCGACGACATCAGCGAAGTCCTCCTCACCGAGGAGCAGATCCACGGCAAGCTCGCCGAGTTGGCGACGCAGGTCGCCCGCGACTACGAGGGCCGCGACGTGGTGCTGGTGGGGGTGCTCAAGGGTGCGGTCATGGTCATGGCCGACTTCGCCCGGCACCTGCCGATCCACGTCTCGATGGACTGGATGGCCGTGTCGTCGTACGGCGCCAGCACGCGCTCGAGCGGCGTCGTGCAGATCCGCAAAGACCTCGACACCGACATCACCGGCAAGCACGTGCTGATCGTCGAGGACATCATCGACTCCGGCCTCACCCTCAGCTGGCTGCTCGAGAACTTCGCTTCGCGCGGTGCCGAGTCGGTCGAGGTGCTGGCGCTGCTGCGCAAGCCCGACGCCATGAAGGTGCAGGTCGACTGCCGGTACGTGGGCTTCGACATCCCCAACGACTTCGTCATCGGGTACGGCCTCGACTACGCCGAGCGCTACCGCAACCTCCGCGACGTCGCGGTGCTCGCGCCCCACGTCTACTCCTGACCGCGTCGAGAGCGGGCGTGTACGCCCATGACGAACGCACAGGCCCGGCATAGTTCGCGGGCGTTAGCCTAATTCGACCGCATTCTGCGGAGGATCACGAAAGGGCTGGGCTCGCCCACCATGAATTTCAAGAAGATCACGCGTAATCCGATCATCTACGTTCTGCTGGTCGGTCTGCTTCTGGTCATCGGCTTCTCGCTCATCTCCAACCTCAGCGGTGCGCGTCAGGTCTCCACCCAGGAGGGTCTGCAGCTGCTCAAGGGCGGGACGGTCACCCAGGTGGTGACCAACGACCCCGATCAGCGCGTCGATCTCACGCTGTCGCAGCCCTTCGAGGGCGCCAATGACGTGCAGTTCTACTACGGGCAGGCCCGCGCGAGCGAGGTCGCCACCGCGATCGATTCCGCCGCCCCCTCCGACGGCTTCAACGACGTCGTGCCCAAGGCCAGCTGGTTCGACGGCCTGCTGGGCCTCATGCTCCCGCTCATCCTCCTCGGCCTGCTGTTCTGGTGGCTGCTCTCGAGCGCCCAGGGCGGGGGGAGCAAGGTCATGCAGTTCGGCAAGTCGCGCGCCAAGCTCGTGACCAAAGAGACGCCCACGGTCACGTTCCAAGACGTCGCCGGGTCCGACGAGGCCATCGAAGAGCTCGAAGAGATCAAAGAGTTCCTGAAGGACCCGAAGAAGTTCGAAGAGGTCGGCGCCCGCATCCCGAAGGGCGTGCTGCTGTACGGCCCTCCCGGAACCGGCAAGACCCTGCTCGCCCGCGCCGTCGCCGGTGAAGCCGGTGTGCCGTTCTACGCGATCTCGGGGTCGGACTTCGTCGAGATGTTCGTCGGTGTCGGCGCGAGCCGCGTGCGCGACCTCTTCAACCAGGCGAAAGAGAGCTCGCCCGCCATCATCTTCATCGACGAGATCGATGCCGTCGGTCGCCACCGCGGCGCCGGCATGGGCGGCGGTCACGACGAGCGCGAGCAGACGCTGAACCAGATGCTCGTCGAGATGGACGGCTTCGACCCCAAGGTCAACGTCATCGTGATCGCGGCGACCAACCGCCCCGACATCCTCGACCCCGCTCTTCTGCGTCCGGGCCGTTTCGACCGCCAGATCGGCGTCGACGCCCCCGACCTCAAGGGTCGCCAGCGCATCCTCGAGGTGCACGGCCGCGGCAAGCCGCTGTCGGACTCGGTCGACCTCGAGGTCGTCGCCCGCAAGACGCCGGGCTTCACCGGCGCCGACCTGGCGAACGTGCTCAACGAGGCCGCGCTGCTCACCGCCCGCTCCAACGCGCAGCTCATCGACAACCGCGCGCTCGACGAGGCCATCGACCGCGTCATCGCCGGTCCCCAGCGCCGCACCCGCGTCATGCGCGACAAGGAGCGGCTCATCACGGCGTACCACGAGGGCGGACACGCCCTCGCGGCGGCGGCGATGAACCACACCGACCCGGTCACGAAGGTCACGATCCTTCCCCGCGGCAAGGCGCTCGGCTACACGATGGTGCTGCCCCTCGACGACAAGTACTCCATCACCCGCAACGAGCTGCAGGACCAGCTGACGTACGCGATGGGCGGCCGCGTCGCCGAAGAGATCGTCTTCCACGACCCCACCACCGGCGCCTCGAACGACATCGAGAAGGCGACGAGCATCGCCCGCAAGATGGTCACCGAGTACGGCATGACGAACGAGGTGGGTCCGGTCAAGCTCGGCTCGTCGTCGGGCGAGGTGTTCATGGGCCGCGACATGGGTCACGGCCGTGACTTCTCGGAGCGCATCGCCGAACGCATCGACGCCCAGGTGCGGGCCCTCATCGAGCAGGCGCACAACGAGGCCTACCAGGTGATCAACGACAACCGTGCCGTGCTCGACCGCCTCGCCCTCGCTCTGCTCGAGAAAGAGACGCTCGACCACATCGAGCTCGCCGAGATCTTCACCGACGTCAAGCGACTGACGCCGCGCCCGCAGTGGCTGTCGTCGGGCGATCGTCCGGTCTCGACCCAGCCGCCGGTCGACGTGCCGCGTCGCGCGCAGCCCGCCGGTATCGCAGCCTCCACCGAGGCGCAGTCCCAGACGCAGGCTGCGACGCAGCCCCGTCCGAGCGGACAGACGCGACCGGCCACCGCCTGAGGCGCCGTGGCCGTCGATCGGGAGCGCGTCGCCGCATTAGTACGCGAGTTGCTGGAGGCGATCGGGGAAGACCCCGATCGCCCCGGCCTGCGTCAGACGCCCGCGCGAGTCGCGGAGTCGTGGGCGGAGTTCTTCGCGGGCGTGGATCAGGATGCCGGCGTCCCCCTGCAGCACACCATCTCGGTGTCGCGCGGACCGGCGCCCGACACCCTTCCCTCGGGCGCCGTCATGCTGCGCGACATCTCGTTCCGCTCGATGTGCGAACACCACCTGCTGCCCTTCCGCGGGCGCGCACACGTCGCCTACCTGCCCGGTGAAGAGGTCGTGGGCCTGGGCGCACTGCCGCGGGTCATCGACATCCTCGCGGCGCGACCGCAGGTGCAGGAGCGCCTGGGCGAGCAGGTCGCCGACGCGATCGCCCACGCGCTCGACGCGCGCGGAGTGCTCGTCGTGCTCGACGCGACGCACGAGTGCGTGACCATGCGCGGGGGACGCCAGACCGAGGCCTCGACGGTGACGATCGCCGCCCGCGGCGCCTACACCGAGCCCGCGGCCCGCGCGGAGCTGGTCGCGCTCATCGGAGCGCGAGCGTGACGCTCATCATGGGCATCGTCAACGTGACGCCCGACTCGTTCAGCGACGGCGGCCGCTACCTCGACCCCGACGCGGCCATCGCGCACGCGCGGTTCCTGCGCGACCAGGGCGCCGACCTGCTCGACGTGGGCGGGGAGTCCACGCGCCCCGGTGCCCAGCGGGTCGCGCCGCGCGTCGAGCAGCAGCGCGTGCTCCCGGTGGTGGAGGCCCTGGCATCCGAGGGCGCGTTCGTGAGCATCGACACGATGAACGCCGTCACGGCGGTCGCCGCCGTGCGCGCGGGCGCTCGGCTCGTCAACGACGTGTCGGGGGGACTCGCCGACCCCGACATGCTGGCGGCGGTCGCCGAGACCGACGCCGAGGTGGCGCTCGGACACTGGCGTGGCCCGTCGAGAGAGATGTACGCCCGTGCCGACTACGCCGACGTCGGACGCGAGGTGGCCGCCGAACTGGCCGCGCGCGTCGAGGCGGCCCTGGCCGCGGGCATCGCGCCCACGCGCATCGTGGTCGATCCGGGCATCGGCTTCGGCAAGCGCGGGGCGCAGAACTGGCAGACGCTGCGGGCTCTGCCCGAGATCGCCGGCCTCGGACACCGCGTGCTCATCGGGACCAGCCGCAAACGGTTCCTCGCCGAGGTGCTCGGCGACGAGGCCGACCTCGGCCGGCGCGACCTCGCCACGGCCGTCACCAGCGCGCTCGCGGCCCGCGACGGCGCCTGGGCCGTGCGCGTACACGATGTGCCGACCACGCGCGACGCGCTCGCCGTCGCGCGCGCGTTCACCGATGCAGGGGAGTCCTGATGGATGCCGCCGACGAGATCACACTGACGGGGGTACGCGCCTTCGGGTACCACGGCGTTTACGCCGACGAGAAGCGCGACGGTCAGGAGTTCGTCGTCGATGCGGCGCTGGCCATCCCGCTGCGGCGGGCGGCCGAGACCGATGACGTCGCCGACACGGTGCACTACGGCGAACTCGCCGAGCGCATCGTCGCCCTCGTCGAGGGCGAGCCGGTCGACCTGCTCGAGACCCTCGCCCAGCGCATCGCCGACGACGTACTCACCGACGAGCGGGTGGCATCCGTGCGCATCACGGTGCACAAGCCGCAGGCGCCGATCCCCGTGCCGTTCGGCGACGTCGCCGTGACCGTGCGGCGGAGCCGCGCGTGAACGTCCGACTGGCCCACGGCCTCGACGCCGCCCCGCGCGCGACCCCGGTCACCGCCGTCGTCGCCCTCGGCGCCAACCTGGGCGCGCGCGCCGACACGCTCGCCGCCGCCGTCGACGAGCTGCGCACCCTTGCGCTGACGGGCGAGGTGCGCGTCTCGGCGACGCTCGAGACGGTGGCGGTCACGCTCACCGGAGAAGACGCCGACGCCCCCCGGTACCTGAACGCCGTCGCCCTCGTGCAGACGCGTCTCGCCCCGACCGAGCTGCTGGCCGCGCTGCACCGCATCGAGGCGCGGCACGGACGGGTGCGCCGCGAGCGGTGGGGCGACCGCACGCTCGATCTCGACCTCATCGCGTACGGCGACGAGACGATCGACCGCGACGACCTCACCGTGCCGCACCCCCGCGCCCACGAGCGCGAGTTCGTGCTGGCGCCCTGGCTGGAGGTGGATCCGGATGCCGAGATCCCCGGCCGCGGCCGGATCGACGCTCTGCTGTCGGGGCTGCGGGGCAGCGCGTGAAGCGCACGGGGGCGGGCATCCTCGTCATCGCCGCGGTCATCGGGGCCGTCGTCGGATTCGTGACCGACACTCTGCTCACCGCGACGGGGCGTGCCACGTTCTCGCCCGCGGCGAGCCTGCCCACCATCCTGGCCCTGCTCGGCGTCGTCATCGTCGTTCTGGCCGTGCCGGTGTATCGCGCGACGCGCCGGCGCGGCGCCCGCCGGATCGACCCGTTCCGCGCGCTGCGCATCGCCATGCTGGCCAAGGCGTCGTCGCTCGTGGGGGCGGCGGCCACCGGGTTCGGTATCGGACTTCTGGCGTTCCTGCTGAGCCGTCCGGTGACGCCGTCGATAGGCTCGATGGGATCGATCATCGCGACGATCGTGTGCGGAGTCGTCCTCGTCGTGGCGGGGCTCGTGGCCGAGCAGCTCTGCACCATCCGGAAGGACGACGATGACGATACCCCCGGAGACACCCCCGCCGGTCCCGTCGGAGCCTGAGCACCCGCTCGCGGCGCCGGCGCCCGCGGAGCCGCATGAGGCGCCGGTCACCGCGACCGAGGCCGGGACCGACGTGCTCGACGAGCGCACGTACCCCCGCATTCTCGAGCCGCGCGCGGCGGGCCGACTCCCGCTCGGCGACGGCACGTGGCACCAACTGGCGCGGGCGTACGTGCGCGTGCAACTCATCTCGCAAGCAGCGGTGATCGTCGTCGTCGCGGCCGTCGCCATCGGCATCCAGGTGTTCACGCAGGTGCCGTGGCAGTGGATCCCCGCGGGGGTGATCCTGATCGTGACGACGATCGGCCTGATCATCACGCCGCGGCAAGCGCGTTCGGTCGGCTACCAGCTGCGCCGCGACGATCTGGTCTTCCGCCGCGGCATCCTGTGGCAGCGGGTCGTGGCCGTGCCCTACGGGCGCATGCAGCTCGTCGACATCACCCACGGGCCGCTCGACCGCGGCTTCGGCATCGCGCAGCTCAAACTCGTCACCGCCGCGGCCTCGACCGGTGTGACCATCCCCGGACTCACGCAAGAGGCGGCCGAGCAGCTGCGCGACACGCTCATCGCCGTCGCCGAGACCCGCCGGACGGGACTGTGAGCGACGACCGTTCCGCGGGTTCCGCGGAGTCCCCGGGCGAGCCGGAGCCCGCCGATGACGCGACGGGACCGGATGCCGAGGGTTCCGCCGCCGCGACTCCCGCCGCCGCATCGGGTGTCCCGGAGGGCGCCGCGGCCCCCGCCGGGCCGCTGCGGCGACCGGTCGTGCGCTCGCCGTACAGCGACGGCGAATGGCATCGACTTCACCCGCTGACGCCCGTGCTGCGCGGCGGACTGTCGCTGGTCGTGATCATCGGTCTGCTCGTGGCCAACCTGCGGGAGCGACTGATCGAGTGGTTCTTCCCCGCCTTCACCGACCTGCCCCCGGGGGCGCTGCCGCCCGACCCGGTCGACTTCCTGTTCGCGAACAACCTCCTGCTGATCGCCGGCGGAATCGCCCTCGTGGTGGTGCTGGTCCTGCTGGGGATCTTCCGGCTGTCGTGGCGGTTCCACACCCTGCGCATCGGCGACGACGACGTCGAGGTGCGCTCGGGCGTGCTGTTCCGCACGCACCGACGGGCGCCCCTCGACCGGGTGCAGGGCGTCAACCTCACCCGGCCGATGGTCGCGCGTCTGCTCGGCCTCGCGAAGCTCGAGGTCGTGGGAGCGGGCCTCGATGCCAACGTGAAGCTCGAGTACCTCTCGGGCAAAGACGCCGAGGCGATCCGCGGTGACATCCTGCGTCTCGCTTCCGGTCGACGCCTCGCCGAGGCGGGGGCACGCACCGCCGGGAGGTCGTCGGTGGCCCGCCAGGCCGCCGAGGCCGTGGGAGCGGGCCTGCAGGGACTCGTCGACGGAGAAGACCTTTCGGATGCCGAGCCCGAGAGCATCGTGCGGATCCCAATCGGGCGGCTCGTGGCATCCCGCGTCCTGAGCGGGTCGACGCTGGTGCTCATCGCCCTCGTCGTGGGCATCGTGGTGGCGGCCTCGGTGTCGACGCTCTGGGTGCTGTTCACCGTCGTGCCCATGTTCCTCGCCTTCGGCGCGTACTACGTGCGCTCGATCGCGCGGGGGCTGCGGTACTCGATCGCCCCCACGTCCGACGGTGTGCGCGTCACCTTCGGCCTGTTCACCACGGTGTCCGAGATCGTCCCGCCGGGCCGCGTGCACGCGATCGAGGTGCGTCAGCCCCTGCTGTGGCGCCCGTTCGGCTGGTGGAGCGTGTCGCTGAACCGGTTGTCGGGACGCGCGTCGAGCGACACCACCAGCGACCAGTTCGCCGCGGTACTGCCGATCGGAACCCGCGCCGACGTGGAGCGCGTGCTGCGCATCCTCGCCCCGAGCCTGTCGAGCGCCGAATGGACACTCGTGTTCCGCGACGGCATCCTGGGTCCGGTGGACGACGACCCCTACGTGACGACCCCCGCTCGCGCGCGGCTGCTGCGGCCCCTGTCGTGGCGCCGCAACGGCGTGCGGCTGACCGACGACGCGCTGCTGCTCCGCCGCGGCTTCGTGTGGCGCTCCCTGACCGTGATCCCGTTGGCGCGACTGCAGTCGATCGGTCTGCACCAGGGTCCGCTCGCCCGAGCGCTTCGGACGGCCACCGTGACGGGACACGTCATCGCCGGGACCGCGCAGACCGCGATCGGAGCGATCGACCGCGACGACGCCGTGCGCCTGTTCGAGCAGACCGCCCTGACGACCGTGGCGGCGGCGGCGGGCGACCGCAGTCACCGGTGGGCCGGATGAGCGCCGGGCGCGACGGTCGTCTCGGCGTCGGCATCATCGGCGCGGGCCGGGTCGGCCCCGTCATCGGCGCGGCGCTCGCCGGTGCCGGTCACGCGCTGACGGCGATCACCTCGGGATCCGACGACGACCGCGTCGAGGCCATCCTGCCGGGGCTGCCCGTGCTGAGCGCCGACGAAGTGGTGCGCCGCAGCGAGCTGGTCGTCATCGCGGTTCCGCACGAGCAGCTGCCGGGCCTGGTCGCGGGCCTCGCCGATGTCGGCGCGTGGCAACCGGGCCAGCTCGTGCTGCACACCGACCCGGCCTACGGCGCCCGGGTGCTCGACCCCGCCGCCCAGCGCGGCGCGATCCCGCTCGCCATCCACCCGGCGATCGTCTTCACCGGGGCCTCGTCGATCGATCTGCGCCAGCTCGCCCAGGCCTACGCGGCGGTCACGGCACCGGGCCCCGTTCTGCCGATCGCCCAGGCGCTGGCCGTCGAGCTCGGGTGCGAGCCGGTGGTGGTGGCCGAGGAAGACCGCACGGTCTACGCCGAGGCGATCGCGACGGCGACCGAGTTCTCGCGTTCGATCGTGCGCCAGTCGTCCGACCTGCTGACGCGCGTGGGCGTGGACAACCCCGGGGGGTACCTTTCGGCGCTCGTGCGCTCCAGCGTCGACCAGGCTCTGATCGAGGGCGCGGGACTTCGAGGGCTCGACGGCGACGATACGATCGACGGATGATCCGCACCCTTCAGGATCTGCGCACCCGACTCGGAGAAATCCGAGGCGCAGATCGACCGGCGGGCGGCCCGCGCGTCGCCCTCGTCTCGACCCTCGGCGCTCTGCACGATGGTCACGTCGATCTCATCCACGAGGCGCGCTCGAACGCCGATGTCGTCGTCGTGTCGACGTTCGTGAACCCCCTGCGCTTCCGCACCGCGGAAGAGACGGCGAGCTACCCCCGTTCCCCGGACGCCGACGCGCGCGTCCTGGCCGAGCTCGGGGTCGACGTCGTGTTCGCGCCGACCGCCGAGGAGTTCCTGCCGCGGGGCACGGCCACCACACGCGTCTCGGCGGGCGATGTCGGCCTGCGGTACGAGGGGCGCGTGCGTCCGTTCTACTTCGACGGCGTCCTGACCGTCGAGGCGAAGCTCTTCCACCTGGTCGCCCCCGACGTGGCCGTCTACGGCGAACGCGACGCGCAGCGGGTGTTCCTGGTGCGTCGCATGATCCGCGATCTGGACTTCGCGATCGACGTGGCCACCGTGCCGACGGTGCGGACCCCCGACGGGCTGCCCGTGTCGAGCCGCGTCGCGCTGCTCGACGACGCCGAGCGCCGCGCGGCCTCTCTTCTGCCGCGCGCCCTCGAAGCAGCCGCCTCGAACGCCGATCTCGGCGTGGACTCCTGCATCGCCGCGGCCCAGTCGTCGCTGATGGGCGAGCAGCGCATCACCCTCGAGTACCTCAACGTGGTCGACCCGGCCACCTTCCTGCCCGTCGACGAAGGCCACACGGGGCGCGCCCTCGCCCTCATCGCGGCGTCGGTCGCGGGACACCGCTTCATCGACAACACCGAGATCTCGCTGCGCTGACGCGGAGGCGGTGGCCGCGCGGGTCGGTTGCGCTGTCGTCGCTGGGCGACGTCTGGGCCGCGCCGCCGCGCATCGGTGCCGGGCGCTCGCCGACGTGTCTGTCGCAGGACACCGGGCGCGGGGCGCTGCGCGCCGGGCGTGGGGCGCCGTGCGCCCGTCGCTGCGCGCCGGTCGCTGCGCGCCGCGCGCCGCGCACCTACCGGCCGCCACGGCGCCGGTGATCCCGGCGAATAGACTGGAAGCGACCCCGAGGAGCATCCCTGATGACCGACGCGCCCGCGAACGACACCGCCGAACCGACCGAAGACGAGGTCTTCGAGCAGAAGGCGGTCCGCCTCGCCAAGCGCGAGCGCCTGCTCGCCGAGCGCGCCGACGCCGCCGGTGGGCCGTACCCCGTCGCGGTGCCCGTCACCACGACGATCTCGGCGTTGCGTGCACGGTTCGGCGATCTCGAGGCGGGTGCCGAGACCGGCGAGGTCGCGGGCGTCGCCGGACGTGTGGTGTTCAGCCGCAACACCGGCAAGCTCTGCTTCGCCTCGCTGCAGGCCGGAGACGGCAGCCGGATCCAGGCGATGGTCTCGCTCGCGAACGTCGGCGAGGAGTCCCTGCAGGCGTGGAAAGAGCTCATCGACCTGGGCGATCACGTGTTCGTCTCGGGTGAGGTCATCTCGAGCCGACGCGGTGAGCTGTCGATCATGGTGTCGGAGTGGACCATCGCGGCGAAGGCCGTGCTGCCGCTGCCCAACCTGCACTCCGAGCTGAACGAAGAGAGCCGCGTGCGCAGCCGGTTCCTCGATCTGATCGTCCGCGATCGGGCACGCGAGACCGTGCTCGCCCGGGCGAAGGTGAATGCGAGCCTGCGCCGCACGTTCACCGAACGCGATTTCGTCGAGGTCGAGACGCCCATGCTGCAGGTGCAGCACGGCGGCGCGAGCGCGCGTCCGTTCATCACGACCTCCAACGCCTTCGACACCGAGCTCTACCTGCGCATCGCGCCGGAGCTGTTCCTCAAGCGCGCCGTCGTGGGCGGCATCGACCGCGTGTACGAGATCAACCGCAACTTCCGCAACGAGGGCGCCGATTCCACGCACAGCCCGGAGTTCGCGATGCTCGAGGCCTACCAGGCCTACACCGACTACAACGGCATCGCCGATCTGACGCAGACCCTCATTCAGGATGCCGCCGTCGCGGTGGCCGGTTCGACCACGGTGACGTGGGCCGACGGCACCGAGTACGACCTGGGCGGAGAGTGGGACCGCATCTCGATGTACGACTCGCTGTCGCAGGCCGCCGGTCGGACCATCACCCCCCAGGCGTCGCTCGACGAACTTCGCGCCCTCGGAGCCGAGGCCGGCGTCGACGCCCCGCCGCACGAGACCCACGGCAAGTGGGTCGAGGAACTGTGGGAGCACTTCGTCAAGGGCGGGCTCACGCGCCCGACCTTCGTCATGGACTTCCCCGTCGACACGAGCCCCCTGGTGCGCGAGCACCGCTCGATCGCGGGCGTCGTGGAGAAGTGGGACCTGTACGTTCGCGGCTTCGAGCTGGCGACCGGGTACTCCGAGCTCGTCGACCCCGTGATCCAGCGGCAGCGTTTCGTCGAGCAGGCGAAGCTCGCCGCGCGCGGTGACGACGAGGCCATGCCGATCGACGAGGAGTTCCTGCGCGCGCTCGAGCACGGGATGCCCCCCACCGGCGGCATGGGCATGGGCATCGACCGCCTGCTCATGGCCATCACCGGACTCGGGATCCGCGAGACGATTCTTTTCCCGCTGGTGAAGTAGGTCGCTCGAAGATCCACTCCGGCAGGCGTCCGGCGTCGAGCATGGTCAGCACGATCGCGCTGAGGCCGTGCGCACTGTCGATCTCGACGGCGGCCTGAGCGTAGGTGCCCGCGTGCGACGAACGACCGGTGGCCCAGGCCAGCCAGGCGCAGGCCGATAACGCACCGGGACGCCGCTCGCGCGGAACCACCGACGCCACCCGTCGGCAGAGCTCCAGCGCGTGGCGGAGTCTGTCGGCGTCGGGAGCGGGACCTTCGCCCCACATCGGCCGCGCCAGGTCGACCGGGAAGGGTTCGCCGTCGCCGAAGGTCGTCTGCGCGTCGAACACGGCGTCGCCGACCGTGATGTCGCCCGCCCACTGCATGAGGGCGACGTCGCGCAGTGCGGGGCGCTCGAGGCAGAATGCGAGCGCGGCCAGCCGCGCGGGGGTGACCTCGTCGGGGCGGGTTCGGGCGGCGTCCTCGAGCAGCGCGGGAGGGTCGGCCAGGGTGGTGACGATGTCGTCGGCCGCCCCCTGGCGTGCGGCGCTGAGTCGCGCTCGGTCGCGGGGCCGGGCGAGCACCCGGTCGACGTCGTCGAGAAGGCGCGCGACCGCGCGGGCCAGTGCGGGGTCGGGGTCGGGAAGTTCCGCCGCGGAGAACTGGTCGGGCGCGACCAGCGTGTCGGGGGCGTCGGTCAGGGCGGATCCGATCTCGGCGAGGGGACGCCCGGCCGGCATCGACGGGTCGAGGTAGCTGTTCCAGGCGTTCGCGCCCACGACGAGGGCGTCGACGACCCTGAGCCCGCAGATGTCGGCGCGGGCGAGCACGGCGTCGACGAAGGTGCGGTGGGGGAGAGGGGCGCCCCCGTTCAGCGTCTCGTCGGCGTAGACGGCGAGGGCGATGGCGTCGGTGCGGGCGACCTTGCAGGCGGTGCCGATGACGGTGGAGGCGATGCTGTCGAGCTCTACCTGCCCGCGCCCGTGGGGCAGGTCGACGCGCAGAGCGCCGAGGGAGCGGCCGTGGGCGAAGGGCACCAGCACGAGACTGCGGTGGGGCGTGCACTCCAGCAGGCGGGGGACGAGCGCGAGGAAGGACGATGAGGACGAGGCTCGGACGACGGTGGTGGTCATGGGTCGAGAGTGCCGCGGAGGGAGCGGTCCGCGCGGGCCGAAATGGCTCGACGGTGGACAGTTCCCCAGGGTGCAGGGGTGGGGAGGACGGGTGCGGCGACCGTTGATCCCGGCTGCCCGGGTATTCTGGAGGCATGGATGCCACCTGGGTCGCGATGCTGTGGGCGATCCTGCCGACCCTGGTCGTGTCGGTGGTGTTCTTCTTCATCCTCCGCAACGTCATCCGCATGGATCGCACGGAGCGCAAGGTGTACGCCCGCATCGAGGCGCAGGAGCGCGCGAAGCGCGGACTCCCGCCGGTCGCCGCGAGCAGCGAGGGTTCCGCGAACTGACGGACGCGCGGTCGATGTCGGACGCCGTCGCTACGCTGGGTCCACAACCCGTCCAGGAGGACCCGTGATCAACGCCGCGTTCGAAACGAGCTGGCTCGTCATCACGCTCTTCGTGGTCGACCTGGTGGTGCGCATCGCCGCGATCATCATCGTGCCGCGCAACCGGCGCCCCACGGCCGCCATGGCCTGGCTGCTCGCGATCTACTTCATCCCTTTCGTCGGCGTCTTCCTCTTCCTGCTGATCGGCAATCCGCGGTTACCGCGAAAGCGCCGACGCAAACAGGCCGCGATCAACGAATACATCCACGACACCAGCGCCTCGCTCGAGTTCGGCACGCTCCAGCCGAACGCACCCGACTGGTTCCGCGCGCTCGTGCGGTTGAACCGCAACCTGGGTGCCATGCCTCTCGCGGGCGACAATGCCGCGACGCTCATCGCCGACTACCAGAGCAGCCTCGACGCCATGGCCGACGCCATCCGCCAGGCCCGGCGCTACGTGCACGTCGAGTTCTACATCCTGCAGTCCGACGACTCGACCGACAATTTCTTCCGCGCCCTCGAAGAGGCCGCTGCGCGCGGCGTGGTCGTGCGCGTGCTGCTCGACCACTGGGCGAACCGGGGCAAGCCGTTCTACAAGCAGACTCTGCGACGGCTCGATGCGATGGGGGCGCACTGGCACCTCATGCTGCCGGTGCAGCCGCTGCGGGGCCGCTACCAGCGTCCCGACCTGCGCAACCACCGCAAGCTGCTCGTGATCGACGGCGACGTGGCGTACATGGGGTCGCAGAACGTCACCGACTCCTCGTACAACCTGCGCAAGAACATCCGCCGCGGCCTGCACTGGGTCGACCTCATGGTGCGCGTCGAGGGACCGGTCGTGGCGAGCATCAACGCGGTGTTCCTGTCGGACTGGTACAGCGAGACCGACGAGACCCTGAGCGACGAGATCGACCTGTTCAGCGTCACCTCGGGTCCGGGCGAACTCGACTGCCAGATCGTGCCCTCGGGCCCGGGCTTCGACTTCCAGAACAACCTCAAGCTGTTCCTGGGGCTCCTCTTCGCCGCCCGCGAACGCATCATCATCGTGAGTCCCTACTTCGTGCCCGACGAGGCCCTGCTGCTCGCCATCACCACGGCCTGCCAGCGCGGGGTGCACGTCGAGCTCTTCGTCTCCGAAGAAGGCGACCAGGCGATGGTCTATCACGCGCAACGCAGCTACTACGAGGCGCTGCTGCGCGCCGGCGTCACGATCTGGATGTACCGCAAGCCGTACATCCTGCACAGCAAGAGCGTGACCATCGACGACGAGGTGGCCGTCATCGGCTCCAGCAACATGGACATGCGCTCGTTCGGTTTGAACCTCGAGGTGTCGCTCCTGGTGCGCGGCGAGGGTTTCGTGCACGACATGCGCGAGGTCGAGGGGCGGTACCGCGAACTGAGCCGTCAACTGACGATCGAGGAGTGGCGCACCCAGCCCCTGCGCTCCACGATCCTCGACAACCTCGCCCGCCTCACCTCCGCTCTGCAGTGACGCGATCGCGGCATTCGCCGCTGGCATCCAGGATCTTCGGCCATCATGAGCCGGAACGTCCCCCCGTTGGAGGTTCCATGTCTCGTCGCTCGCTGTCCCTCGCCGGAGTCATCGGTGCCGCTCTTCTCGCCGCGGGAGCGCTCACCGGCTGCGCGACCGGTGTCGCATCGTCGGCCGCGTCGGCCGATCCCTCAGTCTCGACCCCGGATGCCACGGCCACGGCGCCCACCGGCGAGATCGGTGCCGCGTGGCTCGAGGGAGGCCGCTCGATTGCGCTGGTCACCCAGGGGAGCTCGTCGTGCCCGCCCGTGGTGAGCGGTGAACCGTCGGTGGCGGACGGCACGGTGTCCGTGACGCTCGAGGAGTCGGGCCGCGACTCCTGCACGCGCGACATGGCGCCGCGCGCGACGCTGGTGGGACTGCCCGAGGGGACCGACGTCACCCGCGCGTGGACCGTCTCGGTCGACGGTGTCGCGCAGGGCGAGGTGTCGCTCAATGGGCTGCCGTCGGCGGCCCCCGCGGGCCTGACCGACTTCGCTCCCAGTGCCGGATGGGTCGACGACTCGCTCGTCGCGATCCTCACCTACGGCAGCTCGGGGTGCCCGCCCACGGTCGAGTCCGTCACCACGTCGGCGAGTGACATCGCCGTGCAGTTCGCCACGCCCCCGAGCGATCAGATCTGCACGATGGACATCGCTCCCCGCGTCACGCTCGCCGATGTGGGCGGCAACGTCCCCTCGGGCGATGCGTCCGTCGTGCTGTCGGGGGGAAATGTCGAGACGACGGGCGCGATCGCGGTCATCGGCACCCGCTGACGGCGGGGGTCACCGCTCCACTACCAGCAGGTCGCCGACCTCGCACTCGAGCACCCGGCAGATGGCCGAGAGCGTCGAATAGCGAATGGCGCGAGCGCGGTCGTTCTTCAGGACCGAGAGGTTCACGACCGAGACCCCGACGAGTTCGCTCAGACGGGTGAGCGTCATGCCGCGTGCCTCCAGGAGCTCGTCGAGGCGGCAGTGGATGCCGGTGGGGCCCTCGTCGCTCGCCGCGGGACTCATACCAGCCCCTCCGTGTCGCGCTGGAGGCGGATGCCGCGCGAGAAGACGAGCGACAGCGCCAGCACGCCGAGCCCCACGAGAGCCCACACCAGGTCGAATGACGTGCCGACCACGAAGACTTCCCCCGCCGCCGGGTTGAGTTCATCCGCGGCCATCATGCGCCCGAGTCCGGACAGGCCCGCCGAGAGGATCCCACCCACCAGCAGAGCGCAGCCGGCGACCTGCGTGGCCAGGACGAGTGCACGGTGGAACGGCCGCCGCCACAGCAGCAGCAGGAAGAAGAGCACGACGGCGCCCACCGTGATCAGCACCGTGAGGGCGCCGAACGAGGCGCCCAGCACCAACAGGGTGCGCGCACCCGTGCTGAGCCCCGTGGCCACGACCCAGGCGGACTCGTACCGCGCGGACGCGATGCCCGCACCGCCCGCGGCGGCGGAGTGCTCGACCTCGGCATCGGTGAGAAGACTGAACCCGCCGTCGCCCGTCGCGATGCCGATCGCCGCCCGAACGCCCGGAAGCGCCAGGGTGAGGCCCATCACGGCGCCCGCCGCGACGAAGAGCCAGACGATGCCGCGCTCCATGCGCGGGGAGACCCAGGAGGGATTCGACATCAGACCAGCCCCTCGGTGTCGCGCTGTAGGCGGTCGCCCACGGCGAAGACCGTGCCGACGAGGGCCACGACGAAAGCGACCCCGATGAAGCTCGGTAGATCGATCTGCGACACGGTGCCGCGGTCGTAGGTGCGCTCCGAGAGCCAGGCGACGGCGCCGTTGGCGACCATGTTGTGGAAGAACGGCACACCGGCCACGCCGGTGAGGGCGACGATGCCCGCGGTCGACACGAGGACCGTCTGCCGCCGGCTGAAGATCCGCCCGCGCAGCACCGAGGTGGTGACGAGCAGCAGCAGCGTCACCACCGTGACCACCACCACGGCGAACAGGCCCTCGGCGAGGAAGAGCGCCCACAGGGAGGGGGCGGGGAGGGACGGGGCGGTGACCACGCCGCCGGTCAGTTCGATCGGCACGGGGGCACCGGCGGGGCCGATGGGTGCCTGGGCGGCGGTGTCCACGAAGGGCATCGGCACGCGGACGTTGCGGTTGGGGATGGCCGCGACGATGTTCGCGACGCTGCGGACGACGGCCCACACGGCGATCGCGACGCCCACGACGATGAAGAAGACGTAGCCGGCGGTGTCGCTGGGGGAGAGGACACGGGAGGTCGGACGGGGGGAGGTCATGACAACTCCTTATCGATGATCGTTGTTATCGGTTGTCGATAAGGTAACGACTATCGATGTGTTGCGCAAGACCGGCCGTCGTCTCGGTATGCCCACGGCGAACATGGGTCCCCGGCATCCGGCCGCTGGTTACTCTCGATGTACGGCGCGCGGAGGCGTGCCTGTCAGCCCATTTTTGGAGGGACTGAGGATGTTCGAACGATTCACCGATCGTGCTCGTCGTGTAGTGGTGCTCGCCCAAGAAGAGGCGAAGATGCTGAACCACAACTACATCGGCACCGAGCACATCCTTCTGGGCCTCATCCACGAGGGTGAGGGCGTGGCTGCCAAGGCGCTGGAGTCGCTGGGCATTTCGCTCGACGCCGTCCGTGAGCAGGTGCAGGACATCATCGGCCAGGGGCAGCAGCAGCCGACCGGCCACATCCCCTTCACGCCGCGTGCGAAGAAGGTCCTCGAGCTGTCTCTGCGCGAAGCGCTGCAGCTCGGCCACAACTACATCGGGACCGAGCACATCCTGCTCGGTCTCATCCGCGAGGGCGAGGGTGTCGCAGCCCAGGTGCTCGTCAAGCTCGGCGCCGACCTGAACAAGGTGCGCCAGCAGGTCATCCAGCTGCTCTCGGGCTACCAGGGCAAGGAGCCCGCGGGCGTCGCCTCGGGTGCCGGCGAGCAGACCTCGACCGGCACGCAGGGCGGCTCGGCCGTGCTCGATCAGTTCGGTCGCAACCTCACGCAGGCCGCGCGCGACAACAAGCTCGACCCCGTCATCGGGCGCGAGAAAGAGATCGAGCGCGTGATGCAGATCCTGTCGCGTCGCTCGAAGAACAACCCCGTCCTCATCGGTGAGCCCGGTGTGGGTAAGACGGCGGTCGTCGAGGGCCTCGCGCAGGCCATCGTCAAGGGCGACGTGCCCGAGACGCTCAAGGACAAGCAGGTCTACTCGCTCGACCTCGGTTCGCTCATCGCCGGGTCCCGCTACCGCGGCGACTTCGAAGAGCGCCTGAAGAAGGTCACGAAAGAGATCCGCACGCGCGGCGACATCATCGTCTTCATCGACGAGATCCACACCCTCGTGGGTGCGGGTGCCGCCGAGGGCGCGATCGACGCCGCGTCGATCCTCAAGCCCCTCCTCGCCCGCGGCGAGCTCCAGACCATCGGTGCCACCACGCTCGACGAGTACCGCAAGCACTTCGAGAAGGACGCCGCTCTCGAGCGCCGCTTCCAGCCGATCCAGGTGGCCGAGCCGAGCCTGCCCCACTCGATCAACATCCTGAAGGGGCTGCGCGACCGGTACGAGGCGCACCACAAGGTGCAGATCACCGACGGCGCGATCGTCGCGGCGGCCAACCTCGCCGACCGCTACATCAGCGACCGCTTCCTGCCCGACAAGGCCATCGACCTGATCGACGAGGCCGGCGCCCGCCTGCGTCTGTCGATCCTGTCGTCGCCGCCCGAGCTGCGCGAGTTCGACGAGAAGATCGCCAAGGTCCGCGAGCAGAAGGAGCTGGCCTCCGAGGAGCAGGACTTCGAGAAGGCCGCGTCGCTGCGTGATGAGGAGAAGTCCCTCCTCGCCGAGCGCCTGCGCCTCGAGAAGCAGTGGCGCTCCGGCGACGTCGCCTCGCACGCGGTGGTCGACGAGGGTCTGATCGCCGAGGTGCTCGCCCAGGCGACCGGCATCCCGGTGTTCAAGCTCACCGAAGAAGAGTCCAGCCGGCTCATGTTCATGGAGAAGGCGTTGCACCAGCGCGTCGTCGGCCAGGAAGAGGCGATCGCGGCCCTGTCGCGCACGATCCGACGTCAGCGCGCGGGCCTCAAGGACCCCAAGCGTCCCTCGGGCTCGTTCATCTTCGCCGGCCCCACGGGTGTCGGAAAGACCGAGCTCGCCAAGGCGCTCGCCGAGTTCCTCTTCGACGACGAGGGCGCGTTGATCTCGCTCGACATGAGCGAGTTCGGTGAGAAGCACACCGTCTCGCGTCTATTCGGTGCCCCTCCCGGGTTCGTCGGATTCGAAGAGGGCGGCCAGCTCACCGAGAAGGTGCGCCGCAAGCCGTTCTCGGTCGTGCTCTTCGACGAGATCGAGAAGGCCCACCCCGACATCTTCAACTCGCTGCTGCAGATCCTCGAAGAGGGTCGCCTGACCGATGGTCAGGGTCGCGTCATCGACTTCAAGAACACCGTGATCATCATGACGACGAACCTCGGTTCGTCGGCGATCGCCGGAGGCCCGGTCGGCTTCCAGGTCGAGGGCAACGCCCAGACGTCGTACGAACGGATGAAGGGCAAGGTCGACGAAGAGCTCAAGCGCCACTTCAAGCCCGAGTTCCTCAACCGTGTCGACGACGTCATCGTCTTCCCGCAGCTGAGCAAGCCCGAGCTTCGCCAGATCGTCGGCCTGTTCGTCAAGCGCCTGGCCGACCGTCTGCTCGACCGCGACATGACGGTGGAGCTGTCGGACGACGCGAAGGACAAGCTCATCGAGATCGGCTTCGACCCGACCCTCGGTGCGCGACCGCTCCGTCGCGCCATGCAGCGCGAGGTCGAGGACCGTCTCAGCGAGAAGATCCTGCACGGCGAGCTCGAGGCGGGAGACCACGTCAAGGTCACCGTCGAGAACGGTCAGTTCGCGTTCGAGACCGCCCCCCGCGGCNATCGCATAAAAGACGAGGGCCCGGATGCCATGGCACCCGGGCCCTTCGTCGTCGCGGCGTACGCTGGGTCGATGACCTCTTCCGCGCCGTTCGTCGTCCGCCCCGCCGGTACCGCCGACGTGCGACGCATCCACGAACTGCTCGAGCCGTTCGTGCAGAAGCGCATCCTGCTCGGCAAAGACCTCGTGGTGCTCTACGGGTCGGTGCAGCAGTTCGTCGTGGCCGAGGCCGATGGCGTCGTCATCGGCTGCGGCGCCCTGCACGTCATGTGGGAAGACCTGGGTGAGGTGCGCACCCTCATCGTTCACGACGAGTGGCTGCATCACGGTGTGGGGCGGGCCATCGTCGAGATGCTCGAGGAGCGGGCGCGCGAGCTGGGCGTCAGCCGCCTGTTCTGCCTGACCTTCGAGGTCGACTTCTTCACGCGTCGGGGGTTCGCCGAGATCGGCGAGCAGGTGGTCGACCCCGACGTGTACTCGCAGCTCGTGCGCAGTCCCGACGAGGGCGTCGCGGAGTTCCTCGACCTCGCGCACGTCAAGCCCAACACCCTGGGCAACACGCGCATGCTCAAGCAGCTCTGAGCGCGCCGTGGGCGGGGACTCAGCCGTGACGCCTACCCTGGAACCATGACCGATGCCCCCCGAAGGCGGAGGCAGTCCCCGGCGGTCTATCGTCGACGTCGTCTCGCGGCAGGGCTCTTCGCCCTGATCGTGATCGGCCTCGTCGTGTGGCTCGTCGCGGCTCCGCCCTGGCGCGCCGCCCCGACGGCCGAAGAGACGCCTGCCACCGCCGAGAGTTCCCCCGACCCCGCCGTCTCGTCGGCTGCTCCGCCGGGCGCGGCGGCTCCGAGTTCCACCCCGACGCAGAGCGTGTCGTCGGGGCCGGTCGAGTGCACCGCGGCCGACATCTCGGTCGAAGCGCTGTCGGACAAGGCCGAGTACGCGCAGGGTGAGAACCCGCAGCTCTCGATCCGCCTCACCAACTCGTCGGCGAACGCCTGCACCATGAACGTCGGAACGAGCGCGCAGTCGTTCACCGTGACGAGCGGCTCCGACGTGTGGTGGCGCTCCACCGACTGCCAGTCCGAGCCGAGCGATCTCGAGGTCACCCTCGCCGCCGGCCAGACCGTCACGAGCTCGGCGCCCCTCACCTGGGACCGCACGCGTTCCTCGGTCAGCTCGTGCGAGAGCGAGCGGCCGTACGCGCCGGGCAGCGGAGCCACCTACCACCTGAGCGTGTCGATCGGCGGCATCCCGTCGGCCGGGACGGCGTCGTTCGTCCTGCAGTGACGCGCACAGCGACGAACGGAGGGGTGGATGCCATGGCATCCACCCCTCCGTCATCACCGGGTCAGCTGCGCGGGGAATCCTTGCCGAACACCTCGCCCTGCAGGGCGTCGTAGCCCTCCTTCTGCGGGTCGCCGTGCAGACCGCCGGAGAGGGCGTACTCCTCCTCGGGCGAGAGCACGAGGCGGTGACGGCCGTAGACGGCGAAGGCGACGAAGATCACCGCGTAGACCACGATGATCGCGACGATCGCCAGCAGGTAGGCCGAGTTCAGCAGTAGGCCGAAGAAGACGACGGCGGCGATGATCGCCGCGGAGTAGGCCCCGAACAGGCCCCACGGGCTCTTGTACGGACGCACCGCGTTCGGGAACTTCTTGCGGAGCACGATGAACGAGACCATCTGCAGGAAGTACGCGAGCACCGCGCCCCAGACGGCGATGTTCAGCACGATCGCGCCGGCGGGGCTGGCGTCTCCTCCCGCGGCCTGCACGATCACCAGGGCGAAGAAGCCCAGCACCGCGCCGAACACGAGGGCCACCCACGGGGTCTTGCGAGCACCGGTGAGAGAGAGCCAGCGCGGGTAGTAACCGGCGCGCGAGAGCGAGTACATGTTGCGGCCGTAGGCGAACATGATGCCCATCAGCGACGCGAGGAGCCCGACGAGGGCGAGCAGCGACAGGAGCGCCGCGGCCTGGTCGCCGACCATCGCGCGGAAGCCGTCGAGCAGGGGTTCGACGGAGGTCCCGGTCTCTTCGGCTCCGAGCACCCCGGTGTTGAGGAACAGCACGATGAGACCCGTGACGATGAGCGTCCCTCGGGCCCAGAGGCCGGCCCGCGGGATGTCGCGAGCGGGGTCGTGCGACTCTTCGGCGGCCAGCGGCAGCTCCTCGATGCCGAGGAAGAACCACATGGCGAAGGGGAGGGCCAGCAGGATCGCCCCGACGCCGTGGGGGAGGAACTCGGTCTGCCCCGCATCCGGGACGATGTTCCACAGCGAGGCCCAGTCGAACGCCCCCGTGACCAGCGACATCACGCCGAAGACCACGATGATGCCGATCGAGATGATCGACACGACGATCGCGAAGCCGAACGAGATGTTCGCGCCGGCGGCGTTGAGGGCGATGAAGAGCGCGTAGAGGATGATCCACCACACGAACGCGGGCAGGCTCACGCCGGTGAGCAACTCCAGCGCCGAGTCGGCGTATTGGCCGGAGAAGTACACGACGACCGCCGTCGTGGCGACGTACTCGATGGTCTCGGCGAGGCCCGTGGCCAGGCCGCCCCAGGGGCCCATCGCGGATCGCGCGAACGAGTACGCGCCGCCGGTGTGGGGCATGGCGGCAGCCATCTCGCCGATCGAGAACGTCAGCCCGTAGTACATGACCACGAGCACCACGAAGGCGATGAGCATGCCGCCGAAGCCGGCGTTGGCGACGCCGAAGTTCCACCCCGAGAAGTCGCCCGAGATGACGGCGGCGACCGCGAGGCCCCACAGCCCCCAGACGCCGGCCGAACGTTTCAGGGTGCGTTTCTCGAAGTACGTGGAGTCGGTCGCCGTATAGGTGGCGCCGGCGACCTTTCTGCGGGAACTGCTCGAGGTGGACATAGGGCCTCCAGACGGTAACGGGCAGGCTTCAGGAGCGCCTGCGCAGAATCATGGCCTTCTATTGGTCGACCTGTCTACCTTTGGCGTGTAAGTTCCTCGTTACGACCTCCGCACGCGAGGCCGACGAGCAGGCGAGAGGGACACCATGGCGGGCAATCTCACCACCGCAGAACTGGATGCCGCGATCGAGGCCGGCGAGATCGACACGGTCGTCGTGGCCTTCCCCGATGCGCAGGGCCGCCTCGTCGGCAAGCGCGTCGCGGCGCGTTTCTGGCGCGACGAGGTACTGCCCCACGGGGCCGAGGCCTGCAACTACCTGCTGTCGGTCGACGTCGACCTGAACACCGTCGACGGCTACGCCATGTCGAGCTGGGAGACGGGCTACGGCGACATGTTGCTGGTCCCCGACCTCGACACGCTCCGCCGCCTCCCCTGGCAGCCGGGCACGGCGCTGGTGATGGCGGATCTCGCGTGGGGGGACCGTCAGCACGTCGGGCAGTCGCCCCGCGGCATCCTGAACGCCCAACGCGCGCGTCTGGCGGAGCGGGGACTCACCGCCTACGCGGGCACGGAGCTGGAGTTCATCGTCTTCGACGACTCCTTCCGCGAAGCCTGGGGCAAGGGGTACACGGGCCTGCGCGCCTCGACCGACTACAACGTCGACTACAACCTGCTCGCCACCACGCGGCTGGAGCCGCTGCTGCGCGACATCCGCCTCGGCATGGACGGCGCGGGCATGTACTGCGAGGGCGTGAAGGGCGAGTGCAACCTCGGCCAGCAGGAGATCGCCTTCCGCTACGCCGAAGCGCTCGAGACCGCCGACAACCACACGATCTACAAGAACGGCGCGAAAGAGATCGCCGACCGCCACGGCAAGTCGCTGACGTTCATGGCCAAGTTCAACGAGCGCGAGGGCAACAGCTGCCACATCCACCTGTCGGTCCGCGGCGACGGCGGCGACGCCGTGATGGCGGGCGACGGCGCGCACGGCTTCAGCCCCCTCATGGAGCACTGGATCGCCGGCATTTTGGCGACCCTGCGCGAATTCACGTTGCTGTACGCGCCGACGATCAACTCGTACAAGCGTTTCGCACTGGGCTCGTTCGCGCCCACCGGGGTGGCCTGGGGCGTCGACAACCGCACGTGCGCGCTCCGCGTCGTCGGCCACGGCTCATCGCTGCGGGTCGAGAACCGCGTGCCCGGCGGAGACGTGAACCCCTACCTCGCCATCTCGGCGATCATCGCCGGCGGCCTGTACGGCATCGAGAACGAGCTGCCGCTGCCCGAGCCCCTCTCGGGCAACGCCTACACCTCGGGCGTCGACACGCTGCCGACGACCCTGCGGGAAGCGGCGGAGCTGTTCCGCGCGTCGACGATCGCCCGCGCCGCCTTCGGCGACGACGTCGTCGAGCACTACCTCAACCAGGCGCGCATCGAGGTCGAGGCCTTCGACGCCGCCGTGACCGATTGGGAGCGGGTGCGTGGTTTCGAGCGCCTCTGATCCGACCCGGACACCCGTCGTCGGGCTCACGACCTACCTGGAGCGAGCGAAGCAGGGCGTGTGGGACGTGCGGGCATCGTTCCTGCCGCAGCAGTACTTCGACTCCGTCACCGCCTCGGGGGCCAGCGCCGTGCTGCTGCCGCCGCAGCCGCGCCCCGAGCGGGCGGCCGCCGCCGTGCTCGACGGGCTCGACGGCCTCATCCTCACCGGGGGCCTCGACGTGCAGCCCGAGCTCTACGGCGCCGAACGTCACCCGCTCACCGACCCGGCGCGCGCAGACCGCGACGCCTGGGAACTCGCACTCCTCGCGGGGGCGCGGGAGCGCGGCATCCCCATCTTCGGCATCTGCCGGGGGCTGCAACTTCTCAACGTCGCCCTCGGCGGCACGCTCCACCAGCACCTTCCCGAGGCCCTCGGCACCGAGCGGTACCGCGTGGGCGGAGGCGTCTTCGCCGAGAACGTCGTCGAGGTGGATGCCTCGACCCGACTCGCCGGTCTCGTCGGCGCCGGAGCGCTTACCGTCCACAGCTACCACCACCAGGGCGTCGACCGGCTGGGCGCGGGCCTGCGGGTGACGGCGCGCACCGACGACGGACTCGTGCAGGCCGTCGAGGCCGAGGGCGACGACTACCTCGTGGCCGTGCAGTGGCATCCCGAGGAGAACGCCGAAGACCGGCGGCTGTTCCTCGGACTCGTCGCCGCGGCGGCGGCGTATCGCGCCGCGCGTTCCGGCGCCGACATCTCCACCTCCGAGCACCAGGGAGCTCTCGCATGAGCACGTTCACCGTCACCGACCCCTCGACCGGGTCGCCGATCACGACCCTCGAGCGCGCCGATCTCGCCGAGGTGGATGCCGCCGTCGCCGACGCCGTGCGCGCCCAGCGCGCGTGGGCAGCCCTCGCCCCCGTCGCCCGCGCCGACGCGTTGCGGTCGTTCGCCGGGGTCGTCGAGGCGCACGTCGACGAGCTCGCCGCGCTCGAGGTGAAGAACTCGGGCCACCCGATCGGCTCGGCCCGCTGGGAGGCGCAGCACGTCGCCCAGGTGCTCAACTACTACGCCGGGGCGCCGGAACGCCTGATCGGGTCGCAGATCCCGGTCGCCGGAGGGCTCGACGTGACCTACCACGAGCCCTACGGCGTGGTCGGGATCATCGTGCCGTGGAACTTCCCCATGACCATCGCCGCCTGGGGCTTCGCGCCGGCGCTCGCCGCGGGAAACGCCGTCGTGCTCAAGCCGGCCGAGCTCACCCCGCTGACGGCGATCCGGCTCGGCGAGCTGGCGCTCGAGGCCGGGCTGCCCGAGGGGCTCTTCCGCGTCGTGGTCGGCTCGGGCTCGGTCGTGGGCCAGCGCTTCGTGTCGCATCCCGACGTGCACAAGGTCGTCTTCACCGGCTCGACCGAGGTCGGCACCGAGGTGGCCGCCGGGTGCGCGCGAATGCTCAAACCGGTGACCCTCGAGCTCGGCGGCAAGAGCGCGAACCTCGTCTTCGCCGACGCCGACCTCGAGAAGGCGGCGGCCGGCGTCCCGGGCTCCGTGTTCGACAACGCGGGGCAGGACTGCTGCGCCCGCAGCCGCCTGCTCGTGCAGCGGAGCGTCTTCGACCGGTTCCTCGAGCTGCTCGAGCCCGCCGTGTCGGCCTGGAAGGTCGGCGACCCGACGCGGGAGGACACCCAGATGGGGCCGCTCATCTCGGCCTCGCACCGCTCCAGCGTGCAGGGGTTCCTCGACGGGGCCGACGTGGCGTTCCGGGGATCCGCGCCCGAGGGCGACGGCTTCTGGTTCGCTCCGGCCGTGGTGCTGGCGCAGCCCGGCGACCGCGTCGCTCGCGAGGAGGTGTTCGGTCCGGTCCTGGCCGTGCTGCCCTTCGACGACGAGGCGGATGCCATCCGACTCGCCAACGACAGCGCGTACGGCCTCGCGGGCTCGATCTGGACCGAGAGCCTGGGCCGTGGCATCCGGGTGTCCCGCGCCGTCCGCAGCGGCGTGCTGTCGGTGAACTCGCACTCCTCGGTGCGGTACTCGACGCCCTTCGGCGGCATGAAGGCATCGGGCCTCGGTCGCGAGCTGGGTCCCGATGCCGCCGAGCACTTCACCGAGGTGAAGAACGTGTTCTACGCCACCGAGTGAACCCGTCACCCTGACCCCCATTCCCCACTTGCCCCCGAACAGACAGGGGGACGCGGTACCGCTCGAAAGGAACCACCCGCAATGACCATCGACCTCACCCAGCGTCTCGGCGGCCGCGTCGCCATCGTCACGGGCGGCGCGAGCGGCATCGGCCTCGCCACCGCGCGCCGCTTCGCCGCGGAAGGCGCGCGCGTCGTGATCGCCGACCTCGACGAGACCACCGGCACCGCGGCCGCCGCCGAGGTCGGCGGCGTCTTCCGTCAGGTCAACGTGGCCGACGAGGCATCGGTCGACGCCCTCTTCGACGGCGTGGCCGCCGACCTCGGCAGCGTCGACATCGCGTTCAACAACGCCGGCATCTCGCCCGCCGACGACGACTCGATCGAGACGACAGAGCTGCCCGCATGGGACCGCGTGCAAGACGTCAACCTGAAGAGCGTCTACCTGTGCTCGCGCGCCGCCCTGCGGCACATGGTGCCCGCCGGCCGGGGGTCGATCATCAACACGGCGTCGTTCGTGGCGCTGCTCGGCTCGGCGACCTCGCAGATCTCGTACACGGCGTCGAAGGGCGGCGTGCTCGCCATGACCCGCGAGCTCGGCGTGCAGTTCGCCCGCCAGGGCATCCGCGTGAACGCCCTGTGCCCCGGACCCGTCAACACCCCGCTGCTGCAGGAGCTGTTCGCCAAAGACCCCGAGCGGGCGCAGCGTCGGCTCGTGCACGTGCCGATGGGGAGGTTCGCGGAGCCCGACGAGATGGCCGCGGCGGTGGCCTTCCTGGCATCCGACGACGCGTCGTTCATCACCGCGACGGCGTTCGTCGTCGACGGGGGAATCACCAACGCCTACGTCACGCCCCTGTGAACCGGTGACATGACAGGCTGAGACGGTGACAGACGCGCCGCTCGACGACCTGCGCCGAGCCGTGTACCGGCCGGTGCGCAGCGGCAACGCGCTCGAAGACACCACGGCGCGCATCGTGCAGACCGTTCGTCTCGGCCTGGTCGCTCCCGGGGAGTCCCTCCCGGCGGAGCGCGAGCTCGCCGCGCTGTACGGCGTGAGTCGCGACACCGTGCGCGAGGCGATCCGCGAGCTGGCCGACGCCGGGTGGCTCGAGACGCGGCGCGGACGCTACGGCGGCACGTTCGTGATCGACCCCGTGCCGCGTCCGTCGGAGCCCGCGGTGGTGGCGCCGACCGAGCTCGCCGACGTGATCGCGCTGCGCGGCGTGCTCGAGACCGGGGCGGCGTGGGCCGCCGCGGGCCGCGCGCTGTCGGCCGACGAGCGCGATGTGCTCTGGGCTCGGCACGAGGCGGCGGCCACGGCCTCCGGCGCGGACTACCGGCGCCTGGACACGCTGCTGCACCTGACGATCGCGGAGTTCGCCGGCATCCCCTCGCTCGTGCCCCTCGTCGCCGACAACCGGGCGCGCGTGAACGCCTGGCTCGACACGTTCCCCCTGCTGCCGCGCAACATCGATCACTCGACCTCGCAGCACGCGGCGATCGTGTCGGCGATCCTGGCGGGGAGACCGGATGCCGCCCACGCGGCGATGCGGGATCACCTGGCCGGGTCGGAGGCCTTGCTGCGCGGGTTCCTGGCGTAGCGAGCGGGGCTTCGGCCTCGAGTCGCCCGGCCGCGCGGTGCGGTTCCGCGACGCGTCGCCGCGGGGCCGCGGAGCCGCGGTTAGGCTCGGAGGATGGCCGGAGGCAAGAAGCGCAAGGGGAAGAAGGTCGCCGTGGACTTCAAGAACACCGCGCTGACCGATGCGTTGCAGACCCAGGACATGGCGGCGATCGCCTTCGCCCTGCGGCACGGCCCGACGGTGGTTCCGCTGATGAGTGCGGGAGACCCCGACAACCCGCTCGACGTCGGCGAGGTGTGGACGTACCGCGACCCCGACTCCGGCGAGATCGCACTGCTGCTGTTCAGCGACGCCGCCCACAAGCCCGAGACGCTGCCGCCGCACGTGGCGCTGCAGTCGCCGCAGTGGCTGCGCGCGTTCCTCGGAGCGCACCAGGATGCCATCACCTCGGTGTTCCTCGACATCGCAGGGCCGCACCCGATCCAAGCGTCGCCCGCCGATCTGATCGCCGCGCTGGACGCCTGAGACCCCAGCGCGGAGCAGCCCCATGCTCACGGGTGAAGTATCGGACTCGCGTGGGTGAAGGGCGCGTGCAAGACTCGGGGACATGGAGTTCCTGATCGCCGGTGCCGTGTGCGCCGCCGGACTTGTCATCCCCGCGGTTCTGGGCATGACGTCGCCGCACCGCCGTCGGCGGGCCGCTCCTCCGGGTCGCTGATCGACCACGCGGGTTTGTCGTTCCGGGGGATCTTTCGCGCCCTCACCCGGCCCGGTTCGGGTCGTCCGCGGGTCAGCGCAGCGTGATCCCACCGTCGCGTGACCTCGACCGCGGCGCCTGAGCGCGGCGTCGAGATCGCGGCGCCTCGACCGCGGCGTCGCGGCGTCGGTCCGTGTGGCTCAGAACCCCGGTTCGCTGTCGTCGCGCGGCATGCCGCGCACCTGCAGTTCGTTGAGCGCCTGCGCGAGCTTGCGCGACGAGGCGTCGAGCACCGTGTGATAGCCCAGGCGCTTGGCTTCGGACGCCCGTTGCGCGGCCTGCGTGACGTTGCGGATCTCGCCGGTGAGAGTCAACTCGCCGATCGCGGCGAGGCGCTTCGACACCTTGCGGTTCTTCACGGCGTTGGCCACCGCGATGGCGATGGCGAGGTCGGCCGCGGGCTCGACCAGGCGCACCCCGCCGACGGTCGAGACATACACGTCGCGGTCGGACAGGGTGAGGCCCATGCGGCTCTCGAGCACGGCGAGCACCATCGCCACGCGTGACGAGTCGACGCCGTTCACGATGCGCCGCGGGTTGGGTGCCGTCTGGCGCACGGCGAGTGCCTGGATCTCGACGGGCAGGGCGCGGCGGCCCTCCATCGCGATGGTGACGCACGTGCCCGGCTCGGGTTCGCCGTGCCCGAGGAACAGGGCGCTCGGGTCGGACACCTCGGAGATGCCGGTGCCGGTCATGTCGAAGCAGCCGACCTCGTCGGTGGGGCCGAAGCGGTTCTTGAGCGCGCGCACGAAGCGCAGCGACGTCTGTCGGTCGCCCTCGAAGTGACAGACCACGTCGACGAGGTGCTCGAGGATGCGGGGTCCGGCGATCGAGCCGTCTTTGGTGACGTGGCCGACGAGGATGATGGGCAGCCCGCGTTCTTTCGCGACACGGATGAGCGCCGACGCGACCTCGCGCACCTGCGCCGGCTGACCCGCGGCGCCGTCGCTGTGTGAGGAGGACACCGTCTGCACCGAGTCGACGATGAGCAGGCCGGGCTCGACTTGGTCGATGTGCCCGAGGATCGTGGCCAGGTCGGTCTCGGCGGCGAGGAACAGCTCTTCGTGGAGCGCGCCGGTGCGCTCGGCGCGCAGGCGCACCTGGGCGGCGGATTCTTCACCGCTGGCGTAGAGCACGCGGCGCCCCGCGCGGGCGCTTTGCGCGGCGACCTCGAGCAGCAGCGTCGACTTACCGACGCCGGGTTCTCCGCTGAGCAGGATCGCCGCACCCGGAACGATGCCGCCGCCCAGAACGCGGTCGAACTCGCCGACGCCGCTGGTGCGCCGGGGGGCGTCTTGCGTGTCGATCTCGGTGATGCGCCGCGCCATCCGGGCCGCGCCCGGAGCGACCGGAGCGATCGATCGGACGATGCCCGTCTGCTCGGCGGCCTCGACCACGGTGCCCCACGACTGGCACTCCCCGCATCGGCCGACCCACTTGACCGTCGTCCACCCGCACTCGGTGCAGCGGTACGGAGCGGGGGCTGCAGCGGGACGTCGGGATGCCATGGCATCAGGCTACGCGGGGCCTCCGACATCGCCGGCGCCGGGCCGCGGCATCCGGGATCTGCTGTCGGGCGGCCGCTCGCCTAAACGCCGTTCCTGTGCATAAACGCGGTGGGGGAGCGTTTATGCGCAGGAACAGCGTTTATGGGTGAGTCGTCGCGCCGCGCCGGGCTTGAGGTGTAGCGCGGCCGGGTGCGACCGGACGGGGGTGCGACCTGGCGGGGCGTGGGCTCGGCTGGGCGAGGGTGTGGCGGGGGCGGGTGTGGCCCGACCGGGCGCGGCGGCGGGCTGGGTCAGGGCGGCATCCGTACCCCGCTGCCGGCGGCCCCCACGCACAAACGCCATTCCCGCGCGTAAACGCGGTGAGAGAGCGTTTATGCGCAGGGATAGCGTTTATGCGCGAACCGCCGCGCCGCGCCGGACCCGGCGCCCCGCGCCCGGCCCCGCCCCGCAGAGCCCCGCGTCAGTCGCGCAGCGACTCCGCCACCGTCGTCAACGCGTCGGCCGAGCGGCGCAGAAGCCCGAGCTCGGCGTCGGAGAACGGCGTGCCGGCGAGGGGCACCGCGCCGCGGGCCGAGACGATCGACGGCACCGACAGGGCCATGCCGTCGATGCCGTGGAAGTCCTGCAGCACGGTGCTCACGGGGAGGATGGCGTGCTCGTCGCGCAGGATCGCCTCGACGATGCGCGCGCTCGACAAGCCGATCGCGTAGTTCGTCGCCCCCTTGCCCTTGATGACCTTGTACGCGGCATCGCGGACGTCGACGGCGATGGCATCCAACTCTTCCGTGGTGAAGCGGCCCCCTCCGGGCAGCTCGAACTCGGTGATGGGGACGGATCCGATCGTGGCGGTCGACCACAACGGGAACTCGGTGTCGCCGTGCTCGCCGACGATCCACGCGTGCACGCTCGCGGTGCTGACCCCCGCCCGCTGGGCGAGCTGCCACCGCAGACGCGAGGTGTCGAGCACCGTGCCCGAGGCGAAGATGCGGCGCGTCGGCAGGCCGGTCGCCTGCTGCGCGAGCACCGTGAGCACGTCGCAGGGGTTCGTGACGATGACGTAGACGGCGTTCGGTGCGACCTCGAGCAGCTTCGGCATCATCTCGCGGATGATCCCGGCGTTCGTGGCGGCGAGCTCGGTGCGGGTCTGACCCGGATTCTGCTTCGCGCCGGCCGTGATGACGACGACGTGCGACCCCTCGGCCACCGACACGTCGCTGCCGCCGGTGATGTCGCTGGTGCCGGTGAACTGCGTGCCGTGGGCGAGGTCGAGCACCTCGGCCTCGACCTTCTCGGTGGCGATGTCGTAGAGCGCGACGTGCCGCGCCGATCCGCGGATGAGGGCCGCGTACGCCACGCTCGCCCCCACGCTTCCCGCGCCCACAACCGTCAGCTTGGAGTTCTCGATCACGCTCATGCTCCGATCCTGGCAGCGGTCGCGAACCGGTTCCAGGGGGGTGCTTCGACGGTGGACGAACGGATGCCGGGGGGCTCGGCGGTGCGGGCGGTGGCGGCGCGGGCCGGGCCGAAGTCCTGAGATGCGGTGCGCGGTGGGCACCGCATCGCCGTAGCGGGCGTCGGCGGCCCGGTTTCTCAGGAGTTCGGCTCGGGGCCGACGCCGAGGGCCCGTCGACCCGCTCGGATTCGCGGCATCCCGTCGAGTGTCGTAAGCTGTTCGGCGGTGACGTGTCCGAGCGGCCGAAGGTGCAACACTCGAAATGTTGTGTAGGTTCACCCCTACCGTGGGTTCAAATCCCACCGTCACCGCCACCACGAAGGCCCCGAATCCTCACGGATCCGGGGCCTTCGTCATTCCTGCGCGACGTCGCGGTGACCCCGGCGACGTGTCGAGCGCGGCGCAGAACCGACGCCCCATCCCCGCCCGGTCAGCCCACCCGCGGCTGCTGCTGGGTGATGCAGTGGATGCCGCCGCCGCGGGCGAAGATCGCACGCGCGTCGACCGTGACCACCCGCCGCCCCGGGTAGGCGTCGGCCATGATCTCGCTGGCGCGTGCGTCGGCGGCCTCGTCGCCGAAGCCGCACAGCACGACGCCGTCGTTGGTGACGAGGTGGTTGATGTAGCTCCAGTCGACCCACCCGTGGCCGTCGCGCAGCGTCGTCGGCGCGGGCACTCCGGTGATCGCGACCGTGCGGCCGAGTCGCGCGAAGGCGGTCTCGAGCTCGCCGCGGATGAGGCGTGAGACCTCGAAGTCGGGGTGCGCGGCATCGGTCTGCTCGTGCAGCAGCACGTGCTCGGGCGAGGCGAACGTGGCGACGATGTCGACGTGGCCGTTGGTGCCCAGGTCGTCGTAGTCGCGGGTGAGGCCGCGCGAGAGCCAGATGGCCTCGGTCGCTCCGAGGGTGCGGGCCATCTCGGCCTCGACGCGGGCGCGGTCGGCGTGGGGGTTGCGGCGGGGGTCGAGCTGCACGGTCTCGGTGAGCAGCACGGTGCCGGTGCCGTCGACGTGCAGTCCGCCGCCCTCGGCCACGAGCAGCGAGTCGATCCGTTCGGCGTTCAGATGCTCGGCGACGACGCGGGCGATGCCGGCCGAGGTCTGCCACTCGGCCCAGTCGGGGGCGCCCCACCCGTTGAAGATCCAGTCGACGGCGCCGAGGACCCCCGGGCGGTCGGGGTCGACGACGAACGTCGGTCCGATGTCGCGCATCCAGAACTCGTCGAGCGGGGCCTCGACGATCTCGATCGACGAGTCGAGCATGCGGCGGGCGCGGGCCATCTCGGTGGGGTCGACGACCATGCTCACCGGTTCGAACTGCGCGACGGCGTGGGCGACGTCAGTCCAGGCGCGGTAACCCTCTTCGCGCGTCTCGGCGCCCTCGCCGAGCGTGATGCCCTCGCGGGGGAACGCCATCCACGTGCGCTCGTGCGGGGCGGATTCTGCGGGCATGCGCCACATGTCGTGCTCCTTGGCCGGTCGGTCGGTCGTGTCGGGTCGCGCGGGTCGCGCGGAGGGGTCGGTCAGAAACCGGTGGTCAGCACGCGATCCAGCGCGTCGACGAAGACGTCGACCGAGGCGCGCGTGATGACCAGCGGCGGCTTGATCTTGAGGACGTTCTGGAAGTCGCCGGTGGGCTGCATGATGACGCCGAGCTCGAGCAGGCGATCGCAGATGGCGGCGGTTTCGGCCGAGGCGGGCTCGAGGGTCTCGCGGTCGCGCACGAACTCCACACCCAGGTACAGCCCCGAGCCGTGCACGGTGCCGATGATCGGATGCGCCTGCGCGAGTTCTTCGAGACGGCCCTTGAGGTGCGCGCCGACGACGCGCGCGTTCTCTTGCAGGCCTTCCCTCTCGATGACGTCGAGCACGGCCAGGCCGATCGCCGACGAGACGGGGGAGCCGCCGGTGGACGAGAAGAAGTACCCCTGCGTGCGGTAGCGGTCGGCGATCTCTCGGCGCGTGATGACCGCCCCGAGCGGGTGCCCGCCGCCGATCGACTTCGCCACCGCGACGATGTCGGGCACGGCGCCCTGCTGCTGGAAGCCCCAGAACCACTCGCCCAGGCGGCCGAAGCCCACCTGCACCTCGTCGGCGATCGCGAGGCCGCCGTGGCGACGGATCGCGGCGTAGACGTCGGTGAGGTACCCCTCGGGCAGGGCCACGCCGCCGGCGTTGCCGAAGTACGTCTCGGCGATGAATCCCGCGGGCGCGCGACCGGATGCCGCGAGCTCGTCGATGACGGCGACGGCCTCGGGGGCGTAGTTCTCGGCATCCGTCCCCCGGTGCCGGCCGCGGTACGAGTTGGCCGCGTCGACGGTGTGCACCCACGCGGGGCGCGTGTCGAGGGCGAAGGGGTTGTCGGCGACCGAGGTCGACACGGCATCGCTGGCGTAGGTCCAGCCGTGGTACGCCTCGCGCATCGCGACGATGTCGGGGCGGCCGGTCGCCGCCATCGCGAGGCGGAGGGCGAGGTCGGTGGCCTCGGAGCCGGAGTTGACGAGGAACACCGTGTCGAATCCGTCGGGCAGCGTCGCCGCCAGGCGGTCGGCGTAGTCGGTGATCGCGCGGTAGTGGAAGCGCGAGTTGGTGTTGAGCAGGCGCATCTGCCGCGAGCCCGCTTCGACGACGTGCGGGTGGGCGTGGCCCACCGACGCGACGTTGTTCACCATGTCGAGGTACACGCGTCCGTCGACGTCGATGAGGTGTTCGCGCCAGCCGCGCTCGATGCGCGGGGGAGCGGAGTAGTAGTGCTCCTGCACCTCGGCGAGCACCTCGTGCCGTCGGGCGAGCACGTCGTCGTCGGCCGGGATCGCGGTGGGGATGCCGAGGGCCTCGCCGGGGTCGCCGGCGACGTTCCGCCAAGCCGCGGCCAGCGAGGGCGAGACGCGCGCGGGCGGCACGACGCCGTCGGCTGCACGCCGGACGACGAGGCGGGTGCGCGCGGGCAGGATCCCGGATGCCGAGTCCCCGGGCATGCCGCTGACGATCACCGTCTCGTCGCCCGAGGCCCAGGTGAGGGTGTCGCCGTCGACGGAGATCTCACCGGGGGCGAGCAGGGTCGACTCGGCGAGCCAGAGCGTGACGCCCGTCGGGATGGTCGCCGTCGTCGACGGCAGGGGGTCGACGGTGCCGGTGAGCTGCGCGCGCCCGGCGGGCACGGTGACCATCGCGGCGCCGGCGTCGAGGGTGTCGAGGGCCGCGGCATCCAGGGTCGACGGATCGAGCCAGGCTCCCGCGTCGTTCAGGGGCGATTCGGTCGTGGCATCGATTTCCACCCGCGGCGAGGCGAAGGGCAGCAGGGTCCGACCCGTCCAGCCGCGCGCGTCGAGCGCGGGGCGACCGAGGGCGGCGCGCGTCGCGGCGGTGATCACCGGGAGGGGGACCGATGCCGCCTGCACGAGGATGCGGAACTCGCGGTCGAGTCCGTCGGTGGCGTAGGCGTTCTCTTCGTCGAGGCGCACCTGGGCGCGGCCGCTGAGCACGAGCACGGCGCCGCGCAGGATGACGAGCGGCCAGAGTGCGGTGATCTCGTCGTCGGTGAGATCGCGCAGCTCGTCGAACGCGCGGATGGCGGGAAGCGCCGACTCGGGGGAGGCGCCGTCGTGGTGCAGCACCGACGACACGGTCGTCGCGATCTCGCCCACGCGCCACGACGTGCACACGTCGCCGAAGTCGATGACCGCGTCGGGCACGACCGTGCCGTCGGCGCGCAGCACGTTGTCGTCGGTGACGTCGAAGTGCCCGGCCTGCATCGGCAGGGCGTCGGCCACCGGGGCCAGCGCCGCACGAGCGGCGTCGGAGGCCCGCTGTACGACGCCCCGCACCTCGGTGTCGGGTTCGAGGGGGAGCAGCGTGTCGATGACGCGACCGGCGTGCCGCAGGTCCCACTGCAGCACCCGGCCGCTGGCGGGGTGGGTGAAGTCGGCGAGCGAGCGGCTCACGGCGCCCGAGAGCGTGCCCAGCGCCGCGACGACGGTGGGGGAGAGGTACCCGGAGCCGTTCAGGGTGCGGCCCGAGATGTTCTCGATCACGCGGGCATGGATGCGGCCCTGCGACGACTCCCACCAGGCGGACATGACGCCGCGCGGACCCTCGACGATCCGGGGGATGCGCACGTGCGGGCTGCGCTCGGCCACGAGGGAGGCCGCGGCGTCCTGCATGTCGATCTCGGCCTCGCTGAAGACGGGGTTGCTGAGCTTCAGCACGCCCAGTGGATCGCTCTCGCCCCGTGGGAACACGCGGAAGTTCTGATCCTGCTGGCTGCCGAGGGCATGCACGTCGATCTCGACGCCGAAGACGTCGGCGAACAGACGGCGCACCTCGTCGTCGGACAGTGTGGGGGTGGGCAGATCGACCTGCGAGAAGTAGTCGAAGACGGCGGTCGTGTCGGTGGTCATGTCGATTCCTCGAGACTCGGGGATGTCAGAGAGAGGCGTGCGGGGTGGTCGCGACGGCGCCGGCCACGGCGCCCGCCGCGTCGCGGGCGACGACGACGACGAGCGGACCGGATGGGGCGACCCATTCGCTCACGGCCTCACCGTAGGCGCCGGGAGCCACCTCGGTCGAGCCGCTCACGCGGTCGCCCTCGCGGCTCGTCTCGACGCGGATGCCGTCGACGTAGGCGACCACGTCGGCGGCGGGGCCACCGCTCACGATCGCGGTGAAGCGCACGAGCGTACCGTCGAGCGAGACCTCGTCGACGCGCAGCGAGAGCGTGCCCTGCGCGGCCGGCTTCGGGTCGGCGAACACGGTCTCGTCGGGCAGGGCGGGCGTGCGCGGCGGTGCGGTGCGCCGCTGACCGAGATCGGCGATCGCCGAGCCGAGCTGCACGAGCCGGGTGTCGCTGTACGCGGGCCCGGCGATCGTCAGGCCGACCGGCATCCCCGTGTCGGACATGGTGCCCATCGGCACCGTGACGGTCGGGATGCCGAGGTGGCGGGGCACGAGGTTGCCGTTCGAGACCCAGACGCCGTTGCGCCACGCGATGTCGGCCGAGGCGGGGTTCACGTCGGCGTCGGCGGGACCGACGTCGGACTGCGTGGGAAAGATCACGGCGTCGAAGCCCTCGGCCTCGAGCCAGTCCTCGAAGTCGACGCGGCGGGTGTGCTCGAGGCCCCGGAGGCCCTGCTCGAGGCTCGCGACGTCCCGCCAGTCGGGCTCCCACTTGCCGGCGCGCTGCACGTAGTCGGCGATGTCGTACGAGATGTCGAAGTGCCAGATGCCGTAGCGGTCGTGCAGGGCGCCGGGCGGCGGGGGGAAGATGAGCGCGGCGTCGGCGTCGGCGAGGCGGTGCAGCTCGGGGTCGCCGTTCTGACGCAGGAACGTGTCCATCGCCCAGACCGCCAGGTCGCCGACCTCGTCGTCGAGGAACTCGCGGGTGACGAACCCGCGGTCGAGGAAGTCCTCGTCTCGGTCGTGCAGCTTCTCGTAGCGGTCGACGACGGGGAAGTCGGTCTCGACGACCTCGGCGCCGGCGGCTTCGAGGTCGGCGCGCAGGGACTCCCACAGCCGAATGACGCTCGCGCGCGTGGCGATGGGGATCGCGTTGTCGGGGTCGCCGTTGATGTACATGCGGGGCACGGCGAAGCGCAGACCCGCGAGCGGCGGGGTCTCGAGCTCGGCGAACGAGGCGGGGCGCACCTCGGAGGGACTCGGGAGTGCGATCCAGGGCTGCGTGCGCCACAGGTCGCCCTCGGTCACGGCGTCGTCGGCGATCACGGCATCCAGGACGTGACGCAGGTCGGCCATCGAGCGGGTGTGCGGCACGACGACGTCCATGGTGGGCACGAGCGGCCAGTTGCCGCGCACCGAGATGACGCCGCGCGAGGGGGTGTAGGCGACGAGGGCGTTGTGCGAGGCCGGCGCGCGGCCCGACGACCACGTCTCCTCGCCCAGGCCGAAGGCGGCGAAACTGGCCGCGGTGGCCGTGCCCGAGCCGTTCGACGAGCCGGAGCCGAACGCCGAGGTGAGGTACTCGCCGTTGTAGGGCGACTCCGCGCGGCCGTAGACGCCGCGCTGCATGCCCCCGGCAGCCATCGGCGGCATGGTGGTCAGGCCGAGGAACACCGCGCCCGCGGCCCGGAGGCGCTCGATGGCGAAGGCGTCGTCTTGGGCGATGAGGTTCCGGAAGGCGGGGGATCCGGATGCCACGGGCAGGCCTTCGACCCGGTAGCTGTCCTTCGCGGTGAAGGGGATGCCGTCGAGGCGGCCGCGCTGCTCGCCACGGGCACGGCGGGCGTCTGCGGCGCGCGCCTCGCCGAAGACGCGCGGGTTGAGCACGGGGACGGCGTTGAGGCGGATGCCCGAGCGGTCGTAGGCGCCGATGCGGTTGAGGTAGCGGGCGACGAGCTCGACACTCGTGACGACGCCGGTGTCGAGGGCGGCGTGCAGTCGGTCGATGTCCGCTTCGACGACGGTGAAGGCCTCGGTGGTCATGGCGGTAAACATACACCGTTTGTTTTATGGGAACCAGGCTTTTCCGACACCCCGATGCGTAGGCTCGGGACGAACCCCGGAGGCCACCATCGCTCGACCCACGACCCCGCTGCTGAACCGCGATCTCATCGCGCGCACGGCGCTCGCGCTCGTCGACCGTCACGGCCCCGACGGGGCCAGCGTGCGCCGGGTCGCCGCCCGTCTCGGGGTGAACCCCGCCTCGCTGTACAACCACGTGCCCAACCGCGCGGCCATGGTCGAAGACGTGCGGGCGCTGGTGTCGGAGCACATCGACTTCGCGCCGCTGCGCGACCTCCCCTGGGAAGAGGGCCTGCGCGCCTGGGCGCGGTCGTACCGCCGCGCGTTCGCCCGTCACGCCCGGGCGATCCCCCTGCTCATGACCGAGCGGGCGTCGGCGCCGGTGCTGTTGGCCGGGTACGAGCACTTCGCCGTCGCCGCCGAGGCGGTCGGGTGGCCGCAGCGCGACCTGCTCCCCCTGCTCACGGTCTTCGAGTCGTTCATCCTCGGCAGCGTGCTCGACATGTCGGGCCCGAGCGTGGTGTTCGATCCCACCGGGCAGGAAGGGACGGTGCCGCGCTTCGCGGCCGCGTTCGCCGCGCTCGTCGACGAAGATCCCGACGACCCGGTCGCCACCCGCGCGTTCGAGCTGGGGCTCGACATGCTCATCGCCTCGGCGCGTCCGCACTGAGGAGTGGTTCGACGCCGCGGAGCAAGACCTCGCCGTCACGGCATCGGACCTGCGACGATTCCGGGATGGATGCCACCACCGACGCCGCCCTGCTGCCCGACCGGCCGCGGGTCGATCACCGCCGTCCGATCGCCCTCGTGGTGGGTGTCGTCGCTGCGGTGCTCTTCGTCGGACTCCGCTTCGCCGTCGAGCTGAGCGGATCGGCGCCGCTGCCGATCGACCAGTGGTGGGACGACGCGATGGCGGACCTGGCGAACCCGGTCGCGGTCATCGTCGCCTGGATCCCCGCGATCGTCGGCGGCACGATCGGCATGATCGTCATCGGGGTCGCGACCACGCTCGTCTTCTTGCTGCGGCGGCGCCCCTGGGACGCGCTCGCCGTCGCGTCCTCCATCGCCCTGGTCGTGCTGATCGGGGCGCCGCTGGCCGCGGTGATCGCCCGCGCCCGGCCCGCGGATTCGCTGGCCGAGACCGTGGCCACCTCGTTCCCCTCGGGGCACACCGCCGTGGCGACCACCATCGCCGTGGTCCTCGGCCTGATCCTGCGCCGAGGCTGGGTGTGGGCGGCGGGGGTGGTGTGGGTCGTGGCGATGATGTGGAGCCGCACGTACCTGCACGCGCACTGGTTGTCCGACGTGACGGCGGGCCTGCTCGAGGGGATCGCGGTCTCGACCCTGGTGTGGGCGCTGGTCGAGGTGTGGCGCGTGCGTCGAGCGCAACGCCTGGTCGCGACGGGCGAGTGAGCGTTATCGTTCGCGGATGACCTCCGCATCCGCCGCTGCCGGCAAGGCCCAGGATTCCCGCGCTTTCGAGGCCGCCGCACGCGTCGGCTACGTCGTGCTCGGACTGCTCCACCTGCTCATCGGCGTGATCGCCGTCGGCATCGCCACCGGTGGGGGAGGTGACAGCGCCGACCAGAGCGGCGCCCTGCAGCAGGTGCGCGATGCTCCCGCCGGTCTCGCCCTGCTCTGGGTGATCGCTGTCGGTCTCGCCGCCCTGGCCGTCTGGCAGATCGCGGAGGCCTTCGTCGAGCGTGACTCGGATGCCAAGAAGCGCTGGGCGCATCGCGCGAAGTTCGTCGGCACCGCGATCGCGTACGTGGCCATCGCGGTGACCGCGGTGACGCTGGCGATGGGCGGCAGCTCCGACTCGTCGGAGTCGTCGCAGACTCTGAGCGCGCGCGTCCTCGCGATGCCGGGCGGCGTCGCCCTGCTGGTCGTCGTCGGCGTGGCGGTCGCGGCCGTCGGCGTCGCGTTCGTCGTGCGCGGGTGCACGCGCGCCTTCACGAAGAACCTGTCGATCCCCGCGGGGACCGCGGGTCGCGGCATCCGGGTCTTCGGCACGGTCGGATACATCGCCAAGGGCGTCGCCGTGGGGGTGGCGGGTGTGCTGTTCGTGGTGGCCGCCGTCACGCACGACCCGAACGCCGCGGGCGGGATCGACGCCGCCCTGCGCTCGCTCGCCGCTCTGCCGTTCGGCCAGGTCGTGCTGTGGCTCGTGGGCGCGGGGCTGATCGTGTACGGCCTGTTCTGCTTCGCCCGCGCGCGCTACGCGCGGATGTGACGGTCAGCTCCGCCGGCGCCTCACCCCCGTGAGGGGGGTCGGGCGCCGGCGATGAGCAGCGCCAGACCGCGCTCGAAGGCGCGGGTCGCCACGGGGTCGGACGGATCGTGGTCGGCGAGCGTCGCGTAGGCGGCGGCGAAGCGCGGCACCGTGTCTTCTTGACCCGTCGGGTCGAACATGACCGACGGCCCCGACATGTCGAGCACGCTGCCCAGGATGAAGGACTCGAAGGCCGTCAGCAGAGGCAGGATGTCGTCGCTCGTCCAGCCCACGCGTTCGGCCGCGACCGCGAAGTCCTCGTACTGCGACATGAGCAACGGCGTCGACGACCGGTGCGACATGAGCAGCGGGATGGTGCGCGGGTGGCGCCGGAAAGCGTCGCGGTAGGAGCGCGCCCAGAGCGCGAGGCCCTCTTCCCACTCGCGCTCCCGCAGGAACGATGAGTCGATGCGCGACGACACGAGGGCGCGCACGTCTTCGATGAGGGCGGCCAGGTTCGGCACGTGGTTGTAGAGCGACGTCGGGTGCACCTTGAGGCGGTCGGCGACCCTGCGGATGCTCGCCCCGTCGGCTCCGTCGCGGTCGACGAGCGCGAGGGCGGCGCGCGCGATGGCCTCGCGCGAGAGCTTGGGATGCGACGGCCGGGGCATGTCGACGCCTTCCGATGGGGGTCTGTCCACGCTACGCGACCCGTCGTGTTTCGGCCATGTAAGGCGTGAGTGACGAGTCTGCGAAACCGCCGTCGACGCGGCTCCGGACGCCGTAGATTTCGTAAAACCTACGCTGTATGTTTCATTCAGCTCAGGTCACGAGGAGGTTTCCATGGCAGTCGTCGTCTTCCGCGGCGGAACCGTGCGCATCGACGGGCACCAGCCCGACATCGACCGGCTCATCGTCGTCGAAGGCACGATCGCCGAGTCCTGGCATCCGGTGCCCGACGATGCCGAGCACGTCGACCTCGAGGGAGGGCTCCTGCTCCCGGCGTTCGGCGACGGTCACGCCCACCCGCTGCTCGCGGGACGCGAGCGCCGCGGCCCGGAGCTCCGCGATGCGGCGAGCGTCGCCGAGATCGTCGCGCGGGTCGGAGCATGGGCCGCGCGGTCCGAGGCGCCGTGGCTCGTGGGCGGGAGCTACGACGCCACCATCGTGCCCGGGGGCATGTTCGACGCCCGCTGGCTCGACGAGGCGGTGCCGGATCGCCCCGTGGTGCTGCACGCCTGGGACTACCACACGGCGTGGGTCAACACGGCGGCGCTTCGCGAAGCCGGAGTGGATGCCGACACCCCCGACCCGCCGCTCGGACGCATCGTGCGGCGCGACGACGGTTCGCCTCTCGGCACGCTCGTCGAGCGACCGGCGATCGACCTCGTGCTCGATCGCGCGCCCCACGCCGTCGTCGCCGCCGACGTCGAGGCGCTGGTCTGGGCGGGGGAGCAGCTGGCCGCCCGCGGGATCTCGTGGGTGCAGGAGGCGTGGACCGAAGCGCACGACGTGCCCGCGTGGGTCACCGCCGCGCGGAGCGGCCGGCTCCGCGTCGACGCCGACCTCGCCCTGCGTGCCGACCCCACGCGGTGGCCGGCGCAGCTCGCGGAGCTGCGACGCACCGCCGATGCCGTCGCCGGCGAACCCGGACTCACCTGCCGCACGGTGAAGTTCTTCGTCGACGGCATCATCGAGAACCACACCGCCCACCTGCTGGAGTGCTACCACGACGCCGAGACGCGCGGCCTGCCGAACTGGCAGCCCGAGCACCTGCGCGACGCGGTCGCCGCGTGCGATGCGGCCGGCTTCGACGTGCACCTGCACGCCATCGGCGATGCCGCCGTGCGCGCGGCGATCGACGCGGCCGAGGGGATCGCCGACAGCCTCCGCCGCGGCCGCCGACTGACCATCGCCCACGCCCAGGTCGTCGACCCCGCCGACCTTCCCCGGCTGGCCGACCTCGAGGTCACCTTCTGCTTCCAACCGCAGTGGGCGATGGCCGACGCGGTCATGACCGACCTGACCCTGCCGCGCCTCGGGCCCGGTCGCGAGCGGCAGTACCGCATGCGCGCGGCGCAGGCCGCGGGGGCGCGACTGAGCTTCGGCAGCGACTGGCCCGTCACCTCTCCCGACGTGCTCGCCGGGATCCGCACCGCCGTCACCCGCCAGGACGCCGACGGGGCGCCCGCCGGCGGGTGGCAACCCGACGAACGTCTCACCGTGGACGACGCCCTCGATGCCGCCACGAGCGGCGTTGCCTTCCAGGCCGGCGATCAGGACCACCGGGGGGCTCTGCGCCCCGGAATGACCGCCGACCTCGTCTGGCTCGACCGCGACATCCGTCGCGGTCCCGCCGACCGCATCGCCGATGCCCGTATCCGGGGCACCTGGCGCCGTGGCGTCCGCACCTTCTGAACCGCTCTTTCCGACTCGAACAGGAAATCGCATGTCCTCATCCGACACCTCGCTGCGGCGAGTCATGGGGGTCCCCTCCCTCGTCATCTTCGGTCTGGCGTACATGGTGCCCCTCACCGTGTTCACGACCTACGGCCTCGTCGCCGTCACCACCGGCGGTCACGTGCCGACCGCCTACCTGGTGACCCTCATCGCCATGCTCTTCACCGCCTTCAGCTACGCCGCCCTCGTGAAGGCCTTCCCCCGCGCGGGCAGCGCGTACACGTACGCCCGCCGAGCCTTCGGCGGCCACGTCGGGTTCCTCACCGGCTGGTCGTTGATGATCGACTACCTGCTGCTTCCGCTCATCAACTACGTGCTCATGGGCATCTACCTCAACGCGCAGCTCCCCGGCATCCCGCCGTGGGTGTTCGCCCTCGCCGGTGTCGTGCTGATCACGGGGCTGAACGTCGTCGGCATCACCGTGGTGCGCAACGCCAACCTGGTCCTGGTGGGTCTGCAGCTGGTGTTCGCCGCGGTCTTCGTCGTGTGCGCGGTGCTGCACGTCGCCCAGAACCCCGGCGTCTCGCTGCTGCAGCCCCTGCACGACGCCGGCCTCACCTTCCCCGGCCTGCTCGCCGGAGCCGCGATGCTCGCGCTGTCGTTCCTCGGGTTCGATGCCATCTCGACGCTGTCGGAAGAGGCCCGCGACCCCGAGCGCACCGTTCCCCGCGCGATCATCCTCACCACGATCATCGGCGGGCTCATCTTCACGGTCATCGCGTACGTGTCGACGCTCGTCATCCCCCGCGTCGCCGACCTCGAGAACCCGGATGCCGCCGCCAACCAGATCATGGAGGTCGCCGCCGGTCGCTGGCTCGAGGTCTTCTTCCTCATCGCCTACATCGCCGGCTGCATCGCCGCCGCCCTCGCCTCGCAGGCGAGCGTCGCGCGCATCCTGTTCGCGATGGGACGCGACGGAGTGCTGCCCGCGTTCTTCGCCCGTCTGAGCCCGCGGTACCAGACCCCCGTCGGCGCCGCGCTCTTCGTCGGCGTGGTCTCGCTGGCGGCGCTGGTGGCCGACCTCAACACGGTGGCCTCGCTCATCAGCTTCGGTGCTCTCGCGGCGTTCTCGCTCGTGAACCTGTCGGTCATCAAGCACTTCCTCATCGACGAGCGTCGCCGCGGAGGTGCCGCGATCCTCCGCTTCGGCGTTCTGCCGGCGCTCGGCTTCGCGCTGACCGCCTGGCTGTGGTTCAGCCTGTCGGCTCTGGCGTTGACGGTGGGCCTCGTCTGGATCGGCGTGGGGATCGTGTGGCTCGCGGTGCTGACCCGCGGCTTCCGCCGCCGCCCGCCCGAGGTCGAATTCGACGACGAGGCACCGGCGCCCGAGCGCATCGTCGCCTGACGCCCTCGACGAAGCGCCCGCCCCTCCCCGGGGGCGGGCGCTTCGCCGTGGGGGCGCAACCCCCGGGCCGTTTCCAGGTGCGGCGGGTATTCCGGAAGTCGAACCTTCCGATCGAGAGGAACCGCCATGCGGGGAGTCATCATGCACGCCGCCGGGGATGTGCGCGTCGAGGACCGCGCCGACCCGGTCATCGAAGAAACGACGGACGCCGTCATCCGCCTAGCCGCCTCCTGCATCTGCGGCTCCGACCTCTGGCCGTACCGCGGATCCGACGACGTGGATGCCACGCCCATGGGCCACGAGTACGTCGGCGTCGTCACCGCGATCGGCTCCGAGGTGAAGAACGTCGCGGTCGGCGACTTCGTCGTCGGGTCGTTCATGGCCTCCGACAACACGTGCGAGATCTGCCAGGCGGGCTACCAGTCGCGCTGCGTGCACGTCGTGCCGATGGGGCGCGTGGGCACCCAGGCCGAGTTCGCGCGCATCCCGCACGCCGACGGCACGCTCGTCGCCACCCCCGGTCAGCCCGACGACGACCTCATCCCCTCGCTCCTGGCCGCGAGCGACGTGCTGGGCACCGGCTGGTTCGCCGCGGTGGCGGCCGAGGTCGGCCCCGGCAAGACCGTCGCCGTCGTCGGCGATGGAGCGGTGGGACTGCTCGGCATCCTGGCCGCGAAGCAGCTCGGCGCCGAGCGCATCATCGCGATGTCGCGGCACGCCGATCGGCAGGAGCTCGCCCGGCGGTTCGGTGCGACCGACATCGTCGAGGAGCGCGGAGACGAGGGCATCGCCCGGGTGAAGGAGCTCACCGGCGGCCTCGGCGCGCACTCGGTGATCGAGGCCGTCGGCACGCAGCAGTCGATGGAACAGGCCGTCCGCTCCACGCGCGCGGGTGGTCACGTCGGCTTCGTCGGCGTCTCGCACGACGTGACCCTCGAGGGTCAGGAGCTGTTCCGCTCGGCCGTGCACCTGCACGGCGGTCCCGCTCCCGTGCGGCGGTTCCTCCCCGAGCTCATCCAGCTCATCTGGGACCGCGAGATCGATCCCGGCGCCGTCTTCGACCTGACCCTTCCGCTCGAAGAGGCGGCCGAGGGGTACAAGGCCATGGACGAGCGTCGCGCCACCAAAGTGCTGCTGACGATCCCATGACCACCGCGACGCGGGAACGTCGTGCGGGGGCGGCGGCGGGCCTCGCTCTCGCACTGATCGTGCTCGCCGGCTGCACGGGGGAGAGGACCGCGTCCCCCGCGGCGACGCCCGCGTCGACCCCGACGACCGGAACCCCGGGGTTCGTCGTCCCCGACGGGGGGCCCGAGGTCGTGGCATCCGGATTCACCACCCCCTGGTCGGTGGCCTTCGTCGGGGACACCGCCCTCGTCAGCCAGCGCGACACCGGCGAGATCCTCGAGATCGTGGGCGACGACACCCGCGTGGTGGGGGAGGTGCCCGACCTGGCGGCGCGCGGCGAGGGCGGGCTGCTCGGCATCGCGCACGCCGACGGCATGCTCTACGCCTACGTGACCACCCCCGACGGCAACCGCGTCTCACGCTTCGCGCTCGAGGGCTCGGCCGGTTCCTTCGCCCTGGGGGCGGCTCAGACGGTGGTGGACGGCATCCCCTCCGCGAACACCCACAACGGAGGCCGCCTCGCCTTCGGTCCCGACGGCATGCTCTACCTCACCGCGGGCGATGCCGGCGACCCCGACGCGGCGCAGGACCCGGAGTCGCTCGGCGGCAAGATCCTGCGCGTGACGCCCGAGGGTGACGTGCCCGCGGACAACCCCGTCGCCGGCTCGCCGGTGTGGAGCATGGGGCACCGCAACCCGCAGGGCCTCGGATGGGATGCCGAGGGCACGCTGTTCTCGTCGGAGTTCGGACAGAACACCTGGGACGAGCTCAACGTCATCGAGCCCGGCGCGAACTACGGCTGGCCCGAGGTGGAGGGCGCCGGCGGCGACGACCGGTTCGTCGATCCCGTGCAGCAGTGGGCGCCGGTGGATGCCAGCCCCAGCGGTCTCGCGGTCGTCGACGGCTCGGTGCTCATCGCGAACCTGCGGGGCCAGCGCCTGCGGGTGGTCCCCACCGCCGACCCCACGAGCGCACGGGAGTTCTTCGTCGGGGAGTTCGGTCGCCTGCGCGACGCGGTGCTCGCTCCCGACGGATCGCTCTGGATCGTCACGAGCAACACCGACCGCGGCGGGGGCGGCGACGACGCCGTGCTGCGGGTGCCGCTGACGGCGGGCTGAGCGGCTCGTCCGGTCACCGGAGTCGGAGCGCGCCCTACGGCGTCAGTACCGTGACCCCCGCGTCGGCCAACGCCGCCGCGAGGTCGGGAGAGGGCGGCGCGTCGGTGATGAGGTAGTCGGCCTTCTCGAGCGGGGCGACCTGGGCGAACAGGCGCCGGTCGAGCTTGGAGGAGTCGGCGAGGATCGCCGTGCGATCGGCGCGCTGGATCATCTCGCTCATCATCGTGGCGTCGCCGAGGTTGCTGGTCGAGAAGCCCGAGGCGTCGACCGCGCCCACCGCGATGAGCGCGTAGTCGCAGCGGATCTCGACCTCGGGGGTGTGCGAGTTCATCGCGAGGGTCACCGGCCCCGTCGTCGCCTGCGTGATGGTGCGCACCGCTCCGCCGAAGAGGAAGAGGTCGCGGAAGACGCTGGGGGAGATCTCGGCGGGGATGCGCAGGTTGTTCGTCGCGATGGTCAGGTTGCGGTGGTTGCGCAGGGCGCGGGCGACGGCGAGCGTGGTGGTGCCGGCGTTCAGCACCAGCACCGAGCCGTCCTCGATGAGGTCGGCGGCCAGCGTGGCGATGCGTTCCTTCTCGGAGATCTGCATCTGCAGTCGCACGTCGAGGCCCCGATCGCGGCCGGGAACCGACATGGCGCTGACGGCACCGCCGTGCGTGCGGACGACGATGCCCTCGCGGTCGAGCTGATCGAGGTCGCGGCGCACCGTGTCGATCGAGACGCCGAAATGCGAGGCGAGATCGACGACCGTGACCTGACCCGACTCGGCGACGTAGGCGGCCAGCTCGGCCTTGCGTCCCGCGGGCAGTCGCCTCTTCGTCGTGGCTGTGGCTGCGTCCATGCCGTCATCTCTAGCACAGAGCGGCAACCGAATCGGCACTCGTTGTGTGAAAACGGCATGGAAACGCAGTAAAGACGCGTTTTTTGCTGCTTGTCGCGCAGTTCGATGCGGCAATTGTCACGAATTTGCATCGAACGCTTGACCGACCCCGCAGGTGAGCGCATACTCGTGCTGAAAGCAGCAATAACGCGCACAACAGCGCTAAATACAGCAAATCTCAATGAGGAGAAACGATGGACAACAGCGGGCGCCGGCGTCGGAACGCCATCAAGCTCGTCGGTGTCGCAGCAGCGGCCTCGACCCTCCTGGCCATGGCGGGGTGCTCGTCGAACGGCGCCGCCACCTCGGCAGACGGAGACGTCACGATCGAATTCGCCCAGTGGTGGGAGCCCGAGCTGGGAGACGGCCAGTTCCGTGGCCTCATGGACCAGTTCGAGCAGGAGAACCCGGGCATCAAGGTCGACCTGGTCAGCGGACCGTACGCGTCGACCAAGGAGCAGCTCTTCGCCGGAGCCGCCTCCGGCACCATGCCCGATGTCGTCGGTCTCGACGGCGCATGGGTGAGCGACTTCGCCAAGCAGGGCGTCATCGCCGACCTGACGAAGCTCATGAGCGACTCGGGCTACGACGACAGCCAGCTGGCCAGCCAGATCCAGGTCGACGGCAGCACCTACATGATCCCCGTCGTGAACTTCGTCTACCCGATGTTCACGAACGACGGCATCCTCGCGGAGGCGGGTGTCAGCGCACCGCCGTCGACGCGCTCCGAGTTCGCCGACGCGGCCAAGAAGATCTCGGCGCTCGGCGGCGACGTCTCGGGTTGGGTGCTTCCGCTCTCGCTCGAAGCTCCCAACGGCGTGCAGAACGACGTCATGTCGTGGGCCTGGGCCTCGGGCGGCTCGATGCTGAAGGACGGGCAGCCCGACCTCACCAACGCCGACGTCACCTCGGCCACCGACTACATCCAGCAGCTGTGGAAGGACGGGGTCATCGCCCCCGGCTCGTTCACGATGAAGGAGCAGGACAAGGTCGAGGAGTTCACCAACGGACGCGTCGGCATGATGATCGACTCGCTCGCGCACATCAACCTCATCCGCGAGTCCAACCCCGACCTGACCTTCTCGATCTCGGCGATCCCCGCCGAAGACGGCTTCACCGGTGAGCGGGGCATCCCCTACGCCTCGTGGGGGATCGGCGTCGCCGAGAACTCCGAGCACAAGGACGCCGCGTTCAAGCTCGTGCAGTTCCTGATGGGCACCGACGTCAACAGCGAGCTGTCGACGATGGCCAAGGCCTTCCCCGGCAACACCGAGAGTGTGCCGACCTTCGTCGAAGACGACGCGCTGTTCAAGACGGCCTTCGACATCTACAAGGCCGGCTACCCCGCCAACGAGTTCACGGGCCTCCCCGTCGCCGAGGAACTCATGCGCCAGTTCGGCACTCAGTTCCAGTCGGCTCTGGACGGTCAGCAGTCGATGAGCGACGCGCTGAAGAAGACGCAGGACGAATGGACGTCGGAGTTCTGATCCGACCCCGAACCGGGATGCCGCACCGCCCCCACGCACGGTGCGGCATCCCGCTCAGCGAAAGCCGCACATCATGACCATGCGCACCCTCACACCCCCCGACACCGAGGTGATCGTCACCGGACGACCGCTCTCGCGCCGCACCCGCCAACTCCGCAAGGCCGGCGAGGCCTACGCGTTCCTGTCGCCGACCCTGATCCTGCTGTTCGTCCTGATGATCGTCCCGATCGTCATGGTGATCGGCTACTCGTTCCAAGACAACGTCATCCTGAACAAGAGTCCCGAGGTCGTGGGCGTCGACAACTACGTCGCGATCCTCACCGACCCGGGCTTCTGGAAGGCGACCGGCAACACCCTCTTCTTCACCCTCACCAGCGTCGCCGCACACCTCGTGCTCGGACTCTCGTTCGCGATGCTGCTGAACAGCCGGCTCATCGGCGCGATCCCCCGGGCGATCTTCCGCGGCCTGTACGTGCTGCCGTGGCTGTTCACCGTCGCCGTCATCGCCGTGCTCTGGCGCATGCTGCTCTCGCCGAACGGCATCGTGAACTTCCTGCTGAACACCGACATCGAGTGGCTCGCCTCTCCATCGCTCGCGCTCGGCACGGTGACCTTCATCAACATCTGGGCCGGCTACCCCTTCTTCATGGTGAGCCTGCTCGCGGGACTCCAGGGGATTCCGAGCGACCTGTACGAGGCGGCGACCGTCGACGGTGCCAGCCCCGCGCAGCGGTTCTGGAACGTCACCATCCCGCAGCTGCGCCCCATCATCGTCAGCCTCGTGCTGCTCGACCTGATCTGGACGTCGCAGCAGTTCGCCCTCATCTGGCTGACCACGGGCGGCGGTCCGATCGACGTCACCGAGATGCTCAGCACCTACACCTACAAGCTCGCATTCGCGAAGTACGACTTCTCGATGGCCTCCACCTCGGCGGTGCTGGTCCTGGCGATGTCGATGATCATCGCGGTGCTCTACGTCCGCCAGCAGAAGGCGAGGGACTGACATGGCCCTGACCACCCCCGCGCGCCCGCGCGCCATGAGCACCGTCGCACGCCGCCGGTTCGCCCAGACCGGCGTGTTCATCGGCCTCCTCCTCGGTGCGGTCTTCGCCGCGGGGCCGGTGCTGTGGATGCTGTCGAGCTCGTTCAAGTCGAACACGCAGATCTTCGAGCTCCCGCCGCGCCTGATCACCGAGACGTTCTCGTTCGACGCGTACATCTCGATCTTCACCAACCCCGAGACGGTGCGCTTCTTCATCAACAGCTACGTCGTCGCGGGAGCCGTGACGATCCTCACGCTCCTGGTGGCGATCCAGGCCGCGTACGCCTTCAGCCGCTTCGAGTTCCGCGGCAAGCGCATCGTCAACGTCATCATCGTCAGCGTCCAGGCCGTGCCGCCCATCACCCTGCTCATCCCGTACTTCGGACTCATGGTGGGACTGGGGCTGTACAACACCTACCCGGGCCTCATCTTCACCTACATGGTGTTCACGCTGCCCTACGCGATCATCATGATGACCGGGTACTTCAACACCCTGCCGAAGGAGCTCGACGAGGCCGTCCGCGTCGACGGGGCCGGATCCTTCACCGCCCTCTGGCGCGTGCTCGTGCCGATCTCGATCCCCGGGATCGTCTCGGTGGGCATCTACACGTTCATGATCGCGTGGAACGAGTTCCTCTTCGCGCTGACCCTCACGCGCACCATCGACATGCGCACGGTGCCGATCGGCATCCAGTTGCTCATGGGACAGCACTCGTACGAGTGGAACCAGATCATGGCGATGAGCATCCTCGGCTCGATCCCCGTGCTGCTGCTCTTCCTGTTCTTCCAGCGTTTCTTCATCAGCGGCCTGACGGCCGGCTCGGTGAAGAGCTAAGCCACCCGACCCCACCCAACAAGGAGAATCTCCGTGCTCTACACCGGCAAGTCCATCCTCGACGTGGCGAACGCCCACAGCTTCGCCATCCCGGCCTTCAACATCAGCGACTGGTCGATGTTCACCGGGATCATGGACATCAGCGAAGAGAAGTCCGCTCCGGTCATCATCGCCATCCACCCCGACGAGGTCTCGCACATCACGACCGACCTGATCGCCGCGATGCGCTCCCGCGCGCACCGCTCGAGCGTGCCCGTCGCCATCCACTGGGACCACGGCGGAACCTACGAGCAGATGATCGTCGCGATCCAGTCGGGCTTCACCTCGGTGATGATCGACGCCTCGCTCGAGCCCTTCGAGCAGAACGTCGCCCTCACCCGCAAGGTCGTCGAGGCCGCGCACGCCGTGGGCGTGCAGGTCGAGGGCGAGCTCGGCACCATCGGCGCGAACGACAGCTACGGAGAATCCGGCGCCGCCGAGATCATCTACACCAACGTCGACGACGCGGTGCGCTTCGTCGAGCAGACCGGTGTCGACAGCCTCGCGATCGCGATCGGCACCTCTCACGGGCTGTACCCGGCCGAGAAGAGCCCCGAACTGCGTCACGACCTGCTCGAGCAGATCAAGGCCGCGGTCGGCATTCCCCTCGTGCTGCACGGCGGCTCGAGCAACCCGGATGCGGAGCTCCGCCGTGCGGTCGAGCTGGGCGTGAACAAGATCAACATCTCCAGCGACATCAAGGTGGCCTACCACGACCGCATGCGCGAGATCCTCGGCACCGACCGGCGCCTGCGCGAGCCCAACGCGATCCAGCCCGAGCCCATCGCCGCGATGAAGATCACCGCGGCGGAGAAGATCGACCTGTTCGGCGCCGCCGGCAAGGCCGACCTGTACTGATCGGACGGTGACCGACGTCATGGCAGAAGACCTCGTCCTCGGACTCGGCGGCACCGTCGACTACGAGATCCGATGGGATGCCGCGGTGCTCTCCGCGCTCGCGCAGGAGCACGGCATCCGTCGAGACGAGCTGACCACCACGACGCCGATCATCGACGAGCGCTCGCTCGTGATCACGGTGCTCGCCTTCCTCGCCACCGGCGGGGGAGGCGAGCGCTTCGTCCTGTCGTCGCGGATCGTCGAGCAGTTCGCGTCCCACTTCGACAAGGAGATCACGCTCGGCGGCACGGGCGTGCGCGCGGGCATCGCGCTCGATCGCATCGGCGTCCCCACCGTGCAGCACCTCGTGAGCATCGACAACAACGTGCGGCGCCTGCTGCCGGCCTCGATGCGGGTGGTGTCGTCGGCGACGCGCGACACCCTCGACCCGCACCTGATCGTGCAGTACCCCGAGGGGACGACCGTGCACCTCGCGGACGCGGCGGTGACCGCTCCGGCATCCAATCGCCTGATCTTCGCCAACGACGCCCCCAACCGCGAGATGGCGATCGCCGAGGGACTCGGTGAGGTGCTCGAGGGAGCCGCGGCGTTCCTGATCTCGGGCTTCAACACCATGCAGGATGCCGACCTGCTCGCGCGTCGGCTCGACGACCTCGATGCGGCGATGGGCCACCTGCCCGCCGACGCCCTCGTGTACTACGAGGACGCGGGCTTCTACCAGCGGGAGCTGTCTGCCCTCGTGCGCGCCCGCCTGCTCGGGCGCATCGACGTGTACGGCATGAACGAGGACGAACTGCAGGAGTACCTCGCCCGGCCCGTCGACCTGCTCTCACCCGACGACGTGGGTGCCGCGCTCGCCGAGGTGCACGGCCTCATTCCCGCGCGCACTCTGGTGGTGCACACGAAGTACTGGGCGATCGCCGTGGGTCCCGCGGCCGCCGCGCACCTCGCGGGTCTCGACAGTGCGGTGCGCACCGCCGCGACCCGGTACCGGCTCGGCGATGCCTGCACGGCCGCCGACCTCAACGAGACCGCCCGTCTTCCCCGCCACGCGGGTGGGGCGGCTGTGGTGGCAGCGCTCCGCGAGCGCCTGGGGGCCATCGGTGTGCCCGCGTTCGTCGTCGACACCGCCCACCCCACCACGATCGGCCTGGGCGACACGTTCGTCGGCGGATTCCTGGCCGCCGTGCCGGCCGCGGCGCGCACGGCGACGGGGGCCGCCCTGGAGCGAGCGCTCGACGCGGCGGCGACCGCGTCCTGACCGGGGCGGACGAGCGCGCACTGCCTTGGGCGCTGCGCGCTCCGCGCGTGGCGAGCGACGCCCCGTCAGCACGTCGCGGTGTCGGCGTCGGGGTCGGAGAAGGGGCCGCACGCGGCGATCACGCGGCGCAGGCTCACCGCCGCCTCCCACGCGTCGAGGGGTTCCTCGTCGGCCGCGAGCTCACGCAGGCGATCGGTGTACCCCGTGAGCGCCGTCTCGGCCTCGTGCAGCTGCGGGCCCGTGCTCTGCGGGTCGGGCGGAGTGACGGCCAGGTGCGACACGCTCTCGATCGCCTGGGCGAGCGCGCGCCGGGCGTCCGGGGGCAGGCGCGTGTCGACGTCGGGTCCGGCGGTCAGGCGGCCGAGGGCGGCCGCCAGCTCGCGGGTGGCGTCGGCGATGCCGGTGAGGGCGTCGAGGCGGCGGCGGTTCAGGTCACGCGGAGCCTGCAGGCGCCGGCCGCGGGGGTTGTACCGGCGACTCTCGTCGGCGAGCTCGACCTCTTCTTTCACGTCGGCGAGGGTGCCGGTGAGACCCTCCGAGGCCGCGTCGGCGGCCGCGGGGTCGAAGGCGTGACCGGCGAGCGAATCGGCGATCGCGCGCAGGGCGTCGCCGAGAGCATCGCGCAGGTGGCCCAGCCGGTCGTCGGCCCGCTGCACCCGCAGCGGGGGCACCACCACGAGGTTCACCACCACGCCGACCACGACGCCGAAGGCCATCGTGATCAGGTACGACGACGAGTAGCCGTCGGGGTCGGCGCCGCCCAGCAGCAGCACGAAGAGTCCCGCGATGGCCACCCAGTCGCGGCCGACGCCGAGCGCGCGCACGCCGGCCAGCAGCACGCCGATCAGGATGACGACCGCGACCGCCACGATGCGCGGCAGGCCCGTTCCCACCACGGCGAGGCTCGCGAGGCCCAGCCCGATGCCCAGCGCGAGACCGACGACCGCCTGCACCCCGCTCGAGGCGGAGCGGGCGACGGTGGGGTACATGCTCACGAGCACGCCCAGCGGGGCGTAGTACGAGTACTCGCTCTGCGCGAAGGGCACGAGGGGCGCGAGATACCAGGCGAGGGCGGCCGCCGCAGCGGTCTTGGCGGCCAGCAGAAGGCGGTCGGGGGTGACCGCGTCGGACCACCACCGTCGCGGATCGAGGGACGGGGACAATCTCATGAGCGATGAGTGCGCGGGCGAGTCGACACCGAACCCATCCTGCGGGCGGCGCGACGCGCGGTCGCGGGGGTTGCCGTGGCGCGGCGGGCGAGGTACCCCTCAGCGGCGCGGGCGGTAGGCCTCCCACAGCACCCGGGTGTGGCGCGCCTTGGCCTTCTCCACGCCCGTCTCGTCTTTGCGTGCCGCGCTGACCCACTCGGCGGCGCGGCTGGCCATGGCGCCGAGCACCATGCGCACGTCGGCGTGCGAGGCCGGGGGAACCACGGCGTCGGCCGCCGGCATCCGGCCCTTCGCCGCCAGCTCGTCGCGCACGTGCCGCACGACCAGGTCGGCCACGCCGACGGCGTGACTGTTCACGACGCAGTGCGCGGCCCCCTCGATCTCCCACCGGCGCGCGGAGCGGGAGCGGGCGACCAGGCGCGAATGCAGCCGGCGCGGCGAGGGGCGGTCGAACTCGCCGCGCACGAGCAGCAGGGTCGCGTGAGCCGCACCGATGCGGTCCGAGATGCGGTAGCGCAGCATGTGCGGCAACGTCTCGAAGAAGTAGAGGAACCCGCACAACAGGTAGGCCGACACCGCCAGCAACGCGATGTGCACGGACTCGCGCAGTGTCGACTGCACGAAACGCACCGCTTGGGTGAGGGCGTGGGCCTCGCTCTCGTCGACGACGGGACTCACGAGCACCGCGTGCGAGAGGTCAGGCCGCCGCGCGAGCACCTCGGTGACCACCTGCGTGCCCATCGAGTGCCCGATGAGCACGGGGTCGTCGAGGTCGTAATGGTCGAGCACCCCCTCGACCTGGTCGGCGAAGAAGGAGGCGGTGGGCTGCTCCCCCGACGCGGGGACCCCGCCGAAGCCCGGCAGGTCGAGGGCGAAGACGTCGCCCTCGTTCGCGAGCAGCGGTGCGAGGAACTCGAAGTACGTCGACGCCACCCCGATGCCGGCCACGAGCACGAACGAGCGCCCCGTCGTGGCCCCGCTGGATACGCGGGTGACCCTGGTTCGCGCGTCGCCGCGCCGATAGGTCTCGACCTGGACGTCGGCGGGTCTCGGGTCGCGGGGCATCGATCCAGGATGCCGTACTCGCCTGGGCGCTCTGTCAATCCCGGGGGCCGTGTCGACCGCGTCGGCCTAGCCTCGACCCATGAGCGATTCCTCCCGAGAAGAAGAGACCCTGGGTGCCGTCCGCGACAGCGACAACCCCGCCGAGAAGGACCCCTCGGACTGGGTCACCGGCGACGAGCCGATGACCGCCCCGCAGCGCAGCTACCTCGACACGCTGGCACGCGAAGCCGGCGAGGAGATCCCCGCCGACCTGAACAAGGCCGAGGCGTCGGAGCAGATCGAGCGTCTGCAGGCCGAGACCGGCCGCTCCACCAACTGACGGTCGCCTCGCGACCCGGGCGTCCCGTCCGACCTGCTGGTCAGGTCGTGCGGGACGCTCTGTCGTGGAGCCGCAGCTCGTCGATGTCGTGGGTCTCACCGCGGGCGATGTCGTCGAGGAAGTCGGCCACGATGCGCCGCTCGGCGGCACCCAGACGCCCGGCGGCCGCGGAGGCCGAGGAGTGGCGCACCGCCAGCACGCGGCGGGCGGGGGAGTCGGCGTCGATGGTCTCGCGCACGACGATCGAACGACGGTCGCCCGGGTACGGTCCGCGCTCCACCCATCCGGCCTCGGCCAGTCGATCGATGAGGGCGGTGGTCGCCGCCGACGAGATGCCCAGCATCTCGGCCAGCAGGCGCGGGGTGACGGGGGCGTCGTCGGCGTCGCGCTGCAGCAGGAACCGCAGCACCTTGGCGTCGTTGGGGCCGATGCCGAGCGACTGGAGTGCGGCCCGCTCGGAGGCGACCCCGGACTCGGTGAGGTCGGTGAGGGCCTTGACGACGTCGTCTGCCGACGTGGTGTCTTCCATCTCGCCTCCCGCGATCTCTCGGCGGCCTAGTGTCTCCGAGGCCGATCAAGTAGACAGCCTCGCTACTAACCATGGTAGCTGTCCGCCTCGCGCAGGGGCAGGGGGCTGGGCGTTTCCCTGTCATAGGATGCCCAGGTGGAGAACGACTCGGGCGAAACGCGCTATTGGTACGGCGCCGCGGACGAGGATCGTCGCCGACGCGCCATCGAGGTGCTGCAGGCGTTCCGCGTGTACCGCGCCGCCGAGGTGGCGATGCGCCGACGCACCCGCGAGTCGATGTCGATGGGCGAGAACGAGCTCCTCGTGCTGCGCTACCTGCTGCGGGCCGCCGGACAGCAGCGTCAGGTCTCACCGAGTGAGCTGACGCGGTACCTCGGTGTCTCGACGGCGTCGACGACCGCCATCGTCGACCGTCTCGAGAAGTCCGGCCACGTCACCCGCACGCCCCACCCCACCGACCGGCGCAGCATCTTCATCGTCGCCACCGCGGCCAGCGACGACGAGGTGCGCGCGACGCTCGGGACGATGCACTCCCGCATGATGAGCGCCGTCGTCGACATGACGCCGGAAGAGAGCGCCGCGGTCATCGCGTGCCTCGGCCGCCTGCAGGATGCCGTCGACCAGGTCGATCCGCACCCGGAACCGGTCGACTCCGAGCGGTGAGTCGCCGACCGACGTCAGCGGGGTGACGCTCGGGGCATCCGGGCGGCAGTCCGCCGGTCCGGGTCAGGACCCCGGGTGCTCCGGCTCGGGCACCAGCAGGAGGCCGCCCGAGGAGTTCGCGGAGTTCGCCAGGTCTTCGACCCACGCGCGGCTCAGCAACGCCGGCTCCGGCTCGTCGAAGACGAAGCGCAGGGGGATCGACGGGTGCAGCCACACCGTGCTGCGACCCACGTCCTGCCCCGGACCGTGCGTCCACGACAGCGTGAAGCTCTCGCCACGGCGGAGCTTGGTGGCGATGACCACCTTGAGGTGCGCGAGCGCGCGATCCTCGATGTCGATCGGTGTCGCGGCGTCTCCGTAGTAAAGCGTTCCCACACGCTCACGCTAGTCGTGTGGAGCGTGGAGCCCGTCGGGGTTGCCTCACCGCCCCGCGCCGTGGCACCGGATGGCGGATGCCGCTCTGCGTTCCTCGGCTAGGCTCGGACGCATGGGCAGATTCATCTACGACACCGTCGCGAACGCCGTCGACATCGATGACCGCACGCTCGCACACCTGCGCATCGTCGTGATGAACAAGCTGCGCCGCTCGGAATCGTTCATGTTCGACGTCGAGGTCGGTGACGGCAGTGGCCGCCGCAGCTTCTGGATGCACCCGTCGGTGCCCATCCAGTTCCACTTCTACGGGAGCCGTCAGCCCCGCATCAACCGCGTGTGGGTCGAAGACCTCATGCTCGCGGCATCCGGACCCAACGGCCTGGCCATCACGCCCGAGCCCAGCGAAGACGCGGGCGTCGAAGAGGGCTGATCGTCGGCGCGGCGCCGAGAGTGCCGCGGGTCGGGCGCGTTCAGTGCGCCGATGACGAGGCGTCGGCCTCGGCGGACGGCGCGATGTCTTCGGCGACGAGCAAGATGCCGCCCGAGGAGTTCGCCGATTCGGCCAGCCGCTCGATCCACTCGCGACTCAGCATCGTGGGTTCCGCCTCGTCGAAGACGAAGCGCAAGGGAATGGCCGGGTGCAGCCACAGCGTGCTGCGGCCGCGCTCCTCGTCGTCGCGGTGACGCCACGAGAGCGTGAAGCTCTCGCCACGACGGAGCTTCGTCGAGATCACGACCTTGAGATGCGCGAGCGCGCGATCCTCGATGTGGACGATCGTGCCGCTTCCGCCGTAATGAATGGTCCCCATGCGGCCCACGATACGCGAGGGTCTCGCCGGATACGCCGAGGATTGCCCGGTGTCAAGACCGCCGGACGGGACGGGGTGCCCCTGAGATCGTGGGACCTTCACGGAAGGAGGGCGCCATGACTCATCCCCCCACGCCTTGGCACCCGGAACCCGGCGACGAATCCGACGATCTCCCCCACGTCTTCGACGGACTCATCGGCATCGACGTCATCGACGGCGAGCTCGTCCCCCGCGCCTCGGAGCCGCCACGCCGCTGATGCTCCCAGGGCCCTCGTAGGCGCGCTGGATAACGTCGAGGTCATGACGGACTCGCTGGACGAACAGCAGATCACCGTCTCGGGTGCGGCGTTGCGAGCCCTGAGGGACGATTTCCAACGGTTCCTCATGGAGTACCGCTTCGGGCTGGCCGAGGTCGAGACAAAGATCTCGATCTTGCGCGAAGAGTTCCAAGAGATGCACGCCTACAACCCGATCGAGCACGTGTCGAGCCGGGTGAAGTCACCCGACAGCCTGGTCGACAAGGTGCGGCGCAAGGGCGTCGAGACCGACTTCGACTCGATCCGCGCAGCGATCACCGACATCGCCGGCATCCGCATCACCTGCAGCTTCGTCGATGACGCCTACCGCTTGTCCGACCTGCTCACCCGGCAGGACGACATCACCGTGCGCGAGGTGAAGGACTACATCGCCGAGCCCAAGGCCAACGGCTACAAGAGTCTGCACGTGATCGTCGAGGTGCCCGTGTACCTCTCGACCGGCCGGGTCGACGTTCCCGTCGAGGTGCAGTTCCGCACCATCGCGATGGACTTCTGGGCCAGCCTCGAGCACAAGATCTACTACAAGTACGACCGGCTCGTGCCCGACGATCTGCTCGCCGAGCTGAAGAACGCCGCCGACACCGCGGCCGAGCTTGACGCGCGCATGGAACGGCTGCACCGCGAGATCCGCGGAGCGCAGCCGGGGGTGGTCTCGCTCTGACGAGCCCGTCAGAATGGAACGATGAGCGACGACGCCGGCCTCCTCGACGAGGTCGCAGCCGAACTGCTCGTCCTGCCGCCCGCGCGATTCACCGCGGCCCGTAATGCGCGAGCCGCCGACGTGGCGGGACCGGTCGGTCGCCGCATCGCGCACCTGCGCAAGCCCACGGTCGCCGCGTGGGCGGTCAACCTGCTCGTGCGCGACGGGCAGCTGGGCGAGGCCGTGGAGCTCTCCCGCGCTCTGCACGAGGCGCAGGACGACCTGGATGCCGCGGAGCTCGCCCGCCTCGGACGTCAGCGGCGTCAGCTCGTCACCGCCCTCGCCCGGCGCGCGGGAGAGCTCGCCGCCGCGGAGGGCACGCCGCTGAGCGGCGCGATGATCGACGCGGTGCAGAAGACCATCAACGCCGCCGTCGTCGATTCCACGGTCGCGGCGGCCGTACTGACGGGACGGCTCGTGGCGCCCGTCGACCTGGCCGATCTCGAGGCCGATGCCCTGGGGGCCGCGGTCGCCGGGTCGGTCCCCGGCGTGGTGCCCGCCGCCGCTCCCCACGACGATCTCGCGGCCCGACGCGCGCGCAAAGCCGCCGAGCGGGCCGTGCGCGAAGCCGAGCGTGCGCGCGCCGAGGCCGATCGCGACCTGGCCGGCGCCGACAAGCGGCTGGACTCGGCGCGAGAGAAGGCCGATCGGGCGAACGAGCGGGTCGACGCGCTGCGCGCCGACCTCGAGCGGGCGGAGGGCGACGCCGCGGCCGCGGCCGCCGCGGTCGATGCGCGTGAGGGCGAGCGCGCCTCGGCCGTCGAGACCGCTCGGTCGGCGGCCCGAGCGCTCGAACGGGCGGAAGCTGCGAGCGATGACGGAGAGGGCGCATGACCGAGTCCACGGTGACGGCGATCCTCGACGCCGCGCGTCGGCGCCTGACCGACGCCCCGCGCGAGCGCATCGGCGAACTGCAGGAGGGGCGGCGGTTGCTCGGCATCCCGCGTGCGGCGCGCATCGCGCAGCGCGGGACGGCGTGGCACCTCGGGGTGCTGCTCGTGATCGACGACGGCGTGCTCGCCACGGGCGACATCGTGCGCGCGCACGAAGAGGTGCGCCGCGGTTTCGCCGCCGAATCGCAACGCCGCCGCGCCGAGCTGTCGGCGGCGGCGGCGCGCGGCGGAGTGCCCGAGGGTGAGACGGTGCACATCGGGTGGCACCCCATCGACCTCGCCGCCCTCGACGCGGCATCGAGCCCCCTCGCCGTCCGCGGGGGAGAGGCGCTCGTGCGCTGGAGCGCGGCCGGGGGATACCAGCCGCTCGCCCGATACCTCGAGGAGCGCATCGAGCTGCTGCGTCATCCACCTGAGCGCGCGTGACGTCCCGCGCATAGTCGGGGGTTCGCCGGGTGTCAACTCTCGCGTCCCCGGTCTGTTCCGCGAGCGACGCTGGTCTATCGTGAGCGACGTGCAGCAGGTATGGCCAGGATCCAGTTATCCCCTCGGGGCCACTTACGACGGTAACGGGACGAACTTCGCCCTGTTCAGTGAAGGAGCGGAGCGCGTCGAGCTCTGCTTCTTCGAAGAAGACGGAACGGAGACGCGCTTCGAGCTCGTGGACGTCGACGCGTTCGTGTGGCACGGCTACCTCCCCAACATCCAGCCCGGACAGCGGTACGGCTACCGCGTGCACGGGGAGTACGACCCGGCCAGCGGCAAGCGCTACAACGCGAGCAAGCTCCTGCTCGACCCGTACGCCAAAGCCGTCGAGGGGCAGATCGACTGGGGCCAGCCGGTCTTCAGCTACGAGTTCGGCGACCCCGACTCGTTCAACGACGAGGACTCCGCCCCGCACATGATGAAGGGCGTGGTCGTCAACCCGTTCTTCGACTGGTCGGGCGATCGCCAGCCCAAGATCCCGTACGCCGAGAGCTTCATCTACGAGGCCCACGTGCGCGGTCTCACCCAGCTGCACCCCGACGTGCCCGAGGAACTGCGCGGCACCTACGCCGGCATCGCCCACCCGGCCGTCATCGACCACCTGAAGAAGCTCGGCATCACCGCCATCGAGCTCATGCCGGTGCACCAGTTCGTCAACGACTCCACTCTGGAAGAGAAGGGTCTGTCGAACTACTGGGGCTACAACACCATCGCGTTCCTCGCTCCGCAGAACACCTACTCCTCGACCGGTGACCACGGTCAGCAGGTGCAGGAGTTCAAGGCCATGGTCAAGGCACTGCACGCGGCGGGCATCGAGGTCATCCTCGACGTGGTCTACAACCACACCGCCGAGGGCAACCACATGGGCCCCACCCTCTCGATGCGCGGCATCGACAACGAGGCCTACTACCGCCTCGAAGACGACGACAAGCGCTACTACACCGACTACACCGGCACCGGCAACAGCATGAACGTGGGCAACCCCCACACGCTGCAGCTGATCATGGACTCGCTGCGCTACTGGGTACTCGAGATGCACGTCGACGGCTTCCGCTTCGACCTCGCCTCGACCCTCGCTCGCGAGTTCTACGAGGTCGACAAGCTCGCCACCTTCTTCGAGCTCGTGCAGCAGGATCCGGTGGTCTCGCAGGTCAAGCTGATCGCCGAGCCGTGGGACGTGGGCCCCGGCGGGTACCAGGTCGGGAACTTCCCGCCCCAGTGGACCGAGTGGAACGGCAAGTACCGCGACACCGTCCGCGACTTCTGGCGCGGCGAGCCGCAGGCCCTCGCGGAGTTCGCCTCGCGCCTCACCGGTTCGGCCGACCTGTACGAGCACTCCGGTCGGTTCCCGGTGGCGTCCATCAACTTCGTCACCGCGCACGACGGCTTCACGCTCCGCGACCTCGTGTCGTACAACGAGAAGCACAACGACGCCAACGGCGAAGACAACAACGACGGCGAATCGCACAACCGCTCGAGCAACATGGGTGTCGAGGGGTCGACCGACGACCCCGATGTGTTGAAGCGTCGCGCGCAGCAGCAGCGCAACTTCATCGCGACGCTTCTGCTGAGCCAGGGTGTGCCCATGCTGCTGCACGGCGACGAGCTCGGTCGCACGCAGGGCGGCAACAACAACGGGTACGCCCAGGACAACGAGATCACGTGGGTGGACTGGTCGAACATCGACACCCCGCTCATCGAGTTCACCGCCGCCCTCGCGCGTCTGCGTAAGCAGCACCCCACCTTCCGACGCAGCCGGTTCTTCGACGGCCGCCCCGTGAAGATGGAGGAAGGCGCTCCCATCCCCGACGTGGTGTGGCTGCGTCCTGACGGCTCACTCATGCAGCCCGAGGACTGGGACAACGGCTTCGGGCTCGCGGTCGGCGTGTTCCTCAACGGCCAGGGGATCCGCGAGCGCGACCGTCGCGGCGAGTCGATCAGCGACGACCACTTCCTCGTGCTCTTCAACGCGGGTGACGACAAAGTCGACTTCCAGCTTCCCGACTTCGAGTACGCCCCCAAGTGGGACGCCTACGTCGACACGGCGGGCGAGCGGGCCAACACCGAGCCGCTGAGCCCCGGCGAGACGCTGCCGCTGGAGCCCAAGTCGCTCATGGTGCTGCGCGAGCACCACCTTCCCGAGCCCGAGATCGACCACTCGGTCGCGGCCTCGCTCACGGCGCAGATCCAGGTCATCGGCAACGACGACCTGCCAGGTCAAGCACCCAAGCCGGAGCTGTGAGCGAGATGCGGCATCCGCTTTCGACCTACCGCCTGCAGATCCGCGAATCGTTCACCCTCGACGACGCCGCCGAGGTCACGGGATACCTCCGTGACCTCGGGGTCTCGTGGGCGTACCTCTCGCCGATCCTCGAGGCCACCCCCGGCTCCGACCACGGCTACGACGTCGTCGACGTCACGCGCGTCGATCCCGCCCGCGGAGGCGCGGAGGGTCTCGACCGCTTCGCCGCCGCGGCGCGCGCTGAGGGGCTCGGCATCCTGATCGACATCGTGCCCAACCACATGGGCGTCTCGGAGCCGCGCTCGAACGCCTGGTGGTGGGACGTGCTGCGTCAGGGGCGCGCCTCGGCGCACGCGACCGCCTTCGACATCGACTGGGAGTTCGGTGGCGGCAAGGTGCGCGTGCCGGTGCTCGGCGACCACCTCGACGCGGTCATCGACGAGATCTCGTACGACCCCACACCGGCCGACGACGCACCCGACGGGCTCATCCGGTACTACGACCACGCCTTCCCGGTCGCACCGGGAACGGGGACGGATGCCGCGGCCTCGGGCTCGCGCGATGCCATCGAGGCGCTGCTCGACGCGCAGAACTTCGAGCTGCGGTTCTGGCAGGACGAGGCGGCCGAACTCAACTACCGCCGTTTCTTCGCCGTCACGACCCTCGCGGGCGTGCGCGTCGAACGGCCCGAGGTGTTCCAGGCGACCCACGCCGAGATCCTCCGCTGGGTGCGCGAGGGCCTCGCCGACGGCCTGCGCGTGGACCACCCCGACGGTCTCGTCGACCCGGGCGGTTACCTCGACCAGCTCGCGACCGCTCTCACCGAGGCCGGCGGCCCGGATGCCGGGTACGTGCTCGTGGAGAAGATCCTCGAGCACGGCGAAGCCCTGCCCTCGTGGTGGAAGACGGCCGGGACCACCGGATACGACGCCCTCGCCGAGATCGACCGCGTGCTCACCGACCCCGCCGGAGAGGCGGCGCTCGACGCGCTCGACGCGCGACTGCGCGCCGCCAGCGATCTCGCACCGCTGACCGGCTGGCACGACCTCATCCACGACACCAAGCGCAAGATCGCCGACTCCATCCAGGTGTCGGAGATCCGCCGGATCGTGCGCGGCCTTCCCGCGTCGCTCCGCGAGGAGTTCGAGGTCGAGGTGCTGCAGGACGCCCTGGCCGAGATCCTCGCGTGCTTCCCGACCTACCGCTCGTACCTCCCCGCCGGTCGCGCGCACCTCGACGCCGCCGCGGGCGAGGCCGAGGTGCGTCGCCCCGAGCTGGGGGACGTGATCGAGAAGCTCGTGCCCGCGCTCGCCGACACCGCGCTCGAGATCGCCTGGCGTTTCCAGCAGACCACCGGGCCCGTGATGGCGAAGGGCGTCGAAGACACGGCGTTCTACCGCTTCACGCGTCTCGGCTCGCTCACCGAGGTGGGCGGCGACCCCGGGCAGTTCTCGCTCGACGTCGACGGCTTCCACGCGGCGCAGGCCGCGCGGCACGCCTCGTGGCCGACCGCGATGACGACGCTCTCGACCCACGACACCAAGCGCGGCGAGGACACGCGTGCCCGCATCGCGGTGCTCGCCGAGATCCCCGAGCGCTGGGCCGAGGTGCTCGAGGAGTTCCGCGGCATCGCCTCGACCGGGCACGGGCCCTTCGATGCCCTGCTGTGGCAGGCCATCGTCGGAGCGTGGCCCGCCACGGCGTCCACGCGTCACGGGCTGTCGGAGTACCGCGAGCGTTTGCACGCGTACGCCGAGAAGGCCGCGCGCGAGGCGTCGGAGGTCACCGGCTGGTGGGAGCAGGACGAGGCCTTCGAGGAGCGCATGCACGCCGTGGTCGACGCGGCCACCGGTCGCGCTGCCGACCGCGTGCGCGCGTTCGTCGACGAGATCTCGGCCGCGGGCTGGTCGAACGGCCTCTCGGCCAAGCTGCTGCAGCTCCTCGGCGCGGGTGTGCCCGACGTGTACCAGGGCTCGGAGTTGTGGGAGCAGTCGCTCGTCGACCCCGACAACCGCCGCGCGGTGGACTTCGCCGAGCGTCGCCGACTGCTCGCCTCGATCGACGCCGAGGGTGCCGCAAGCCCCGCGGTCGATGAGACGGGCGCGGCCAAGCTGCTCGTGACCTCGCGCGCCCTGCGCGTGCGGCGCGAGAAGCCCCTCGACGTGTACCGGGCGCTCGAGGCTGCGGGAGTGGCATCCGATCACGTCGTCGCCCTGGACCGCGGCGGAGTGTTCGCCGTGGCGACCCGTCTGCCGTGGGGCCTGGCCGAGCGCGGAGGCTGGGGCGACACCGTGTTGCTGCTGCCCGAAACGCCGGTCACCGACGTGCTGACCGGCCGCGAGTTCCCCGGCGGCCCCACCCCTCTGTCGGCCCTGCTCGCGACGTACCCCGTCGCCCTCCTGGTCTGCTGACCTTGCGCGTGAGGCGCCGAGAATCGTCGCCTTACGCGCCCCCGAAGCGACACTTCTTGGCACCTCACGCGTAAGGAACGACCTCATGAGCATTGCCGTCTGGGCACCGAAGAGCACGCGGGTGCGGCTGCGCCGGCTCGACGACAGCGGCGACACCGTCGTCGAAGACATCGAGATGGCGGCCGGTGACGGCGGCTGGTGGACGGCTTCGACGCGCCTCGCCGACGGCGAACGCTACGGGTTCGTGCTGGGCGACGGCGACGACCTGCGTCCCGACCCGCGCTCGCGCCGCCAGCCCGGCGGCGTGCACGAGGCCTCGGCATGGTTCGACCCGTCGGTCTACACGTGGAACGACACCGCCTGGACGGGCAAGCAGCTCGCGGGCGGTCTGATCTACGAGCTGCACCTGGGAACCTTCACCCCCGAGGGGACCCTGGATGCCGCGATCGGCCGCCTCGAGCACCTCGTCGACCTGGGGGTGACCCACGTCGAGCTGCTGCCGGTCAACGGCTTCAACGGCACCTGGAACTGGGGATACGACGGGGTGCTCTGGTACACCGTGCACGAGGCCTACGGCGGACCCGAGGCGTACCAGCGCTTCGTCGACGCGGCCCACGCGGCGGGGCTCGCCGTCATCCAGGACGTCGTCTACAACCACCTCGGCCCCTCGGGCAACTACCTGCCCGAGTTCGGCGAGTACCTGCGCGAGGGCAGCCGTAACACGTGGGGAGACTCGGTCAACCTCGACGAAGACGCGGTCCGCTCCTACATCGTCGAGAACGCCCTGATGTGGATGAGCGACTACCACGTCGACGGCCTGCGCCTGGATGCCGTGCACGCGCTGCTCGATCACCGCCCGGTGCACGTGCTGCAGGAGATCGCCGAGCGCACCGACGCCCTGTCGGCGCACCGCGGTCTGCCGCTCACGACCATCGCCGAGAGCGACATGAACGACCCGAAGCTGATCCTGCCGCGCGAGGCCGGGGGCTACGGCCTCACCGCGCAGTGGTCGGACGACTGGCACCACACCGCGCACGTCGCGCTGACCGGCGAGACCATCGGGTACTACGAGGACTTCGCGGCGCTCGACGCGTTCGAGAAGGTCTCGGAGGGCGGCTTCTTCCACGACGGCAGCTACTCCACTTTCCGCGAGGAGAAGCACGGACACCCCATTCCGGATGCCGTGCCCAACTGGCGCCTGGTCACCTTCGCCCAGGACCACGACCAGATCGGCAACCGGGCCGCCGGTGACCGGCTGTCGCAGTCGCTGCCCTACGACCGCCTCGCGGCGGCCGCCGTGCTGACGCTGACGGCGCCCGGCACGCCGATGCTGTTCATGGGCGAGGAGTGGGGCGCGACCACGCCGTGGCAGTTCTTCACTTCGCACCCCGAGCCCGAGCTCGGAAAGGCCACCGCCGAGGGGCGCATCGCCGAGTTCGAGAAGATGGGCTGGGACGAATCCACCGTCCCCGACCCGCAGGACCCGTCGACCTTCGAGAACTCGAAGCTCGACTGGGACGAGGTCGGCGAGGGCGATCACGCGCAGCTGCTGGGCCTGTACCGCGAGCTGGCGAAACTGCGCCGCGAGCGCCCCGAGCTCACCGACCCCTCCCGCGAGGGACTGTCGGCGTCGACCCGCGAGGCGTCGGGCGGTCGCGTCTACGAGCTGCGGCGCCACGACCTCTCGGTGATCGTGAACCTGTCCGAGGTCGAGATCACGGCATCCGTGGCCCGCGAGGCCCGCGTGCTGCTCGCGACGACCGAGGGCGTGGTGCTCGACCGCGACACGCTGACGGTGCCCGCGGGAGCCAGCGCGATCGTCGCCCCCGCGCGGTAAGACGCGACGACGGCCCCATCCCCGCGCGGGATGGGGCCGTCGTCGTGCGCGGCTCAGACCTCGAGCGAGCTGCGGCCCGTGTGCCCGGGCGGGAGGCCGAAGCGATCCCCGACAAGGCGCACCGCCCGCCCGCGGCCGCGGTGTCAGTCGATGCTCGGACGCAGCAGTCGCATGCCGCTCACGGCCACCGGCACCAGCAGCACGACGACGGCCACGATGATCGCCGTGATGCCGATCGGCGTGCTCTGCGGGGAGCCCGAGAAGCGCTCGACCGCGAGCCAGCCGAGACCCCAGGCCAGGGCCAGGGCCGGGGCCACGCGCCAGGAGCTGCGCCACGCGATGGCGAGCCCGATGAGGGCCACCACGATCAGAACGGTGATGCCGATGGCATCCGCCCCCTGCTCCCAGCTCGGCGGGACCACGGTGGTGAGCCAGGCGGCCGTGTTCGCGGCGGTGGCGAGAGTGACCCAGCCCAGGTGAAGGCCCGTGACGCCGTCGATCAGCACGGAATCGACCACTCCGCCGCGGGGCTCGCGCGTGGCGACGGCCACGCGGAAGGTCCACCCGAGGGCGGCGAGCAGCAGCACGATCACGACGACCGTGAGGAACAGCGTGCCGAAGCGCGCGGTGACCAGCCACAGCCCGTTCAGCGTCATGGTGAGGGCGATGAGCCAGCCGAGCGCCCGCTGGCGCGGATTCGCGCGCTGGCGGGGGAGGGCCTGCCAGATCGCGTAGACGATCAGTCCGAGGTAGATGAGCGACCAGATCGAGAAGGCGGGGCCGGCGGGGGCGAGATACGAACCGTCGGTGTCGAGTGCGCCGCCCTGCTGGTCCTCGACGGCGGAGTTGCCGAAGGCCCCGGCTCCGATGACCGCCGCGATGAGCATGAACGACAGCGCGGAGAGGACGACGATCTGGCGTGCGAGGTCGACCCCGCGTGATGGTGTGGAGGCGTTCATGTCTAGAAGACTAGATAAGCTAGCGAGTTTTATGCATCGGGCTTGACATCACGGCATCCGGTATCGACGCGGGGCGGCACGGCTCGACCGCGCGGAACGGGATGCCGAGGAGCTCGGGTGCGGCCGGGTCAGGCCGAGACGACGCGGGCGGCGAAAGAACGCAGAAGCCGGGTGGGCTGCTCGACCGAGGCGGTGCGCACGTGCGCCGAGACCTCGTCGAAGGCGTCGGCGTCGAAATAGCCCGCATCGCGGTAAACGACCATGCGCGCCACGAAAGCGTCGGCCGTGGGCTCGGGGTGGAACTGCGTCGCCCACAGCCCCGCGCCCGCGCGGTAGGCCTGCACGGGGCAGGCGTCGTTCTCGGCGAGCAGAGTGGCGGTGGGCGGCACGCTCGCGGTTCCCTCTTTGTGAGCGGTCAACGCCTCGAACCGCGGACTCAGGATGCCGAAGAGCTCGTCGTCGCGACCGGCCGCGGTCAGGGTGATGTCGGTCGGTCCGGTGCCCTCGGGGTGCATCAGCGTGACCTCCCCGCCGAGCAGGCGCGTGACCACTCCGATGCCGAAGCAGGTGAACAGCGCGTTCGTGCGCCCCTCGATCGCCGTCGCGGCCAGACGCTCGAGGTCGCGTTCGAGGCGGCGCTGCGCGTCGGTCTTGTCGGGGTCGGTGACGTTGAAGGGGCTGCCGCCCACGACCACGGCAGCGAAGCGGTCGAGGTCGTCGGGCAGGGGATGACGCACCAGGTCGTGGTGGATGAGGTCGTCGTCGCCGACGCCCAGGCCGTCGCGGAACGACGCCCACTCGGCCACAGCCGCCGTGCGCTGCGGCCGGGCGCAGACGTAGAGCAGGCGTGCGGTCATCCCGAAATTGTATGCGGGTGAGTGCGCGGCGGGCAGGCCCTGGACATACGGCGACACGCGGTCGCGGTGCCCGAGTCGTGCGGCGCGCGCGTCAGCCGCCGGCCGGCGACGTGACGGGTCGGGTCAGTGCGGGCACCGCGTCGACCCGGATCCGCACGCGGTCGCCGGGCGTGAGACGCACCTCGGCGGGGTGCTGCACGTGCACGCCCGTCCCGTCGTCCACGCGTAGCATCGAGCGCCGCATGCTCCCGAGGAACGTGCTGGATTCCACGACCGCGTCGACGCCGGAGTCGCCGGGCGACACCACGCGCACGTTCTCGGGGCGCACGAACACCTCGCACGGGCCGTCGGGGGCGGGGGCGAGCAGCGGCAGCCGCTGACCCCAGACCGACACCGTCCCCGCGGAGACGATCCCGGGCACCACGCTCGACGCTCCCACGAACGCCGCGACCTCGGCGCCGGCGGGCCGCGAGTAGAGGTCTTCGGGGCTCCCCACCTGCAGGATGCGACCGGCGCCCATCACGGCGACCCGGTCCGACACCGCCAGGGCCTCCTCCTGGTCGTGCGTGACGAAGACGGTCGTGGTGCCCAACCGCAGCTGGATGCGCCGGATCTCGTCGCGCAGCTGCACCCGCACCTTGGCGTCGAGGGCCGAGAGGGGCTCGTCGAGCAGCAGCACGCGCGGCTCGGTCACCAGAGCGCGGGCGAGGGCCACGCGCTGCTGCTGACCGCCCGAGAGTTGGTGGGCGTATCGATCGCCGAGGTGGCCGAGCCCGACGAGGTCGAGGGCATCGCCCGCGCGCCGGCGGGCCTCGGTCGCGCCGACCCCGCGGCGGCGCAGTCCGAACGCCGTGTTGTCGAGCACCCGCAGGTGCGGGAACAGGGAGTACGACTGGAACACCATGCCGATGTCGCGCTTGTTCGTGGGTACGCGCGACACGTCGCGCCCGCCGATGCGCACCTCGCCGCCGTCGGCGTGCTCGAGTCCCGCGAGCACGCGCAACGCCGTGGTCTTGCCGCAGCCCGAGGGCCCGAGCAGCGAGACGAACTCCCCGGGGGCGACGTCGAGGTCGACGCCGTGCAGCACGCGAGTGGATCCGTACTCCTTGACGACGCCGCGCAGCTCGACCCCCGCGCGGGTGCCGGTGGCGAGGGTGCTCGCGGCGGTGTCGGGGAGCGCCCGGATGGGGGTGTCGGCGGCGGTCATGTGGTCTTCCTTCCGGCGCCGATGCGTCCGACGCGGCCGATGACGAGGAGCAGCACGAACGCGAACGCCAGTGCGAGCAGGGTGAAGATGGCGGCGACCCAGCCGTCTTGCTTGTTGACGACCACGAGGGCCGTCTGCAGGGTTTGACGGTTCAGCAGCGAGGCGATCGTGAACTCGCCCAGCACCACCGCCACCGAGATGAGCGCGGCGGCGAGCAGGCCCTGCCGCAGGTTCGGCACGATCACGCGCAGCAGCACGGAACCCCAGCCGGCGCCGAGGGTGCGCGCGGCCTCGGCGAGGGTCGTGACGTCGATGGCGTCGATCGAGGCCTGGATCGAGCGGTAGGCGAAGGGGAGCACGAGGATGCCGTACGCGAAAGCGAGCGTCCAGGCCCCGGTCCCGAGCGTGCGACCGATCTGCAGATAGATGGGGGTCAGCCCCACCACGAGCACGATCGCGGGCAGCGAGATCGGCAGCAGGGCGACGAACTCGAAGACGCGTCGCAGGCGCGGGAACGCGAGCGCCACCAGCACCATGGTCGGGGTGAACAGCCCCACCACCAGCAGCACGGTCACCCCCGCGAGGAGCAGGGAGTTGCCGAGGCCCGTCCAGACGGGGCGGTACTTGGCGGCGTTGGCGGGGTCGAACAGGCCGGCCCACCGGTCGAGAGAGAGGCCCGAGCCGCCCGGCAGCGGGGTCAGGGTGAAGAGCACCGTGGCCACGAAGGGGACGGCGAACACCACGCCGACGACGAGGCCGATGATCACGCGCACCGCGCGCGGGGGAGCGAGGGGGGTCACGACTGCCACCTCGCCGCGCGACGCTGGACGAGCGAGTACAACGCCATGGCGATGGCCACGACCACGATCATGCCGAGCGCGAGGGCGCCCGCGAGGTTCTCGCGCCCGAGGACCGTCTCGCTGGTCAACGCGGTGCGGATCTGCAGCGGGACGATCTGCGACCCCTGGCTGGCGAGGGCGGCGGCGGTCGCGTACGACGAGAAGGCGTTGGCGAACAGCAGCAGCAGGCTCGCCAGGAACGAGGGGGCGAGCACCGGCATCCCCACGTGCCGCCAGAAGCCGGCGCGGGTTCCGCCGAGGGTCAGGTGCGCCTCCACCCACTGCGGCTTCAGCGCGGCGAGGGCGGGCATGAACGTGATGATCATGAGCGGCACCTGGAAGATGAGGTAGGCCAGCGCGACGCCCGGCAGGTCGTACAGCCACACGCCGTTCTCGTAGAACGCGATGCCGGTCAGCTGCCGCACGAACACCGTCACCACTCCCTGCGCCCCGATCGCGGCGATGAGCACGAAGGCGAGCATGACGCCGCCGAACTGGGCGAGGACTCCGGATGCCGCGTCGACGGCCGTGCGGATCGCCCCCGTCTCGGGAAGCCCCAGCAGGGCCAGGCACACCAGCGCTCCCACGATCGCCCCCACGATCGCGGTGACGAGCGACAGCGCCGTGGAGTTGACGAAGGTCGTCACCACCAGCGGGTCGCCCAGAGCGGCGAGGTTGGCGAGGGTGAACGCCCCGTCGCCGTCGACGAACCCCGACGCCACGGCGAGCACCGTGGGCAGGGCCAGGAACAGCGCGACATAGGCGACGAAGGGGAGCAGCCCCAGCCAGGCCCAGCTGCGGCGCGCCGCACCCCGCGGCGCCGGAGCGGAGGGCTCCGGCGCCGCGGGGGCGACGACCTGGTGAAGGACCGTCACTGCAGCGCCGTCGCCCACTTCTGCCCGAGCGTCTCACCGGCGGCCGTGGACTGCGCCTCGGTGGGCACGACGGTGTCGTCGGGGGCGGCGGGCAGGGCTGCGGCGAGCGTCGCGTCGATCGTGCCGGCCGAGGTCATGGCCTCCATGCGGGCCGGACGCGCGCCGCCCTTGAGCCACAGGTTCTGCACGTCGTCGCTGTACAGGAACTCCTGCCACAGACGTGCTGCGGCCGGGTTCGGCGCATCTTTGTTGATGGCCTGGTTGTAGTAGCCGGCGTAACCGGTGCCGGGGAGCACGACGGTCTTCCAGGTGGGAACGGCCGAGGCCTGGGCGGCGTTGAGGTAGTCCCAGTCGAAGACGACCGGGGTCTCGCCGCTGGCGATGGTGGCGTCGGTCGGGTCGACCTTGAGGAAGTTCCCGGCGGCGTTGAGCTGGCCGAAGAAGTCGATGCCGGGCGTGAAGTCGTCGAGCGTTCCCTTCTGCTGAACCGTCGCCAGGCCCACGGCCGCGAAGGCCGAGCCCGCCTGCGTCGGGTCGCCGTTGATGGCCACGGCGCCCTTGTAGGCCGGCTTGAGCAGGTCGCTCAGCTGGCTGGGCGCGGGGAAGCGGGCGGAGTCGTAGCCGACCGACATGTACCCGCCGTAGTCGCCGACGAACAGGCCCGAGCTCTCTTTCAGCGCGTCGGGGATCTCATCGAAGGTCGCGACCTTGTAGGCGGCGAAGGAGTCGGTGTTCTGCAGGGCGACGGCGAGACCGAGGTCGAAGACGTCGGGGGCGGTGTCGAGGCCCTGGTTGGCCGTTGCCGCCTGGATCTCCTCGGCGCTGGACACGTCGGGCGACTGCTCGTTGATCGTGATCTCGGGGTACCGCTCGGCGAACAGGTCGAGGATCTCGCCGTAGTTGGCCCACGTGCGCGGCAGCGCGATGACGTTGAGCTGGCCCTCGGCCTTCGCGGCCGCCTCGAGGTCGGTGAGGGTTCCGAAATCGGCGAGGCTCGTGGCCGTGGCGGCGTCGACGCCACCCTCGGCGGAGGAGGCGGAGCTGCCGCCGGCGCACCCGGCGAGCGACAGAGCCGCGACCGTGACGAGGGCGATACCGGCGATGGACCGGCCGGGGGAAAGGCGCGGGAATGACATGGATTTCCTCTCGTGTCTCTCGGGGGATCGACGGGGACGCCGATACGAGACGGAGGAAAGCTATGGGCGCCCCGTGACCATTCGGAGCGGGACGGGTGAACTCGGCTCATCCGCCGTCGAAACGGATGGGGGACGAGGCGAGGGCGTGGGGCGGTGCTCAGCGGGAGGAACGCGTCGCGCGACGGCGCACCAGCGCGGCGCCCAGTGCGAGGGCGGCGATCGCCCCGAGCGCGGCCGCCGACGAGAGCTCCCCACCGGAGCGGGCGAGTTCCCCGCCCGTGGCCGCCGTGGGGGAGGGGACAGGGTCCGCCAGCGAGAAGCTCGGTGCGACCGCGCCGATCGCCACCGGCCACCGGGCGTCCGCGAGGTAGGCGTCGAGGAAGGGCGCCCGTTCCCCGGCGGTCGGCACATCGGCCGACGTGCCCTGCGCGTGCAGGGTCAGGGTGCCGCCGTCGATCGTGACGGTGCTGTCGCGCGGGGAGGGCCGCCAGAGGAGGGAGTCCGTCGTCCCCACCGTCAGCAGCGCGGCGTGCCCCGGGGACAGCGTCCAGTCGATGGCGCGAAGGGTCACGAATGTCGTGCCGCCGGCATCCACCGGGGTGAGGGTCTCATCGATGAGGGTCGGGATGCCGTCGGCGCCGACGTCCCACAGCCGCACGTGCGCCGCGCCCTCGCCGCGGGTGTGGAGCACCACCGCGGCGCTGCCGGTCAGGCGCGTCTCCTCGGCGACGGGGACCGACAGCGTCTGCGAGGCGCCGAGGGTCTCGGCGGTTCGCGGCGCCGTTCCGAAGAACGACCCGTCGCCGTCGTCGCCGTCGGGCAGGGCGCCGGCGCCCTCGCCCGTGTCGACGTACTGCGCGGGGGAGAGGGCGGACGTGACCTCGCGCGTCGCCCCGGGCCACTCCGCCTGGGTCCGCCAGCGTCCGAGGTTGTCCAGCAGGGCGAACGACGGCGCGGGACCCTGCTCGTCGCGAAGGTGGGCGTCGAAGAACGCGCGCACCTCGCCGAACCAGTCGGCGCGCCCCATCTGCAGGCGACCGGCGGAGTCGACGTCGTTTCCGGCGACGTGGTCCCACGGCCCCGCCCAGGCCGACACCGGCCCTTCCAGGCCGTCGATGACGTCGACCAGTCCGTCGGCGCGGGTGTTGCGCTCGGTCCAGCCCTGGGTGAACAGCAGCGGCACCGTCGACCCCTCCGCCCGGCTCGCGAGATCGCGCGCGGCCCACTCGGGTGACGTGCGCTCGGCGACGAGGGTGTCGGAGAGCAGTGACGTCGCGCACTCGGGGTGACGTTTCTCGTAGGCGGCGTTGTCGCGGTAGCGGTCGGTGTCGGGCGGGATGACGAGGTCGTCGACGTGTCCCGGGGTCGCGATGCCGGGAAGGGCGGCCATCTGCAGGTACGCCTCGGGCGTGGCCCGGTTGTTCTCGGTCGGGATGCCGTTCTCCCACAGGTACGAGTACGGATCCCACACCGGTTCCTGACTGACGACGGCGGCGAGGCCGGCGGGACGCGCAGCCACACCCATCAGGCCCGTCATCGCGTCGTAGGACTTCCCGTACATCCCGACCCTGCCCGTCGACCAGGCGGCGCTCGCCGCCCACTCGACGGCCGCCGTCACGTCGGCCTGCTCACCCGGACCGGCGAAGTCGAGGCACCCGGTGCTGCCGCCGAAACCGCGCAGGTCGACGAAGACCACCGTGTACCCGGCGGCCAAGAGGTCGCCCTGATCGATGAGCGCTCGATGGCGCTGCGTCGGACCGGTGAAGGGCCGGTGCTCGTCGCTGGCGGCGCCGCTGTGCGAGAAGTAGGGACCGATCGAGAGGATGACGGGGGTGCGCGCATCCGGAGGCAGGTGCGCCGGCCGCAGCACGTCGGCGTGCAGCTCGACGGGGTCGCCGTCGGTGGAGGCGGCGGGCGAGGGCAGGTACTGCTCGGTCCACACGGCCCCCTCGGGGACGGAGGGGTTCTGCGCGTGCGTGATGCCGGAGGCCACGTCCGGGCTCTTCTCGGGCGACGGAGCGGCCGCCGCGGCCGCCGATGCCCCGCTCGGGCCGACGAGGCTCGTCGCCAGCGCGAATGCCGCGGCGGCGAGAACCGCTCGACGACGGGTCACGCCGTTGGTTCCGGCCGCGCGGGCGAACGTCGTCGCCACAGGGCGACCGCCGCGCCGGCCCCGATCGCGAGGGCGCCGGCCAGGGCCGCGGCCGACGCGGGAGAGTGGCCGGAATGCGCGAGCTCGGCGGGCGCGGGCGCGGACTCTTCCAGGCTGAAGGTGGCGGGGACCGACGCGACGGACAGGGCGAAGCGGGCCTGGTCGAGGTAGACGTCGAGGTACGGGGCTCTCTCGCCCGCGCTGGGCACGTCGTCGTTCGTGCCCTGCACGCGCAGGTTCAGCGCGCCGCCGTCGATGAAGACCTCCTGGTTCGAGGGGGTCGGCGACCAGGCGTAGGAGTTCGTCGTGTCCACGCTCAGCAGCAGCGCGTGACCGGGGGTGAGCGTCCAGTCCAGGGGTGGAAGGGTCAGCGCCGTCGTCCCCGTGGGCGAGGCGAGGGTGACGCCGTCATCGATGAGGGTCGGGACGCCGTCGGCGTCGACGTCCCACAACCGCACGTAGACGGTGCCGGTGCCGCGCGTCTGCAATTCGACCGGTACCGCACCCGTCAGTCGCGTCTCGCGGGTGACGGGCGTCGACAGCGTCAGCGCCGTGCCCAGCTCGGGTTCGAGCGGCGGCGCCTCGACCGCGGCACCGCCCGTGTCGGGCCCGGCGCCCACGGAGTCGTCGAGGTAGCGGCCCGGTTGCACGGCCGCGGTGACGGCACGGGCGGTTCCCGGCCACGAATCCTGCACACGCCAGCGGCCGAGGTTGTCCTGGATCGCGAACGAGGCGGGGGGCGCCGCGGCATCGCGCAGGTGGGCGTCGAAGAAGGCCCGCACCTCCGCGGCCCAGCCGGGGCGGCCCATCGCGAGTCGCCCCTGAGCGTCGACGTCGTCGCCGGTCACGTGGGCCCACGGCCCGATCCACGCCTGGACCGGACCTTCGATCGCATCGAGGAACTCCGTCATCCGGTAGGGGCGCGTGTTCGGCTCGATCGTCCCCTGCGTGAGGAACAGCGGGACGTCCGACCCCCGTGCCGGCCCGACCAGGTCGCGCTCGCGCCAGACGGGTGCCTGCGGATCGGGCTCGAGCGTCTCGGCGTACAGGCGTTCCGCGCACTCGGGGTGGTCCACCTCGTAGACCGCATTCGCACGGTAGCGCTCCGTGTCGGGCGGAATGACGACCTCGTCGACGGTGCCGGTGCGGTCCACGCCGGGGAGGGCCGCCGTGCGGATGTCCGCGCGCAGGGTGCCGCGGTTGTTGATCGTGGGCACCTCGTTCGACCACAGGTACGAATACGCATCCCACGAGGGTTCCTGGGCCACCACCGCGCTCAGCCCCCGGGGACGTTCCCCCATCGCGACCAGACCCGTCGAGGCGTCATAGGACTTGCCGTACATTCCGACGCGGCCGCTCGACCAGGCAGCGGATGCCGCCCACTCGACCACGGCTTTCACGTCGGCCCGCTCGTCGGAACCCAGGTGGTCGAGGCACCCGGTGCTGCCGCCGAAGCCGCGCAGGTCGGCGAGCACCACCGTGTACCCCGCAGCGAACAGGTCGGCGGCGTCGATGAAGGCGCGGTGACGAAGGCTCGGACCCGCGAAGGGCACGTGCTCGTCGGCGGTCTGCCCGGAGTGGGAGAAGTACGGACCCATCGACAGCACGACCGGTGTCCGTGCGGCGGAGGGAAGGTGCGCGGGTCGCAGCACGTCGGCGTGCAGCTCGACCGCACCGCCGTCGAGCGAGGGTGACGGCGCGGGGATGTAGTGCTCGGTCCACACGGCCCCCTCGGGGACGGAGGGGTTCTGCGCGTGCGTGACGCCGGAGGCCACGTCCGAGGCGGAGGTCGTCGTCGTCGGCGCCGCCGGGGCGATGGATGCCGCGGGTGTCGGCGCGATGTCGAGGTCGGGGGTCGCCGCGGACGCACCGCCCGCCCAGAGCAGCGCCATCACGACGCTCGAGGTGACGATGAGTCCGGCCGTTCGACCCCGCATTTCCCACTCCCTTTTTCCCCCGCAGGTTACCGCGCGGCGGACGCGGGACGATCACGGGAGATGTCGGGCGCGAGGGCTCGATGCGTCTCGAGCGGATGCGAGACCGCGAGCGGCCTCGGCTCAGCGGGAGGAACGCGCCGTGCGGCCCCGCACGACGCCCACGAACGCCTCGACATCGGGCGTCGTGTTCTCCCGCAGCCAGGCCAGCGCGACCGTGGACACGGGTCCGTCCCGCAGGACCCGGTACTCCACGTCGCGACGACGGTGCGCGCGAGCGAGGGACATCGGCACGATCACCACACCCACGCCGGTGGCGACGGTGGCGATCGCCTGGGCGGTGTCGCCCGGGGGCGCGAACGCGGGGGGCACGGCATCCGGGACGATGACGTGCAAGACGTCATCGGCCGCGGCGATCACCACCTGCCCCGCGAGGTCGGCCAGTGCGAGCTCGTCGGCGGCGGTGAGCTCGGAATCCGTGGACATCACCACGACCGGCTGCTCCTCGTAGAGCTCGATAACGTGCAGGTCCTCGAATGCCGCCAGAGGCAGGCGCACCAGGGCGGCATCGAGGTCGTCGATGGCCGCGCGCTGATGCTCGACCGTGATCTCTCGAAGCTCCAGCGAGACGTGGGGCATGCGTTCACGCCACAGATCGATCCACTTGCCGGGCGTCGCGCCGGGGACGGCGCCCAGGACGAAGGTGCGCGGCTCCTCCCGAGGGGGCGGGGTCGGGCGGGCGACGCTCTTCTTCGCGGGTCGTGCGCGGCCCGCGGCGACGGGACGGGCGGGTCCGCCGCGCCGGGGCGCGCCGCCGCGTCCCCGAGAGCCCTTGCCGTTCACCATGACTCCAGGCTAGCCGCGGGAGTAACGTGAGAGCATGATCGGCATCCTGGCGCTCGTCGTCGCGGGACTCGCGGCCCTGCTGCACGTGTACATCTTCGTGCTCGAGAGCGTGCGCTGGACGAACCCCCGTACGCGGAAGGTCTTCGGCATTCCCGACCAGCAGACCGCCGAGATCACGAAGTCGATGGCCTACAACCAGGGCTTCTACAACCTGTTCCTGGCGATCGGCGCGATCATCGGGATCATCGTCTGGGTCGTCAGCGGAATCGGCGACCCGGTCGGACGCACCCTGCTGGCCTTCTCGCTCGCCTCGATGCTGGCCGCGGCCCTGGTGCTCGTGAGCACGGGCCGCAAAAACCTGCGCCCCGCGGTGATGCAGGGCACCCTGCCTCTCATCGGGCTCGTGCTGACGTTCCTCGCCTGAGCTCTCGCCCGCACGGAGCCGACGGCGGCCGCGCCTGTCGGACACACGAAAACCCGCACGCTCCGAAGAGTCGTGCGGGTCGTGGATGCCGATGAAACGGCGGAGTCAGGCGGCCAGGCGCAGCCCCCGACGGTCGGTGGCGACGGCTTCGCCGTCGTTGATGATCTCGTCGTCGCCGATCAGCGAGCCGGTGGCGATGCGGGCGTTGTGGCCCACCTGCGTTCGCACGCCGATGTGAGCACCCGCGCCGATCACCGCGCCCGCGCAGATGTGCGCGTGCGGCTCGATGTGCGCCTCGGGTCCGATGACGGCGTCGGACTCGATCCAGACCCCGCGACCGACGCGAACGCCCGCGGCGATCTGCACGCCGGGTTCGACGTAGGCACCGTTCTCGACCAGCGCCGACGGGTGGACCTTCGCGCCGTGCGCGACGAGTCCGCGACCGTTGACGTGCTTGCGGTAACGCAGCGTCTCGCCATGGTCGTTTTCGATGTCGATGTAGTTCTTACCCACGATCCCCTCCGGACGGCTATCGGGTCAGCCGACATGTATGACAACGGGTGCAGAATCGGCTTCATTCCCTCGAATGCTTCTTCGTCGCCCGTGCCATGATCGGTTTGCTCGACGTCGAGAGAAAGTGCGGCACGGTTCCCGGCGTCGGTGTCTTCCCCCGTTCTCCCACGGGGAAGCGAAAGGCGAGGGCGGGTTGACACGCGGGGCGTGCGGGTGGGGTGACGTGGCGTCGGCGTGCGCGGGTCGGTCCGCTCCGCTGCGTCACGCGGCGGGACACCTCACCCGGGCTGGCAGGTGGGGCACCAGTACACGTTTCGCTCGCTGGTGGACGAGGCGCCGAGGCTCGTGGCGCGGATGGGCGTGCCGCAGCGCCGGCACGGGGCTCCGTCGCGGCCATAGACCCAGAACCGTCGCCCGGGGCGACTGTCTCCGGTGAAGGTGCGTTCGGGGCGGGGGAGGTTGGCGCGGATCATGCGCTCGCCGAGGGCGATGGTGGCCTGCACGTCGATCTCGTTCGCCGGGGTGGTCGGCGCGATTCCGCGTACGAAGAGCAACTCGTTCGCGTAGACGTTGCCGAACCCCGCGACGTTGCGCTGGTCGAGGAGTGCGACATGTGCGGCGCGATCGTCGGCCGCGACGCGGCGGACGGCCTCTGCCTCGTCCCAGTCATCGGCCAGCAGGTCGGGTCCGAGATGCCCGATCACGGTGTGCTCGTCGACCGTGCGGAGGACCTCGACCATCGCGAGGTCGAAGCCCACGGCATCCGCCCCGCTCACCCCGACGATCGCGCGTGCCTTGAAGGCTTGACGTCGCCACCGTTCGCCGGGGCGGTAGACGTCCCACCGGCCCTCCATCTTGAGGTGGGAGTGCAGCGTGTAGCCGCCGATGCGGTGCAGCAGGTGCTTGCCGCGCGCGGCGACCTCGTGCACGGTCTCACCGCGCAGATCGGCGGTCGCGCTGCCGGGCACGCGGATGTCGAACCGCGTGACGACCTTGCCGGTCAGGGCCGCCGACAGCTTCGCGGCGGCGCGGTAGACGGTGTCGCCCTCAGGCACGGTGCGCTCCCGGGTCGTGGGGCGTGGAGGGGTTCGCCCGGGTCTGGGTCTGGGCCGAGGACGCCACGGCGTCGGTCGCGCCGGATCCGCGTTCGGGCCGGCGCGGCCGGACGAACGGCGCGGGCGACGTCGGTGTGGGGGCGGTGCGGGTCACCGGCCCGCCGCGCTCACGCACGAGCGGCCTCGCGAATGGCGTCGCCGGCGGTGAGTTTGCGCAGGGTCAGCCCCTTCGGGGACTCGACGAAACCCGCTTCGCGGAGCGCGCGTCCGACCGCGGTGCCGTACACGAACTCGCCGTTGACCTGCTCGACCGTGAGGGTCTCGAGGCGACGTCTCTTCGCCGTCTCGGCGAGGTCACGTGTCGCGGCCTGCAGCTGCGCCTCGTCGTCGGTGAAAGCCAGCGCGCTGCGGCCGCCACGCTCGAGGTACAGCGTCAGGTCGCCGTCGACGAGCACGACGAGTCCGCCGGCCTTGCGTCCGGGGCGGTGCGTGACGCCCTCGATCGACGGCCACCCGAGGGCCGCACCGTAGGGATTGGCCGGGTCGGTGGCGGCGAGGGTGATCGCGCGTCGCGGTGGGGGGTCGGCGACCGCCGCGAACTCGCGCAGACGGTCGACGGTGGCGGAGGCGGCGAACTGCGCCGCCCCGAGCTTCTCGATGACGTACCCGCGGCGGCAGTGTCCCGCCTCTTCGAAGCCCGCCAGGATGCGGTACACCTGCGCGAAACCGCCGGGGACCCCCTCGGATTGCACCGCCCCTCGCGTGACGACGCCGTACCGATCGAGCAGCAGGCTGGCGGTGGCGGTGGCCCGGGCGGCGGGGTCCGGCTCGCGTTCGGGGAGCAGCGACCATCGGCCGCCCAGCGACGGCGGGCGAGGAGCCGAGGTTGCGCGCGGCATCGTCGCGCCCCGGTACATGCGTGCGCGCGGAGCCCGACGGGCGACGCGGTGGGACTGCCCGCCGCCGCTCAACAGGGTGCGCACCGGCGCGAAGGTGTCGTTCGTGACGCGTCCCGCCCAGGTGAGAGCCCACAGGGCGTCGTTCACCGACTGCTCGTTCTCGGCGCCGGCCAACTGCCTGAGCTGGGCAGCGAAGTACGCGCCCCCGCCGTCGAGAGCGCCGAGGATCCGCGCCTCCAACGAATCGGGCGCCGGATCGTCGGCGTCATCCGGGTCTTGACGCGTGAAGGGGGCGGCCTCCGCCGGGTGCAGGGCGATCCAGCCGTCGCGGCCGGGCAGGGTGCCATGTCCCGACCAGACGACCTCGCCCGTCGCGGTCAGCTCGTCGAGCAGGGCGGGGGAGTAGTCGGCGACGCGCGACGGCAGCACCAAGGATTCCCACGCGCTCGCGGGGAGGGGAACACCCGCGAGTTGCTCGATCACCGCGAGCACGCCGTCGATGCCCTCGAGCGGGCGACCGAGGTGCTGCCAGACCGGCAGGAACCGCGCGTAGGCGGCGGGAGGGACGGGTTCCACGCTGCCGCGGATCGCCGCCAGCGAGCGCATGCGCAACCGGCGCAGCACTTCGACGTCGCACCACTCGGTGGCGTCGCCGCGGTTCCCGCCCGACGCCTCGGGAAGGAAGAAGCCGCTCGCGAGGCGCCCCTGCGACTCGAGGCGCTGCAGCGTCAGTCGCGCGACCGCGATCCCCACGCCGAGGCGAGCGGCCACCGCGTCGGTGGTGAACGGCGCGTGCGTGCGCGCGTATCGGGCGACCAGGTCGCCGAGCGGGTCGGCAAGGGGCTCGAGGAAGGCGTTCGGGATGCCGACGGGAAGCGCGGCGCCCAGCGCGTCGCGCAGACGCCCGGCGTCTTCGATACCGGCGACCCGGGCGATGCCCGCGATCGTCAGGCGGATCGCGCGGCGGTCGTCGACGAGGGTCGCGAGGTGGCGTTCCGCCTCGGCCAGGGCGTCGGTCTCGGCGTCCAGTCGCGCGGCCACCTCGCTTGCGTCGAGCGGGCCGAGGATGCGCAGCAGGTCGGCGACGCCCTCGACGCCTTTCGCGCGACGGTCCGGGTCGAGCCGCTGGGCCTCGCGCTCGAACTGGGCGATCACGTCGGGGTCGAGGAGCTCGCGCATCTCGACCTTGCCGAGCAACTCGCTCAGCAGAGCAGGGTCGACCGACAGCGCGGCGGCGCGGCGCTCGGCGAGGGGCGAATCGCCCTCGTACATGAACGCCCCGACGTACCCGAAGAGCAGATCGCGGGCGTACGGCGAGGGCTGCGAGGTCGTGATCTCGACGAGGCGGATGCGCCGTTCGCCGATCTGCCGGGTCAGGCGCAGCAGCGCGGGAAGGTCGTAGACGTCTTGCAGCACCTCGCGGAGCGTCTCGAGGATGATCGGGAAAGCCGGGTGGCGCTTCGCGACCTCGAGCAGCTGAGCCGAGCGTTGGCGCTGCTGCCACAGGGGGGAGCGACGGTTCGGATTCAGTCGGGGCAGGAGCAGGGCGCGTGCCGCGCACTCGCGGAAGCGCGAGGCGAACAGCGACGAGCCGCCCACTTCGTCGGTGACGATCTGCTCGAGCTCGTCGGGCTCGAAGACGAAGAGGTCGGCCCCGGGCGGTTCGGCGGCGGCATCCGGAACCCTCGCGATGATGCCGTCATCGCTCGCGACGGCGGCCCCCTCGACGCCCAGGCGCTCGCGGATGCGGGCGTTCACCGCGAGGGCCCACGGGGAGTGCACCTGCATGCCGTACGGGGAATGCAGGATGATGCGCCAGTCGCCGACCTCGTCGCGGCTGCGCTCGACGGTGAGCGTGCGGTCGGTGGGCAGGCTGCCGGTGGCTTCGCGCTGTTCGGCCAGGTAGGCGAGCAGGTTGGAGATGGCGTTGTCGTCGAGACCGGATTCGCGCAGGCGCTTCTCGGCCTTGGACCGGTCGCCCCCCGCCAGCTCTCTCGAGAAGGCGCCGAGTGCCTCACCCAGCTCGGCGGGGCGGCCGATGCCATCGCCGTGCCAGAAGGGCAGCTTGCCCGGTTGGCCGAAGGCGGGTACGACGTTCACCCGGTCGTGCGTGATCTCGACGATGCGCCAGCTGGTCGTGCCCAGGGTGAAGACGTCGTTGACGCGCGACTCGTAGACCATCTCTTCGTCGAGCTCGCCCACGCGGGCGTTCTGCGACTCGCCCGCGACGAAGACTCCGAAGAGGCCGCGGTCGGGGATCGTGCCGCCGCTGGTGACCGCCACCCGCTGCGCGCCCGGCCGACCGGTGAGCGTGCCCGCGTCGCGGTCCCACACCAGGCGTGGGCGCAGCTCGGCGAACTCGTCGGACGGATACCGCCCGGCCAGCAGGTCGAGGGTGGCCTCGTACGCCGAGCGGGGGAGGGATCGGAACGGCGCGCTGCGCTTGACGGTCTCGAACCACTCCTCGACGTCGATCGAGCCGAGGGCGGAGGCGGCCACCGTCTGCTGAGCGAGGATGTCGAGCGGGTTCTGCGGCACCGAGATGGCCTCGATGCGCCCCGCCAGCATGCGCTCGGTCACGACGGCCGTGTGCAGCACGTCGCTGCGGTGCTTGGGGAACAGTGCCGCGCGGCTCACCTCGCCCACCTGGTGGCCCGCGCGTCCGACGCGCTGCAGCCCGGAGGCCGCGCTCGGGGGCGACTCCACCTGGATGACGAGGTCGACCGCGCCCATGTCGATGCCGAGCTCGAGGCTGCTGGTCGCGACGACGCAGCGCAGGACGCCCGACTTCAGTTCGTCTTCGACCTGGGCGCGCTGCTCCTTCGAGACTGAGCCGTGGTGGGCCTTCGCGAGGATCGCGGCGACGCCCGCCGACGAGCCGGCCTGCGCCATTTGCGCCGCCGGCACGGTCGGATCGGGCACCTCGATGCCGACCCGCTCGGCGTAGATCTCGTTCAAGCGCCCGGTGAGCCGCTCGGCCAGGCGGCGGGAGTTCGAGAAGACGATGGTCGATCGCCGCTCGAGGATCCGGTCGACGATGGCCTCTTCGACGTGCGGCCAGACCGACCCGGCCATCTCGGTACTCTCGGGGCGATCCGAGAACCACTCGCCGTCGGCGGCCTCGTCGGGGGCGGGGCTGCCCGGCGGCGGAGGCGGGTTGAGCATGTCTTCGATGGGCACGACGACCGACAGGTCGAACGCCTTGGTGGCTTTGGGGGCCACGATGTCGACCGGCTGAGCACCGCCGAGGAACCGCGCGACCTCGTCGATGGGTCGAACGGTCGCCGACAGGCCGATCCGCTGCGCGGGCTTGTCGAGCAGCGCGTCGAGGCGCTCGAGACTCACGGCCAGGTGGGCGCCGCGCTTGGTCGCGGCCACCGCGTGCACCTCGTCGATGATGACCGTGTGCACGCCGCGCAGGGTCTCTGCCGCCTGGCTGGTCAGCATGAGGTACAACGACTCGGGGGTCGTGATGAGGATGTCGGGCGGGGCGGTGACGAGCTTGCGGCGGTCGCTGGAGCTCGTGTCTCCGGAGCGCACGCCCACCGTGACGGACGGCACCTCGATGCCCAGCCGGCGGGCGGACTGACCGATGCCGACGAGCGGGGAGCGGAGGTTGCGCTCGACGTCGACGCCGAGCGCCTTCAGCGGCGAGATGTAGAGGACGCGGGTGGTGGTCGGTGGGGTCTTCGCGAGGGTGGTCTTCGCGGCGCCGCGCGGACGACGCGGCGGGGGAGCGGCCTCGGGCCCGTCGGGAGCCTTTTCGCGGAAGATGCGGTCGATCGCGAAGAGGAACGCCGAGAGCGTCTTGCCCGAGCCGGTGGGGGCGACCACGAGCGCGTTGCGCCCCGACGACACGGACTCCCACGCGCCCTTCTGCGCGTTGGTCGGAGCGGGGAACGCACCGCGGAACCAGTCCCGCGTGGCGGGCCCGAATCTGTCGAGTACGTCAGCCATGCCGCCATCCTCTCTCGGACCTCCGACATCGGGTCGGGGTTGACGTTCGCCCGTCGCGGAACGGCCGCTGCCCTCGGGTGTCCGTCCCGTGCTTCGCGGCCTCTCGACCGAACGATCGACCCCTGTCGTCACCCCTCGGTCGGGGTGCCCCCCTCGGCCAGACGCGCCTCGAGGAACGCGCGCACGTCGTCGAGTTCGTCCTGCGAGACCGAGTGGGTCAGCCCGGGGTAGACGCGACCGCTCAGCTCGCTGTGGGCCGGCAACCACTGGGCCGTCACGTCGACGAGGTGCGCGGGGATGACGTCGTCGCGCGAACCGCGTCCCCAGAACACGGGCGGTCGCCGCTCGGCCAGCACGGCGTCGCCCGGCAGCTCGCCGGCGGCGGCGTACCCGGCCAGCACGACGGTGAAGGCCACCGCGTCGGGGTCGACGCGCAGGGTCTGCACCGCGACGGCGCCGCCCTGCGAGAACCCCAGCAAACCGACCGGCCGCGGCCCGACCTCTTCGCGGATCCAGGACAGCAGCCCCTCGGCGGCGCGCGTGATCGCGACGGGGTCGCGGCCGTCGAGACCCTCGATCGGGTACCACGACGCCCCGGGGGTGGGCCACGGCGGGGTGAGCGGCGCGCGCACGCTGGCCATCACGAAGTCGGCGGGCAGGTGCGGCACGAGCCCGAAGAGGTCGTGCTCGTCGGACGCGTAGCCGTGCAGCAGCAGGAGCACCGGCCGATCGCCGCGTTCCTCCGGCGGCGCGGACCAGCGCACGAGGGTGGAGTCGAGGGGAGGATGGGTGCTCATGCGGCCCATTGTCGCAAAGGCCTCCGACATCCGCTGTGGGCGAAGACACGCGGCATCCGGGGCGGACGGTTGATATACAGGGATCATGCCCGTACGCACCCCCGACCCCGATTCCGGCGACAACGGCGACGAGAACGAATCGTTGTCGGCGTCCTTCTCGGGCGCCCCGGGGGGCCCGAACCCCAACCCGGGGTGGTTGAGCGAGGTGGAGCTGGCCGAGGCCCGCCGCCGCCTGCCGATGCTGTACGTCGAGGCGCTCCCCGTGCGCACCGACGGCATGGGGGCCGTCACCCAGGTCGGCATCCTGCTGCGGGCGACGCCTCTCGGCGAGATGACCCGCACGCTCGTGTCGGGGCGCGTGCGCTACGGCGAGACCGTGCGCGACGCACTGTTCCGCCACCTCGAGAACGACCTCGGCCCCATGGCCTTTCCCTCCCTGCCCCCGTCGCCGACGCCGTTCACCGTCGCCGAGTTCTTCCCGATCCCAGGCGTCAGCGCGTTCCACGACGATCGCCAGCACGCCGTCGCGCTCGCCTTCGTGGTCCCCGTCACGGGAACATGCGAACCGCGTCAGGACGCCCTCGAAGTGACGTGGCTGTCGCCGCAGGAAGCGGCATCCGAGGCCCTCTCCGACGAGATGGAGGGCGGGCGGGGCACGCTCATCCGCCTGGCGCTCGCCTCGGTCGGCGCGCTGCGCTGATCCCCTCGCGGATGCCGTTCCGCGGCCTGGCGGCGGTGGCGTCGGTCCTCGACGTTGCCGGTGTCGGAGGTCGTCCCTAGGGTCGGAGGATGCCGCATCCTCCCCTCGAACCCCTGTCCCTTCCGCTCGACCGCGCCGGCTGGTTGAGCTTCGCCGGGGAGCGCCCGGCCGAGCGTCTCGCCCGCGTGGCCGAGATCGACCGCCGTCTCGTCGCCGAGACGGCGCTGACCACGAGCGAGCGCCTCGACCTCTGGAACGACGCTGACATCGCGCTCGCCGAGGCCGCCGCGCCGTCGCACCTGCTCAGCGAGTGCCACCCCGACTCCGACGTGCGCGCCGCCGCCGAAGCGCAGGCCCAGGCGATCGACGCGGCGCAGGCGCGCCGGCTGCTCGATCGCGACCTGTGGCACGTGTTCTCCGACGCCGACGCCGCGGGCCTCGACGCCGCGCAGCAGCGCCTGCTCGACCACCTCCGGCGCGATTTCCGCCGCGGTGGTGTCGACCTCGACGACGCGGGCCGCGCGCGCGTGCAAGAGCTCGCCGACCGCGACACCGCTCTGTCGCAGACGTTCTCGCGCCACATCCGCGAAGGACGCCGCGAGGTCCGCGTCCCGGCCGCCTCGCTCGACGGACTCCCGGCCGACTTCCTGGCGGAGCACCCCGCCGACGACGAGGCGATGGTGACGCTGACCACCGAGTACACCGACCTCATGCCGGTGCGCGAGTACGCCCGCGACATCTCCGTGCGTCACGCCCTCGTCGGGGCTTACAACGATCTGGCGTGGCCCGAGAACGAGGCCGTGCTCGCCGATCTGCTCGCCGTCCGTGCCGAGCGGGCCGCCCTCCTCGGCTACGGCGACTGGGCCGATTACGAGACCGAGACGCGCATGATCGGGTCGAGCGCCGAGGTGCGCGCGTTCCTCGATCGGGTGGCCGAGGCCGTCGCCCCCGCCGCCGCGTCCGAGTACGCCCGCGTGCTCGAGCGCCTCCGCCGCGATGAGCCCGACGCCACCGAGGTCACGATCGCCGACTTCTGGTATCTGCTCAGCGCGCTCAAGCGCGAGGAGTACGACGTCGACGCACAGCTCGTCCGTTCGTACTTCCGCTTCGATCGCGTGCTCGACGGCGTCCTCGCCACGACGGCGCGCCTTCTCGACGTCGAGTACGTCCCCGTCGACGCGCCCTCGTGGCACGACGACGTGCGCACCTACGACGTCGTCCGCGCGGGCGAGCGGCTCGGCCGCATCCACCTCGACCTGCATCCTCGCGACGGCAAGTACAACCACGCGGCGTGCTTCGGGCTCGTGCCCGGCATCACGGGGCACGCGCTGCCCGAGGGGGCGCTGCTGTGCAACTTCTCGCGCGGTCTGCTCGAGCACGACGAGGTCGTCACCTTCTTCCACGAGTTCGGTCACCTCGTGCACGACATCCTCGGCGGTCATCACCGCTGGGCGTCCTTCACGGGGATCGCCACCGAGTGGGACTTCGTCGAGGCGCCGAGCCAGCTGCTCGAGGAATGGGCGTGGGATGCCGAGGTCCTGGCATCGTTCGCGGTGAACGACGAGGGCCGGGCCATTCCCGCCGACCTCGTCGCGCGCATGCGCACCGCCGACGCGTTCGGCCGCGCCCTCGAGGTGACCCGGCAGCTCGGACACGCCACGACGTCGTACCGCCTGCACGTCGAGCGTCCGACCGACCTTCAGGCTGCGGTCGACGGCTACTACCGGTCGGCGAGCCCGGTCACACCCCTCCCCGGGTCGCACTCGTACGCCGGCTTCGGCCATCTCACGGGCTACGGCGCCTGCTACTACACCTACCAGTGGAGCCTCGTTATCGCGCGCGACCTGCTGTCGGCCTTCGCCGGCGACCTGTTCGACGTCGAGACGGCGCTCCGCTACCGGCGCGAGATCCTGGAGCCCGGCGGAACCCGCGACGCGCGCGACCTGGTCGAGGCCTTCCTGGGCCGCGAGAGCACGTTCGACGCCTACCGCGACTGGCTGGCGGGGGCGTGATGCGGTGAGGGCCACGGCATCCTGGATCGGATGCCGCGGCCCTCACTGCATTCGGGGTCAGGCCGTCGTCTCGCGGGCGATCGCGGCGACGAACGCGTCGATGTCCTCGGCGGTGGTGTCGAACGAGCACATCCAGCGCACCTCGCGGCGCAGCTCGTCCCAATCGTAGAAGCGGAAGCTCTGGCGGAGGCGGTCGGCGACACCGGCCGGCAGTGTCGCGAAGACACCGTTCGCCTGCGTCGGCTGGGTGAACTGCACGCCCTGGATCGAACCGTCGGCGAGCCCCGCTTCGACGCCGGCGCGCAGGCGCTGCGCCATCGCGTTGGAGTGGCGGGCGTTGCGCAGCCACAGGTCGTCCTCGAGCAGAGCCACCAGCTGTGCCGAGACGAAGCGCATCTTGCTCGACAGCTGCATGTCGAGCTTTCGCAGGTAGGTCAGGCCGGTCGAGGCCGCCGGATCGAGAACGACGATGGCTTCGCCGATCATCGCTCCGTTCTTGGTCCCGCCGAAGCTCAGCACGTCGACGCCGGCATCGCGGGTGAACGCCCGCAGCGGCACGTCGAGGGCCGCGGCGGCGTTGGAGATCCGCGCGCCGTCCATGTGCAGGCGCATGCCGTGCCCGTGTGCGTGAGCGGCCAGCGCGCTGATCTCGTCGACGGTGTACAGGGTGCCGAGCTCGGTCGACTGGGTGATCGAGACCACGAGCGGCTGGGCGCGGTGCTCGTCGCCCCAGCCCCAGGCTTCGCGGTCGACCAGTTCGGGGGTGAGCTTGCCGTCGTCGGTGGGGACGGTCAGCAGCTTGATCCCGCCGACGCGCTCGGGGGCGCCGCCCTCGTCGACGTTGATGTGCGCGGTGGATGCCGTGATCACGGCACCCCAGCGGGGGAGCATCGACTGCAGCCCGACGACGTTGGCGCCCGTGCCGTTGAAGACCGGGTAGGCCTCGACGCCGTCGCCGAGCAGGCCGATGAACAGCTCCTGCAGGCGGGCGGTGTAGACGTCTTCGCCATAGGCCACCTGGTGGCCCTCGTTGGCCGCGGTGATCGCGGCGAGGACGTCGGGGTGGATGCCGGAGTAGTTGTCGGAGGCGAAGCCGCGCACCGATGCGTCGTGGAGGGGAGTCACCGCTCCAGCGTAACGACCAGGGGGCCAACCCCTCCTCCCCAGGGCGCGAAGTCGGACTCCGCTCCCCATTCGGCCCGGCGCGCCGACCGGAGGTCGTCGGACCCGACGAGAATGAAGGGATGCACATGGACCCCGAGGCGCTCAGCATCGCCGGCGAGTTGTTCTCGCCGTCGGCGATGGCACGTGCCGACCGGCTCCTCGTGTACGGCTCCGTCGAGGTTGGCGAGGTCAGGACGCTCGACGGTGTCCTCGTGGTGACGGCGCAGTCGTTCGGAGCCGCGGGCTACGAGCACCTCGAGCTGCGGGTGCCCACCGACCTCTCGCGCCTCGCCGGGTGGTGCTCGTGCGGGCGCGGACCCGAATGCGAGCACGGGTGCGCGGCCGCGCTCGTGCTGTTCGACCGCGTGCTGTCGGCGGGGCGCCCGACGCGCCCGGAATGGCAGCGATCGCTCGACGAGCTCTTCGCGGTCGCGCCCGCGGCGGCCACCGACGAAGACCCCGTCGAGCTCTGCCTGTTCCTCGCCGTCCGTCGCGGGGGTGGGCATGGCCGCAGCACAGCCCTCACCCTCACGGCGCGTCCCGGCATGCGCGGAACGCGCGGAACCTGGATCAAGGGGCGGGCCGGCTGGGCGGCGCTGTCGTCGCTCCCCGCCGATCCGCGGGCGCGCGCCGCCCTCGACAGTCTGGGCCGAGTCGGTCGATCCGGCCCCGCCGCCTTCCTGTCCGACGAGTGGATGCCGTTGTCCGCCGTTCCCCCGCACTCGCTGTGGCTGCACCTCGAGAACGTGCTCGCGGCCGGGGTGCCGATCGTGTCGAGCGCGGGCGCCCACCACCCGGTTCACCTCCCCGACGACCCGGCGGTGCCCGCGATGGCCGTCGATCGCCGTGGCTCCGCGGTGCTCCTGCGGGGGATCATCGAGGGGATGGCCGACGAGGTCGCCGCGCGGCCGTCGTGGGTCGTGGGAGACCCCGCCGTGGCGGTGGCCTTCGTCGCGGATCGCGACGGAGACGACGAGCGCATCACCCTCGCTCGCCTGTCGACGCCGGTGACCGACCCGCTGCGTGGTCTGCTCGCGCGCACGGGAGCCCTCACCATCGACGATGGCGGGTCCGAGACCTTCTTGCGCGAGTATCTGCCCCGGCTCCAGCTCGAGGCGCCCGTGGTGTCGCCGCGCGGCACCGTCGAGCTCCCCCCGGCGCCGCGGCCGGTCCTCGAGGTGCTCGTCGCGCACGGCTCGGGCTCGGCGACGCTCGCCACCCGGTGGGACCGTTCGGCGACGCGCGGACGCCGCGACGACGAGCACGAGCGCGGGGTGATCGCCGCCGTCGACGCCATCGGCGCCGACCTGCGCATCGCCCTTCCCCGTCCCCCGGCGACGGGTACGACTCCCGCCCGGGCGCTGACCGCGGCCGATGCCGCGATCCTCGCCGTCGAGGCCGCACCGCGCCTCGAGGCGCTCGACCACGTGCGGGTGCTCGTCTCCGGCGACGCGCTGACCTACCGGATCGCGTCGGAGGCCCCGTCCGTGCAGTTGAGCACGGGAGCCGACGACGGGAGCGACTGGTTCGACCTCCACGCCCGCGTGACCGTGGGCGACGCCGAGGTCGACTTCACCGATCTCTATACGGCCCTCGCTCTCGGCGATCGGGCGCTCTTCCTCGGCGACGGAACGTACGTGCGGCTCGACACCCCCGAGTTCGACCGACTGCGCGCGGTCATCGACGAAGCGCGCACCCTCGCCGATCGCCCCGAGGCGGGGATGAAGCTCAACCGCTACAACGTGGGACTGTGGGACGACCTGGCCGAGTTGGGCATGATCGCCGCGCACGAGGCCGAGTGGTGGCTGCGCGTCCGGGGCCTCACCGACGAGGCCGCCCTCGCCTCGATCGACCCGCCGGCCGGACTCCGCGCCACGCTCCGCGACTACCAGCGCGCGGGCCTCGACTGGCTGCACTTCCTACGCGCGCAGGGGCTGGGCGGGATCCTGGCCGACGACATGGGCCTCGGCAAGACGGTGCAGACGATCGCGATGATGCAGGCGGCGCTCGAAGCCGATCCGCGGATGCCTCCCTTCCTCATCGTGGCTCCCACCAGCGTGGTGGGCAACTGGGCGCGGGAGTGCGCCACGTTCGCCCCCGGGCTGCAGACGGTCACGGTCACGGCCACGCGGGCGCGACGGAAGACGAGCATCACCGAGGCCGCCGCCGGGGCGCACGTCGTGGTGACCAGCTACGCGCTGTTCCGTCTCGAGCAGGAGCAGTACGCCGAGGGGGAGTGGTCGGGCCTGGTGCTCGACGAGGCGCAGCAGATCAAGAACCCCGCCTCGCGCGGGTACCGTGCGGCACGGGCCCTGTCGGTGCCCTTCACGCTCGTGGTCACGGGCACGCCGATGGAGAACAACCTCCTCGAGCTCTGGGCCCTGGTCTCGCTCGTCGCTCCCGGTCTGCTGGGCACCCGCGAGTCGTTCACGACGCTGTACCGCACGCCGATCGAGAAGCACTCCGATGGCGCACGGCTCGACCTGCTGCGCCGGCGCATCCGCCCCTTCCTGCTCCGACGCACCAAAGAGCTGGTCGCCGCCGAACTCCCGCCGAAGCAGGAGACGATCCTCGAGGTCACCCTGCACCCCGCGCATCGCAAGCTTTACGACCGTCGCTTCCACCGGGAGCGTCAGCGGCTGCTGGGGCTGCTCGACGACGCCGACGGCAACCGCTTCGCGATCTTCCGCTCCCTGACGATGCTGCGCCAGCTCGCCCTCGACCCGGCCCTCGTCGACGAAGGAGAAGCGCCGTCGGCGAAGCTCGACGCGCTCGAAGAGCTCCTCGTCGAGGCCGCCGCCGAGGGGCACCGGGTCGTGGTCCTCAGCCAGTTCACGCGGTTCCTGCGCGCGGCGCGGCAGCGGTGCACAGACGCCGGGCTCGCGTCGGGCTACCTCGACGGCACGACGACACACCGTCAGGCCGAGATCGACCGCTTCCGCGACGGCACCGATCCCGCCTTCTTCGTCTCGCTCAAGGCGGGAGGCGTAGGGCTCAACCTCGTCGAAGCCGACTACGTCGTGCTGCTCGACCCGTGGTGGAACCCCGCGGTCGAGGATCAGGCCATCGACCGCGCCCACCGCATCGGGCAGACGCGCCCGGTGATCGTGTACCGGCTCGTCTCGTCCGACACCGTCGAAGAGAAGGTGGTGGCGCTGCGCGAGGCCAAAGCCGACCTGTTCTCGCGCGTGCTCGACGGGGGCTCCGACGAGGGCGACGGCGTCTTCGCGGGTGGCCCGCGCCTCACCGCCGACGACATCCGCAGCCTGCTCGACTGACCGTCCCGCCGGCGGCGCCGAGCGCCGGGGTCTGGCCGATGTCGGAGGTCGGGTCTACCGTGTGGCTATGTCCGCATCGCCGCCCTCCGCCGCCGCCCCGGCCGGCGCTCCGACGACCGGGAACCGCACCTTCCTCGCGGTGCTCGTCAACACCGCCGCGGCGAACGTCACGACCAGCTTCCTGTGGTTCGCGCTCACGTTCTGGGTCTATCTCGAGACCCGCTCGGTGCTGGCCACCGGAATCGTCGGCGGGGCGTACATGCTGCTGCTCGCCGTCTTCGCGATGTTCTTCGGGTCGCTCGTCGACCGCCACCGCAAGCATCGGGTCATGGTGTTCTCCGGGCTCGTCACCCTGACGGCGTTCCTCGTCGCGGGCGCCCTGTGGCTGGCCTTCCCCGAGGCGGCGCTGCTCGATCTGGGCGGTCCCTGGTTCTGGCTCTTCGCCGGCGTCATCCTGGCCGGAGCGGTCGTCGAGAACATGCGCAACATCGCGCTGTCGACCACGGTCACGCTCCTCGTCCCCGTCGAGCGCCACGCGAACGCGAACGGTCTGGTCGGCACGGTGCAGGGTCTGGCCTTCGTGGTCACCAGTGTCTTCAGCGGCTTGTCGGTGGGCTTCCTCGGCATGGGCGGCACCCTGGCCATCGCCATCGCGCTGACACTCGTCGCGCTGGTGCACCTGTTGACCATCCGCATCCCCGAAGAGCGCCCGGCCGCGGGCGCCGAGCCCGGCCCCCTGGTCGACGTGCGCGGGGCCATCCGCGCGGTGCGGGCGGCTCCGGGACTCTTCGCGCTGCTCATCTTCTCCACCTTCAACAACCTCATCGGCGGCGTCTACATGGCCCTGATGGACCCCTACGGTCTCGAGCTGTTCGACGTGCAGGTCTGGGGCGTCGTCCTCGGCGTCACCGCGACGGGGTTCATCATCGGCGGCGGGCTCGTGGCGCGGTTCGGACTCGGCCGAAACCCCATCCGCACGATGCTGTGGCTCGTCATCGCGATGGGGGCGCTCGGCGCGATCTTCACCCTGCGCGACTGGTGGTGGCTCTACGTCGCCGGCATCTGGGTGTACATGGCGCTCATCCCCCCGGTCGAGGCCGCCGAGCAGACGATCATCCAGAAAGTCGTGCCGTTCGAGACGCAGGGGCGGGTGTTCGGTTTCGCCGCCGCCTTCGAGTCGGCGGCCGCGCCCGTCACCTCGTTCCTCATCGCCCCGATCGCCGAGTTCGCGATCATCCCCTACATGCGGGGCGGTGAGGGTCGAGCGACGTGGGGCTGGCTGGTCGGCGACGGAGCGTCGCGCGGCATTGCGCTCGTGTTCGTCTTCGCCGGACTGTTCATGGTGGTGGCCGCGTCGCTCGCGTTCCTCACCCGCTCCTACCGCACCCTCTCGCGGCAGTACCGCACGGCCGAGGTCAACGCCGACGTGGCGGACGGGCCCTCTCCCGTCGATGACCGCGAGGTGTCGGTGCACAACGCCGCCGCCCCGCCGATCGCAGACGCCGCAGCGTCGACTGCCGCGTCGACCGCGGACTCGCCCGCGTGGACCGCCGATGCCGCAACGCCGCCCGCGCACGCGACGCCGGGCGACGCGCGCGGCTGACGCTGTCCGCGACGCCGGGAGACGCGCGCGGCTGACGCTATCCGCGACGCCGCGAGACGCGTGCGGCTGACGAGGTCAGGCGGGAGCGTCGATACCGATCGTCACGTCGTTCCAGGCGGTCGCGTCGTCATCCCACAGGGCGACGAACGACGCGGCGAGGGCGTCCTCGAGCCCCGACAGGCTGGTGACGCGGAAGATGACCGCCGCGGCCGTCGGCTCCCGCCCGGCGTCGCGGGCCGCTTTCGCGTAGCCCTGTGCAACCGCACGCACCCAGGTCTCCGATGCCGCCTTGGCCGTCGCGTAGTTCGCCCCACCCGCGAGCGGACGTTCCACCGCGTTCGACGACACGATCGCCAAGCGCCCCGCGGGGGAGGCGCGCAGGTCGTCGTCGAACGCGCGGCTCACGTGTCGGAGCGCTGTCACCGACTGCAGCAGGAAGGCGAAGTCGTCGTCGCTCTGTCCGGCCAGGCCCCCGCCGCCCCGCCAGCCACCGACCAGGTGCAGCAGGCCGTCGATGCGACCGTGCTCGGCGCGCACGCGATCGCGCAGTTCACCGACGGCGCGCTCGTCGGTCAGATCGCAGCGTTCGACGGCGATGCCGGGCAGGTCCGCCGCCATCGTCGCCAGACGTTCGTCGGAGCTTCCCACCACGACGACGCGCGCCCCGGTGTCGAGCAGTGCGCGCGCGCAAGCGTGTCCGGCGGCGCTCGTTCCGCCCGCGAGCAGCACCGTGCGCCCCCGCACTCCCTCGTCGTCGTTCCGTGCGTCGGTCATCGTCATCCCCTCGCCCCCGGCCGGCCCCGTCGCCCGCGTCGTCGTTCCCGCGAGAGCCAGGGTACGGCCGTACCCCGCTCCCGCGTCAGTCCGTTCCGCGGATCCCCTCGGTCGATGCGATCACGGGCCGCATCTTCTTCTCGAGCGCTTCGAAGAACATCGACAACGGGAACTCGTCATCCAGGACGGCGTCGGTGTACCCCTTCGGGAGCCCGGCGAGTACGTCGTCCGAGAGTCCCCGCGCCCACACCGAGGCGGGGTGCGGGGTGACGACCGCGCGCACGAGGTCGTACGCGGCGAGCCAGTGCGCGACCTTGGGGCGGTCGATCGAGCGCCAGTACAGTTCGTCGATCGCGTCGGCCAGCGCGATGACCGCGGCGGGCACCTCGTCCCAGTCGAACGCGAGCGAGGTGTCGGTCCAGTGCAGCACGCGGTGCTGGTGCAGCCAGGCGAAGAGCAGCTGTCCGCCGAGGCCGTCGTAGTTGCGCACGCGCGAGCCGGTGATGGCGAAGCGGAAGATGCGGTCGAAGATCACGGCGTACTGCACGAGGCCGGCGTGCTCGCGCATGGCGATCTCGGCGGCATCCAGGTCGTCGCGGGCCGACAGTCGGGCCTGCAGCGACACGCACTCGCGGAACGCCGTGAGGTCGCAGCGCAGCTCTTCGAGCGAGTAGAGGAAGAACGGCATCCGCTGCTTGATCATGAACGGGTCGAACGGCAGGTCGCCGCGCATGTGCGTGCGGTCGTGGATGAGGTCCCACATGACGAACGTCTGCTCGGCGAGGTCCTGGTCATCGAGCAGACGCGCGGCCTCGGCGGGCAGCTCGAGTTTGGTGATGTCGGCGGCGGCGCGGGTGACGCGACGGTAGCGCGCGGCCTCGCGGTCCTGGAAGATCGCCCCCCACGTGAAGGTGGGGACCTCGCGCATGGCGACGGTCTCGGGGAAGAGCACCGCGGAGTTCGTGTCGTACCCGGGTGTGAAGTCGATCAGCCGCAGCGAGACGAACAGGCGGTTGGTGTACTCGGTCTCGAGACGCGCGATGAACTCGGGCCAGATGGCCTCGACGAGCACGGCTTCGACGTGGCGGTTGCTCGAGCCGTTCTGGGTGTACATCGGGAAGACGACGAGATGACGGATGCCGTCGACCCGGTGCTCCTGCGGCTGGAAGGCGACGAGCGAGTCGAGGAAGTCGGGTGTGCCGAGGCCCTCGTCCTGCCAGCGCCGGAAGTCGGCGACCGAGGCCGTGAGGTAGGCGTCGTCGTGGGGGAACAGCGGGGTGAGGGCGCCGATGGCGTCGACGATCTCGTCGACGAGGGGACCGGCGGCGGCGGTGTCGTCGATCGAGCCGTCCTTCGCCTGCAGCGTGTGCAGCGCGGTGGCGGCTCGCTTGAGCTGAGCCCACGCGGGGGTGTGTTCGACGTCGTCGACGGCTCGGCCGTCGAGCAGATCGTGCGCGGCACGGGAAGGCGTGGCGATGGTCATGGCATCCTCCGATCGGGCTGTAAATATTCCTGCTGAAGTGGCATGGTAACGGAAAACTTACGGACACCGCCAGGGCGACCCCCGTACACCCTGATACTGTCGAGCGCATGACCGAGGCCCCTGCCCGCGCCGCGCGCCTGGAGGACTCCGTCGACGCCGCGATCGTCCGCGAGATCTCGCTCGACGCGCGCGCCACGCTCTCGCACCTCTCGGAGCGCGTCGGGCTGTCGGTGTCGGCCGTGCAGTCCCGACTGCGCCGACTGGAGTCGCGCGGCATCGTGCGCGGATACCGCCCCGTGCTCGACGCCGAGGCGCTCGGGCGGCCCCTCGCCGCCTTCGTCGAGATCACGCCGCTCGATCCGGCCCAGCCCGACAACGCCCCCGAACTCCTGTCGCATCTGACCGCCATCGAGGCGTGCCACTCCATCGCGGGCGAGGCGGCGTACATGCTCTTCGTGCGCGTGCCCACGCCGCGCGATCTCGAGACGCTCATCCGCGACATCCGGGCGGCAGCCCAGGTCAACACCCGCACCACGGTGGTGCTGCAGACCTTCTTCGAGGCGCGCCCGATCGAGCCCGCCGCCTTCCCGGCGTGAGCGCGGCCGAGATACATCGCGAGACGGATGCCCAGCCCACCCGCGGCGCGTAGCGTGGCCGCGATGTTCACTCCGCGCCCGCTGCAGCGATACCAACTGGTCACCGACCTCGGCATCGCCCTCGTCTTCGGCCTGCTCGCCATCGCCACAGAACTCGCGGGCGGGTCGGGCGCCACCGCCGGCGTCGACCTGGCCCTCGAGACGCTCGGCGGGATGCTGGTGGCCGTGGCCCTGACCGTGGCCGTGGCGCTGCGCCGCCTGCAACCGGCCCTGGCGCTGATCTTCGCCTGGGCGGGGGCGCTGCTGCAGATGGGTTTCGGTCGACAGCCGTCGCCCAGCGACGTCGCCATCTTCGCGGTGCTCTACGCCACCGCGGCCTACGGGACGCGCCGCGTGTTCTGGGGCGGCTTCGCCTCGGCGATCGCCGGGGCGATCATCGTGCCGCTGTACCTCGTCGGTCGCGGGGTGACGGCGCCGCTCACCGCGAACGAGTGGTTCGCGGTCGCCGCGTTGCTGCTGGCATCCGGGTTCGCGCTCATGCTGGCGTGGGTGTCGGGGGCGCTGGTGCGCACGGCCATGCGCGCGACCGCCAACAGCAGGGCGCAGCGGGCGGCCGAGGCCGAGACGATCGCCGAGCAGCAGCGGGTGCGCATCGCCCGCGACATGCACGACGTCGTCGCCCACTCGCTCGCCGTCGTCATCGCGCAGGCCGACGGTGCGCGCTACGCTGCCGCGACCGACCCGCAGGCCACGACGGCGGCGCTCTCGACGATCTCGTCGACGGCACGCGCCGCCCTCGGAGACGTGCGCCTGCTGCTCACGCAGCTGCGCCACAGCCAGGCCGAGGGGCCGCAGCCCACCCTCGCCGACATCGAGACGCTGTACACCCGCATGCGCGCGGCGGGCCTCGTGGTCACCGCCGAGGTCGATCCCTCCCCGCCCGGCGAGCCGCCCGCCGCCATCCAGCTCGCGGTCTACCGCATCATGCAGGAAGCCCTCACGAACGCCCTGCGGCACGGCGTCGACCCACGTGTCCGCGTGCACCTGGCGTGGTGGCCCGACCGGGTGGAGCTGTCGATCCGCAATGCCCGTGCCACGGCATCCGTCGCCCCGGCCGCGCCGGGCGGTCACGGCCTCATCGGCATGCGCGAGCGCGCGCAGTTGGTCGGCGGCCGACTCACGGCCGAACCCGAGTACGGCGAGTTCGTCGTGCGGGCGATCCTGCCGATCGGGCGCCCGGTGTGAGCCCCGCCCCCGCCCCCGCCGGACTCGATCGGCGCAGGGGATGCCGCACCCTCGCTCGACCAGAAGAGGAACCGCCCGCATGACCGCTCCCATCCGCATCGTCCTCGTCGACGACCAGGTCCTGTTCCGTGCGGGCATCCGCATGGTGATCGACTCGCAGCCCGATCTCGAGGTGGTGGGCGAGGCCTCCGACGGGCGCGAGGGTATCGACGTGGTGCGGGCGACCCGGCCCGACCTCGTGCTCATGGACGTGCGCATGCCGGTCATGGACGGCCTGACCGCCACGGCGGAGATCCTGAGCGAACCCGCGCCCCCGCGCGTCGTCGTGCTGACCACCTTCGACCTCGACGAGGCCGCCGCGCGGGCCATCCAACGCGGAGCGAGCGGGTTCCTGCTGAAGGACTCGGAGCCCGAGTTCCTGCTCTCGGCGGTGCGCACCGTGCACGCCGGCTCCGCCGTGATCGCCGCCGAGGCGACGCGGACGCTGTTCGCGCACATCGCCGAAGGCGGCGCCGAGCCGGTGCCCGCGAGCTACGCGAGCCTCACCGACCGCGAGCGCGAGATCTTCGCGCTCGCCGCGGCGGGCCTGAGCAACGCCGAGATCGCAGAGCGCGAGTTCCTGTCGGAGGCGACGGTGAAGACGCACATCAGCCGCGTGCTCACCAAGCTCGCCCTGCGTGACCGCGTGCAGCTGGTGGTCTTCGCGTTCCGCCACGGCCTGGCCTGACCCGCGCCCCGCGTCGACTCCGCGCCTGCCTGCACCCCACGCCGGCGCGAAGCGGTCAGGGCGTCGAGGGGGATGCCTCGGGGTCGTGGGCCCAGGTCGGGGCGAGCGCGCGGATGCGTGCCGCGCGCCACTGCCACGTCGCCCACAGTCCCGGCCAGAGCGCCGGGGCGGCGGCGCCGCCGATGGTCAGTCGCTCGCGCCAGAGGGTGCGGCCCGCCTCGCCCGGGGCGGCCGAGACCGCCATCTGGTGGTCCCAGACATCGAGGCTCGCCAGCGGGCCGGTCAACGGGACCCCCCAGTCCCGGAACACCCGCACACGGCCGTTGTCGTCGCGGGTCTCACGATCGGCGACCGAGATCAGCTGCCGGCCGACGGGAAAGATGCCGGCGACGCTCATCTGCACCGGAACGTCGTCCCCCGACTCGAACGAGGTGGGCATCGTGCCGAGCGCGTCGACCTCGAGCAGGGGGCCGTACAGCTCCGCGACGGCGCGCGGGGAGTGCAGCGCCCGCCACGCGGCATCCGGGTCGCAGTCGATGACGAACTTCAGCAGAATGCGCATGTCACCGATCGTGCCCGACGTGGCCGTCTTCGCCGGTACCGCTTGACGAACACGCGGTGACGCTCCACCGTTCTAGGCTCGGAGGATGCCGAAACACCCCGCCCTCTCGCAGTCCGACTACCAGGTGCGGCTGGAGTGGGGTGGCGCGGGCCTCTCCCGCCTGGCCGACGCCCACGTCGTGGTCCTCGTGCAGACCCTCGGCCTGTCGGCGCGCGCCCTGGCGGCGGCCGAAGCCGGGGCGCCCTTCGACGCCCTCGACGATGCGGCCGCGGCCCTCGTCCGCGCCTCGGCCGCGACCGGGGCGCACGTCGTGGTGGGAGGTCTGCGCAACGCTGCCGCCGTCGCCGCGCACGTGCTCGAGGTGCAGCGCACGCGCGGCGAGCGCACGAGCATCTCGATCGTCGCGGCGGGGTACCCCGACGGCACGGATGCCGAGGGACTCCGCTTCGCCGTCGACGACCTGCTGGGCGCCGGGGCCGTCGTCGCCGCTCTGGGCGACCTCGGTATCGACCACGCCTCGCCCGACGCCGCCGTCGCCGGCGAGGGCTTCCGCGCTCTCGGCGGGGCCGTGCGCCACCTGCTCACGGCCAGCGGCACGGGGCGTCGGCTCGCCGCCGACGGGCAGCGCGAGCAGGTGTTGGCCGCGGCCGCGCGCGACGCCGCATCGGTCGTGCCGGTGCTGCGCGACGGAGCGTTCGTCGCCCCCTGACGCGCGCTCAGCGCGGCGTGGAGGCGGCCAGGCGCACCGCGGGCGAGATCTCGCGCCGCACCCACGACAGGGCGAAGCGCGGGTCGAAAGTGGGCGCGCACTTCGCGCACGAGGTGGGACGCGTGGCCTTGCGATGCCGGTAGGCGACGTGGCCGGCGGGGCAGGTGCCGACCCACGGCGCGAGCTCGGTGGCCGTCTCACCCGCGTGCGTCGTTCCGCCGACGTACCCCAGCTCGCGCGCGGTGCGTTTCCACGCCGCGCCGTGGCCGGCCCGGGCTCCCGCGAGCGCGTGCGCCACCTCGTGCAGCAGCGTCTGGTGGTTCGTGTCGTCGTCGTAACGCGCGGTGAGGTAGCGCGAGACGCTGATGCGCTTGCGGCCGTAGTCGCACAGACCCGCGCGGCGCTTGGCGTTGTCGAACGCGAACGTCCACGACGCGTCGAGGTGCAGGGCGATCAACGCCTCGGCCCAGACGCGTACGCGGTGCAGATCGGACATGACGGGAAGCCTAGGCGGGGCCTACGACACTCAGCTCGCGACGACCTCGCGCGTGCGTCGACGCTCGGCGGCGTCGATCGCCAGCAGGGTCGACTCGAGCTGCGCATCGGTGGCGCCGGCGTTCTGGCGCAGGAAGAGAGCCTGCTTGAAGTCGCGACGCGCGGCGTCGTAGTCGCCCTCGTCGTAGTGCACCTTGCCGCGGTGCTGCAGGGCGAAGGCGGCGATGCTGGCCCACCCCTGGCCCTCGGCCTCGTCGGCGCACATGGTGAGTTCCTGCTCGGCGGCGGCGAACGCCCCGCGGCACTGCAGGATCGTGGCATGCAGGATGCGGGCGCGCAGCAGGTCGCGGCGAGTGCCGGCCATGCGGGCGACGCGCACCGACTGGTCCGAGATGACGAGCGCCTCGTCGAAGCGGTCGAGCACCTTCAGCAGCCACACGCGTTCGAGCAGGGCATGGAGGCTGCGCTGCGAACCGATCTCCTCGAGTCGTTCCGCGCACTCGCGAGAGTCGGTGACCTCGCGCAACGTGTCGGGGTCGTACCCGTGGATGTAGCTCACCGTCGCTCCTCTCGGTCGGGCAGGAGTTCCAGTTTGCGTGGCAGGCGCGCTCAGAACGCCCGCGCCACGCGGTCGGGGCGCGAACACGCCGCCGTCACCGTTCGAAGATCGACGCCGAGGGCTTGGGCGACGGCGTCGCGTCGGCATCGGTGGACGCCCGCGCCCCGCGCATGAACTCCTCGATCTCGGCCCCCTGGGCCACTTTCGCCGGATGGGGACCGGCCGCCATGAGACGCGGGAGCCATTCGACGGGCAGGGGAGCGGCAGAGGCGGCGACGACGAGATTGCCGAAGCGGCGGCCCTTCAGCACCTGCACCTCGGCGAGCACGATCACCTCGGGCAGCACCGCGCGGATCGTGGCGACCTGTCGTCGGGCGAAGGCGAGGCCGGGGCCGTCCGACACGTTGACGAGCAGGACGCCGTCGGGGGCGAGCAGACGCGCGGCGTCACGGTAGAACTCCACCGTGGTCAGGTGCGCCGGGGTCTGCGCGCCCGAGTACACGTCGCTCACGAGCAGATCGACGGCGCCGGTGAGCCCGGCGGGGAGCTTGGCGAGTCCGGCGCGCGCGTCGCCGATGCGCACGCGGATCGCGGCGCCGCGGGGAAGGGGGAGGTTCTCGCGCACGAGATCCCAGAGCGCCGGCTCCAGTTCGATCACCTGCTGGCGGGAGCCGGGGCGGGTGCTCTCGACGTAGCGGGGGAGGGTGAGGGCCCCCGCGCCCAGGTGCACCGCGGTCAGCGGCTGTCCCGGCATCCGCAGGCGGTCGATGACCGCTCCCATGCGCGCGACGTATTCGAAGTGCAGGTGGGTGGGATCGTCGAGGTCGACGTGCGACTGGGGGGTCGCGTCGACGACCAGCTCCCATCCCGAGACGAAGCCCGACGGCGACACCCGCGCGGTCGATCCGTCCGACAGTCGCGCCGTGGGGGCGTCGTCGGGTTCGATGCGCATGCGTGCCATCCCTCCACGCTAGCCGGGCCCCGTCGCGCGAGATGCCGAACCCCGACGCACGCATTGGCCGCGAAGCGACGACTCTCGGCTCCTCGCGCTGCCCGAGGCGGGCAGGGTGCGCACCGCGGCGGCGGGGGGATGGGCGGAATGCGCCATCGGTGGCCTGCGAGGGCATCAGGATGCCGGATTCTCGAAACACGATCGATACACGCGGGCAATGGGCACGACGCCGCCCGCCCTGTACGGTCGGGGGAACACAGCAAGCGGAGCGCGGCACGATGACGTGACAGCGCCGTCGTTCTCCTCCCTTTCCCCCCGGAAGGTGTACCGAAAATGCTCAGTTCTCTTCGACGACGTCTGCTCGTCGGCGGCGCCACCGTCGCCATCGGCGCGCTCGCCCTGTCGGGCTGCACGAGTCAGCGCGACGACGACGGCGGCGGCGACGCCGGCGGTGACGTCGACTCCACATTCGTGTTCGGCGCCTCGGGCGATCCGTCCAGCCTCGACCCCGCCTTCGCCAGTGACGGAGAGTCGTTCCGCATCTCGCGGCAGATCTTCGAGGGCCTCGTCGGCGTGGAGTCGGGCACCGCCGACCCCGCCCCCATGCTCGCCGAGAGCTGGGAGCAGTCGGACGACGGCCTGTCGTACACCTTCACGCTCAAAGAGGGCGTGACCTTCCACGACGGCACCGAGTTCAACGCCGACGCCGTCTGCTTCAACTTCGATCGCCAGAACAACTTCACCGGCATCGCGCAGTCCGAGAGCCTGTCCTACTACTGGGGCAAGATCATGCGCGGATACGCCGACACCGGCACCTCGATCTACGGCGGCTGCGAGGTGGGAAGCCCCACCGAGGTCACCATCACGCTGACCGAACCGTTCGCCGGTTTCATCCCCGCGCTGTCGCTACCCGCGTTCGCGATGCAGAGCCCCACCGCGCTGCAGGAGTACCAGGCCGACGAGGTGGGCGGAACCTCCGAGGCGCCGACCCTCAGCGAGTACGCCCAGGGCCACCCCACCGGCACGGGTCCGTTCCAGTTCGACTCGTGGGAGCCCGGCGCCGAGGCGACCGTCAACGCCTACGAGGGCTACTGGGGTGACCAGGGCCAGGTGCAGAAGGTCATCTTCCGCGTGATCGGCGACACCACGGCTCGTCGCCAGGCGCTCGAGTCCGGCTCGATCGACGGGTACGACCTCGTGGCCCCCGCCGACCTCGGCGCGCTCGAGTCCGCGGGCTACATGCTCACCAACCGCGACCCGTTCAACATCCTGTACCTCGGCATGAACCAGGCCGACCCGGCGCTCGGCGACATCCGCGTGCGCCAGGCGATCGCCCACGCCATCGACAAGCAGCAGCTGGTCACCCAGGTGCTGCCCGAGGGCACCACGGTGGCCTCGCAGTTCATGCCCGACAGCGTCATCGGCTTCAACTCCGGCGTGACCACGTACGACTTCGACCAGGCCGCCGCCAAGGCCCTGCTCGCCGAAGCCGGCTTCACCGACGCCAACCCGCTGACGCTGACGTTCAACTACCCGGTCAACATCTCGCGCCCGTACATGCCGAACCCCGAGCAGATCTTCACGAACCTCCAGTCGCAGCTGCAGGCCGTGGGCATCGTGCTCAACCCGGTGTCGAACGAGTGGGGCGAGTACCTCGACCTGATCCAGGGCGGCAGCGAGCACGGCATCCATCTGCTCGGCTGGACCGGCGACTACAACGACCCCGACAACTTCGTGGGCACGTTCTTCGGCGGCACGTCCAACGAGTGGGGCTTCGACAACACGGAGCTGTTCTCGGCTCTCACCTCGGCCCGCGGCCTCGCGACCGAGGCCGAGCAGGACCCGGCCTACCAGGCCGTCAACGAGCAGATCGCGACGTTCCTTCCCGGCATCCCGCTGGCCAACCCCGTGCCGACGCTCGCGTTCGCACCCCGGGTGAAGTCGTACCCCGCCAGCCCCGTGCAGGACGAGGTCTACAACGAGATCGAACTCACCGAGTGATCCGGATGCCGCGGGCTCCGCGTCGTGACGACGCCGGGGCCCGCGGTTCCGCGTCCCCCCGTTCCCGACACCCTGTGAGAACCCGTGCTCCGCACCATCGGCAGGCGCCTGCTCCTGCTCATCCCCACTCTGTTCGGTCTATCCGTCCTGCTCTTCGCCTGGGTGCGCGCGCTCCCGGGCGGCCCCGCCGTCGCCCTGTTGGGTGAGCGGGCCACCCCCGCCGCCGTCGCTCGCATCAACGAGCTCTACGGCTTCAACGAACCCCTCTACGTGCAGTACTTCACGTGGCTCGGGCGTCTGATGACCGGAGACTTCGGCTCCTCGATCCAGACGGGCCGGCCCGTGCTCGAGGAGTTCGTGCGTCGCTTCCCCGCCACTCTCGAGCTGTCGATCGGCGCGCTCATCGTGGCGGTGGGGATCGGCATCCCGCTCGGCTATTGGGCCGCGCGCCGTCACGGCAAGATCTGGGATCACACCGCCGTCGTGCTGAGCCTCATCGGCATCACGATCCCGGTGTTCTTCCTGGCGTTCATCCTCAAGTACGTCTTCGCCGTGCAGCTCGGCTGGCTGCCCTCCGACGGTCGCCAGAACCCGCGCATCGACGCGACGCACTACACGAACCTGTACGTCTTCGACGGGCTCATCACCGGGGAGTTCGACGCGTCGTGGGATGCCGTGCTGCACCTGATCCTGCCGGCGGTCGCGCTCGGCACGATCCCGCTCGCGATCATCGTGCGCATCACGCGCGCCTCGGTGCTCGAGGTGCAGAACGCCGACTACGTCCGCACCGGCCGCGCCAAGGGCATCGGCCGCTCGACGCTGCGCAACCGCTTCATCCTGCGCAACGCCATGCTGCCGGTCATCACCACGGTGGGCCTGCAGGCGGGCCTGCTCATCTCGGGGGCGGTGCTCACCGAGACGGTGTTCGCCTTCCCGGGCATCGGGCAGTTCCTCGCGCGGGCCATCTTCACGCGCGACTTCCCCGTGCTGCAGGGGTTCATCATCTTCATCGCGATCGCGTACGCGCTCATCAACCTGCTGGTCGACCTGTCGTACAGCGTCATCGACCCGAGAGTGAGAGTCCAGTGAGCTCCGGCATCCTCCCTCCCGCCCCCAGCGGCGGTCCCGTCGACGACAACGCGATCGTCGACGGCCAGCTCCTCGCCGCCCAGGCGCGCGGGGGCGGCTTCTGGCAGGACGTGTTCCAGCGACTCCGGCACAGTCCCGTCGCCTGGATCGGCGCGATCATCGTGCTGGCGTTCCTGCTCGTGGCGGCCCTCGCGCCGCTGCTCGCGCCGTACCCAGCCGAGTCCCTGCCCGGACAGCGCTTCATCACGCCCACCGACATCCCGGGGCCGGGCGAGATGGCCGAGTTCCCCCTCGGTCTCGACCGCTTCGGCGGCGACGTGCTGTCGAAGCTCATCTGGGGCGCCCAGGCGTCGCTGCAGATCGGTGTCATCTCGACGGCGATGGGCCTCATCGGCGGCATGGCGCTGGGGCTGCTGGCCGGCATGTTCGGCGGGTGGGTCGACGCGGTGGTCATGCGCTTCGTCGACATCCTGCTCTCGGTGCCGAACCTGCTGCTCGCCGTCTCGATCGCCGCCATCCTCGGCCAGAGCCAGCTGGCGATCATGATCGCGATCGGTGCGTCGCAGGTGCCGGTGTTCGCGCGGCTGCTGCGCGCCTCGATGCTGCAGCAGCGCGGCGCCGACTACGTGCTGTCGGCGCAGACCCTGGGCCTCAGTCGACGGACGATCACGATGACCCACGTGCTGCCCAACAGCGTCGGGCCGGTCATCGTGCAGGGCACGCTCACGCTCGCGACCGCCGTCATCGACGCGGCCGCACTGTCGTTCCTGGGCCTCGGTGGCGGACTGCCGCAGACCGCCGAGTGGGGCCGCATGCTCACGTACGCGCAGGCCGAGCTGGCGATCGCGCCGTGGCTGGCGTTCCTGCCGGGCATCTGCATCGCCGTGACCGCGCTGGGCTTCACGCTGCTGGGCGAGTCGCTCCGCGAGGCGATGGACCCCCGCACCCGCGCGCGGTAGCGGGCGCCCGTCCCCGGCCTCGCGCGGGTCGGGGCCGGTCCGTCGTCGGCGCGGCATCCATGTCCCACTTCGTGCAGTGTCATCGACCGTTTCTCGCACGAAGTGGGACATGCCCCGGCGCGTGAGCCGCTGCGCCGCCGGCGGTGGGTGCCGTGTCCCACTTCGTGCAGGTCTGCCGACCGTTTCTCGCACCAAGTGGGACATGCCTCAGCGCGCGGGCCGCGGGGCCGTGGGCCAGCGGGTGCCGGGGGACATCGCCCGCTGCGGCGCGCGCTGCGTCAGCCCGTCAAGCCCAGCTCGTTGCCGGGGATCGACGCCAGCAGGCGGCGCGTGTACGGGTCGCGGGGGTTGGTGAAGACCTCTTCGCTGGATGCCGCCTCGACCAGGCGTCCGTCCTTCATCACGCAGACGTAATCGCTGATCAGGCGCACCACCGCGAGGTCGTGCGAGATGAAGAGGTAGCTCAGGCCGTACTCGCGCTGCAGGTCGCCCAGCAGGTCGAGGATCTGGGCCTGTACGAGCACGTCGAGCGCCGACACCGGCTCGTCGCACACGATCAGCTCGGGCGAGAGCGCGAGGGCCCGGGCGATCGCGACGCGCTGCCGTTGCCCGCCCGACAGTTCCGAGGGGTAGCGGCGCAGCATGGATGCCGGCAGGGCCACGTCGTCCATCAGCTGGCGCACCCGCTTCGCGCGTTCCGCCTTCGAGCCGCGCTTGTAGAACGACAGGGGCTCCTCGACGATGCGCTCGACGGTGAACATGGGGTTCAGGCTCGAGTACGGGTCCTGGAAGATCGGCTGCACCTTCTGGCGGAACTGCCGCAGGGCGTCGCCCTTCAGAGCCGCGACGTCCTGCCCGTCGAACGTGATCGATCCGCTCGTGGGCTCGACGACCTTCAGCAGCATGCGCGCGGTCGTCGTCTTGCCCGACCCCGACTCGCCCACGATGGCGACGGTCTGGCCGCGGGGGATCGCGAGCGACACGTCGTCGACGGCGCGGAAGTCGTCGCCCCGCCCCCTCGTCGGGTACACCTTGGTGAGGTTCGAGATCTCGACGATGTGGTCGCGTACCGGCTCGGCGGCGCGCGAGCCGCGGAAGTCCTCGGGGCGCAGTCGCACGGCCGCGACCGAGGGCGCCGCCGCCACCAGTGACTTCGTGTACTCGTGCTGGGGGTTCTCGAGGATCTGGCGTGCGGGCCCCTGCTCGACGACGCGCCCGCGGTGCATGACCACGACTCTCGATGCGCGTTCCGCGGCGAGACCCAGGTCGTGGGTGATGAGGAGCACGGCCGCGCCCAGCTCGTCGGTCTGCTTGTCGATCTGGTCGAGGATCGTCTGCTGCACGGTGACGTCGAGCGCGCTCGTCGGCTCGTCGGCGATCAGCAGGCGCGGCCGGCAGGCCAGGCCGATCGCGATGAGCGCGCGCTGGCGCATACCGCCCGAGAACTCGTGCGGGTACTGCGTCGCCCGCTTCTCGGCATCCGGCAGTCCCGCCGCCTCGAGCGCCTCGACGACCTTGCCCTTCACGCTCGAGCGGTCGGCCAGGCCGTGGGCGAGCAGCGTCTCGGCGACCTGCGTGCCGATCTTCGCGACGGGGTTGAGGTTCGACATCGGGTCCTGGGGCACCAGGCCGATCTGCCGGCCGCGCACCTGACGCATGCGGGCCTCGCCGAAGGTGGTGAGGTCCTCGCCGTCGAGCAGGATCTGGCCGCGGGCCACGCGGCCCCCGGAGGCGAGCAGACCGATGATCGCCATGGCGGTCGTCGACTTGCCGGAGCCGGATTCGCCGACGATGGCGATGGTCTCACCCGCGTGGATGTCGAGATCCACCCCATCGACGGCCCGCACGGGGCCGTCCATGGTGGCGAAGTCGACCGCGAGATCACGGACCGAGAGAAGGGGCAGGGGGGATGCCGGAGCGGGGGGACCGGCGACATCGGAGGTCATCCCACCATCCTCGCCCGCGCCGCCCGTTCTGCCCACCCCTTCCGCCCGATCGTCACACCCCCGTAACGCGCTCGGATCCGCACGACTCAGGTGGATGCGCCCGCTCACCGTCGGTGTGCGCCCGCCGCACGGATGCTGCAGGAGCTGTGCGCGCCGTGCGCCGGCAACCGTCCACGCCGCCCCGCGCCGCCGACCCCCGTACGCGCGCATCGCGGCGTTACGGTGGCTCCATGCGCGTGGACCTCAACGCCGACCTCGGCGAGACCGTCGTCGGGATGCCGACCGCCGACGACGAGGCCATGTTCGCCGTCGTCTCCAGCGCCAACGTCGCCTGCGGGGGACACGCCGGAGACGCCGTCTCCATGCGCGCCTCGGTCGAACGGGCGGCGCGGTTCGGTGTCGCGGTCGGCGCGCATCCCTCGTACGACGACCGCGCGAACTTCGGCCGTGTCCGGCGCGACCCCGCCCCGGACGACCTCCGGGCGAGCATCGCCGCCCAGCTCGACGCGCTCGCCGCGGCCGGTGCCGACCTGCGCTACGTCAAACCGCACGGGGCGCTGTACCACGCGGTGATCGACGACGCCTCGCAGGCCGGAGCCGTCGTCGCCGCGGTCGCCGATCTCTCCGCCCGGCTCGGCCGCGCCCTGCCGGTGCTGGGTCTTGCGGGTGCGATCGCCGAGGCCGCGGCAGCGGCGGGGCTGCCCTTCGTGCGCGAGGCGTTCCTCGACCGCGGGTACACCGCCCACGGGCAGCTTGTGCCCCGCGGTGAACCGGGGGCGCTCGTCGACGACCCTGCGCGCGTCGCCGAGCGGGCGTTGCGTCTGGTGCGCGAGGGCGAGGTCGTGGCCGTCGACGGCACGCGCATCGCGGTCGATGCGGCCTCGCTGTGCCTGCACGGCGACACCCCCTCGGCGGTCGCGATGGCCCGGGCGGTGCGCGGGGCCCTCGACGCCGCGGGCATCGAGGTGCGCGCGCCGTGGTGACGCTCCGGTCGATGGGGGAGCGGGCCGTGCTCGCCGAGGTCGTCGACCTGGCCGCGGTCCTGGCGCTCCACGCCGCCCTCGCCGCCGACCCGCCCGCCGGCGTCGACGAGCTCGTCCCCGCCGCACGGACCGTCCTCGTGGGCTTCGATCCCGCTCGCACGTCGGTCGACGCCGTCCGCTCCTGGATCGTGGCCGCCGCCGGCACGACCCCGGATGCCGTCGCACCCGGCCCCCTCGTCGAGGTGCCGGTGCGCTACGACGGCGCCGACCTCGACGACACCGCCGCGCTCCTCGGCATCCCCGTCGCCGATCTCGTGGCCCGCCACGCCGGGGTGGAGTGGACGGTGGCGTTCACGGGCTTCGCCCCCGGGTTCGCCTACCTCGTCAGCGCCGATTGGCCGTTCGACGTGCCGCGCCTGGTGCAGCCGCGCACCCGCGTGCCCGCGGGGGCGGTGGGTCTGGCCGCGGAGTTCAGCGGAGCGTATCCGCGCGAGACCCCCGGCGGTTGGCGCCTGATCGCCTCGACCGACGCCGTGCTCTTCGATCCGGATGCCGCCGACCCGGTGCTGCTCCCACCTCGCTCGCGCGTGCGGTTCGTGGCGCAGCGCGCCCGCGTCGCCGCCGCACCCTCCGCGCCGGGATCGGGGGCGAGCGGAGGGCGAGGGACGAGCGGAGGAGGGGATGCCGGTGACTCGCCCTCCCCTCCTCCCTCGCCCTCCCTTCGTCCCGCGCCGGAGGCGGACTCCCCGCCCGCCCTCCGCGTGCTCGCCCCCGGCGGTTTCACCACCGTGCAGGACCTGGGTCGACCCGGCCGCGCCGCCCTCGGCGTCGCGCGTTCGGGTGCGTTGGATCGCGCCGCGCTCCGCATCGCCAACCGCCTCGTCGGCAACGACGAGGGTGCCGCGGGCCTCGAGATCGCTCTCGGCGGCTTCGGCGCCCGGGCCGAGAGCGACACGTGGGTATGCGTCACGGGCGCGTTCGCCGAGGTGCGCGTCGACGGGAGGACCGCGGATGCCTACGCGCCGGTGCTCGTGCCCGCCGGAGCCGAGCTGCACATCGGGGCCGTCCGCGCCGGGCTGCGCTGCTACCTCGCCGTGCGGGGCGGCGTCGTCGCGCCGGTGGCGCTGGGCTCGCGCGCGACCGACGTGCTGGCCGGGCTCGGCCCCGCGCCCCTCCGCGCGGGTGAGGGCGTTCGCGCGGGGGACCCGGCATCCCCGATCCCGGTCGTCGACGCGTTCCCGTGGTCGGTGCCGCCGACCGTGATCGACGTGCGCATCACCGCCGGTCCCCGCGCCGACTGGTTCGCTCCCTCGGCGTGGTCGACGCTGGCCGATGCGGAGTGGACCGTGTCGACCCACTCCGATCGCGTGGGCATGCGTCTCGACGGACCCCCGCTGGAGCGCACGCGACACGACGAGCTGCCCAGTGAGGGCATGCGCCCCGGCGCGATCCAGGTGCCGCCGCACGGACGACCGGTGGTGCTGCTCGCCGACGGTCCGGTGACCGGGGGATACCCCGTGATCGCCGCGGTGACGGATGCCGCGCTCGACGCGCTGGCGCAGGCGCGGCCGGGTGATGCCGTGCGATTCCGGCGTGCCTGACCGCCGATTCGGCCGCCCCGCCGGACAGGCGTGCGCGTTTATACCGCAGGTGTGCGAGGTCGTCAAGAATCGGACTGGACACGGCGCGTCCTCCCGCGTATGCTTGGACTTTGCGCTCCTCGATTCCCCCTGCCCTCATATGGTGGTCGGCTGAGCCTGCCCGTCCCCGCTTCATCGCGGTGTGCGACGGTGGGTTTTCGGGGCAGGAACGCACTCCACCTGACGACAAGGAATCACGAGCCCCTCGCCCGGGCTTCTGGAGGTTATTCCCTTGGCTGCTGCGAACACCGCATCCACCACCACCACCCCCAAGAGCGGACGCGGCGCATCCCGCCTCTCGTTCGCCAAGATCTCCGACAAGCTGACCGTTCCCGATCTGCTCGCCCTGCAGACCGAGTCGTTCGACTGGCTCGTCGGTAACGAGGCCTGGAAGGCGCGCGTCGCCGAGGCTCAGGCCGTCGGCCGGACCGACGTCCCCGAGATCAGCGGTCTGGAAGAGATCTTCGAGGAGATCTCCCCGATCGAGGACCTGAGCGAGACCATGCAGCTCTCGTTCACGAACCCCTATCTCGAGCCCGAGAAGTACTCGATCGAAGAGTGCAAGGAGCGCGGCAAGACGTACGCCGCCCCGCTCTACGTCGAGGCCGAGTTCATGAACCACCAGACCGGTGAGATCAAGACCCAGACGGTCTTCATGGGCGACTTCCCGCTCCAGACCGACAAGGGCACGTTCATCATCAACGGCACCGAGCGTGTCGTGGTCTCGCAGCTCGTGCGTTCGCCCGGTGTCTACTTCGACAAGACCCCCGACAAGACGTCCGACAAGGACATCGTGTCGGCCCGCGTCATCCCCTCGCGAGGCGCCTGGCTCGAGTTCGAGATCGACAAGCGCGACCAGGTCGGCGTGCGCATCGACCGCAAGCGCAAGCAGTCGGTCACCGTCTTCCTCAAGGCCCTCGGCCTGACCAGCGAAGACATCCTCGCCGAGTTCGCCGGCTTCGACTCGATCGAAGAGACGCTCTCGAAGGACACCATCCTCACGAAGGAAGATGCCCTCCGCGACATCTACCGCAAGCTGCGTCCGGGCGAGCAGGTCGCCGCCGAGGCCGCCCGCGCGCTGCTCGACAACTTCTACTTCAACTCGAAGCGCTACGACCTCGCCAAGGTGGGTCGCTACAAGATCAACCAGAAGCTCGGTCTCGACAAGCCGCTGAGCGACTCGGTGCTGACCGTCGACGACATCGTCGCCACGATCAAGTACATGGTGCGTCTGCACCGCGGCGACGCGTCGTTCGACGGCGTGCGCGGTGGCCAGTCCGCCGACATCCGCCTCGACACCGACGACATCGACAACTTCGGCAACCGCCGCATCCGCGCTGTCGGCGAGCTCATCCAGAACCAGGTCCGCACCGGCCTGTCCCGCATGGAGCGCGTCGTCCGCGAGCGCATGACCACGCAGGACATCGAGGCGATCACGCCGCAGACCCTGATCAACGTGCGCCCCGTCGTCGCCGCGATCAAGGAGTTCTTCGGAACCTCGCAGCTGTCGCAGTTCATGGACCAGAACAACCCGCTCGCGGGTCTGACCCACAAGCGTCGCCTGTCGGCGCTGGGCCCGGGTGGTCTGTCGCGTGAGCGTGCCGGCGTCGAGGTCCGTGACGTCCACCCCTCGCACTACGGACGTATGTGCCCCATCGAGACGCCCGAAGGCCCGAACATCGGTCTGATCGGCTCGCTCGCCTCGTTCGCGCGCATCAACGCGTTCGGCTTCATCGAGACCCCGTACCGTCGCGTCGTCGACGGTCGCGTGACCGACCAGATCGACTACCTGACCGCCAGCGAAGAGAGCGACCACATCGTCGCTCAGGCCGGTGTCGCGCTGCAGGCCGACGGTCACTTCGTGGAGGACCGCATCCTGGCCCGCCGCGGTCAGGGTGGCGAGGTCGACCTGTTCCCGAACGACGAGATCGGCTACATGGACGTCTCGCCGCGCCAGATGGTGTCGGTGGCGACCTCGCTCATCCCGTTCCTCGAGCACGACGATGCCAACCGCGCCCTCATGGGTGCGAACATGCAGCGTCAGGCCGTGCCGCTCGTGCGCAGTGAGTCGCCCATCGTCGGAACCGGTATGGAGGGCTTCGCCGCCATCGACGCCGGTGACGTCGTCACCGCCGACAAGGCCGGTGTGGTGCTCGAGGTCTCGGCCGACGTCGTGACCGTCCAGCTCGACGAGGGTGGCACGCAGGACTACTTCCTCCGCAAGTTCGACCGCTCCAACCAGGGCACGTCGTACAACCAGCGCGTGGTCGTCTCGGCCGGCGAGCGCATCGAGGCCGGCGAGGTCATCGCCGACGGTCCCGCGACCGAGAACGGCGAGCTCGCCCTCGGTAAGAACCTCCTCGTGGCGTTCATGACCTGGGAAGGCCACAACTTCGAGGACGCGATCATCCTCAGCCAGGACCTCGTGAAGGACGACACGCTGTCGTCGATCCACATCGAGGAGTACGAGGTCGACGCGCGCGACACCAAGCTGGGTAAAGAGGAGATCACCCGTGACCTCCCCAACGTCAGCCCCGACCTGCTGAAGGACCTCGACGACCGCGGCATCATCCGCATCGGTGCCGAGGTTCGCCCCGGCGACATCCTGGTCGGCAAGGTCACGCCCAAGGGCGAGACCGAGCTCTCGGCCGAAGAGCGTCTGCTCCGCGCGATCTTCAACGAGAAGAGCCGCGAAGTCCGTGACACCTCGCTGAAGGTGCCCCACGGCGAGCAGGGCACGATCATCGCCGTCAAGGAGTTCAACGCCGAAGACGGTGACGACGAGCTCGGCTCGGGCGTCAACCGCCGCGTCGTGGTCTACATCGCCCAGAAGCGCAAGATCACCGAGGGCGACAAGCTCGCCGGCCGCCACGGCAACAAGGGTGTCATCGCCAAGATCCTCCCGATCGAGGACATGCCCTTCCTGTCCGACGGCACGCCGGTCGACATCATCCTGAACCCGCTCGGTATCCCGGGTCGAATGAACTTCGGCCAGGTGCTCGAGCTGCACCTCGGATGGATCGCCCAGCAGGGCTGGAAGGTCGAGGGCACGCCCGAGTGGGCGACGAACCTGCCCGAGGCCGCTCGCGAAGCAGCCCCCGGCACGAAGGTCGCCACCCCGGTGTTCGACGGTGCGTTCGAGGCCGAGATCGCGGGTCTGCTCGACTCGACGATCACGAACCGCGACGGTGACCGTCTGGTCGACTCCACCGGAAAGACGCTGCTGTTCGACGGCCGCTCCGGAGAGCCGTTCCCGGCGCCCATCTCGGTCGGCTACATGTACATCCTGAAGCTGCACCACCTCGTCGACGACAAGATCCACGCGCGTTCGACGGGCCCGTACTCGATGATCACCCAGCAGCCGCTCGGTGGTAAGGCGCAGTTCGGTGGTCAGCGCTTCGGTGAGATGGAAGTGTGGGCGCTCGAGGCCTACGGTGCCGCGTACGCGCTGCAGGAGCTCCTGACGATCAAGTCCGACGACATCCTCGGCCGCGTGAAGGTGTACGAGGCGATCGTCAAGGGCGAGAACATCCAGGAGCCCGGCATCCCCGAGTCGTTCAAGGTGCTCATGAAAGAGATGCAGTCGCTCTGCCTGAACGTCGAGGTCCTCTCGGCCGACGGCACGGTTGTGAACCTCCGTGACACCGACGACGACGCCTTCCGCGCTGCGGAAGAGCTCGGCATCAACATCTCCAGCCGCTTCGAGTCCTCGTCGATCGACGAGATCTGAGCTCCTAGCTCAGCGACCCAGCTCAGATTTCAGAGAATTCCGACACAGGAGAACCAGTGCTCGAATCAACCACTTTTGATCAGATCCGTATCGGTCTGGCCACCGCCGACGACATCCGTCGTTGGTCCTTCGGTGAGGTCAAGAAGCCCGAGACGATCAACTACCGCACGCTGAAGCCCGAGAAGGACGGCCTGTTCGGCGAGCAGATCTTCGGGCCCTCCCGCGACTGGGAGTGCGCCTGCGGCAAGTACAAGCGCGTGCGCTTCAAGGGCATCGTCTGCGAGCGCTGCGGCGTAGAGGTCACCAAGAGCTCCGTTCGTCGCGAGCGCATGGGCCACATCGAGCTCGCCGCGCCCGTCACGCACATCTGGTACTTCAAGGGCGTCCCCTCGCGCTTGGGCTACCTGCTCGACATGGCGCCGAAGGACCTCGAGAAGGTCATCTACTTCGCCGCCTACATGGTGATCTCGGTCGACGAAGATGCTCGTCACCGCGACCTCGCCATGCAGGAGAACAACATCCGCCTCGAGCTGAAGACGCTCGGCGACCGCCGCGATGCCCGCATCGCCGCCCGCCTGGCCAAGCTCGAAGAGGAACTCGCCGCCCTCGAGGCGGAAGGCGCCAAGGCCGACCAGAAGAAGAAGGTCAAGGACGCCGCCGAGAAAGAGATGACGGCCACCCGCAAGGGTGCCGACGAGCAGATCGCCAAGCTGGAGCGCGTGTGGGAAGACTTCCGCACGCTCGAGGTCGGTGCCCTGAAGCCCGAGGACGACGTCTTCCACGAGCTGCAGGACCGCTTCGGTCAGTACTTCGAGGCCCACATGGGCGCGGAGTCGATCAAGCGTCGCCTCGAGATCTTCGACCTGGCCGCCGAGAGCGAGAACCTGCACCTGCAGATCTCCGAGGGCAAGGGCCAGCGCAAGATCCGCGCGATCAAGCGACTCAAGGTCGTCAACTCGTTCCTGCAGACCGGCATGTCGCCGGCCTCCATGGTGCTCGACGTCGTTCCGGTGATCCCGCCGGAGCTGCGTCCCATGGTGCAGCTCGACGGTGGCCGCTTCGCGACCTCCGACCTCAACGACCTCTACCGTCGTGTGATCAACCGCAACAACCGCCTCCGTCGTCTGATCGATCTCGGTGCCCCCGAGATCATCGTCAACAACGAGAAGCGCATGCTGCAGGAGGCCGTCGACGCCCTGTTCGACAACGGCCGCCGTGGTCGCCCCGTCACCGGTACCGGCAACCGCGCCCTGAAGTCCCTGAGCGACATGCTCAAGGGAAAGCAGGGTCGCTTCCGCCAGAACCTGCTGGGCAAGCGCGTCGACTACTCGGGCCGTTCGGTCATCATCGTCGGACCCCAGCTCAAGCTCCACCAGTGCGGTCTGCCCAAGCAGATGGCTCTCGAGCTGTTCAAGCCCTTCGTGATCAAGCGCCTGATCGACCTGGGTCACTCCCAGAACATCAAGGCCGCCAAGCGTGCGGTCGAGCGCTTCCGTCCCGAGGTCTGGGACGTGCTCGAAGAGATCATCCGCGAGCGCCCCGTGCTGCTGAACCGTGCACCCACCCTGCACCGTCTCGGCATCCAGGCGTTCGAGCCCCAGCTCGTCGAGGGCAAGGCCATCCAGCTGCACCCGCTCGTGTGCGCGGCGTTCAACGCCGACTTCGACGGTGACCAGATGGCTGTGCACCTGCCCCTGTCGGTCGAGGCTCAGGCCGAGGCCCGCGTGCTGATGCTCGCGTCGAACAACATCCTGAAGCCGTCGGACGGCCGTCCGGTCACCCTGCCCTCGCAGGACATGATCATCGGTCTGCACCACCTCACCACCCTCAAGGAGGGTGCGTCGGGCGAAGGCCGTGCGTTCGGTTCGGTGGGCGAAGCGATCCTGGCCAAGGACGAGGGCACCCTCGACCTGCAGGCCAAGGCGCGCATCCGCATCCCGGGTCTGACGTTCCTCGAGGGCCAGGCGCCCGAGGGGTACGAGAAGCACGGTCTCGTCGACGCCTCGCTCGGTCAGGCGATCTTCAACGACACGCTCCCCAAGGGCTACCCGTTCGTTCGCGAGCAGGCCGACAAGGGCAAGCTGTCGCAGATCGTCAACAAGCTGGCCGAGGAGTACCCCAAGGTCGAGGTCGCGGCATCGCTCGACCGCATCAAGGACGCCGGCTTCTACTGGGCCACGCGCTCCGGTGTGACGGTGGCGCTGAGCGACATCCTCACGCCCCCCAACAAGGGCGAGATCGTCGCGGGCTACGAGAAGCAGGCCGCGAAGGTCCAGGCGCAGTACGAGAAGGGTCTCACCACCGACGCCGAGCGTCGTCAGGAGCTCATCAAGATCTGGACCGAGGCCACCGACGAGGTCCAGAAGGCGATGCGGGACAACTTCCCCGCCGACAACACCATCAACCGCATGGTCTCGTCGGGCGCCCGTGGTAACTGGCTGCAGATCCGCAACATCGCGGGTATGCGCGGCCTGGTGAACAACCCCAAGGGTGAGATCATCCCGCGTCCGATCATCTCGTCGTACCGTGAGGGTCTCTCGGTCGCCGAGTACTTCATCGCGACGCACGGTGCTCGTAAGGGCCTGGCCGACACCGCTCTGCGTACCGCCGACTCGGGTTACCTGACCCGTCGTCTGGTGGACGTCTCGCAGGACGTCATCATCCGCGAGGAAGACTGCGGCACGTCGAAGGGCCTCGAGCTCCCGATCGCCGCGGCCGACTCGAGCGGCGCGCTGGTCATGGATGCCAACGTCGAGAACTCCGTGTTCGCCCGCACGCTGGCGACCGAGGTCGTCGACGCGCAGGGCACGGTTCTGGCCGAGGCCGGCGACGACGTGGGCGACGTGCTCATCGACAAGCTGGTCGCCGGTGGCATCGAGTCCATCAAGGTCCGCTCGGTCCTGACGTGCGACTCCGCCGTCGGTGTGTGCGCGAAGTGCTACGGCCGTTCGCTCGCGACCGGCAAGATCGTCGACATCGGCGAGGCCGTCGGCATCATCGCGGCCCAGTCGATCGGTGAGCCCGGTACCCAGCTGACGATGCGTACCTTCCACACCGGTGGTTCCGCGTCGGCCGACGACATCACGCAGGGTCTGCCCCGCGTGCAGGAGCTCTTCGAGGCCCGCACCCCCAAGGGTGCGTCGCCGATCGCCGAGGCCGACGGCCGCATCACGATCGACGAGACCGACAAGGCCAAGAAGGTCATCCTCACGCCCGACAACGGCGACGAGCCGGTGGTCTACCCCGTCCTGAAGCGCGCGACGCTCCTGGTCGAAGACGGCCAGCACGTCTCGGTGGGTGAGCCCCTCCAGGTCGGAACGCTCGACCCCAAGGAGGTCATGCGCGTGCAGGGTGCCCGCGAGGTGCAGAAGTACCTCGTGAACGGCGTCCAGGGCGTGTACCGCTCGCAGGGTGTGCCGATCCACGACAAGCACATCGAGGTCATCGTCCGTCAGATGCTCCGCAAGGTCACCGTCGTCGACCACGCCGACACCGACCTGCTCCCGGGTGAGCTCGTCGACTTCAAGCGGTACCAGAACATCAACCGCGCGGCGGTCGGCGAGGGCAAGCGCCCCGCGTCGGGTCGTCCCGAGCTGATGGGTATCACGAAGGCGTCGCTCGCGACGGAGTCGTGGCTGTCGGCCGCGTCGTTCCAGGAGACCACCCGCGTCCTGACGCAGGCGGCCATGGAGGGCAAGAGCGACCCGCTCGTCGGCCTCAAGGAGAACGTCATCATCGGAAAGCTCATCCCCGCCGGAACCGGACTTGCGAAGTACCGCAACGTCACGGTCGAGGCGACGGAAGAGGCCAAGAGCGAGCGGTACCCCAACCGCATCTTCGCCTCGGACGGCGCGTACAGCGACGCCGACCTGAGCTACGTCGATTTCGACAGCTTCTCGTCGGACGACTTCACACCCGGTACGTACAACTGAATCGACGGATGCCGCACCTCGGTGCGGCATCCTGATTCCCCCGAAGGCCCCCGGTTCACGCCGGGGGCCTTCGTCGTGTCAGCGGGGATGGCGTGCGCGACCGGATCATGTCCGTGCACGGCGGCCGTCGCGACCGCGCCCCGTTCCCTCGATGCGAAAGCGCACGCGGGTCGGGCGCGCTCCCACGGCGTGTCGAGGACTGCTTCGGCGGGGGGAGTGCGCCTACCGTGGTCGAGGAGGAACGAATGGCTCGAATTGGGGGGCGGAGCCTCTGGCTCGCATGGCCGGCCGGACTGCTGTCGGCGGCGGCGGTCGCCGCGCTCTTCGTGCTCGCGGCCCCCGGGGTCCCCGCGCTGGTCACGTTCGTCGGTGACACCCTCCGCGCCGCCACCTCGTCCTCGCCCGCCGCCGCTCCCGAGCCGGTCGGGCCCGCCGAAGACTGTCGGCATCTGTACTCGCAGCCCCTCTGGTCGTCGCTGGTCTGGTCGCCCGAAGCCCTGCTGTCCCAGCGGCGCACGCCGGCGCTGTCGACGCCCGAGGCCGTGGCGGCGGCGTCTCCCGCCGTCGTGGTGACGTGCCACTGGCGGGGCGAGAGCGGACGCTTCGTCGAGACGACCGTGTCGACCGTGACGCCCGAGGCGGCGACGGCCGTGCCCGCCGTCTTGACGGCACAGGGCTTCGACTGCGAGACCGTCGAGGCCGCGACGCACTGCGAGCGGCAGGTGGGGGATCTCGTCGAGGTGCACGACCTGCGCGCGGACCGCTGGGTCTCATCGACCCTCTCGGGGTGGATGCCGACCGACTACGCCGCGATCGTGGCATCCCACGCCTTCGGCGAGTAGTACTTCTCCGCGCGCGAAGGGGGCGCTCAGGCGGACGGTGAGGGGGATGCCGTGGGCGACGGGGTCGCCGCGGGGAAGATCGAGGCGATGACGCTCGCCGTGTAGCCCGTGGGGGCAAGGTTCGAGTACTGGGTGTCGATGAGCACGCCGTCGCGCCAGAAGAGGGTGCGGCCGTCGTTGACGGGGTAGGTGTCGTTGATCCAGGTCTTCTCGCAGCGCGTGCCGTCGTCGGGCGTGTAGCAACTGAAGCCCTGCGTGGCCACGAGGTCGTTCAACATGTCGAGGGCGGGTCCGCGGTCCATCGCCGAGATGCGGGTGACGAGTCCCGTGGTGTCGGCGGCGGGGTCGCGCCAGATGCACACGAGGGTGCCGTCGTCGAGCGTGCCCGAGGGGCCGGCCGCCGGATCGTTCAGCGGCGTGGATCCGAGCTGGGCCAGCACGTCGGCCGACAGCAGGGCGCGGCAGTCGGTGGGAAGGGTCACGGGTTTCGCGGACGGGGTGATCGTGGGGATCGGTGTCGGGCTCGCGCTCGTCGCCGCGGCGCTGGGGCTCGCGGGCGCGGCGTCGCCGCCGGTCTCGGGGGCGCACGCGCTGAGTGCCAGCGCGGCGACGCCGATCACCGCGACGGTGGCGACCTGGAGGAACGGGCGACGGGGCATGGGAACACCCTAAGCGCCGCCGCAGACACGGTCGAGACGCGGATCGCACGGCACGCCTGCGCGCTCGGGCGCGGTGCCCGGGATAGCCTTGCGCCGCAAGCACCGCGTGAGGAGACACCGATGAGCGACCACCAGTCGTACGGCAACCCCGTCGACGAGCCCAAGGATGAGCCGCGCGACGTCGTCGGGCAGGCCCACGAAGGCCTCGCCGATGCCGAAGCCGCCCGTCGTGACGCGGTCGACCCGGCGGTCGCCGAGGCCGCCTGGGACGAGCGCGAGGCGCACGAGCGCGACGCCACCTCCCTCAGCCAGCACGCCCCGGTCGAGCACCAGGACGCCGGCGACTCGTCGGCGCGGGGCGAACACCCCGCCCCGGTGGTGCACGACGCGTCTCCGGTCGAGCCGGTGACCGCGTCGGCATCCGCCGGTTCGTCCTCCAGCGACCTCGACGACGAAGACGCCCGCTGGGCCGCCTACGCCGCGTCGGCCGAGCCGGAGCCCACCACGACCTCGCGCACGTCCGACACGACGCCCACCACCGAGGCGCCCCGGTACGACGATGACCGCACGACGGCGTATCCCGCCGCCGCGGGGGTCACCGCCGCCGGCGCCGCCACTGCGGCGACCACCCCCGTCGCGTCCTCCGTCGCCGACGAGCCCACCCGCGTCGCCGGGGGCCCTCAGCCCATCTTCGTGCAGGCACCCGAGGCGCCTCGCCCGCGCGGCAACCGCGGCGCGGCCGGCGCGATCGGCCTGCTCGCCGCCCTCGTCTTCGCCGTGCTGTACCTGGCGGCCACGCTCGGTCTGCGTCTGCTGACCGGTGACGTGCAGGTCGCCGACCTCGGCCAGGCCGCGCTGTCGACGCTGGCCACCTGGGGCCTCTGGGTGCCGACCGTCGCGTTCTACTTCGGTTTCTGGTTCCTCGGCGCGCTCATCAACCGCGGACGCTGGGGGCACTGGGTCGTCTGGGGCCTCGTCGTGGGCGTCATCGCCTGGCTCGGACACCTGCTCGGCGTGCTGCTGGCCGCCCCGTTCTGGATGGTCACCGCGCGCGAGTCGGCCGAACTTCTCCGCGACAACGCGCTGGCACCGTTGGCCATCGTCGCCTTCGTGCTCGGCCGTGAGCTGACGATCTGGTTCGGCGCGTGGGTCGCCGCGCGCGGTCGCCGCGTCACCGAGATCAACGCCGAGGCGCAGCGCGAGTACGAGCGCACGCTCGAAGCGGGTCCTCAGCTCGCGGGCTGACGGATGCCATGACGAACGAACCGCGACCGGCCGGGGTGACCCCGCCGGTCGCGGTCGTTTTCGCGTCGGTGACGTTCATCGCGTTGTCGATCGGCGGGCTCGGAGTCATGAGCCTCGTGCTCGACGCCGACGTCATCCCCGTGCGCGGGCTCGGCGCGATCCCCGGCGTGATCGGGCAGCTGCTGGCGCTGCTGGCCTTCGCCGGCGTGCTGTGGTGGGGCCTGCGCGCCGACCCGCCGGGGTACCTGACGGCCGTGCCCTGTGCGGTCGGCGCCTACGTCGGCGAGGTGCTCGGGATCGTCGTCGGCGCGATCGTCGGGGGTGCCGACCCCGCCCGCGGGCTCGCCGCCGCCGGCAGCGTCGCCCTCGGCTTCCCGGGTGCGGTCGTCGCGGGTGCGGGCCTGCTGGCGGGCCTGTTCGGGGTGCTGCTCGTCCGCTCGCGGTCGAACGGCCCGCGGTGGCGCTGGGAAGACGACGACGAGACGCCCTGACACGTCGACGACCGGGGCGGGCCTCTCGTGCCGCCCGGGGATGCCGACGCGCCCGGTCGCGGCATCCTGACTTCTCCGGGCGTGTCGCACTAGCGTAGGGGCCGTGGAGCGGTCGCTCGAAAGCCAGGTCGGTCAGGCGGTGGATGCCTGGCTGCGTTGGCTGCCCCGGTGGGAGCCCGCCCATCACCGCGGCCGGGTCGCCCCGTGCCGTCGCTGTTTCGGTTCGCCCGTGCTCTCGGCGGCCGGACTCGGGTCCGACGTGCCCCACGGGGTGCAGCACGGCCTGTCGACGCGGGTGAAGGCCATCGTCGATCACGCGGTCGCCGACTACACCGCCCGAAACCTCCCCATGCTGCAGAACGAGCTCGATCAGCAGGCCGATCGCAACCGGCGGCGGTCGTATCGGCCGGCCGAGGGGCTCGAGCCGGAGTTCGAGGGGATGCCGCTCGATCCCGACCCGGAGCCGGGTTCACCGTTCCTGTTCACGCTGACGGGCCTGGCCGCCGAAGAGGAGGCATCGCTTCCGGTCCTGCCCCCGCTGTCGGATGCCGCGAAGGCGGCGCTGCGGCAAGAGGTGGGCCTCGCCGACGACTACGCCAACATGATCGGTCGCGAGGTGTGCACGGTGCTGCTGCACCATCGGCTGCGCATCCAGGCGGCGGTCGCCGAATACGTGGAACCGCAGATCGCCGCGATGCTCGACGACCTGACGCGTTCGCTCGACGCCCCGTTCGATCCGCGCGAACCGGGCCCCTCGGCATCCTGAATCTCACGGCCCGGGAAACGCTCCCCGAGGCGATCGCGGCGCTCGCGGCGTGCTGTGGGGGAGGGGTGGTGGGGACAAGCTGCGGGGCACACAAAGGCGCTTTTGTTAGCATGCTCCAGTTGTCCGCCCGCTGAGTCGCGGGCGCGTCGTCCGGGAGGGGGCTCGATGCCGCAGCGGCTTCCGTCGTCGCCGCCCATCCTGCCCGGGCTGGCCTACATCCGCCCGCTCGGCTCGGGCGGCTTCGCCGACGTCTTCCTCTACGGGCAGGACATGCCCCGCCGCGACGTCGCGGTCAAGGTCCTGCCCAGCGATGCGCGCGACGCCGACCTGCTGCGCATGTTCAACGCCGAAGCCGACGTGCTCGCGCACCTGTCGGCGCACCCGTCGATCGTGACCGTCTACCAGGCGGGCATCTCCGCCGACGGGCGGCCCTACATCGTCATGGAGTTCTGCCCGGGGTCGCTGGCGCAGCGCTACCGCGTCGAGCGCATGCCCGTGGCCGAGGTGCTCTCGATCGGGGTGCGCATGGCGGGAGCCCTCGAGTCGGCCCACCACGCCGGGCTCATCCACCGCGACGTCAAGCCCAGCAACATCCTCGTCACCACCTTCGGTGCCCCGGTGCTCGCCGACTTCGGCATCTCGTCGTCGCTCGCGCCGCACGGTGCCGACGAGATGCTGGCCATGTCGGTGCCGTGGAGCGCTCCCGAGGTGGTCGCGGAGCAGACCGCCGGAACCGTCGCGAGCGAGGTGTGGAGCCTCGGGGCCACCGTGTACTCGCTGCTGGCGGGGCACAGCCCCTTCGAGCGCCGCGAGCGCGGGCAGAACTCGCGCGAGCAGCTGCGCCGCCGCATCGCCCGGGCGACGTACACCGATATCTCGCGCACCGACGTCCCGCCCTCGCTGCAGGCGGTGCTGGCGACGGCGATGTCGCGCAACCCCGGTGATCGCCAACCCAGTGCCCGCGCGTTCGGCGAGGCCCTGCAGCGGGTGCAGTCCGAGCTCGGATCGCCGGCCACTCCGCTCGAGGTGCCGGCGGCCGAGTGGACGCCCGGTGCGCGCACGGTCGACTTCGCCGACGCCACCCAGCGCGGGCCGGTGCGCTCCCGCCTCGAACGCGAGGGATCCCGCAAGGTCCGCGGCGCGTCGGGCATGGCGGGCCTCGCGCGCGACGAGGACACCGACATCGCCTCTCCCTCCTCGCCGACGTACCGGGTGCTGCCCTGGGTGCTGGCCGGCGCCACGCTCGTGACCGCGGGCGCCGTCGCCGTGGCCGCGCTCTACGCCACGGGGGTGCTGTGATGAAGCGCCGGACCCTCGTCGGTCTGGGCTCGAGCCTCGCGGCCGTCGCCCTCGTGGTGACCGCCAGCATCGTCTGGCCCGGTCTCGACGCCCAGCAGACGCCCGAGGTCGACACGTCGGTGTGGGCGCTGCAGACGGGCGAGGGGCAGCGGTACGCCCGCGTGAACACGACGGTGGGCGAGCTCGACACCGTCCGCACCGCGGGCAACCCCAGCCAGGTGGCCCAGAGCGGCGACGGGGCGTACCTCTTCACCGACAGCTACAGCAAGCTCACCCGCATCGATGAGGCCCAGCCGATCGATCTTCAGCGGGAGCAGCTCGAGTCCGCGCCCGACACCCCGGCCGGCACGACGTCGGTGGTGACGGCGGGCGACTACGCCGTGTATCGCACCGACACCGGCACGCTGTTCGCCGGTCTGTTGAGTCGGGCCGGTCAGAGCACGACCGAACTCGACCCCTTCGGAACGGCCGGCGACGAGGGCGCCCAGTCCTACACCGCGGATGCCATCGCGCTCGACGCGAGGGGAATGCTCTTCGCCTACTCCTCGGCGGACGGCTCGGTCATCCGATACGACCTCGAGGCCGACGAGGTCCGAGCCCGCGACGCGCTCGACGTCGACGTGGCGGCGCCCGTGCTGTCGGCGGCGGGAGATGCCTGGGTGCTCGTCGACCCCGACGCCGGACGCGTCTGGGTCCGAGGGGCGGACCCCGTCGACATCGACACGGGCGAGCAGACGGTCGTCGGTGAGGCCGACGCCGATGCGCGGTCGGTGTACATCGCCGACGAACAGTCGCTGTGGAGCGTTCCCGCCGACGGATCGGAACCCCGTCGCGAGGTGGGCGGCGGGGGCGCCGTGCTCGGCCAGCCCGCGCGACCGCTCACCCACCAGGGCGTCGGGTACGCGGCATGGCTGCTGCCCGGAGACGCGCGCGGCACGCTGTGGCGCTCCGACCAGGGCGAGACCGACCTCGACTACGGCGGGGCGACCATGCCCGACCAACGGCGGCCGGTCTTCGTCGCGACCGACCACGCCGTGATCCTCAACGAGACGCGTTCGGGGTGGGTGTGGACGGTGCCCGACGGCGCCCTCGTGGCCTCCAGCCAGAACTGGTCGCTCGACGACCGCACCGATCAGGCGGCCGTCCAGAGCGAGGAACAGCTTAGCGTCGTGCTCGACCCGAAGCCTCCCGTCGCCGAACCCGACTCCTTCGGCGTGCGCGCCGGGCGTCTCGTCACGCTTCCGGTGCTGCTGAACGACCACGACCCCAACGAAGACGTGCTGAGCATCGTGGCCGAGAGCGTCACCGGTCTCGACCCCGGCTTCGGCTCCCTCACCGTCACCGATGCCGGGCAGCGCCTGGCCGTACGGGTGACGCCCGGCGCGACCGGGACGGCGACGTTCTCGTACGCCGTGACCGACGGCACCACAGCCGACGGGCTCACGTCGCCCTCCACCACCGTGACCCTCACCGTCTCGCCCGCCGACACGAACTCCGCCCCCGTCTGGTGCGGCGTCGAGACGTGTCTGCAGCAGTGGCCGACCCCCGAGGTCGCGCGCGGGGGCACCATCACCGTCCCGGTGCTGCCCGGGTGGGTCGACCCCGACGGAGACCCGCTGCTGCTGCTGTCGGTCGACAACCCGGGCGGCGTCGGCACGGTCGCCGCGACCCCCGCCGGCGACGTCGTCTACCAGCACGCCGACGACGGCTCCGGCGGCGAGCAGAACGTCCAGCTCGACGTCACCGTGGCCGACACCGCGGGAGCGACCACGACGAAGCCGCTCATCATCCGGGTGGCGCCCGACCCCACCCTGGCCGTGCAGTCGTTCACCCGGCTCGACACCGCGGGCTCGTCGCTGACCGTCGACGTCGGACCCCACGTGACGGGAACGGCCGGTGACGTCACCCTGACCTCGGTGCGTGTGCTCGACGAGGCCACCGCCACCGCCACCGTCGTGGGCGGCAGCACCACGTTCGATTTCTCGGCGTCGCAGCCGGGGGTGTACCGCGTCGACTTCACCGTCAACGGCGGAGGACGCGACGCCAACGGCACCGCGCGCATCACGCTGCTCCCGGGCGACGCCCCCGCGCAGCTGTCGACCTCGCCGGTCGTGGCGTTCGTGCGACCGCAAGAAGACGCCACGCTCGACGTGTTCTCGGCCGTGTCCAACCCCACCGGCCGAGTCCTGCTGCTCAGCGACGTGCAGCCGGCCGCCGAAGACGGCGCGTCGTTGACGGTGGACACCGTCGGGCAGAACGATCTGCGCGTCTCGGGCAGCACGGCCGACGGCAGCGCGGGTCTGCTCGGAACGGTGGGGTACACCGTCAGCGACGGCACCGACGACGAGGGATCCCGGGTGACCGGCGAGGCCACCGTGTACCTCCTTCCGCCCGCCCCCGAGATCGCGCCCATCGCGGTCGACGACACCGTGACGGTGCGCGCGGGCGCGCAGATCGACATCCCCGTGCTCGACAACGACATCTCGCCCGCCGGGGGACGACCCACCCTCGACCCGTCGAGCGTGCAGGCTCAGCCGGCCAGCGACGCGCTGGCCTTCGCGTCGGCCGGGGTGCTGCGCTACCTCGCTCCCACCGCGCCGGGGTCGTACGAGGTGACCTACCGCGTCTTCACGACCGGCACCCCGGCGCTCTGGGACGAAGCGACGGTGCGCATCACGGTGCTTGGCGGCGAGGCCAACCGCGCCCCGCTGCCCGACACGCTCGAGGGCCGCGTCCTCAGCGGCGGGACGACCACGGTGGAGTTCCACGGCTTCGGCGTCGACCCCGATGGCGACGCCGTCACCCTCGATCGCATCGTGAGCCAGCCCGACCGGGGTACGGCATCCGTGACGCCGGATGGTTCGTCGATCGTCTACTCGTCGGTGCCGGGCGACCGGGGGCAGATCACGTTCCGCTACCGGGTCTCCGACACCGCCGGCGCGACCGGTGAGGGCACGGTGCGCATAGGCGTTCTCGACGCCGAGGCCAACCCGAGTCCCATCACCTTCACCGACTACGTGCAGGTGCAGGCGGGGGCCGACAGCGAGATCCGCGTCAGTCCCCTGGCCAACGACATCGACCCCACGCAGGGCCGTCTCACGCTCACCGGGGTGCGCCCAGATCTGCCGCAGACCCTGGTCGACGGCAGCGACAACCCGGAGTACGCGCGCCTGAACGGTTTCGTGCGGACACTGACCGACACGGGCGTGGTCCTGCGCGCCGGTGAGTCGCCCGGCACGATGTCGTTCCTCTACGACGTCGAGTCGGACTCGGGCAACACCGGGCGCGGGCTCATCGTGGTGAAGGTCGTGCGCGAGAGCGTGCCCGATTACCCCGTCGTCGCCGACACCGTGCTGACCGTCGAGAACCGCGACGACTTCACCTCGGGCGTCGACGTGCTCGCGGGCAAGGCGACCTGGTCGGCGGGCGACGTCGGGTCGCTCGACGTGGCGCTGTGGGGACAGCCCGCCGACCTCCGCGTCGACGGGCGGCAGATCTCGGGTGAGCTGCCCGCCACCCGCCGCGTCATCCCGTTCGCCGTCTCGGGCCGCTCGGGTGACACCGACGTCACCACGTACGCGTTCCTGCGCGTGCCGGGCGACGACGACCTGAGCCTGTCGCTGCGCCCGGGCACGGCCCAGCGCGTCGACGAGCTCGCCTCGGTCGAGTTCGACATGGCCTCGCTGGTGGCCCTCCCTCGTCGCGCGACCCTCGAAGTCGGCCCCGACGTCACGACCACCGGCGTCCGCGCCGAGGGCCGCTGCAGCGTGACCGGATCCGTGGTGCGCTACGACGCGGGTACCGGTTCCCCCTGGACCGATGCGTGCCAGGTGCCCGTGCGGGTCGCCGGCACGCAGGACTGGACCGTGCTCTCGGTGCCGATCGGTGTGATCGCCCGCGATCCCCAGCCCGAGTTGCGGCCGGGCGCGCTCAGCGTCGGACCGGGCGAGACGGCGACCTTCGACCTGCGCAACATGACGTCGTGGCAGCTGGGACGTGAGGACTGGGGCGCGATCCGCTACGCGCTGGAGTACTCGGGCTCGGCCTTCCAGGTCGCGCTCGACGGGTCGACGGTCACCGTGACCGGCACCGACCGCGCCGTGCCGGGCACCGACAACGCCGCCATCATCTCGGTCACCAGCCACAACGCCGTCGCCCCGGCCCGACTCGTGCTGCGCGTGGGCGCGGCCCCCTCGACCCTGCCGCAGGGCGGCACGACGTCGTCGCAGTGCTCGCAGGCCTCGGGGTCGAGCTGCAGCATAGGCGTCATCGGCATCACGGGTGAGGTCAACCCGCTGCCGCGCACGCCGCTCGAGGTCGTGGGCGTGCGCCCGACGGCCTCGTGCACCGGGGTGACCTTCTCGGTGGCGTCGTCGTCCAGCATCGTCGCGTCGTGGTCGGCCGATGCTCCCGGTGCGACCTGCAGCGCCAGCGTCACCCTGCGCGACGCCCAGGGGCGCACCACCGCCGCCACCCGCGACGCGCGGGTCGTGCTCGATCTGCTGGGCTATCCCCGTGGCCCCGCGAGCGTGCGGCAGACCGCGTACTCCGACGGCTCGGTGACCCTGCGCATCGACCCGGGCGAGGCCCGTCGCGCCTACCCGTCACTGGCCGGTTACACGGTGCGGTGGCGCGGCGAGGTCGTCGCGCAGTGCGGCCCCGACGGCGCCTGCCCGACCATCGCCGCCCCCAATGGGGAGCAGCGCGAATACGTCGTCAACGCCGTGAACAGCGTGGGGGAGTCCACTGCGTCGGTGCGCACGACCGCCTGGGCCTACGACACCCCCAACCGCCCGGCGGGGGCGAGCTTCGAGCCCGTGCAGACCGGGGGCGACGGCAAGGTCGCCGACGTGACCATCACCGGCATCGAATCGGCCGAGACCGGCACGCTCGAGATCAAGAGCGCCTCGGGCGAGACGAAGAAGGTCGACGTCGGCCGCAATCAAGACAGCGTCACGCTGCGGGGCTTCACCGTCGGCAGCAACACCGGTACCGAGGTGTCGGTCACGCCCATCTCGCGCTTCACGGTGCCCCCCGGGCTCGGCGGATCGCAGACCGGGCAGGCTCTGGTGTTCACGGCCCACGGGGTGGGAAAGCCCACGCAGCTGGAGCTGAAACCCACGTCGACGCAGACCGGAGGCGGAAAGGTCACGATCAGCGCCGAGGGCTCCGCGTCGACGAACGGCGACGACTCGACCCTGCGCTACGGCTTCGCCCTCGACGGCGCCTGCCGGGTCGACGGCGAGAAGAAGCGCGCCGAGTTCCCCGGCAAGGACGACGGCCAGACGTACACGGTGCGTCTGTGCGTCGACTCGGTCTACGACGGGCGCGTGTACGGGTCGGAGACCATCGAGAAGTCGGTCGACGCCACGCAAGACCCCACCGCCCCGCGCGGGTACACCTTCCGGGTCGGGGCGAGCCCCGATGTGGACGGCGACGAGGCGTACTGGCGGATCAGCGGCATCCAGGAGGGTGACGTTCCCCCGCGCAACAACGAGACCGTCTACGAGAACTGGGGTCCCGGAACCAGCGTGTACGACCGCGACCCGAACATCGGCGTCTACTTCCAGCACAAGGTCTGGCCGACGCGGTCGAATCGCGGCTCGGTGAGCGCGGCCTCCGGGAGCGCGCCCTACCAGGTGCAGGCCCGCGCCTCCATCGACTCCTGCGTCGCCGGGAGCCAGCTGAAAGCGGCGTGGGACACCAGCAACGACATCGGCAACGGAACCCCGTCGTACGCCGGGGCGACCTACCGCGACAAGAACGGCAACAAACTCGGCACCGGGGACGATCCCCGCACCGTCCCCCGCGGTGCCGTCAGCGTCACGGGCGTGACCGTCAAGATCGACTGGTCGTCGCGCGACTGGGGGCTCGAATCCGCCACTCTCAAGGTCGACGGCACGTGCGATCCCGGCAAGGCCGCCGAGCCCTCCCAGCCTCCCAAAGACACCCCGCCCGACTGACGCCCCGTCCGCCGACGTCCGGCACCCGACACCCCGCCCCCCGCCACAGGAAGACACCACCGACATGACGATCACCCAGGAGCAGGCCACCTGGTTCTCCCAGACCTTCTCGCAGATCGCCGACAACGTCGAGCGCGCCGTCCTCGGCAAGCGGCACGTGGTCGAACTGGTGCTCACCGCCATGCTCAGCGACGGACACGTGCTGCTCGAAGACGTCCCCGGCACGGGCAAGACCTCGCTCGCGCGCGCCGTCGCGCAGTCGGTGCAGGGCACGAACACCCGCATCCAGTTCACCCCCGACCTGCTCCCGGGCGACATCACCGGCATCACGGTCTACGACCAGAAGACGGGCTCGTTCGAGTTCCACACCGGCCCGATCTTCGCCAACATCGTCCTCGCCGACGAGATCAACCGCGCGAGCCCGAAGACGCAGTCGGCGCTGCTCGAGGTCATGGAAGAGGGCAGCGTCACCATCGACGGCGTCTCGCGCGAGGTCGGCGTGCCGTTCCTCGTGCTGGCGACGCAGAACCCCGTCGAGCAGGCCGGCACCTATCGCCTGCCCGAGGCGCAGCTCGACCGCTTCCTCCTGCGCACCTCGCTCGGCTACCCCGACCACGCCGCGACCCTCCGCATCCTCGACGGCGGCGCCGTCGCCACGGCCGACCTCCGCCCGATCATCACGCCGCAGGCCCTCGTCGGCATGGCCGACCTTGCGGCATCCGTCTACGTCGACGCGCTCGTGCTCGACTACATCGTGCGACTCGTGGATGCCACCCGCACGGCCGACGAGGTGCGGCTCGGCGTCAGTATCCGCGGTGCGCTGGCCCTCACCCGCGCGACGCGCGCCCGTGCGGCGTCGCAGGGCCGCACGTACGCGACCCCCGACGACGTGAAGGCGCTCGCCGTGCCCGTGCTCTCGCACCGGCTGATCCTTCACCCCGAGGCGGAGTTCGACGGCGTGACGCAGGAGGCCGTCGTGGGTCAGGTGCTGCTCGACACCCTGCCGCCCACCCAGCGCGAAAGCGCGTGACGATGGCGGTGGCCGTGGCATCCTCACCTCCGGGGGTCGGGTCATGCCCGATGTGAACCTCACCGAGTCGCGTCTGACGCGCACGTCGGCCGGCACGATGGCGACCGGCTCGCGCACGTCGATCACCTCGACGTCGACCCGCCGGCAGCGCCGGATCGTGCGCGCGGTCGTGCAGGTCGCCGAGGCCTGGCGCGTGGCGACCGAGGCGGTGGCCGCGGCTGCGCGGTGGGCGGGCAGAACTGTGCGCCCGGCCGGTGCCGTGGTCGTGGTGGCCGCTTCGCTCGGGCTGGTGTTCGGACTGATCTTCGGCTGGGTCGAGTGGATGGTCGCGGGCAGCGCCGCCCTGCTGCTGCTGGTGATGGCCGTGCCGTTCCTGTTCGGCGCGCGCGCGTACGCCGTCGACCTGGCCCTCACCCACGAACGCGTGGTCGCCGGCCACGGGGTGACCGGCGAGATCGTCGTGCGCAACGAGAGCGCGCGCCCCACGCTCCCCGGTCGTCTCGACATCCCGGTCGGTCGCGGGCTCGTCGAGTTCGGGGTGCCGCTGCTCCGCCCGGGTCAGGACACCACCGAGCCGCTCGAGATCCCGCCGCTTCCGCGCGGTGTCGTGCGCGTCGGCCCCGTCACCACCGTGCGCAGCGACCCGATCGGTCTGCTCCGACGTGAGCACGCCTTCGACGACGTGCACGAGGTGTTCGTGCACCCCCGCACGGTGGGGCTCCCCTCCACCAGCGCCGGCCTCATGCGCGACCTCGAGGGCAACGCCACCCGCCGCCTCGTCGACGCCGACATGTCGTTCCACGCGATCCGCGAGTACGTTCCGGGGGACTCCCGGCGTCAGGTGCACTGGAAGTCGACGGCGAAGACGGGCCGGCTGATGGTGCGCCAATACGAGGAGTCCCGTCGCTCGCGCATGGCGGTGGTGCTCGCCGCCGCGACCCAGGAGTACGCGGATGCCGACGAGTACGAGCTCGCGGTGTCGGCCGCCGCCTCGCTGGGTATCCGGGCGGTCCGCGACGCGCGCGACATCGACATCGTCACCGGGTCCGAGATCCCGCGCGTGGTGAAGGGGCGCCTGCGCGCGATCCGCCACGTGCCGGTGATCTCGCCGCGTGCTCTGCTCGACGGGTTCAGCGCACTCGACCGGCACGAGAACACGATGCCGGTCGAAGACGTCTGCCGCTTGGCATCCGAAGCCAACGAGCGCCTCTCGATCGCGTTCGTCGTCGTCGGGTCGGCCGTCCCGCTCGGGCGTCTGCGGCAGGCCGCGTTGGCGTTCCCGGTCGACACGGCGGTCGCCGCCGTCATCTGCGACGAACGCGCTCACCCGCGCATGCAGAGCATCGCGGGTCTGACGGTGCTGACCATCGGCACCCTCGACGATCTGTCCGGACTGCTCGCGCGGGGAGCCACGTCATGAGCGCGCGGCGCCGAGACACCTCGGCCCGTCGTCGACGCGAGGCGTCGTCGGTTCCGCGACGGGTCGCGGGGGCGTTGTTCACCGCCGCGTGCATCGTGCTGGCGGCGGTCGCGGCGTGGCCGATCTACGCGTCGGCGTCGTTCCTCGTGCTGGTTGTGGGGGCGTCGATCGTCGCGGCCGCCGTGGTCGCCCTCGTCGCGTGGCGGCGCGGGGGCGGGTGGGCGCTCGCGGGCGGTCTGGCGGGGGCGTTCGTGCTCCTCGCGGTCCCGCTCGCCGTGCCGTCGCGCCTCACCTCGCCGCTCGACGTGCTGCGCGGCCTCGGAGAGGCCCTCGCCGGGCTCGTCGTCGCGTGGAAGGACCTGGTCACGGTTGACCTGCCGGTCGGCTCGTACCGCAACCTGCTCGTCCCCGCCCTCGTCGTCTTCCTGGTCGGCACGGGGGCGACCCTTGCGCTGGCGTGGCGCGGCGACCGTCGCGCGACCGGTGCCGTCGTGAGCGGTCTGGCCATGGTCGGCTTCGGTCTGTTCTTCGGCCGCACCGCGACCAGCGCGCCCCTCGTCGTCGGTCCGCTGACGTTGGCGTCACCGGTCGAGACGGCGGTCGGACTGTGCGCCCTGCTGGTGGCGGTGTTGTGGCTGGCCTGGCGCGCGCACGATGAGCGCCTCCGCGCGCTGCAGCGGGCGAGCGACGTGTCGGCGGCTCCCGTCGCGCGCGGCAGGTCGGCCACCGACCGTCGCCGCGCGGCTCTCGGGGTGGCGATGCTCGGGGTCGCAGTGGTGGCGACGACCGCGGTCGTGCCGTGGGTGGCGCGGGATGCCGACCGGCAGGTGCTGCGGTCCGCCGCCGGCCCCGACGCGCAGATCGCCGAGGCGGTGAGCCCGTTGGCCCAGTACCGCGCGATGTTCGCCGACGCCCGCGCCGACGACGTGCTGTTCCGCGTCAGCGGCGAGGGGTCCCTGCCCGAGCGCATCCGTGTCGCAACTCTCGACACGTACGACGGCGAGATCTTCCGCGCCTCCGGCGACACGGGCGGGGGCTTCCTGCGCCTGCCGTCGGTGCGCGACGCGGGGGAGGGACGCCCCGTCGACGCCGACGTCGAGATCGTCGACGGCGACGGGATCTGGATGCCGACCGCCGGGAGCCTCGCCTCGGTGACGTTCGAGGGGGATCGGCGCACCCTGCTCGCCGACCGGTTCTACTACAGCGCCGCCGCCGAAGCCGGCGTCCAGACCGCCGACGGAGGCCTGATCCAGGGCGACCGCTACCGACTGTCGGCCGTCGAACCGGAGGCCGTCGACCTCGCGAGCCTGACCCCGCCGGGCGTGGCCGACGGGGTGTCGGGCGGAGACAACCTGCGGCGCTGGGTGCAGGAGCACGCCGCCGGCTCCGACGGGGCCGCCCTGCAGTCGCTGGTGCAGATGCTCCGCGCGCGCGGATACCTGAGTCACAGTCTCGCGCCGCAGGGCTCGGCGACCCCGGCCTGGGCGGCCGAGCTTCCCGGGTACCAGGTGCAGCCGAGCGCCTCCGGGCACTCGCTGGCCCGCATCGACGCGATGTTCGAGCGACTGCTGGAGCGGGAAGAAGATCCACGGGCCGAGACCTCGGGCAACTTCGTCGCCGCCGTCGGCGACGACGAGCAGTTCGCCGTCGCGACCGCCCTCATCGCGCACGAGCTGGGATTCCCCGCGCGGGTCGTGGTGGGCACCCGCCTCGTCTCGGCCGACGCCGAGCTGTCCACGTGCGCGGCCGGCGAGTGCCGCGCCCGTGATCTGAGCGCGTGGACCGAGGTGCAGGGCGTCGACGGGCGGTGGGCCGCCATCGACGTCACACCGCAGTGGAAGCAGTCGCCGAGTCTCGAGGTGACGCAGCAGCAGGACCCCGAGAACGTCACCGAGGTGCGTCCCGACACCGTCGAAGAAGTGGTGCCCCCGGCGCCCGTGCAGGAAGACAACGCGCTCGACGACGACGTCCCCACCGACGACGGCCTCGATCTCGCCTGGCTCTGGCCCGTGCTGCGGGTGGCGGGGATCACCGCGCTGGCGCTGCTGGTGCTCTTCGGCCCGTTCCTCGCCGTCGTCATCGCGAAGGTGCTGCGCCGGCGCGGGCGCCGCCGAGACCCCGACCCGCGCGCCGCCATCGCGGGCGGGTGGGACGAGTACGTCGACGCGGGCATCGACGCCGGCCGGATCGTACCCCTCGCGCCGACCCGCAGCGAACTGGCTCGAGCCTTCGCCACCCCGTCCGCGACCCGTCTGGCCGAAGACGCCGATCGGGCGGTGTTCGCCCCCACCGCGGTGAGCGCCGACGAGGTCGCGGCCTTCTGGCGCATCGTCGACGCGGATCGCCGCGTGCTGCTGCGTCAGCGGGGTTTCTGGCGGCGCGTCCGCGCGGCCGTATCGTTGAGATCGTTTCTGCGGTTCCTCGCCCCACGCCGTCCGCGGCGGGGGTCGCCGCATCGCGACGAGAGGGGGAAGCGTCCCACCGCCCCGGCGGGACGCGACACGACATGACCGATTCCACCGGCTGGATCCTCGGCGCGGCTTCGCTCGCGCTCGCCGTCATCCTCTACCTCTGGCTCGCGCTCGCGCTCGCCGCGGTCTTCCGCAAAATCGGGGAGCCCACGTGGAAGGCCTGGATCCCCGTCCTGAACGTCGCGACGGTGCTGAAGCTGGGCGGCTTCTCGCCGTGGCTCGTGCTGCTCAACATCGTCCCGATCTTCGGCGGGATCGCTTTCATCGTCGTCTTCATCGTCGCGGTGCATCGGATCTCGGTCGGCTTCGGTGCCGGCGCGGGCATGACCGTCGTGGGTGCGCTGTTCCCCGTGATCTGGGCGAGCATCCTCGGCTTCGGCTCGGCGCGCTGGGAGGGCGACGACGCGGCCGCCCCCCGCTCGGCCGTCGACGAGGATTCCGCCCCGGCGCGTCGAGGCCGTGACTTCGACGGGCCGTACGTGCCGCTGATCGGCGGCTGGACGCCCGACCCCGCGGACTCCGCCCGTGATCAGGATGCCGAGGGCCCGGCCGAGTCCGTGCCCGCCGCTGTGCCGGGCACGGCGCCGGTCGCGGTGCCGTTCGCGGCGCCCTCCGGGTCGCTCTCCGACGCCGCCCCGTCGCCGAGCGACTGGGCCCCGCCCGTCGACCTCCGCCCCGCGAACTTCGACGGTCCGCGCCGCGCGAGCGGGTTCCCGCCCGCCGCCGACGCCCCGTCGACCGCGACCTCAGCGGCCGACGCGCAGCCCGCATCGCCCGCCGTCGAGCCCGCCCCCGCCGCTCCTGCGCGTGTCGCCCCGACCCCGCCGGTACCGACGTCGGTCTTCGACGTGCTCGACGCGTTGCGCGACGAGGCTCCCGCCACCGGGGAGACCTCTGTTCCGCGCGAGCCCGCGGCCGGCCCCCCGGCACGCGGTGAGGTGCGACCGGACTCGCGCGAGACCGACGACGACGTCTCTCGCGTCCGCGACGACGGCTTCTCCCCGGTCAGCGACCGCCCGCTTCCCGGCGCACCGGCGCGCGGCGACGCGGCCCCGGCGTGGACCCCTCCCGCGACGTTCCCCGATGCCGCGTCGGCGGCCGGCGTCGACGAAGACTCGGACGGTTCAGAGGCAGCGCCGTGGGCGAACCCGCCGCGGCGCACGCCACGACCGGATGCCGACGGCGCGACGCCCGCGGCGGGCACTCCGCTCACGCGTCCGGCGCCCGAACCCGTCCCGGCGCCGCGCGCAGCGGTCAGCGCCGTTCCCGACGAGTTCCCCGAGCTGTCCGAGGCCGTGTCGGCGGTCTCGGAGGCCCCGGATGCCGGGTCGCCGCGATCGGCGCGCACCTCGGTCTCGGCGTTGTACACCCAGCCGGAGGTGCCGTCCGATCAGGCCGACGACGACTTCGACGAGCTCGATCGCACCGTCGTGACGCGGCGCAAGCGCATTCCGTGGGCACTGATCCCGCCGGGTGGTACCCCCGTCGACCTCACCTCGTCCGTCGTCATCCTGGGGCGTCGCCCGGCCCTCGACCCGTCGCGCCCGGACGCGCAGCTCGTACCGATCTCGGATGACACCCGCACGGTGTCCAAGACGCACGCGCGCCTCGAGCTGCGCGGCGACACCTGGTTCGTGACGGATCTCGACTCGACCAACGGGGTGCTCTTCGCCACCCTCATGGGGACCGAGGTCGAGGCCCCTCCGGGGGAGGAGATCGAGGCCGGCGAACGCTTCTTCCTCGGCGACGCGGAGGTGCGTCTGTCGCGGAGGGACGTGTGAGCGGCCCCTACGACCGCCCCGACGATCCCGACGAGGTCACCCTCTGGTCCGGTCGGCTGCGGCCCTGGCCGGCGGCCCCGGTCCCCGAGGGCGACCTCGACGACGAGACGGTGCGCTCGGGTGGGACCGACCTCGACGACGACACCGTGGTCTCGGGTCGCCTCGACCACGACGACACGGTGCGTTCGACGCGACCCGAGGTCGACGACGACACGCTCCGGTCGGCTCCTGCCCTCCCCGACGACGACACGGTCGTGTCGCGAAGCGCGCGCGTCGACCCGGGCGCGGCCGCGTCGGATGTCGACCCCGTGGATGCCGATGACCCGGCGGACGCGTGGACCACCACCGCTCCGCGCCGCCCGCTCGCGTCGATCCCCGACGTCGATGAGGCGACACGGCGTCGCCCGGCGCCGGTGCCCGATGTCGACGAGGTGACTCGTCGCCGTCCTGCGTCGGTCCCCGATGTCGACGAGGTGACACGGCGTCGCCCGACGCCTGCTCCCGATGTCGATGAAGTCACGCGCCGTCGCCCGCTCCCGGCCGCGACCCCCACCACGCCCCCCGACGTCGACGAGGCGACCCGCCGCCGACACGCCGCGCCCGACCTCGACGACACCACCGCGCCGGGCGTTCGAGCACGTTCCGCCACTCCCGACGCCGCGTCCCCCACGACGCCACCCGCTCCCGACCTCGACGACCAGACCGCCTCGGGCGCTCGTCGCCGTGCGGCACGCGGCGGTGGAGTGCACGGCGGTGCGGCACCCGACCGCGAGGCGCCCGCTCGCACCTCGCCCGACCGAACCGCACCCGACCGAGTCGCGCCCGACCGAGAGGTGCCCGGCACCGTCCGCGCCGCGCACATCCCGATCGCGGGGGAGCAGCAGGCCTACGCCCCGCGCACGCGCGAACCGGTGCGGGTGGAACGCCGCCCATCGGCATCCGCGGTCCGTTCCGAGGCCGACGTCCCCGCCAGCCGTCGCCGCACGGGTCGTAGCGGTGCGCTCCGCGCACTGATCCTCGCGGGCGTGATCGTCGTGCTGCTGGGTGTCGCGGTCGCCGCCGCGGTGCTGCTGCTCGGTTGAGCGCTCGGCACCCGGCACACTCCCAGCCCGAGGGGCCGCACACGTTTGCCCCGCTCCCGGGGAGCGCGTATCATTGGCCGGGTGTGCGTTCACGCGCGCCGTGCGTCATGCCTCCGGGCAGGTCGTTCGGATCAACGCTCGCACCATCTCAGGGATTGGCCTGCGAACAGGTCACCCCCACGGCATATCCACCACGACCGCGTCCGATCATTCTGGCGCGTGGCGGATTCCACGTGAGCCCGACACGTCACGAATCGCAAGATCCACGACGTTTCGGGGGAGACACGACGCTGTCACCGTGCAGCACCCTGCGCAGAACCGCAAGGAACCGCGCAGCACAATCAAGGAGAGAACGTGCCAACCATTCAGCAGTTGGTTCGCAAGGGCCGCTCGCCGAAGGTCACAAAGACCAAGGCTCCCGCGCTGAAGTCGAACCCCCAGCAGGCCGGCGTGTGCACCCGCGTGTACACGACGACCCCCAAGAAGCCGAACTCGGCCATGCGCAAGGTCGCCCGCGTGAAGCTGCGCAACGGCACCGAGGTCACCGCCTACATCCCCGGCGAGGGCCACAACCTGCAGGAGCACTCGCTCGTGCTCGTCCGCGGCGGTCGCGTCAAGGACCTCCCCGGTGTCCGTTACAAGATCGTCCGCGGTGCACTCGACACCCAGGCCGTCAAAAACCGTAAGCAGGCTCGCAGCCGCTACGGTGCGAAGAAGGGCTGAGTCAGATGCCTCGTAAAGGTCCCGTCACCAAGCGTCCGGTCGTCAACGACCCGGTCTACGGTGCTCCGATCGTCAGCCAGCTGGTCAACAAGATCCTCGTCGACGGTAAGAAGTCGATCGCAGAGTCGATCGTCTACACCGCCCTCAAGGGTGTCGAGGCGAAGAACAGCCAGGACGCCGTCGCCACGCTGAAGAAGGCGCTCGACAACGTCCGTCCCACCCTCGAGGTCAAGAGCCGCCGCGTCGGTGGCTCGACCTACCAGGTGCCCGTCGAAGTCAAGCCGCACCGCGCGAACACCCTCGCGCTGCGCTGGCTCGTGAGCTACGCGAAGGGTCGTCGTGAGAAGACGATGACCGAGCGTCTGCAGAACGAGATCCTCGACGCCTCGAACGGCCTCGGTGCCGCGGTCAAGCGCCGCGAAGACACCCACAAGATGGCCGAGTCGAACCGCGCCTTCGCGCACTACCGCTGGTAACAGCTCCTTCTTCGACGGGCTCGGGCGGCCGACCCGGCCCGCGAGCCCGTCGAAGAACCCACGACATCCGCCACCACACGTAAGGACACCCCGTGGCACAAGACGTGCTCACCGACCTCACCAAGGTCCGCAACATCGGCATCATGGCGCACATCGATGCCGGCAAGACGACGACGACCGAGCGCATCCTGTACTACACGGGAACCAACCACAAGATCGGCGAGACGCACGACGGCGCTTCGACGACCGACTGGATGGAGCAGGAGCAGGAGCGTGGCATCACGATCACCTCCGCTGCTGTGACGTGCTTCTGGGACAAGAACCAGATCAACATCATCGACACCCCCGGGCACGTCGACTTCACCGTCGAGGTGGAGCGTTCGCTCCGCGTGCTCGATGGCGCCGTCGCCGTCTTCGACGGCAAAGAGGGCGTCGAGCCCCAGTCGGAGACCGTGTGGCGTCAGGCCGACAAGTACAACGTCCCCCGTATCTGCTTCGTCAACAAGATGGACAAGCTCGGCGCGGACTTCTACTTCACCGTCGACACCATCATCAACAAGCTCAAGGCGAAGCCGCTGGTCATCCAGCTGCCCATCGGCGTCGAGAACGACTTCATCGGTGTCGTCGACCTCGTCGAGATGCGCGCACTCGTCTGGGCGGGCGACGCCAAGGGTGATGTCACCATGGGCGCCAAGTACGACATCCAGGAGATCCCGGCCGACATGGCCGACGTCGTCGCGAAGTACCGCGAAGAGCTCCTCGAGACCGTCGCCGAGACCGACGAAGAGCTCCTCGAGAAGCACTTCGGTGGCGAAGAGCTCACCGTCGCCGAGATCAAGGCCGCGATCCGCAAGCTGACGGTCAACTCCGAGATCTACCCGGTGCTCTGCGGCTCGGCGTTCAAGAACCGCGGTGTGCAGCCCATGCTGGACGCCGTCATCGACTACCTGCCGTCGCCCCTCGACGTGCCGGCCATCGAGGCGCACGACCCGAAGAACGAAGAGACGATCATCGAGCGGCACGCCGATCGTGAAGAGCCCTTCACCGCGCTGGCGTTCAAGATCGTCACGCACCCCTTCTTCGGTCGTCTGACCTACATCCGCGTGTACTCCGGTCACCTCGACTCGGGCGCGCAGATCGTCAACTCGACGAAGTCCAAGAAGGAGCGCATCGGGAAGATCTTCCAGATGTACGCCAACAAGGAGAACCCGGTTCCCTCGGTCACCGCCGGTCACATCTACGCGGTCATCGGCCTCAAGGACACCACGACCGGCGACACCCTCTGCGACGCGCAGAACCAGGTCGTCCTCGAGTCGATGACGTTCCCCGAGCCCGTCATCGAGGTCGCGATCGAGCCGAAGACCAAGGCCGACCAGGAGAAGCTGGGTCTCGCGATCCAGAAGCTCGCCGAAGAAGACCCCACGTTCCGTGTCGAGCAGAACAACGACACCGGCCAGACGGTCATCAAGGGCATGGGCGAGCTGCACCTCGACATCCTCGTGGACCGCATGAAGCGCGAGTTCAAGGTCGAGGCCAACGTCGGCAAGCCGCAGGTCGCGTACCGCGAGACGATCAAGAAGACCGTCGAGCGTCACGACTACACGCACAAGAAGCAGACCGGTGGTTCGGGTCAGTTCGCCAAGATCCAGTTCGCGCTCGAGCCCCTCGAGGTCACGGCCGAGAAGATCTACGAGTTCGAGAACAAGGTCAGCGGTGGTCGTATCCCCCGCGAGTACATCGGACCCACCGACCAGGGCTTCCAGGACGCCATGAACGTCGGCGTGCTCGCCGGCTACCCCATGGTGGGCGTCAAGGCGATCCTGCTCGATGGCGCGTCGCACGACGTCGACTCCTCGGAGATGGCGTTCAAGATCGCCGGCTCCATGGGCTTCAAGGAAGCGATCCGCAAGGCCAACCCCGTCATCCTCGAGCCGCTCATGTCGGTCGAGGTGCGTACTCCCGAGGAGTACATGGGCGACGTCATCGGTGACCTCAACTCGCGTCGCGGACAGATCCAGTCGATGGAAGATGCCCAGGGCGTCAAGGTCGTGCGGGCGCTCGTTCCGCTGTCCGAGATGTTCGGCTACATCGGCGACCTGCGCTCGAAGACCTCGGGCCGTGCCGTGTACTCGATGGAGTTCGACAGCTACGCCGAGGTTCCTCGCGCCGTCGCTGACGAGATCGTCCAGAAGAACAAGGGCGAGTAACACCTCCCTCGCGGATGCCGGGAGCCCCTGCTTCGACACGGGTTCCCGGCATCCACTCAAACTGAATACCGACTCTCTAGTAATCTGAGAACAACCCCCGCGAAGAACCGGTCGCAATCCAGTGCCCGAGACCTCGCAACCAACGTCCTGAGGAGGACCCAGTGGCTAAGGCCAAGTTCGAGCGGACCAAGCCGCACGTGAACATCGGAACGATCGGTCACGTCGACCACGGCAAGACCACGCTCACCGCTGCCATCTCGAAGGTGCTCGCCGACAAGTTCCCGTCGGCCACCAACGTTCAGCGTGACTTCGCGTCGATCGACTCGGCGCCGGAAGAGCGTCAGCGTGGTATCACGATCAACATCTCGCACGTCGAGTACGAGACCCCCAAGCGCCACTACGCGCACGTCGACGCGCCCGGCCACGCCGACTACATCAAGAACATGATCACCGGTGCCGCGCAGATGGACGGCGCGATCCTCGTGGTCGCCGCCACCGACGGCCCGATGGCTCAGACGCGTGAGCACGTGCTGCTCGCCAAGCAGGTCGGCGTTCCCTACCTGCTCGTCGCGCTGAACAAGTCGGACATGGTCGACGACGAGGAGATCCTGGAGCTCGTCGAGCTCGAGGTTCGCGAGCTCCTCTCGTCGCAGGACTTCGACGGCGACAACGCCCCCGTCGTCCGCGTCTCGGGCCTCAAGGCTCTCGAGGGTGACGAGCAGTGGGTCAACGCCATCGTCGAGCTCATGGAAGCCGTCGACGAGTCGATCCCCGACCCGGTGCGTGACAAGGACAAGCCGTTCCTCATGCCCATCGAGGACGTCTTCACCATCACGGGTCGTGGCACGGTCGTCACGGGTCGCGCCGAGCGCGGTACCCTCGCGATCAACTCCGAGATCGAGATCGTCGGCATCCGCCCGACGCAGAAGACCACGGTCACGGGTATCGAGATGTTCCACAAGCAGCTCGACGAGGCCTGGGCCGGCGAGAACTGTGGTCTGCTCCTCCGCGGCACCAAGCGTGACGACGTCGAGCGTGGCCAGGTCATCGTGAAGCCCGGTTCGGTCACCCCGCACACCAACTTCGAGGGCACGGCGTACATCCTGTCCAAGGAAGAGGGCGGCCGCCACAACCCGTTCTTCACGAACTACCGCCCGCAGTTCTACTTCCGTACCACCGACGTGACCGGCGTCATCACGCTGCCCGAGGGCACCGAGATGGTCATGCCCGGTGACACCACCGAAATGTCGGTCGAGCTCATCCAGCCGATCGCCATGGAAGAGGGCCTCGGCTACGCGATCCGTGAGGGTGGCCGCACCGTCGGCGCCGGTACGGTGACCAAGATCGTCAAGTAAGTCTCTTTCGACTTCACTCGGCAAAGGCCGGGCCTTCGGGCCCGGCCTTTGTCGTTCCTGCGCGAGGCATCGTCGCAGCTGTCACGGACTCCGGATGCCGTGCACCCACCCGTTCTGCGTGATGGCGGGCACTGCGACGCGAGGCCGTGCTCTCCGCGAATCGGGCCGCGCGGGTGAAACCCGTAAGCTAAACGGGTGAGTGACACCCCCTTCGAGCCGAGCCGACGCTCCCGTCGCGAGGCGCGGGCGGAGGTCGACACCGCCCCCTCCGAGCCCTCGCTGAGCGTCGGCCACGATGACCGTGGCGCGTCCGGCCGTCCCGCCGACCGCCCGCGTGCCTCGAACGATCGTCCGGCTGGACGCCCGGCATCCGGGTTCTTCGGTACCTGGAAGCCCCTGGTGGCCGCCGCCGCGGCGCTCGTCGTCGCCATCGTCGTCGGGCTGTTGGCCGGCGTCGCCTTCAACGGAGCCGCGGGTCGCAGCGTCGGCAGTGTCCTGGCATCCGCCGTCGTCGGGGGGACCGGCCTCGGGCTGATGGCCCGCACGCGGCCCGCCGGATTCTTCTCGCTGCGGGGCCTCGACGTTCTCTGGGCACTCGTGCTCGGCGCGATTCTGCCCTTCGTCACCGGCATCGCGGCGGGGTCCCTCGGGTGGCCGGCGTTCGCGGCGCTGTCGCCGCGGTGGCTGCTGCTGGGTGTCGTGGCGCCGTTCGTCGTCACCGCCATGCTGGCCTTCTTCGCCATCGGCTTCGTCTTCCCGGCGGCTCTGAGCTATGCGTCGACGCGCTTCACCCCGGCCATCGCTCGCGTGGTGGCCGGCGTCGTGTCCGCCCTCGCATTCGCGGTCATCCCGCTCGTCTTCTCGGGCACCGTGTCGGGCATGCCGACCGCGCTGTTCGTGGGCCTCGGCATCGCGGCATCCGTCTTCGTGGGGCTCTCGCTGCGCTTCTGGGGGCCGCTGCTGCTGAGCCTCGTCTTCCCGATGGTCTGGGTCGCGCTCTCGGTCGCCGGCTACCTGCTGGCCTGAGGGCTCAGCGTCCGCGGAGCACCGGTACGGCGGTGACCGACAGCGCACCCAGCACGGCGAGCTGCACCGCGGCGACACCCGCGGCCGCGCCCGCGACGCCGAGCGTCGATGCGCCGATGAGCACCGCGGGCACGATCAGCACCGCGCCGACGCACACCGCGGCGAGGTAGGCGCCGTCGCGCCCCGCGGGCAGCACGACGCACATGCCGAGGGCCGTGGCGATCGTCATCGCCGCCAACGCGATCCCGCCGAAGAGGGCGGTGAGTGACGAGATCTCGAATCCCGGGCCCAGCACGATGGGCGTGGCCCACGGGACGACGAGGGCGAAGCCTGCGCCGAGCGCGATCGCGAGCAGGGCGTGCAGGCCGACGGCGCGGCGCATGCGGCGGAGCCCTGCCTCGCCGGTGGCCGACGAGACCCACCCCTGGAACGAGCCGGTGATCATGTAGACCCCGATGTAGCCGTACTTCAGCACGCGGTCGAACGGGGCGAAACCGATGGCCGCGGGCGCGCCGGCGATACCGAGCGTCGAGAGGGGCGCCGTCTCAGAGAACGTCAGCAGCCCGGCGGCCAGCGCCGTGCGCCAGCCCCCACGGTAGGCCGCTCGCGCGTCGGCGATCGCCGCACGCGTCGAGAAGCGTTCACGCAGTCCGATGAGCCACGTGGCGACGAGGAACGCCGCGAGCGTGCCGACGAGCAGCACCGCCGGGTAGAGCAGAGGGATGCCGGTGGCCAGCGCCGCGATCGCTCCGGCGAGGTTGAGCACGATCCGGGGGACCGCGTCGAACACGAGCGCCAGGAGCGGCCGACCGACCCCGACGGCGTACCAGCTGAGCGACAGGCCCTGCAGCGAGAACGCCAGCGCCGAGACGATCGCGAGCGCGTGATCGTCGGCGTGGCTGGCCAGGGCGGCGGCGACGGCGACGAGGGGCAGAACGACGAGGCTGTTCGCCCCGCGCACGACGATGCTCGCGCGGAAGACCCGCGAGGGGTGCGCGGACCGCGCCGCCTCGACCGGGCCGCGCACGGCCCACCCGAAGGTGATGAGGGTGGCTGCGAGCGTCCCCAGGGCCTGCCCGATGGCGATCTCGGCGAAGCCGGTGGGGCCGGCGGCGCGCGTGATGAGCGGGAGGGCGATGAGGGGCGAGATCGCCGACATCGCCGACACGGCCGTCAGCAGGGCGACGCTGCGGGCCCGGTGGGGCCGCGGCGCCTCAGACGCGGCCGAAGACACGGCCGGGTTCGCGCGCGTCTCCGCGCCCACTGTCACGTGAGTCGTTGCGCTCGTCGTCACCGAGGGGGCGCAGGATCACCGCGATGAGGATCCAGGTGATCGCGAACCAGAACATGCTCGTGAGCGTCGCCGACAGCAGATACGAGGCCAAGAGACCCGCGGCCACGGGTTTGCGTTCGCGGGGGACGCAGACGAACACGGTCACGAAGAGGGCGACCAACAGGCCCAGGCCCACGACCCCGCCGTCGTAGAGCACCTGCACGGGCAACATGATGATGTGCCCGCTGATGCCCGGGGTGCCCGGCTGCTCGTGTCGCAGCCCGAAGGTGTTCGTGCCGTTGCCGAACCACAGGTTGACGCCGTGCATCTCCTGCGCCGCGAGGCGGGCGACCTCGAGGCGGAAGCCGATCGTGCCGCCCTGGAAGTCGACGTCGCCGATCTTGTTCTGCTGTTCGGGGTTCGTGGGGTCGGGTTCGCGCGTGGGCGCGGGAGAGGGGGTCACCTCGTCGACCGGCGTCGCGGAGACGGATGCCGTGGGGCTCGCCGACGGGGGCAGAGTGCGGTCGGCGGGCTCGGTGCCGCCGAGGGCCGCGATGATGCCGTACGTGACGACCAGCGTCACGACCAGCACCCCGGCCGGGAGCACGCGGGTGAGGCGCTCGCGCCAGGCGGAGCGGAGCGAGAACACCGTGAACAGGACGAAGACGCCCAGACCCAGCACCAGGCTGAACACCGCGGTGCGCGTCTGCGAGGCGACGAGGCCGAGCGGCACGGCGATCGCGATGGCCGCGGTCTCCCACCGGCCGATCCCGCGTCGGGTGATCGTCAGCAGGGTCCAGAAGATCAGGATCGAGGCGTAGATGTTCGCCTCGATGGCCGTGAGGCGCGAGACGTAGACCTCGTACAACCAGTCGAAGTCGGTGCCGAGGGCGATCTGCCCGCGGGTGACGTTGGCGACGACGTAGGCGGCGAAGCCGACGAGAGCCCACGGTGCCACCGAGATGCGCCCGAGACGTGCCGCGAGGTCCGCGCCTTCGGCGAGAGCCATCATCGAGACGAGCAGCAGCAGGTCGATGACGAGCCAGATGAGGATCGACGCGCTCCACGTCAGGCTCGGCGAGAACACGAGCGTGGTCACGACGTTCCACGCCACGAACGCGGCGTACACGAGCGGCACGGGGTGACGGAGTGCGCGGAGGAACGCTCCGCGCAGCATCGGGTGCACCAGCATCCACGCCGCGAGCGCCAGCGGAACGACCTGCTCCACGCGTACGCGGAACCCGACGATCTCGGCGTCGTAGCGTCCGAGGAACGAGCTCACGACGACCGCGCCGATGAGGATGAGCGTGATGAGTCGCGTCCGAGCGCTGAGGCTCGGGCGGGCGTAGGCGAGGGCGGGGGAGAAGGTCATGAGCGGGGGACCAGATCCCAGAGTTCCGCACGAATACGGCGGTCGAACGTGTCGCGAGCGAAGAGTCGTTCGAACCGCTCGCGGGCTGCCGCTGCGGCGACTCGGATACTCGTCTCGTCGAGAGCGTCGAGGGCGTCCGCCCAGGCCTGGGCATCGCCCGGTGTCACCAGCAAGGGGCTCTCTCCCACGATCTCGCGGAGACCGCCGGCGTCGCTCACCAGCAACGCGCGCCCTGCCCCGAGCGCCTCGATCGCGATGGTCGGCAGGGGGTCGGGCAGCACACTCGGGACGACCACGACGTGTGCGGCGTCGAGGTGCGAGCGCACATCGGCCGTCCGCCCGACAACGGTGATCTGCGAACGCCGCGGAGACTCCCTCACGAGCTCGGGCACGTCGACAGCCTCCCCGATGGGCGGGGCGTCACCGAGGATCTCGAGCGTCATATCTGTGCGCTTCATGCGGCTGAATGCGTCGAGGAACACACGGTGTCCCTTCCACGCGTTCCATCGGCTTGCGATGACCACGCGGATGCCACCCGTGAACGGCGGGAGATCGGTCGGCGGTGCCGTGTCGAAGCCGTTGTGCACGACGGTCGTTCGTCCACGAAGGTGGGAGGGCAGCGCCCGCGCGACAGCGGAGCTGACGGCGATGATGTGGTGCGCGTAGCGCAGGAACGGGATGACGGAGCGGGAACGGGCGTCGATGTGCTCGTGCAGGTGCAGCACCACCCGCGCACCGGCGAGGCGTGCCGGCGGCGCCACCAGCGCAGAGGCCGCAGTGTTGACGTAGACCAGTGAGGGGCGCGCGGCGAGCAGGCGGAGCCCGGTGCTCACCGCCCGTCCGGCCAGGCCGAGCAGGCGAGTCGGGCGGAGGTATGCGCGACGCATGATCGGGAGCGGGAGATGTCGCACCTGGATGCCATGTTCCTCGAGCGTCCGCGAGAGCTCGCGCTCGGGATAGTCGATGTCGGTCGGCAGCCAGACCTCGAGATCCAGATCGTCGGGGACGGTGCGCAGCACCTCGAGGAGAACCCGATCGGCGCCGTACATCTCGTCGGACGGGTGAACCACGATTGCGCGACCGCGACTCACTGGCTGCTCCGGCTCTTCAGCTCCCGGGCGGGGATGCCACCGAAAACGGCCCCGGGCGGAACGTCGCGGGTCACGACGGCCCCGGCGGCCACGACAGCGCCGTCGCCGATCGTCACGCCCGACGTGATGGTCACGCCGCTGGCGATCCAGCAGCCGGAACCGATGGTGATCGGAGCCCATTCCACGCCTTGCGACTTCACATCGAGCGACGGGTCGCTCATCACGTGGTCTTCGGCGAAGACCCGGACGCCGGGACCGAGCATCGTCTTCTCGCCGATGATCACCCCTCCGGAGCACCCGATGTAGCAACCGGGGGAAAGACTGCTCCCATCGCCCATGACGAGCCCCACGCCGATGGCGCGTGAGTAGTAGCTGCTGGGACGGATCAGCGTGCCCGTGCCGATCGAGACGCGGTCACCGAGCCGGATTCCGTCGCGGCTGAGCCCTTGAATCTCGGCGAAGTCCTCGACGATGAGATCCGAGCCGACGTGCACGAGGTGGGGGTTGCGCACACGAACCCCGCGGCCGATCAGGGGGAGGCCGCGTGCCGTCCCGAGGCGTGGACGCAGAAGCGCGCCGCGCGCCGCCATCGGGCCGACCTTGCCGGCGAGCTGGGTGCTGACGATCCTCCAGCGGTCGCTGTCGGCGCTACTCAGCCGCTCGCGCTGTTCGCCGACGATCTTGTGAAGAAATCCCATTATTCAGCGAGTCCTATTGCGAGACGGTCGATGACGGAGGGCGTCCGGATGTCGAGAAACACGTCGCGTTCCCACGTAACGCCGGACTCGGTACCTCTTGCCCGCTTCCGAACCCCCCTGTGCAGTATTGCTGCAACTGCAACGGGAGTCTGGGATCTTACCGAGAGGCGGCTCGTTCCGGGGGTCACCCAATGCGTGAAGTTCCGCACGCGTCCCCCGTCATTTCCCGGGCTGGCTCGACGTCTCCGGGCAAAGGCCGATCGTCGTTCCCGGTAAGGCTGCAACCCAACTCAGGTAGCATACCGATCGCGCGACAGGTGCCCGTCGCGCCCGACGCCGGATGACCGACTCGCGGCGTGATCGGATGAAAATGTCACGTCTTGCCACTCGCCGTCTTCGACCCCGTACGGTCGCTTGGCTTTGTCTCGGTGCGCTCAGCGCGGTTCTTGTCGCTCTCGCCGCGGCGGTGTCATTCGGTGGTTTCGTGGCGCAGAAAGAGCTGCGTGCGGCCGTACCCATCGTTTCGAAGATGCAGGATCAGTTCGGTTCTGACGACCGGGCGGGGCTCGCCACGTCGATGAACGAGTTGCAGGGGCACGCTGCGGCCGCGCGAGGTGCCGCTGACACCCCGCTGTGGTGGGTTGCCGAGCAGGCCCCTTTCATCGGGCCCTCACTGCACGCCATTCGCGAGTCGACGGTCGCCGTGGACGAGCTCGCCCAAGGCGTGCTGCCCGCTCTGATCGACGTCGATCCGGCACTCCTCCGGCCGGCGGGTGGCGCATTCGACGTCGCCGCCCTGTCCGCGCTTGCCGGCCCCGTTTCGCAGGCCGCCGACTCAGGCGAGCTCGCGGCCGATGCCCTTTCGGGCATTGATCTCGCGAACACCCCTGGGATGCTCCGCGGCCCGCTCTCGCAGCTCACCGGCGCCGTGGGAGCGTTGCAGCCGGCGCTCTCTCGTGCGAATGACCTGATGCCGCATCTGCCGTCGATCATGGGCGAGGACGGTGCGAAGAACTATCTGCTGCTCGTGCAGAACAATGCCGAGGCTCGCGGAACGGGAGGAATTCCGGCCTCCATCGTTCAACTTCGATTCGACGGCGGGAAGATGGACATCGTCCAGCAGGCGACGAGTCGGAGTTTCACGAACAAGCGCGAGACCCCCATTGTCCCGCTCGACGACGAGGTCGTGAAACTCTTCGACGACAAGGTCGGACGCTGGTCGCAGGACATGACCTCAACACCAGACTTCGCCCTGTCGGCCAAACTTGCCGAGGCCTATTGGGCCGAGTCCTTCGGGACCCCGGTGGACGGGGTTATGTCTATCGACCCTGTCGCCCTGTCGTACGTTCTCGGCGCGACAGGACCGGTCAAGCTTCAAACTGGCGACGAGCTCACGAAAGCGAATGCTGTTCAGACTCTGCTGAGCGACGTCTACGCCAGGTATCCGAAGAATGCCGACCAGGACGAGTTCTTCGCCGCCGCTGCGGTTGAGATCTTCGATGCTGTCTCGTCGGGCGATTTCAAGCCGGTCGCCTTCGCTCAGGCGATTGTGCAGGCGGTCGACGAGAACCGCGTGTACTTCTACCCGTTCGACGCTGCGACGAGGGACGCCTTCTCCGGCTCACGTCTGCTCGGGCCCCTGCCCACCGACGGGCCGGGCACGGGTACGACGCTTGGAGTCTTCGTGAACGATCTGACTCAATCGAAGTTGAACTTCTACACGTCGATGGCGGCCGAGGTTCAGGTGGATCGCTGTTCCTCTACGCCCAGCTTCACCACTGTGATCACTTTCGCGAACACGCTCGACCAAGCGACGGCGGACGGGCTGGTTCCCTACGTCGACACGGCGAGCAGATACGACAAGGGAACCACAGGCACAGACGTGCAGTTCTACGGACCAAATGGAGCGCGGTTCGTGAACGCTGCTCTCGACGGGGTGGATGTCTCGATCACAACAGGCGAGCACTTGGGCCGGCCTGTGGGACGCATGTGGATCGTGAATCCCATGGGTTCTCAGCACACCCTCGCGGTGAAGTTCGAAGGAAGTCCCGGAGACGCAAGTACCTCCGACGTGGCACTTGTCCACACTCCGATGGTGAACCCCGTGAGCACCCGTATCGTGGAGGTCCCCTGCGGCTGAGCGCGTCACGTGGGTCGGGGGCGGCCGTCCCGGTCGTTGCGCTTCGTCTGCCTCAGAGTGCGGCGAATAGGTACGCGTATCCCGCGAGCAGGCCGAGGTTCATCAGGCCACCGATCGGCGCGAGTACACCGGGCGAACCACGGCGGAGGATGACGGCGACCACGGCGAGCACCAGCCCCAGCACGGCACCGGCCGCGCTCAGCGCGAGTGTGCTGGTCAGCGGGATCGTTTCGACGAAGGCCGCCCACAGGCGTGCCACCACCGCCAGCTGCACGCCGATCGAGGCGAGGGCGGCGAGCAGCGATAGGGTTCCGAGCACTCGGGGGGCGGTCTTCACGCGCCGAGCCTACCGGAGGGCTCTTCCGCGACCGGAATCGTGCGGGCGGGCGGGAAGACCACGAAGTGGTAGAGGACGAAGCGCACGACGGTGACCCCGGCGATCGAGACGAGGTTGACGAGGTTGAGCCCGATCGGACCGGCATCCCCGTAGATCGCCTCCAACGCCTGCGCTCCAGCCCACACCGCTGCTGCGCCGAGACCCGTGCAGACGGCGTTCACGAGGAGGAAGCGCACCATCTGGCGCCCGGCCCCGGTGCGGGAACGGGAACGGAAAGCCCACTCCCGGTTGCCCACGTAGGCGTTGACGAGGGCGATGAGGGAAGCGATGACCTTCGCGGCCACCGGACCGACACCCGCGAGCAGCAGCAGATTGAACGCCGCGATCTCGATCCCGGTGCTGATGGCGCCCACGATCAGGAACCGCACGGACAGAGCGCCCGCGCGCCGAAGATTCTTGGTGCGCCCCACGAGTGTCATACGCTACATGTTCGGGGGAGTAGCCGGGTGAATTCATCCCGGAGGAATGCGGGGATGCCAGGGTGCAGGCGCAAGATCACGTCGCGGTCGTGATACCGGCGTTCAACGAGGCCGAGGCGCTTCCGTCCTTCCTCGCAGAGATCCGCGCCTCGTTCGCGGCCGTCGGCCGTTCTGTCACGCTGATCGTCGTGGACGACGCATCGACCGATGACACGAGCGAGGCTGGATCTGCCTTCGCCGACGTCGTTCGTTCTCCCATCAACCGCGGCCACGGGCCGACCGCCCTCGCCGCCTACGGCGAGGGCCTGCGCAGCGGCGCCGGGGTGATCGTGCACGTCGACGGCGACGGTCAGTTCTATGGCGACGACATCGCGCGAGTCGCGACGGCTCTCGACCGCTCGCGGCATGACGTCGTCCACGGAGTGCGGCGAGGACGCACCGACCCCTGGTTCCGCCGCTGCCTGAGTGCCCTCGTGCGTTTCGCCGTCCTCATCCTCTGCGGTCGTTCCGTCCCCGACGTCAACACCCCGCTGCGGGCTTACCACCCCGACATCCTCGCGCGGCTGGTCGACGGCGTTCCCGCTGACGCTCTCGTCCCGCACGTGCACTTCTCCATCGCGGAAGCGCGGGACCGGCTCCGCGTGGGCTATGTCGCCGTTGCCAGCATCCCCCGCCGAGGCGCGGTCGCGCAGGGGACCATGTGGGGAGCCGGACGTGCGCGTGCGATACTTCCTCCTCGCCGGCTCGTGCGTTTCGCCGGACGGGCCCTCGCCGAGCTCTGGCGCATCGATATCGTCGGCTCCCGTCGAATCTCTCAGCCTTCCACGTCGGTCCGCGGTTGACATGCGGTTGCTGATCGCCGCTACGGGCCTGGGGTTGTGTCTCGCCGTGGTCCTCATGGCGACCTTGTCGCCCACCCCCATCGACCAAGGTTACGAGTCGGCCATTGAGCGAGTGCTCTCGGTTCTGCATCGCAACGGCGTGCCGGGGTGGTTCGGGTACCGCTGGTTCGAGTTCTCGGCGAATGTGCTGATCTTCGTGCCAGTGGGGTTCTTTCTTGCTCTCGTGTTCCCCACCCGATTCCTCTGGTTGTCGGTTCCGGTCATCCCGGCACTGTCGGGCTCGCTCGAGCTGGCGCAGTATTTCGTTCTGCCCGCACGCTTCGCGACCGTCAACGACGTCATCGCGAACTCGCTGGGGGGCTGGTTCGGGGTCGCCGGTGCCGCGATCGTCGTCGTCGCTGTCCACGTCCGTGACCGTCGGATCATCCGAGCGTGGCGGGAACAGAATGTGATCGGCGCACGAGGACCGGTCGCGTGACCCGGTTCATCTCGCGCCCAGGCCTCCTCGCCGCGGCATCCGCTCTGCTCGTCAGCATCGTCGCGTACATGCCGATGGTCCTCAGCGGGCACATCACGCGCGACTCCGGGGTCTTCCTCTATACGGGAATGGTCGTCTCGCGCGGGGGAATGCCCTATGCCGACTCCTGGGATCACAAGGGCCCGTTGCTCGCGGCCATCGAAGCCGTGGCCTGGCGACTGGGTGGAGGGATCGTCGGCGCTCCGATTCTCGAGGGAGTGCTGCTCTTCCTGGGACTGGCGTTCGCGGGCATCCTGTGGTCGCGAATGATCGGATTCGCGGCAGCTCCGGTCGTGCTCATCACCGGTCTCACCTACCTCGGTGTGTTCGAGGGCGGCAACTTCACCGAGACGTGGCTGTTCCCCTTCCAGCTCGTCGCGTACACGGCGGCCGCTTACGTCGCACTCCGGTCTGGACGGGATGCTTCGTCGCGTGCCACCGCCTTGGTCGGCCTCCTGCTCGGTTCAGCCCTTGCCGTCGGCCTCTTCACCCGCATGAACAACGTCGTGGGGCTGGTACTCGTTGTCGTGGCCGGTGCTTTGCTCTTGCGGCGTCGTCTCGTCTTCGTGGCGATCATCGTCGCCGTCATCTCGCTCGTCGGTGCCTGCCTCACTCTTTGGTTATGGACGGGCGACGCCCTTCGCGCCGGTGTCGACCAGTACGTGCGTTACAACTTTTTCTACTCCGGGGGCGCGGGTGGCGGCGACCGGCTGACGGCGTTCGGAACGCTGGCGCAGATGCTCGTTTCGGGAGCCGTCGTGACAACGGCGCTCGTGGTCGTCGGTGCGTGGTTTGTCCGTCGACGGGGAACGGATGCCGAGTCCCGACCGGGCGTCTTCGTCGTCGCCCTGTTCGTGGCAGTCGGCGGAGCGGACGCGCTGTCGCAGATGCTGTCTGGTCGGCCTTACCCGCACTACCTCGTCGTCGCTATCGCCGGCTTCGCGGTAGTCGTCGTGGTGGCCGGTTCGCATCTCGCTCCCCTCGCCATCATGCGATCCACGCTTGTTCGGCACCGCCTGCCGTGTGTCTGGCGGACGGTGATCGCCGCAGGAGTCGTTCTGCTGGTCTTGGCGAGTTCCTCGGCCGCGACGTTGCAGGGCGCGCGCGTGGTCACCGGTGCGGGAGTGTTCGTCGCCGGTTCCTACCAGGCGCAGCTCGTCGAGCGGGTGAAGGCCGAGACGAGTCCGGACGATCGGGTACTGGTCCACGGCGCCGAGACCTGGATTCTGGCTGCCACAGAACGACTGTCGCCCACCGCCATCACCTATTCGCTCCCGGTGGAGCAGGGGTACGGTGGGCTCCCCGCGCAATACCTGTCCGACGTGATGTCGTTCCCGCCGGCCCTCATCGTTGAGTCGCCGAGCTCGTGCGGGATCTCCATCGAGTGCGTGCAGGACGAGGCCAATTTCACGGGACTGGCTCCGTTCGTCGCTTCGTCATACACGCTGGAAGGCGATATCGCCGGGTTCCGTTTCTGGCGCCGCAACGCAGATTGACCCGAGCCACGGGGCCCGGGCCAATCTGCGTTGCGGCGCTCAGCGCGAGGTTGCTGCGTGCGCTGCGGCGGTGAGGTAGGACGCCACGCGTGCCGCTGCCGGCGCGAGTTCCGCATAAGAGCGTGCGTACGTCTCGTCTGACCGTCGGTAAGGGTCGACGATGTCGAACTCGTCGGGGCTCGCCGGCGGCTGCACTGTTCCGCGCAGGGCCGCTGCCAGAGCCACGCCGGCCCGCATTCCATCCTCGGCGGTCGTAGCCCCCGCATCCGCGACCGCCTGCGCGAGGCGCGGCTCGAGGGCGTCTGCGATCCGCGCCAGCTCACGCAATGTGAAGGCTCGACGCATTGCGGCGGGCACCGACTCGACGATGATGCGTCGGTGTTCACGCGACATGGCCACGACGAGGTCTGTCCCGCGGATCATGCCGGCGTCGATCTGACGCGCGCGGTGAGACGACGCATCCACGCCCCCGGCTGCCGCAAGTCGCTGTGCCTGCTCGGGGACGCCGCTCCCGACCAGCGCACCGGTGCCCGCACTTTCGACGCGGACGGCGGCGATAGGTGACAGGGCGTGTGCGAGAAGCAGCTCAGCGACCGGGGATCGGCAGATATTGCCGGTGCACACCGACAGGATCGAGAAGGTCACTTCTCGTCCGCCTGATTCCGGCGCGACCTGCGTTCGCCCTTCACCGACGCGGCGGTCTCATCGGGTGCGCTGTACGAGTACGCACCGTATCCGTAGCTGTCCGGACCCTTCGACGGCAGCATGGTGACGATGACGCCGAAGAGACGACTTCCGATCGCCTGCAACTTATCGACCGCCGCCGTCAGCTGCGGCTTCTTGGTCGTGCCCGACGCGGCGACCATCAGCACGCCGCTGGTGAAGCGAGAGATGACGGCGGCGTCGGTGACGAGCAGCAGCGGCGGAGCGTCGACCAAGACGTAGTCGAATGCATCGGCGAGGGCCTCGAGAGTCCGCTGCATGGCCTGGCTGCCGAGAAGCTCGGAAGGGTTGGGAGGCGTCCGGCCCGAGGGAAGGACGAAGAGTTTGCCGGTGCCCCACTGCTGAAGGACGTCCACCAGCTCGGCGCGTCCGATGAGCACATCGGTCAGCCCTACGCCGCCCTCGATTCCCATGTAGTCGGCAACGCGAGGGAGACGCAGGTCGCCGTCGACGAGGACCACTCGGGCACCCGTCTCCGCGAGCGCGATTGCCAGGTTCGCCGTTGTCGTGGACTTACCCTCGCCGGGCCCGGCGCTGGAGACAACGAATGACCGAGAGGTTCCGTCGACATCGATGAATTGAAGGTTCGTACGGAGGCTGCGGAAAGACTCCGCACGAGGGTTGCGCGGATCCGCGTGGACGATGAGTGGACGCTTTTTGGCATCCGGGTCCAGTGCGATACCTCCGAGAACCGGGGCTTCCGTTGCGGCCTCAATGTCATGCAGAGAGTGGATGCGGGTGTCGAGAACCGATCGCAAGAGGGCCACGCCGAGGCCGAGGGCCAGGCCAAGAACCACACCCACGGCAATGTTGAGCGCGGTGTGGGGCGCAGCCGGCGACGTCGGGACGAGAGCCGGTTCGATTGTCTCGACACGAACAAGGCTCGTGGCTTCGCCTTCCGGCTTCTCCAGCTGATTGACCACGACGTTCGCGAAGTTCGTGCCGACCGAATTTGCGATGGCGGCGGCGAGCTCAGCGTCGGTATTGGTCACCTTCACCGAGATGATGACCGAGTTGAGAGGTGAAGACGCCTCGACCGATCGGGCAAGCTGCTGAGGCGTCGTGTCGAGGTTGAGGTCGTCGACGACTCGATCCAAGACGACGGCGCTGTCCACGACGTCGACGAAGCTCACCACGGCTTGACGAGCGAAGTTCGTTCCTTGCGCCAGCTCACTGACCCCAGAGCTATCCGAGCGCACCGACACATAGAGCTGGGTGTTCGCTTCGTACGAGGGCGTCTGGAGCAGCGAGTACCCGAAGGCTCCGGCCCCTCCGAGAATTGTCAGTGCAAGGATGAGAATCCAGTTGCGGTGAAGGATTCTGAGATAGTCGCGCAGTTCCAAGCCTCGTCCATTCGCCGGTGGGGAGATGAGCGGGTGCCCGGAGGATACGCACGGATTCTCGGGCTATTCTGTCCCGGAGCAATCCGCGCCGTATCCGGCGCCCCCTCGACTACCCTACGACATTCGCAGAACGGCGCCGGAGATGGCGCCCGGGAGACGCCATGACCGATCTCAGAACGCTCTTCGGGCCCGACGCGGACTCCGAACGAAACGCTCGACCGGCGGGGGAATCATCCACCGACACGGCGTCGCTTCGTGCATTAGTTGGAGCGCCCACGACGGCGGCGCAGTCGCCGCTAAACGACCGGTCCATAGGTCTGAGGGCATTGGTGGGCGATTCTGAGGCTCCGCACGACGAGAGCACGGCGTCGGAGTTGGCCGCACTTGTAGGAGGGACTCGTGCGGGGGCGCGGCCGTCCATCAAGACGGACCTTTCCTCTCTCGTGGGCTCGGGCGGCGTCGCCGCCGAAGGGTCAGGCTGGCAGGCGCCGGAGCTTGCGCAGGTCGGTAAGCGCCCGATGTTCGGTGGCCGTCGCAAAGCGGGCGCCGTCAATTACCTGAGCGTTGCTGCCGCGGTGATTGCGATCGTTGCCCTTGTGGGGACGGCATCGTTCGCCGTCATCCAGCGAGCGACGGCGAATCCGGCCGACGACGCGATGGTGAGTCTCCGAGAGCGCGAGGCGGAGCTTGCGAATGAGACCAAGACGTTGCAGACGGCGGCTGATTTGTTCAACGCATCCGTTTCGGAGGCGGCCAGCCTCGGTCAGGCCAGTGGGTCCGTCTTCATCTCGCTGCAAGGGCGCGTGGATGCGGCGCCACTCGCGACGGCCGAGGCCTCGCGGCTGAATCTGCTTCAGGTGGCAGCAGCAGCAGAGCCGGTGTCGATGCCGACCTATCAGCGCGGCTCCATCGATGAGAAGGACCTCGCGGACGTCGGAGAGGCGATTGATGGCGTGCGGCTCTCTCGCGAGTCACTGCCCCCTCTAGTGACGCAGGCGCGGGAGGCCCGATCCACGGTGACCGCCGCCCTGAACGCGTTCCGTGGTGAGCTGTCCAACCTCGGCTCAGCCATCGAGTCCGAGGCTGCGAAAGCCGTGACGGTCAACGACTCCGCATCGCAGAGCTTCCGTGCCGCGGTCACCGATGCAGCGGCGCGTGTCAAGGCGGCGCAGCAGGCCGGCGGCGACGGACTGGCGGAGATGCCGGTCTACGCGGCGGCGCTCGACGCGCTCCGCACCGAGAATGCGCGCATCGTGGCCCTCGAGCAGGCGGAGAGGGATGCGGCACCCACGACTCCCCGTAACCCCGGAAGCGGGTCGAACACCGGTGGCGGAACGAACTCGGGTGGCGGTTCGAACACGGGTGGTGGAAACCAGGGCGGCTCCCCGGATACGGGTACCAATCCCGACCCGGCGCCGTCTCAGCCCGCGCCGGATCCGGATCCGGAGCCGGTCCCCGACCCGACGGAGTCAGAAGAGCCCCCCATCATCATCGATCCTGAGCCCGCCCCGTCCGGCACCGTCCCGGGTGCCACCTCATGACGGACGCACACGACACGCCATCGAGGCGTCGGCGTCGCGTCGACGTGGAGCCCGAAGCGGCGACTTCCGGGCGTGGACGCGTGGCGGCAGCCATCGCGGGCTGGACTCTCGGGGCCCTCGGCTTCGCCGTCTGCGCGACCGCCGCGGTCGCCCTCGCCTTCGCTCATCAAGCGGGCGTCGTCCGCACCGACCTTCTCGGCGCCCAGGCCAAGCTCTCGTTCGTCCCGCAGATCGTCGCCAATCGCGACATCGCGGGCCTCAATCAGGTCTCGAACGAAGTGCTCGAGCAGACGAACCGCGCGGATGCCAATTCCTCCGGCCCGCTGTGGGATCTGGCATCCTCGATTCCCCTCGTCAAAGACAACACCGAGGCGGTGCAGAGCCTCACCGCCATGACCCGCGAACTGACCGGGCGCGCCCTGCCGCCGACGGTCGCCCTGCTGTCGGCGTCGGACTTCTCGTCGCTCGCGGTCGAGGGCGGTGGCATCAACCTCGAACCGTTCCGCCAGGCCGAGGGTGCGCTTCCCGAGATCACCGCGGCGTTCACCGACGCCAAGGTCGTCACCGACGGCATCGACCGCACCAATCTGCTCCCGATCGTCACCGAACCCCTCGATCAGGTCGCCCAGATCGTCGACCAGGCGGCACCGTCGCTCACTCTCGTGCAGAAGTACCTGCCGTCACTTCTGGCTGCGGCGGGCGGCGGCGGACCCAAGACGTACCTCGTGTTGTTCCAGAACAACGCCGAGATCCGCGCCACCGGCGGAAACCCCGCGGCGTCGAGCGTGATGGTCGTCGACAACGGACGCATCGAGCTCAAGGAACAGTCGGACTCGATGGCGTTCTACGCGGCCGGGCAGGCGGGGCGCTCGGCGCTCGACCTCCCCGAGAGCACGCTGGCGCTGTACCCCGACACCTTCACGCGCTACTCGCAGGACTTCACGTTCACGCCCGATTTCCCGACCACCGCGCGTCTTTTCGAATCGCTGTGGGATCGCACCGACGGCTCGCAGTTCGATGGCGTGATCTCGATCGACCCCGTCGTGCTCGCTCACATGCTCGAGGTGCTGGGCCCCGTCGATCTGCCCACCGGCGAGCAGATCACGGCCGAGAACGCGGTTAAGCTCGTGCTCAGCGACGCCTATCAGCGTTACGGCGACGCGGGTGACAACGGGCGCTCGTCCGACGAGTTCTTCGCCTCGGTGTCGTCGACGGTGTTCTCCCGCCTGTCGGGGGGACAGTGGAACCCCATCGCGATGTTCGACCAGCTCACGCGCAGCGCTCAGGAGCAGCGCATCAACCTCTGGTTCACCGACGAGCAGGCACAGGCTCTCGTGACGGAGGTCGGTCTCGACGGCGGTCTGCGTACGGACAACGCCGCCTCGACGCAGGTGGGCATCTACCTGAACGACTTCTCGGTCAGCAAGCTCGAGTACCACCTCGCCACCGAGGTGTTCGCGAGCTGCAACGCCGCGGATCGCACCGTCAACGTCTCGATGAACCTGCGCAACAGCATCACGGATGACATCACCAACGCCTACACGCTGGGTGCGCGTAACGGCACCTACGGTCTGCCGCGGACGACGATGATGCTCGACACGCTGTTCTTCGCGCCTCCGGGTGCCACCATCACCGCGATGGACCCCTCCGACGGTGACATCCCGTCGCTGTCGCGCAGCGGCACCGAGAACGGCAACACCGGTGAGAGCCGGATGGTGACGCTCGGCCAGAACCAGACGCGCACCGTGTCGTACACGGTGCAGCTCCCGGGCGGACCGCTCGGCCCGCTCGACCTTCGTCACACGCCGACGGCGAGTGATACACCGGTGACGGTCGACGCGTCGTGCGACCCGTTCCTGGCGGGTTTCGCGAGCTGACCAGCAATCGTCCGTGCCGCCGGGATGCCAGAGCGTATGGTGGTCGGAGTCGTCGGGTGCGGCTGGTCGTTCTTATGCGCGACAGCTCCTCATTGAAATGTAAGGAAGACATGCCTTCGTTGAAGAAAATCGCGCCGCGTGCGTTGCGCCGATCGTTGAAGCAACTCAAGGTGCGTCTCGATGTTCGCCGGGAGTTCGCTTCGGATCGGCGAAGGTACCTGGCCTCAATGCTTCCCGATGACAAATCCGTCGGCGCAACTCTTTCAGGTATGAATCTGGAAGCGCAGATCACAAAGGATTACCACCGCATCGAGAAGGGGCTCGCGCTCCAGTCTCCGCGCCGCCCGTTCGGCGTTGAGGTGCAGAGGCGACTGGAGCGGCTGATTCCATTGGCGGATCAGACCGCGCCGTTCGTTCAGCATGCGCGAAGCGCGCTCGCCGCTCTTCAAGACTGGAACACCGGTGGAGGGGTTGCGGACGAGATCAGCCCCGTCCGAGACACGTCGCTTGCGCCGCCGCTCCCCGACCCCGCGTCTTTCTTCGCCACACGCCACAGCGTGCGAGATTTCTCCTCACGCGTCGTAGAACCGGCCGTGCTCGAACGCGCCGTCGAGCTTGCGCTCTACTCACCCTCGGTCTGCAATCGGCAGAGTTGGCGCATCCATATCCGCCACGGGGAGCAGGCCCACGAAGTACTCGGGTTCCAGAATGGCAGTGCAGGTTTTCGCGACATCGTTCCCTCCGTCGCCGTGATCACGGTAGACGCACGCGCATTCGCTGGTGCGAAAGAGCGTAATCAAGGATGGATCGACGGCGGGATCTTCGCCATGTCATTCGTGTGGGCTCTGCACGCACTCGGCTTGGACTCGTGCATGCTCAACATGAGCGTGCCCACCGCCAAAGCCGATGCTTTGCGGCGCCACCTCGGTGCGGATCAATCGGAACTGATCATCATGATGGTCGCGATCGGATACGGCAGCGAAGGTCACCGCCGAGCCCGATCCCCACGGCGTGACGTCTCCGCAGTGATCGAGGAACGGCGGGCTGGCTAGCGGCAGCAGGCCTAGCTCGCGCGAACCCAGCCTCCGGTGGTCCACGCAAGCGTGACCGACCGACCAGGTTGGAGGATTCGTTCCGACTCGTCCGTGAGGACAAGGCGGGCTGATGCGTCGTCGCTCAGACGCAGTACCCCGCTCTCGGCAGCGCACATGAGCGTCACTAGCTGAGAATTGCGTCTGGGGCGTCCCATTACGACGGACATCGGTGCACGGTTGTCGGACTGAAGCTCCACCAACAGATGAGGATCCGTCGCTCTCCACAGCTGTGGCATCTGGGCGCTCAGGTCACCTCTAAAGCTGTACGCCGCCGACGATTCGACGGGCGTAGTGGGGCTGGCCGGTTGAGTTTCCCACTGGAGTGCGCTGCGGTCATCGACCGCTCCGAGTCCGCTCCGGGGCAGGCCGGAGAAAGAGACCGCCTGCAGACCGACTGTTGGAGGGGAGCCGGTGAAGATCGTTTCCGCCTGCGCGAGAGCGGACGCGCTCATCGTCACGGATACATTTCGCAGAACGATCTGTGCGTTTCGATCGGTACCAGTCGTTGACGCCACCGGTGACCACTTCGCGGAGACATCCGCGCGGAGAACGCAGTTCTCGATCTGCACGTCTGAGGCTTCGTTCTGCACGAAACTGGATCCCTCTTTGTCGCCACTCACGAGGATGGTCGCCCCCGTCATGACAATGGTGGCGTTCCTCGCGCGGACCCCGTTGCGTGCTCCGTCGACCGTGACGCCGGTCACAGTAAGCACGGGGCGCATTTCCAACTCCCCAGCATTCGGATGACCGGTCGGATGGATATCGGCTGCCACGGCGGCTCCGCGGATTGACCGCGCGGTGAACGCCTGCACCACATGACCGAAAGATTGTCCTCCGCGCTTCGCCTCGGTGAAGGCGCGGACACCCATGCCGATGTTCTGGGCCGAGCACCCGATGACACGGTGATTTCGTCCGCGCAGAGAAAATGCGGCAACGTCATCGCCGCCGGCGCTCGCAGTGCAGCCCGAGAACGTGGTCGCTTCACTTGCGTGGTGAGTGTCGAACCCCGCACGCGAGGGCGCCACGGCGTTGCAATCAACAATCGTGTTGCCGTACGAACTGCCGTACCCGTGAGGATTCGTGCTATTCCGGGGGATCGCTGGAGTGTCATCCGTGTAGGCGTGCCGGGCGTGCCGAACGGTACTGTCCTGTACCGTGCCGAACTCGCTGCAGTTATCGAGGACTCCGTACCCGAGCCGGTGGGGTGCGTCGTCTTCCGCGAAAGACACATCGAGCCGTGCGACGTTGAACGCGTAGCAACTCTTCAGATGGACGACTGGTCCGTGTGCGCTAACGCATCGGATGTCTTCTACGAGCGGTGCGAGGAGCCCCGCCAGGTACATCATCGACGCACCGACGACCTTTGCTGAGGGGGATCTACCCTCCAGCGTGAATCCTCTGATTTGTGCCGTTCGACGGCTGGTTTCGACGACCCTCGCGTTGTCAGAATACTTCCCACGAAGAGGCGCAGTCGTCGTGATCTCGTTTCCTCCGCTTGACGCGACGATCGCGTACTCGCCCATCCGCGAGGAGCGACCGTCGGACGGAGTACGAGATCCGGGTATCGAGTCGTTGGAAAAGACTTTGATGAGCGTGCCCGGCGCCCAACTGACGCTACCGTCGACCACGATCTTGGAGGTTGGTCCGGCCGCGCCGTCGCTCCTCGCAGTCGTACCGAAAGATGTGACGGTCAGCGGCGTCGGCCAGCCCGCCTTCACCGAAATCACCGGTGACGCCCCCGTCTGAATGAGAGTGACCCCGTACCCCGAGAGCCGGAAGGACTCGGTGTCCGCAGTAATAGGGCTGCTCAGCAGGTAAGAGCCGGGGGCGATGACCGCCTCCCATCCGGGCGGAACGGAACTGAGAGCCTCGGTGAGGGCTCGCCCGCATTCTCGCCGTCCGGTCGGATCGATTCCCGGATGGCTGTCGGAAGATATGAGAACGGAATTACCGGCTGAGCCGGACCCCGGGGTGGGAATGGGTGGCCGGGCCGCCAGATTCTCTCGGATGGTGCGGTCGAGGAGGACAGCACCGCCAGCCGCGACCACCCCGCCAGCCAGGAGCTCACGGCGGCTCGGGGAGGCGGGGCGAGGGTCAAGATGGCCCGATTCGCCACCCGCCCGCGATGTCACCGCCGGACCCGCTTGGCCATTCGGAGCACGTCCGCGACGTCTCGTCTGATGCTCGGGATGGCGATGTATGCAAGGACGAGGACGGCGCCCATTGTCGGCACGATGGCGAGAATCTGCCACCAGGGCTCGAGGTTCCACGTCAACCAGATGACGGGCGCAGCGATCAGCAGCATTGCTGTGTACAGAGTCATGGGACGAATCGCCGCCACCACGAGTGGCCGCGGCGCGAGACCCGCCTTAGGCATCGCTCGGAACGTCAGAATCACCCAGTTGAGGAGCAGTCCCGCTGTCATACCGATCGCAACCCCGAATGCACCCCAAGGAACCCCGGCGAACATGAGTGCGATCATGAAGCTTCGGGACAGGAGCGTGTACCTCAGCTGCATACCGGTGAGTGCCCTGGACAAGAACACCCAAAAGTAGACGTAGCCGAGAGTTTGAAAGACGCCACCAATGGCGAGTACCGCGAACAGGCCCTTCGTCTCGTCCCAATCCGGCCCGAGAACGATCTCGACGAGTGGGGAGCACAAAGCCGTGGCCGCGAAGAACACTCCGCCGATGACATACATCTGCAGGAGTTGTGCTTGACGGACGTATCGCTGGAAGGTGGCGTCGTCTTCGATCTTCGAGAGCACGGGAAATGCGACCCTCGTCATCGGCGCGGCGAGCTGCTGCAGGGGCAATCGGTACAGCTGATAGGCCCGACTGTAGAGGCCCAGCTGTTCGACGCCCCAGAACCGGCCGATGAGCACGGAGTCGATGTTGTTGCTCGCGTAGGTGATGAGCTGCACACCGAGGTTGTTCACGCCGAAACTCACGAGAGGTCGGATACTGGCCTTCCTTGAGGGCCAGGTCGGCGTCCATCGCGAGGCCACCCACAACATCACGAGGAGCAGGAAGGCCGACAGAACCTGCTGGAGAACCAGGGCCCAGTATGTTGACCCCAGTAGGGCGGCCACGATCGCTGCGCTGAAGGAAAGAAGTTGAGCCACGACGTCGGCGATGGCCATAGCTTTGAATCTGAGCGCCTTCGACGCTTCGGCTCGGAACTGAGCGGTCACCGCGTAGAGCAGGAACACGACAGAAAGAACCTGGGCCACGGGGACCAGTTCCGGCCGGCCGTAGAACCAGGAGATGGGGTAGGCGGCGAAGAACACCACCACAGACACCACGAGGCCTACGGCGGTGTTCAGCCAGAACAGGTTCGATTTCTGCTGGTGGGATATCTCTCGCGCCTGGATCGCCGCAGACGAGAGCCCGAAGTCTGCCAGCAGGAGGGCGAGCCCCGTGATGGCGGTGACGAGGGCAACAGTTCCGTAATCCCCGGGGGTCAAGAGCCTGGCGAGGATCATCAGCGCGCCGAACTGGATGGCGAACCTCAAGAACTGAGCCAGCAGTGATTGCGCGGCGCCTCGAGCAGCGGCACCTGCGAGCGAGGTCATGCGACGAGGGTCATTCCTGGCTTGTAGGTCATGCCACTACCGCCCGTGCACCGGGGGCGCCGGCGGATTGGCTGGAAACGAACGGGGCGCCGCCGATACCAGAAACGTTCTGTCGCCGGAGCATCCCAAAACTGAACCCCATGCACAGGAACCAGATCATAAAGATCGACCCGTTCATCAGGCCCCATCCGGTGACGGCAGTGACGAGAGTGCCTGCGGCTGCGGCGATCGCGCCGCGGCCCCAAGCCCCTCTTTCGTCTAGGCGTCGCATGTGCCGGAGGCTGAGGACAAGGAGACAGATGGCGGGCAAGAAGAAGAAGAGTGTGGTCGGTATGCCGAGCTCGGTGGTCTCGAGCAGGAAGACGTTGTGCACACGCCATCCTTGCGCGGTCAAGTTATCAGTTTGGCCGACAACGGGAATGTAATTCCCGGGACCGACGCCCAGCCAAGGGTTCTTCGAGATGGCCTCCAGAGCCACGTCAGTGAAGTGCTGACGTGCGCCACCCTCAGGGTCGCCTGTGAAGCGGTCGATGATGGTGCCGGAGAAGATCAGAGCCCCGGCCAGGACGACTGCAGGTACGACGAATCGGGATGCGCGCGCAGAGCGGGCGGGCATGATGATGAACCACACGAGGAGTGCAAGGAGGTAGCCGACGAAGTTGGCCCTGCTCTCCGAGAGCCCCACTGGGACGAGCGCTATCAGAACGGCGAAGTATGCGAGCCTTCGAGTTCGACGGGTCGTCGCGGTCGTAAGTGGGAGGAGGATCGCCATGAAAAGGATCATGACCTTGCCCACGGTCCCCGGGTGACTGAAGGTTCCGCTCGCGCGGCCACCCTCGAGTTCCGCCGTCCGACCCTCGAGCGCGAAGATCGGCACACCACTCGCCTGCAGCACAGTCACGACTACCTGGAACAAGATCACGGCGGTCAGCGCCAGAATCAGCACAGTCTCCTGACGTGTGCCAGGGACGTAATGCTTGGCGAAGTAGTGGCCGATCGCCCACGCGGCGACGCCGACCAGGAGATAGACAACGTTCGTCGCGAGTTGCGGACTGTGTTCCCACTCGAAGATCACGCCGATGGTGAGCAACGTGACGAACGGCACGAAGAGCAGGAAGTTGGGGCGGCCGCTCGCGACAAAGCCCACAACCAGCACTGCCAGAATGGCAACGTCGTATGTCTGGGCCGGCACCCCGAAGATCTCGATGCCAAGAGAGCGCGGCACGAGTGTCATCGCGAAGACGACCCCGATCAACGCCGTCGCCCACCAGCGCAGCGTCCCCAGCATCACGATGAAAACGACCACTGCTAATAATCCGAGAAGGAGAGTCGGCACGATGATCCCTCCCACTCGTCACGGTCACGCGCGTCCACGACGATCGTAGGTCACGGAGAACCTGCGCGCGCGCACTACCCATCCGTCGGCCGGTTCGCGGCGTGAGGATGCCGGTGGCGGGTGGCTTTCTTTGCGCTCGTCTAGAATGAAACACGATCGCGTCGTGTGCCAGATTGTGCGTCGTTGACAGAGATGGGGGCTTCGAGGCGATGGTGAACCCGAGAAAACTAATGGTGTCCGCGGCGGAGCGGGTTCGAGCAGCCGCGTTGAATGCATCCGTGCACGGTGCGCTCCTCGGCCGCCGGCAGGGTCGGTACCACGTTCTGTTCGCAGCTCCCGGCGGAGGAAACATCGGCGACCAGGCAATGGCTGACGTATTTTGCGAGCAGGTCGTCGGCGACGTCCGCGTGCTCCTGGTCAAGCCCGATGCCGTAATCGTCCCGCAGTATGGCGAGGGTTCCCGGCGTGGGGTCGTGATCGAAGGACTGATGTCGCGCAATCCGCTCACTTTCGTCGCCGCATTCGCCCGCCTCGCGCGGCTGCTGCGGGGCGCCTCCAGCTTGTCGGTGACGGGCGCGGACATCATGGACGGCGGCTACAACTCGTTCGCGAGCTTGTTCCGGTGGAGACTTGCGCTGGCCGCTCAGCGGGGTGGTCTGCAGACCCGAATACTTGGCTTCAGTTGGAATGGTCGCGCGTCTCGCCCGGTCTCCCACGCGGCTGCCAGGGCTGCTCGCGCAGGGGTCCGGCTCTATGTTCGCGACCCTCTCAGTCGAGCCCGCATGGCGAAGGCCTCGATCGGTCCGACCTACGAAGCTAGCGACACGGTCTTCGCGCTGGGTCAGCAAGATCGAGACACCGACGTCTACCGCCTTCTTAGCCAGGCTCGAGAAGGCGGCGAGCGCATTGCGCTCGTGAATGCCAGCGCGCTCGTGTCGAAGCGTGTGGACCAGCCCCGGGAGTATCAGGTCGTTCTGAATGCCCTACGCGACAGCGGTTATCTTCCCGTTCTCTTGCCTCACGTCCACCGGGGTCCCGGCGGTGACATGAAGGCTGTTCAGGATGTCGTTGCGGCCACTCCCGACGCTCCGTGGTACGTGGTCGAGGAACTCCTGCGACCGGCGCAGATCCGGGCTCTTCTGTCGCTGACGGACGTTGTCGTCACCGGTCGGATGCACCTCGGCATCATGGCCTTGTCAATGGGAAAGCCAGCATTCATCATCTCGACCCAGGGCAAAGTCGAGGGTCTGGGCGAGCTTTTCGAATGTCCTGAGATCGCGGTCGCGGCCGACTCCGGTCTGGGAAACGTCATCGCTGAGCGCATCGCGGATTCTCCTCTTCTCCATTCGATGGGTCATCGGATTGCTGAGCGCTTGCCCCTCGCCAGCTCGCTGTCGATGCAGAACTTCGAAGGGCTGATCGGAAGGCGATCGGAGCGAGCCCCGGTCGGCGACCCGGATCACATCAATGAGACGTCCCGGGTGTCGGTGATCGTTCCCACGCACAGGCGGGCGTCGTTCCTCCCCGCGTCCATCGGGTCTGTTCTGGCGCAATCGCGACCGCCCGTAGAGATCATCGTCTGCAGTGACGTGGCTGACGAGGACACGGAGAAGGCCGTCGCCGACTTGGCGGCGACGACAGACGTCCCCATCCACTACGTCCACGACCCGGAGACTGTCGGTGGGGCCTCTGCTTCGAGGAACGGTGGAGCGAAGGTTGCTCAAGGAGATGTCCTCGCATTCCTGGACGATGACGACTCTTGGGAGCCTGGCTACCTTCTCGCCGCGATCCAGGCGGGGTCCGCAGCCCGGACGGACATGGCCGTCGTGGCGCGCTGGATGGTCAAGGGGGATACGCGTGTCGAAGCGCCCACCCTCGAACCCAATAAGTCCGCTCAGGATGTCGTCGCGGTGAGTCTGGGGACGACCGGGAGCAATATGGTGCTCACGCGCCGGGCGTTCGATCGCTCAGGCGGTTTCGATGAGTCGATCCCCGTCAAGAACGACACGGACTTTTTCTTCAGGTTCCTGCTCGCAGGACATACTTATGTGTCGGTGTCGGATCGTTTGGCGCTCCAGGTGAAGCACGGTACCGGGCAGCTGACAGGGAACACCGAGCGCAGGGCTGCCGGGACGAAAACCTATATGGCCAAGCATGCAGTACATCTCCGTGCTCGCGACAGGCGTCATCTTCGCCTGTCCTACTTCCGGATCCGGTACCACCTCGCGAAGAACCCCTTGACGAAGTACATGTACCTGGCCATGGCCTTGATCAACTACTCGCCGAAGAAGTACCTGGAGGAACGATCCGTAAGACGGGCGTGGATTGAGCTGGAGGGCGCGGGCAAGTGAGTCGCAATTCATCGAAGCGTCGTAGCGTCGCCATTCTGGGGACCCGTGGGTATCCAAGTTTCTACGGCGGTTTTGAGACCGCCGTCCGTGTTCTGGCGCCCTATCTCGCGGAGAATGACTGGGACGTGACCGTCTACGGTCGTCCCGGAGGGACGGTCGCTCCTGACTTTGCTGTCGATCCCCGTGTTACGTCGCGGGCGACGCGAGGGATCGAGACCAAGTCCCTCAGCACTCTGTCCTACGGATTCACTTCGTCCCTCGATGCGATGAGGCGTCGTCCAGACGTCGCTCTTGTCATGAACGTCGCGAACGGGTACTGGCTGCCGTTGCTCAAGGCAAGGGGGATCCCGACGGTCGTCAACGTCGACGGCATCGAGTGGGAGCGGGACAAGTGGGGGCGTGTCGCTAAGACTGTATTCAGAACCGGTGCCGCTGCGACCGCGCGCTGGGCTGATTCGCTGGTTTTCGACGCCGTCGCGATAGGCGACTATTGGGCGAAGGAGTTCAACAAGAGCGGCGTTTTCATCCCCTACGGGGGTGACATCCCCGGGCCGCTCCCTGTGCCGCTGGACATGGAAAGCACACGGTACGTTCTCGCGGTCGCGCGATTCGTTCCTGAGAATACAATCAATGAGTTCTTCGACGCCGTCCCCGTGATCGCACGTCGGCATCCTGTCGTTATCGTCGGGTCGTCGGGCTACGGGGGAGGTTTCGACCAGCGTGCCAAGGCGCTGGCTGAGTCACACGCAAACGTAACGTGGCTGGGCCATGTCCGCGATGACACCCTTCTCCTCGCGCTGTGGCAGCACAGCGGGGTGTACTTTCATGGGCACAGCGTCGGGGGCACCAATCCCGCGCTCGTACAGGCGATGGCCTGCGGAGCGTCGGTGGTGGCCCGCGACACCGTTTTCAATCGAGAAGTACTCTCGCCCTCGGGCGGCAAGTTCGTCCAACCCCAGCCACAGGCGATCGCCGACACCGTAAACGCGCTCATGGACAACCCCGGCGAGCGGGCTCGTCTATCGGGCGTCGTGGCGGCGCGGGCCGCTGAAATGTACTCGTGGGAGCTAGTGAGCGCTTCGTACGAAGCCGAACTCGATCGTGTGAGGCGGAAGTGATCATGGATCAGAGCATTGCGACGTTCCCCATGCATGGGCAGCGCAAATTGTCTAACGAGGGTTATCGCACGAGAGACGGCCACTTCATCGAGTGGTTCGGGCGCCTCCTTTCAGGTCAAGGCCCCGTCGCGGTCCGGTCGCGGCCGGAGCCGCAGGTCCTCCGCCCCGCGTATCGCGCAGGCGCACTCGCGGACAACACGTTCGCCGTCGACAGTTGGAGTTGGCGCGTTCCTGCGAGGGGCCCGCGACAGAGGTGGTGGTGGACCTCTCGCGATTCGTACAGCGCGCAGGGCTTAGGCGGATCTGCTCCCGTCGTGATCTGGAATCCCTTCGTCAGCGTGTCGAATGTGTGGAACGTTGTCGCTGACGAGAACCGTAAGGTCGCCTTCGACATGCTCGATGACTGGACTGATCACTACGCCTTCAAGGCCATCGAAAGCGAGGTCCGGCTTGCGTATCAACGACTGTTCGACCGCGTTGACGTGGTCACCGCGAACTCCGAGGCCACCTTGGCGACCGCACAAGCGTTCGGTAGGTCCGACGCGCAACTGGTTACTAACGGCTGCGACCCAGAGCGATTCCCGACAGAGTCGCTTGCCAAGGGCCCGACAACGGTTGGTTATGTTGGCAAGATCGGAAAGCGTGTCGATCTCGATTTGGTCCTTCGCGTAGCGGCGGCGTTCCCGCAAATCTCGTTCACCTTTGCGGGTCCGATTCTCGATAGGGAGTACGAGGCGCCTCTCCGCTCGCAAAGCAACATTCGTTTGCTGGGCGACGTGCATTATGACCGAGTTCCCGCGCTGCTCCAGACTTTCGACGTCGGATGGGTGCCGCACCGCGTCGGTGAGGGCGAGGTCGGCGGAGACGTCATCAAGACCTACGAGTACAGGGCGGCGGGACTGCCTGTCGTGACGACGCCCGTGCTCGGGGCCAATGACCGCGGTTTAACGGGTGTGCGCGTCGCTGACAGGGATTCGCAAGAAGCTGTCTTCGCTACCTTGGTCGCAGGCGGCGCCCGCGTTCCGCGCGAGACGACAACGATTCCTTCAGGAACCACATGGCGCTACAAGGCCGTCTCACTTCTCGATCGGCTCGGCGTTGAGCACTCCTGAGCCCGTCGCGATTTGCGTCGCGACATATCAGCGACCCGAACAATTGCGCACCCTCCTAGCATCACTCCAAGACCTCATCGCTCCGGGGCCGTTTCGCGTGTACGTGGTCGACAACGACGCGGCTGGGACCGCAGAGCAGGTAGCGAGCGAGTCAATTCTTGACCTGGTCTATCTGCAAGAGCCCACCCCCGGCATCGTGGCGGCTCGAAACGCGGCGCTGATGAACTCCACGGAGCCGATCCTCGCCTTCATCGATGATGACGAGTATCCAGATGCCTCCTGGTTGGCTACTCTCCGGGCTTGTATGGACTCCAGCGACGCGGATGCGGTTTGGGGTCCGGTGGTGTCCGTTTTCCCGGCCGAGACCCCGGAGTGGGTTCACGAAGGCGGGTTCTTCAGCAGGTCGAGATACCCGACGGGCACCGTTTTCGATCAAGCCGCGACGAATAACGTGCTTGTTCGTCGGACGGCGGTGGAGCAACTAGAGCTCCCTCGGTTCGATGAACGGTTCTCGGCGAGCGGTGGCAGTGACTCCCATCTCTTTCACCGCATCCATAACAAGGGCGGCAAGATCGTGTGGTGCGACGAGGCGATCGTCTACGAAGACGTTCCTCTCAGTCGCATGAGCGTCGCTTGGCTGCGTCAGCGCGCCCGGCGCACGGGAAACGTGCGAGGTCGACTTCTGGTGGAAGACGGTCATCGTCTCAGAGCGTGGATCGAAGGCTCCGCACGGCTGGCAGTTGGATTCCTGCGAATGTCAGCGGATCGGGTTCGACGAGTTCCCGTCAACAGTGCCTCACTCAATACGTGGATGCGGGGATGGGGTGTTCTCGATGCGGCGCGGGGACGCGTGGTGATCGAGTACCGACGCCCGCAAGGAGATCAATCATGAAGGCATTCATCGCCGCCCACGGGCAGGCGGACAATCTGGGCGATTCGGTACTGCGTCGGGCGATGCTCGACGTGTTCATCCACCCTGGAATCAAGCGCCACGTACTCGTCGGCCAGAGCGTGGGCGACTATGCGGCGGGCCTAGGCCTGACCGACGGCGACGAAGTGTACGAGTCCAGGGGGAGTTGGCAGCGGGCAGCTCTCTCCGCAGGCGTGTCGAGCCGGGTTGGTTTTGTCACCAACGCGGGAGAGGTCCAGCTCAACAGGAGACGCACCAAGATTGCTGTCGTTGACATCCCTACCGCGGCCATTGTGCGCGTGCGCGGGGGAGTGCCCATCCAGACCGGTATGGCCTTCCGCGAGCCACGCGGTTCCTTTCCCTGGCAGATAGCGGTCGTCTCGCGGCTCAGCAAGATCGCGACGTGGCGGGATCTACCGAGCCGCGACTTTGGGGGAACCGGCGAAGTGACACCGGACTGGGCGTTCGCCCTGAAGGGATCGGGCGAGGCCTCCGTGAGGAGAGACCTCCTCGTCGTGACCATGCGCGGCGACCGCCCTGAACCAACACCGGCATTCCTCGAGTCGGTGACGGCTCTCGCCCAGGCCAAGGGCCTGCGTCCCGTCGTGATTAATCAGGTTGTGAGGGACAAGGCACGATCGACTGCGATCGCCGACGCGCTGGGTGTGGAGTTCATCGCTCCCTGGTCCGGCGGTCCGCATCGAGAATTCGAGCGCGTCATCCGGGACGTCTATGCGCGCGCCGCAGTCGTGATGAGCGACCGACTGCACGCCCTTGTGATCGGGCTGACCGAGGGAGCGATACCCATCGGTACCACGAGCGGTTCGTCCGAAAAGCTTGACCGTACTTTCGCTGCCGCCGGGATTTACGATGTCTCCTTCGACTATCGCGATCTTGACGCGAACGCGATCGTGAGGCGTGGGCTGGCCACCGTCGATCGTGGCGAGGAATTGATTTCGGCGGCAGCGAACGCTCGGCTTCGCCTTGAGGAGCTCGGCCAGAGGGTACGCGCCGCGCTCGTCACCCGGTAGCGGGCCGGCTCTTGGGGACGAGACTCCGATACAGGGACGCATACTGTTCCCCTACGGCCGACCAGGACCGGCCTCGGAGCGCGCGCGCCCCTTCGCGAAGGGGCGCGGAGGACGCGAACTGCTCCACGGCTGCACTCAGGATCGCGGGGGTCAGATCGCCGTCATAGGTCTGCACCCATTGCGGTCCGGACTCGGCCATGAGGTCGTTCATGGTTGCTGACGTGGGTACGAGGATGGGAGTTCCGCAGCTCAAGGAGAGCAACGCGGCGCCGGAGTTGTACATGCGCCGATACGGCAGCACGACGAACCCACTCTCACGGATCTGAGCCACGAGCTCTTCGTACTCGAGCAGTTCGCCACGGAACTCCACCCCTGTCGCGCTTGCGCCCACGCGCTCGTCGACTGCGCGTCCATACTCGGGGTCCACCGGGCGTCCCATAACCGCAAGGCGTACGCGCTCGTCCACATGGCGGAGGGCATCGAACGCGTCGAGGAGTTGCTCGATGCCCTTATACGGGCGTAGAAGGCCGAACAGGAGCATGCGGTGTGGGTCGCGTTCCACCTGCACGTCGCCCATAAGTCGATCAGCGACCTGGCTGTAATCGCCGAACGGAATGAAGGCCGCCCCTCGTTCGTCGGGGGTGACCGATGGGTAGAGGTAGACCCGTCGAGCCGTAGCCCGTTCCCACCATCTCAGCAGAAGGGATTCAAGATGCTTCCCGCGCTCGTGCGGAGATTCATTATGTACGGTCCACACTGCGGGCTTCCGTCCGAACTGAATCCGAAGCAGCAATAGCGCGAAGAGAACGTACTTCAGCCAGCGGCGCGTGCGCGTGGAGGCGCGAATCGCCGATTCGGGCCAATGCAGATGTATGACGTCCCACTTGCCGATCAGGGCACGCCTCCAAGAGAACTTGACGACGTTGATGTCGTCGGGCAGCGCATCGACCAGCGCGTAGATCGGCGCGCGTGGATTGGTACCCTTCGACGGGCGCATGAGGACGTCGACAGATGGCCGGTAATCTTCCTGATGCGTACTCTTCACCACACCACTTTAACGACCCGTGGCTTCCATCTCAGGCGAGCTGCTGCCATATCCTGCCTGTCCAGACGAGCGACATCATGGAATTCGGAGTCATGCGGCGGTTGGCCCCACCTCGGAGGCTCGTCAAATAAGCGGCACCGTGTCGGACGGTCACCGTCGCCGAGCTCTCGCCCGAATTGACGACGTACAAGATCTGACCCGGAACGGCGCTCGCCACGAGGGCCGGCACGGTGCGCCCATCGGTTACGGTGCACAGAAGAATGATCTGCGGATCACCGGCACGATAGATGAGTCGAACCGTCTCGCTGTTGCTGACCTCATCCTGCCGGCGCGTAATCAATCGCGACGCTTGAGTCTTCGCCGTCCAATCGATGGTCGACCCTCGCGCGAACCCGACCGATGGCGTCGCGAGAGGCTCGCTCAGACGGACGTTTCTCACGGTCACCGTCACGGAGGACTCTCCCACCGCCACGCCCTGGACCCGCGCGGCGTCGCCGTCCCGCCATCGCAATTCAATCCCGTCGGCCACCATCTCGCCGGACTGACGACTCTGGAAGCCTCGCAGAGATGATCCCGAAGTGACGTTCTGCAGATCGATTGTCCAATCTCGCGCGCGCACAATACTGTTGCTCAGGATTGCTCCATTCGCGACGTCGTCCACCTGCTCGCGGGCCGTCGCGTGGAACCCGTCGACGTCGAGGACGATGTTGTTCGCCTGGAGAAATGGCATTGCGGAACCGCGGAGGGTGATGTTTCGCAGAAGCACATCCCTTGTCTCGCGACGGTTGTATTGCGAATGTGACGACGATGTCCGGGGGATGATCCGGATCCCGGTGCCGGTCAGACCGTCGCCGTGGAAGTCCGTGATCCGGTGTCCCCATGAGGCGTCAGCGCCGCTCGACTCGGTAATAACCTGGGCGCCCGTCGTGCATCGAACGGCCGCGCAGCTCTTGACCACATGTTTGCGCCCGCGGAGCGAGAACCCTTCACGGCTGTCGACGGCGATACAGTTGTCGAAGGTCACGAACTCGGAGCACGAGTGAGTATCGAAGGCTGCGGCGGATGCGCCGTGGCAGACCGAGTCGATGACGCGGGTTCCGTATGTCGCGCCGTAGAGGACAACGGACGAGTTTGCGGCGATCCGCGGTGTGTCATCGGAATATGCGTGGCGCACCCGCCGAGCATGCAGATTTCGGACCACCCCGTACGCACTCGAGTTGTCCAGGATTCCGTATCCGAACTGGCCGGCGGACGGATTGTCGACCGCACGATCAATCTGGACGTTCTCTATGTCGTAGGCGTAGCACCCGCGCATGAGAATGGCCGTCGCCGTCGAAACTCGCACGTGAATGTCGCGCACCGCGGGTCGCATGAGCGCGGACAACACGATCGTTGTCCCGCCCCAGCCAGCGTTGACGCCACTGGCGTCGGTGTCGACACGAAAACCTTCGAAACGGACGGGGACGTCCCGTAGCCGAGCAGCCCGAATGTTCGAAGTGAACTTGCCGTTCGGAGTACCCACCAGGATGGCCGAGTTCCCCGAGGTGCGATCAACGACCATGAAGTCGCCGACGCGCGACTTGTTGCTCGAGTCCTGTCTCACCTCAGGGATCTCATCGTCGGCAAAGACTTTGACGACGTCTCCACGCGACCATCCAGTAGCGGACGACATCGCCAACTGCACTCCGGGCTGTTGGCCACCGCCGAGCTCCACGGAGACCGGCGAGATTGAGGTCACGCGAATCGGGTCGTCGTAGACGCCCGTGAGAAGCACGGCAGATGAGGTCGGGTGCGCACGAACCAAGGTCGCCTCGTGACCGATGAGGCTGATGCTTTTACCCTCGTTCGAGAGAGTCGATGCGAGGCGGTATGTTCCCGCGGGTACGATCACGGTGCCGCCGTCCGGGCAAGCCGCGATCGCGGCCTTGAGGGCGGGAGCGGAGTCCCCGGCACCGCTCGGGTCTAGGCCCGGAAATCGTTCCGGAGTCGCGACGACTGCAATCTGATCTACCGTCTCGGCCTCGACCGCCGCCAGATCTGCTGCGGTGAGGGCTACCCGTCCGGCTTTCCCGTTTATGGACGAGACTGACCCGCTATCGGCTCTTGCGCGAGTGGGGAACGTGAGCGCGCCCACGCTGAGACCCCCGGCTGCTGCCATCCCCGCGGCGAGCAGCCGCCGGCGGGAATGGGACGCGTCATTCGAATCTGGCGATGGGGAGACAGTCATTGATCGTCCTCTTGTGTGCGGCTGTGTCGCGAGATGCTTCCCGCGCGAGAAAAGAAAGGAAGGTGGTCCGTCGGGGCGTCACCCGAATTGTGGACACAAGTTCTTCTGTGCTTCCGTGACGATCAGACTGTTGTTGGAACGTGCTGCATCCGAGTCCTCGCCGACGATGTAGATCTCTTCAAGGGGTTTACCTGTCTCAAGCTCTGAACAGGCGTTGTTTCCTAATTCGATCCACGTCGACTCAGATGCCTCTTGTCCTTGCCAGCCGTTTCTCGCCGCGTCTAGGAAGGCCTCCTCGGGGCCGATGGCGAGTTCCTCATCGGCCTCGGGACTCACCGGCTGCGCTTCGTTCGGCAGGTCTGGATCAGCCGAGCTCGTCGACTCCGTGGGTGAGGATTGAGGAACCCGCGGTGAAGTTGCGTCTTCCACGGGCGTGCTGGAGCTCGCGCCCTCGACAGTGCACCCGGCGCACACCGTCGCAACAATGAGCGCACAAACAGCTGCCTTAATCCCCCTCATAGGCTGAACTTTACGCGGGCGATAAGCGCGGAGGCGAATGTAAACCTGCTGTCGCGACCGAGTCCGAGCTCCGATGCCCTATCCAGCTGTTGCGGGGTTCACGCTGGGTGGTGTGCATCATCGGTCGTTCGTCGAGAATGAAGGTCGACACGCCGGCATCCCGCCGGCACCGGCACCGAGGGAGACGCACATGGGTGGCGTGGACGACATCATCGCGAAGGGCAAGAAGCTCCTCGACGAGAACCGCGACAAGATCGAAGAGGCGCTGAAGAGCGAGAAGGCCGAAGAGGTCAGCGACAAGGTCCTCGACGGCGCTGCCGAGGCCATCAAGAAGGTCGTGCCGACCGAGCATCACGCGAAGGTCGACGAGACGCGGGCCAACGTCGACAAGCACATCGGCAACGCCTGACGTCGCAGCTCTGCATCGACGCCGCTCCCGCGAACCGGGGCGGCGTCGTCGCGTTCGGGGTCGGCGATCCTGGGTATCCGCCGGGCGCGACACGCCCGGGTTTGCGACTCGCTTCGGGGCTACGTAGACTAATGCAGTTCCACATTCCGGCGTGCGCTCGGCGCGCGCCAGGATCACTGTCAGGGCAGTGCACAGGCGGCGCGAAAGCGCAGGGTCCTGGGCCGCCGGCAGCAGAACAGACACCGAGCCCCTTCCTTCATCGGATTCGCACGCGTGCGTGCGGGGTGGGCCGGATGCCATGGCATCCGGTTTGACAGCTGAACAGCGGTGCAGCATCTCTCGCGTGAGCGAGGGGAAGTGCCAGGGTGCGAGAGCACCACCGTGCGTCCAATGCCCCAGGTCGGGTAAGACGCGAGAAAGAGAGAGAGCAGACAATGGCGGGACAGAAGATCCGCATTCGCCTGAAGTCGTACGATCACGCCGGGCTGGACTCGTCGGCGCGCAAGATCGTCGACACCGTGACCCGTGCCGGTGCCACCGTGGTGGGCCCGGTTCCCCTTCCGACCGAGAAGAACGTCGTGTGCGTCATCCGGTCGCCCCACAAGTACAAGGACAGCCGCGAGCACTTCGAGATGCGCACCCACAAGCGCCTCATCGACATCATCGACCCGACGCCCAAGGCCGTCGACTCGCTGATGCGCCTCGACCTCCCGGCCGATGTCAACATCGAGATCAAGCTCTGAGGTTCGACATGTCTGACATCAACTCCAAGATCTCCAAGGGCCTTCTCGGCACCAAGCTCGGCATGACCCAGGTGTGGGACGAGAACGGCAAGCTCGTTCCCGTCACCGTCATCGAGGTCGCTCCGAACGTCGTGACCCAGCTGCGCTCGCTCGAGAAGGACGGCTACAACGCCGTTCAGATCGGCTACGGCCAGATCGACCCCCGCAAGGTGAACAAGCCCCTCACGGCTCACTTCGACGCCGCCGGCGTGACCCCGCGTCGCCACCTCACCGAGGTGCGCACGGCGGATGCCGCCGACTACTCGCTCGGCCAGGAGCTGACCGTTGACGGTCTCTTCGAAGCCGGCCAGCGCGTCGACGTCGTCGGCACCAGCAAGGGCAAGGGCACCGCGGGTGTCATGAAGCGTCACAACTTCAAGGGTGTGTCCGCTTCGCACGGTTCGCACCGCAACCACCGCAAGCCCGGCTCCATCGGCGCATCGTCGACCCCGAGCCGCGTCTTCAAGGGCATGCGCATGGCCGGCCGTATGGGTGGCGAGCGCGTGACCGTCCTCAACCTCACGGTGCACGCCGTCGACGCCGAGAAGGGCCTGATGCTCGTCAAGGGCGCTGTCCCCGGTGCTCGTGGCCGCATCGTCTACGTCCGCAACGCAGTGAAGGGTGCCTGATCATGGCTGACTCGACTCTCGCGCTCGACGTCGTGAAGGCCGACGGCAAGAAGGCAGGCTCCGTCGAGCTGCCCGCCGCGCTCTTCGACGTCAAGACGAACATTCCCCTCATCCACCAGGTCGTCGTGGCGCAGCGCGCCGCGGCACGCCAGGGCACGCACTCGACCAAGCGTCGTGGCGAGGTCTCGGGTGCCGGCCGCAAGCCCTTCAAGCAGAAGGGCACCGGTAACGCCCGTCAGGGCTCGATCCGCGCGCCGCACATGACCGGTGGTGGCATCGTCCACGGCCCCAAGCCGCGTGACTACAGCCAGCGCACGCCCAAGAAGATGATCGCCGCCGCCCTGCTGGGTGCGCTCAGCGACCGTGCTCGTGGGCAGCGTCTGCACATCGTCGACAGCTTCGCCATCGAGGGTGCCCCCTCGACCAAGGCTGCCGCTGCCGCGCTGAAGGCCTTCGGCGCCGTCAAGAACGTCCTCGTGGTCATCGACCGCGACGACGAGCTGACGGTGAAGAGCGTCCGCAACCTCGCGTACGTCCACGTGCTGACCGTCGGCCAGCTGAACACCTACGACGTGATCGTCTCCGACGACATCGTCTTCACCAAGGCCGCTTACGACGCGTTCGTCGCGTCGAAGTCCGCTGCCACCGAGGAGGTCTCGGCATGACCGCCGTCAACAAAGACCCGCGCGACATCATCCTGAAGCCGGTCGTCTCCGAGAAGAGCTACTCGCTCATCGACGAGGGCAAGTACACCTTCCTGGTGGACCCGCGCTCCTCGAAGACCGAGATCAAGCTCGCCATCGAGAAGATCTTCGGCGTCAAGGTGGCCTCGGTCAACACGATCAACCGCGTCGGCAAGGCCCGTCGCACCCGCTTCGGCACCGGCAAGCGCAAGGACACCAAGCGCGCCATCGTGTCGCTCAAGTCGGGCACCATCGACATCTTCACGTCTGTCGGCTGACGGTCGGGATAGAGGACAAGAACAATGGCTATTCGCAAGTACAAGCCCACGACCCCCGGTCGCCGCGGCTCGTCGGTGGCCGACTTCGCCGAGATCACCCGATCGACGCCTGAGAAGTCGCTGCTGCGCCCCCTGTCGAAGACCGGTGGCCGCAACAACCAGGGCCGCATCACCACGCGTCACATCGGTGGTGGACACAAGCGTCAGTACCGTCTGATCGACTTCCGTCGTAACGACAAGGACGGCATCGACGCCAAGGTCGCTCACATCGAGTACGACCCCAACCGCACCGCGCGCATCGCGCTGCTGCACTACGCGGACGGCGAGAAGCGCTACATCATCGCGCCGAACAAGCTGTCGCAGGGCGATGTCGTCGAGTCGGGTGCCGGCGCTGACATCAAGCCCGGCAACAACCTGCCGCTGCGTAACATCCCCACCGGTACCGTGATCCACGCGATCGAGCTGCGTCCCGGTGGCGGCGCGAAGATGGCCCGTTCGGCGGGCGTCTCCGTGCGCCTCGTCGCCAAGGACGGCCCCTACGCGCAGCTGCGTCTGCCCTCGGGTGAGATCCGCAACGTCGACGTGCGCTGCCGCGCCACGATCGGCGAGGTCGGTAACGCCGAGCAGTCGAACATCAACTGGGGCAAGGCCGGCCGCAAGCGCTGGCTGGGCGTCCGCCCGACCGTGCGTGGTGTCGCCATGAACCCGGTCGACCACCCGCACGGTGGTGGTGAGGGTAAGACCTCCGGTGGTCGCCACCCCGTTTCGCCGTGGGGTAAGGCCGAAGGCCGCACCCGTCACGCGAACAAGGAAAGCGACAAGCTGATCGTCCGCCGTCGCACCGCCGGCAAGAAGCGTAAGTAGGAGTAGAGGAAGATGCCTCGCAGCCTTAAGAAGGGCCCCTTCGTCGACGAGCACCTGCTTCGCAAGGTCGTCTCGCAGAACGAAGCCGGTTCCAAGAACGTCATCAAGACCTGGTCGCGCCGTTCGATGATCATCCCCGCCATGCTGGGACACACCATCGCCGTGCACGACGGTCGCAAGCACATCCCCGTGTTCGTGACCGAGACCATGGTCGGTCACAAACTGGGCGAGTTCTCGCCCACCCGCACCTTCCGCGGCCACGTGAAGGACGACAAGAAGGGCCGCCGCCGCTGACGCGGTGGCGCTAGAGGAGAGAGAAATGGTGGAGTCCATCGCACGCGTGCGACACATCCGCGTGACCCCTCAGAAGGCTCGTCGTGTCGTCGCGCTCATCAAGGGCAAGCAGGCCGAAGAGGCCCTCGCCATCCTGAAGTTCGCGCCCCAGGGCGCGAGCGAGCCGATCTACAAGCTCGTCGCCTCGGCGATCGCGAACGCTCGCGTCACCGCTGACAAGACGAACGAATACCTGGATGACGCCGACCTGTACGTGAAGAACGCGTACGTCGACGAGGGCACGACGCTCAAGCGTTTCCGTCCCCGTGCACAGGGTCGCGCCTTCCAGATCAAGAAGCGCACGAGCCACATCACGGTCGTGCTCGCGACGCCGGAAGACGCTGCTGCGGCCCCGGCGCGCGCCAACAAGAAGGCGAGCAAGTAATGGGACAGAAGGTCAACCCGTACGGCTTCCGCCTCGGCATCACCACCGACCACGTGTCGCGGTGGTTCTCGGACTCGACGAAGGCCGGTCAGCGTTACGCCGACTACCTCGCCGAGGACATCAAGATCCGTCGCCTGCTGACCACCTCGCTTGACCGCGCCGGTGTCAGCAACATCGAGATCGAGCGCACGCGTGACCGCGTCCGCGTCGACATCCACACCGCCCGTCCGGGCATCGTGATCGGTCGCCGCGGCGCCGAGGCCGAGCGCATCCGTGCCGACCTCGAGAAGCTCACCAGCAAGCAGATCCAGCTGAACATCCTCGAGGTCAAGAACCCCGAGGCCGATGCTCAGCTCGTCGCGCAGGGTGTCGCCGAGCAGCTCACCGCTCGCGTGGCGTTCCGCCGCGCGATGCGCAAGGGCCTGCAGGGCGCGCAGCGTGCCGGCGCCAAGGGTGTCCGCATCCAGGTGTCGGGTCGCCTCGGCGGCGCCGAGATGAGCCGCTCGGAGTTCTACCGCGAAGGCCGTGTGCCCCTGCACACCCTGCGCGCGAACATCGACTACGGCTTCTACGAGGCCAAGACCACCTTCGGCCGCATCGGCGTGAAGGTCTGGATCTACAAGGGCGACCTCACCAACAAGGAGCTCGCCCGCGAGCAGGCCAACGCGCCCAAGTCCCGCGGTCGTGACGACCGCGGTGGCGACCGTCGTCGTGGTCCGCGCAACGAGGCCCCCGTGGCAGAAGGAGCGTCGGCGTAATGCTCATCCCCCGCAAGGTCAAGTACCGCAAGCAGCACCACCCCGGCCGTTCCGGCCAGGCCACCGGTGGCACCCAGGTGTCGTTCGGTGAGTACGGTATTCAGGCGCTGACCCCCGCTTACGTGACCAACCGTCAGATCGAGTCCGCTCGTATCGCCATGACGCGTCACATCAAGCGTGGCGGAAAGGTGTGGATCAACATCTACCCCGACCGCCCCCTCACCAAGAAGCCGGCCGAAACCCGCATGGGTTCCGGTAAGGGTTCGCCCGAGTGGTGGGTCGCGAACGTCAAGCCCGGCCGCGTCCTCTTCGAGGTCGCGGGTGTCGACGAGCAGCTCGCTCGTGAAGCACTGACCCGAGCCATTCACAAGCTGCCCCTGAAGGCACGCATCATCAAGCGCGAGGAGGGCGACGCGTAATGGCGATCGGCACCAAGCAGCTCGCCCCGAGCGAGCTCGACACGTTCGAAGACCAGCGCCTCGTCGAGGAGCTGCGTAAGGCCAAGGAAGAGCTGTTCAACCTGCGCTTCCAGTCGGCCACCGGCCAGCTCGAAAGCCACGGTCGCATCCGTGCAGTCAAGCGCGACATCGCGCGTCTGTACACCGTGATCCGTGAGCGCGAGCTCGGCATCCGCGCCACCCCGGCCCCGGTCGAGGCGACGAAGGCGAAGAAGAGCAAGGCGAAGAAGGCGGACGCCGCTGACGACGCCGCGAAGGAAGAGGCGGAGTAATGGCTACCGCGAAGAAGGCAGAGGCCGAGGCGCAGGTCGTCGGTCACGAGCACTCCGAGAACGATGTGCGCGACGAGAACGCCCGCGGTTACCGCAAGGCGCGTCGTGGCTACGTTGTCAGCGACAAGATGGACAAGACCATCGTCGTCGAGGTCGAAGACCGCGTGAAGCACCCGCTCTACGGCAAGGTCATCCGCCGCACCTCCAAGGTCAAGGCGCACGACGAGACCAACTCGGCGGGCATCGGCGACCTGGTCGTCATCAACGAGACCCGTCCGCTGAGCGCCACCAAGCGCTGGCGCCTGGTCGAGATCCTCGAGAAGGCCAAGTAAGCCTCGCGCTTACTTGGAACCCAAGGAGTAAAAAGTGATTCAGAACGAATCCCGGCTGAAGGTCGCCGACAACACCGGTGCCAAGGAGCTGCTCACCATCCGCGTGCTCGGCGGCTCCAACCGTCGTTACGCGGGCCTCGGTGACGTCATCGTCGCCACGGTCAAGGACGCGATCCCCGGTGGAAACGTCAAGAAGGGCGACGTGGTCAAGGCCGTCGTCGTCCGTGTCGTGAAGCAGACCCGCCGTCCCGACGGCTCATACATCAAGTTCGACGAGAACGCCGCCGTGATCCTGAAGAGCGACGGGGAGCCCCGCGGCACCCGCATCTTCGGACCCGTCGGTCGTGAGCTTCGTGACAAGAAGTTCATGAAGATCGTCTCGCTCGCCCCGGAGGTCATCTGATCATGGCGAAAATCAAGAAGGGTGACCTGGTTCAGGTCATCACGGGCGCCAAGCCCGAGCGTGGCGGCGACCGCGGCAAGCAGGGCAAGGTCCTCGAGATCCTGACCGAGCAGAACCGCGTCATCGTCGAAGGCGTGAACTACGTCACCAAGCACAACCGCGTGGGCCAGTCCCAGCGCGGCACCAAGACCGGTGGCATCGAGACGTTCGAAGCCCCGATCCACATCTCCAACGTCGCGCTCGTCGACCCCTCGACCAAGAAGCCGACCCGCGTCGGCCGCCGGGTCGAGGAGCAGGTGAAGGACGGCGTCAAGCGCACCGTCCGCGTGCGCTTCGCGAAGAAGTCAGGCAAGGACCTCTGAACATGAGCACCGTGACTGCCGCGGAGACTGGCAAGATCCAGCCCCGCCTGAAGCAGAAGTACAACGCCGAGATCAAGAAGGCTCTGCAGGAGGAGTTCGGTTACCCGAACGTCATGCAGATCCCCGGACTGGTCAAGGTCGTCGTGAACACCGGTGTCGGCGAGGCCGCTCGCGACAGCAAGGTGATCGATGGTGCGGTCGACGACCTCACCAAGATCACCGGCCAGAAGCCCGTCGTCACCAAGGCTCGCAAGTCCATCGCGCAGTTCAAGCTGCGTGAGGGTCAGGCGATCGGCGCGCACGTCACCCTCCGCGGTGACCGCGCGTGGGAGTTCGTGGACCGTCTCGTCAACCTCGCTCTGCCCCGTATCCGCGACTTCCGCGGTCTCTCGGCCAAGCAGTTCGACGGCAACGGCAACTACACCTTCGGTCTCCAGGAGCAGTCCGTGTTCCACGAGATCGATCAGGACCGCATCGACCGCGTGCGTGGATTCGACATCACCATCGTCACCACCGCGAAGACGGACGAGGAAGGCCGCTCGCTGCTGCGTCAGCTCGGCTTCCCCTTCCAGTCGGCCGACGCTCAGGCCTGAACTCGGGCCCCCGGGTTTCCGGGGGCCCCTCATCGAAGGTCGGCTGTCGCGTAACGGCAGTCGAAACCTCATGAACGAAAGAAGCAACACATGACGATGACAGACCCGGTCGCAGACATGCTGACCCGTCTGCGCAACGCGAACTCGGCTCACCACGACTCCGTGTCGATGCCGAACTCGAAGCTGAAGACGAACATCGCCCAGATCCTCAAGCAGGAGGGTTACATCGCCGACTGGACCGTCGAAGACGCCCGTGTCGGCCAGACCCTCAACATGACGCTGAAGTACGGCCCGAACCGCGAGCGGTCGATCGCCGGCATCAAGCGCGTCTCCAAGCCCGGCCTCCGCGTGTACGCGAAGTCGACCGAGGTCCCCACGGTCCTCGGCGGGCTCGGCGTCGCCATCCTGTCCACCTCCTCCGGTCTCCTCACCGACCGTCAGGCCGAGCAGAAGGGCGTCGGCGGGGAAGTCCTCGCCTACGTGTGGTGATCTGAGAATGTCGCGTATCGGACGTCTTCCCATCGACATCCCCGCTGGCGTCACCGTTTCGGTGAACGGCCGGGAGGTCGCCGTCAAGGGCCCCAAGGGCGAGCTCGAGCTCACCATTGCCCAGCCCCTCGAGGTGTCGGTCGAAGAGAACCAGGTTCTCGTCACCCGCCCCGACGATGAGCGCGAGTCGCGGTCGCTCCACGGCCTGACCCGCACGCTCATCAACAACAACATCATCGGTGTCACCCAGGGCTACACCAAGGGCCTCGAGGTTGTCGGTACGGGTTACCGCGTGGCGCAGAAGGGCAGCTCGATCGAGTTCGCCCTCGGCTTCTCGCACCCCGTCCTGATCGAGCCGCCCGCAGGTATCACCCTCACGGTCGAAGGCAACAACAAGGTCACCGTGAGCGGCATCGACAAGCAGGCCGTCGGCGAGGCCGCCGCCAACATCCGCAAGATCCGCAAGCCCGAGCCGTACAAGGGCAAGGGTGTGCGGTACGCGGGCGAGGTTGTGCGCCGCAAGGCCGGAAAGAGTGGTAAGTAGCCATGGCTGTCAAGACAAAGTCCGTCGCCCGTGCCCGTCGCCACGCGCGCCTTCGCAAGAAGGTCGTCGGCACCGAGCTGCGTCCCCGTCTCGTCGTGACGCGCTCGGCGCGCCACGTGTTCGTCCAGGTCGTGGACGACAGCAAGGGCCACACCGTGGCCTCTGCCTCCACCCTCGAGACCGACCTGCGCGGCTTCGACGGTGACAAGACCGCCAAGGCCCGCAAGGTCGGCGAGCTCGTCGCCGAGCGTGCCAAGGCCGTGGGCGTCGCCGACGTCGTGTTCGACCGTGGCGGTAACCGCTACGCCGGCCGTGTCGCCGCGATCGCCGACGGAGCTCGCGAAGGAGGGCTGAACCTGTGAGTGACAACAAGGAGACCGAAGTGACCGAGCAGACTGCACCGGTAGAGGGTGCGGCTGCGGCCACGGCCCCCGCCGAGCGTGAGCGCGAGCCGCGTCGCGGTGGTCGCGAGCGCAACACCAACCAGCGCGACCGTGGTTCGCGCGACCGCAACGAGAGCCAGTTCCTCGAGCGCGTCGTGACGATCAACCGCGTCTCGAAGGTGGTCAAGGGTGGTCGTCGCTTCAGCTTCACGGCGCTCGTCGTCGTGGGTGACGGCAACGGTGTCGTGGGTGTCGGTTACGGCAAGGCCCGCGAAGTCCCCCTCGCCATCTCCAAGGGTGTCGAAGAGGCCAAGCGCAACTTCTTCCGCGTTCCGCGTTCGGGTTCGACCATTCCCCACCCCGTCCAGGGTGAGGCTGCCGCCGGTGTGGTGCTGCTGCGCCCCGCCGCTGCCGGTACCGGTGTTATCGCCGGTGGTCCCGTCCGCGCCGTCCTCGAGTGCGCCGGCATCCACGATGTCCTGTCGAAGTCGCTCGGCTCGTCGAACACGATCAACATCGTGCACGCGACCGTCGCAGCCCTGAAGCAGCTCGAAGAGCCCCGCGCCGTGGCAGCCCGCCGTGGCCTGGAGTTCGACCAGGTCGCCCCGGCCCGCCTCGTGCGCGCCGAGGCCGCCGCCCAGAAGGTAGGTGCCTGATGGCCGAGCGTCTGAAGGTCACGCAGATCAAGTCCAAGGTGAGCGAGAAGCAGAACCAGCGTGACACGCTGCGTTCGCTCGGTCTCAAGCGGATCGGCGACTCGGTCGTCCGTCCCGACGACGCGCAGACGCGCGGTTACGTCAAGACCGTCGCCCACCTCGTCAAGGTTGAGGAGATCGACTAATGGCTGACAAGAAGGACGAGACCGCAACGGTCGCCGCCCCGAAGAAGGCCTCGGCCCGTAAGACGGCTGAGAAGAAGGAAGCCCCCGCGGCGCGCCCCGGCGTGCTGAAGGTCCACCACCTGCGTCCCGTCCCGGGAGCCCACAAGGCCAAGACCCGCGTGGGTCGCGGTGAGGGCTCGAAGGGTAAGACCGCCGGTCGCGGTACCAAGGGAACCAAGGCCCGCTACCAGGTCCGGGTCGGCTTCGAGGGTGGGCAGATGCCGCTGCACATGCGCACCCCGAAGCTCCGTGGCTTCAAGAACCCGTTCCGCGTCGAGTACCAGGTCGTGAACCTGGACAAGCTCGCCGAGCTCTACCCGCAGGGTGGCGACGTGACCGTCGCCGGCCTCGTGGCCAAGGGTGCCGTCCGCAAGAACGAGAAGGTCAAGGTGCTCGGCACCGGCGACATCTCGGTCGCGCTGACCGTCTCGGTCGACAAGGTCTCCGGCTCCGCTGAGCAGAAGATCGTCGCCGCCGGCGGTTCCGTCAACTGACGCACGACCCCTGAGGGGCCGGCGGCCTTACGGCCGTCGGCCCCTTCTGGGTTAGTCTGATTTGGTGTGCGCCCTGCGGCGTGCCGAGATCGTTCTGGAGGAATCCCCTTGTTCAGCGCCATCGCGCGGGTTTTCCGCACGCCCGACCTGAGGCGGAAGATCGCCTTCACGCTGGGCATCATCGCCATCTACCGGCTGGGTGCCCACGTCCCCACGCCCTTCGTCGACTTCCCCAACGTCCAGCAGTGTCTGAACCAGTCGGGCGGCACCGAGGGGCTGCTGTCGCTGGTCAACCTCTTCTCGGGCGGCGCTCTGCTGCAGCTGTCGATCTTCGCGCTCGGCGTCATGCCCTACATCACGGCCACCATCATCGTGCAGCTCCTGCGCGTCGTGATCCCGCACTTCGAGACCCTCTACAAAGAGGGCCAGGCGGGGCAGGCCAAGCTCACCCAGTACACGCGCTACCTGACGATCGCTCTCGCTCTCCTGCAGTCGACGACCCTCGTCACCGTTGCCCGCTCGGGACAGCTGTTCGGCTCGGCCGGCATCCCCGAGTGCCAGCAGCTGCTCACCAACGACATCTGGTGGGCGCAGCTGCTCATGATCATCACCCTGACCGCCGGCACCGGCCTGGTCATGTGGTTCGCCGAGCTGGTCACCGAGCGCGGTGTCGGCAACGGCATGTCGATCCTGATCTTCACCTCGATCGCGGCGACGTTCCCCGGCGCCATGCTGTCGATCCTCACCTCGCGCGGCGTGGAGGTCTTCCTCCTCGTCCTCGCCGTGAGCATCGTGATCGTCGCGCTGGTCGTCTTCGTCGAGCAGTCCCAGCGCCGCATCCCCGTGCAGTACGCGAAGCGCATGGTCGGGCGTCGCACCTACGGCGGCACGAACACCTACATCCCGATCAAGGTGAACATGGCCGGCGTCGTGCCCGTCATCTTCGCCTCGTCGCTGCTGTACATCCCCGCCCTCATCGCGCAGTTCAACCAGCCGCAGGCGGGCCAGGAGCCGGCCGGTTGGGTGACCTGGATCTCGCAGTACCTCACGCGCGGTGACCACCCGCTCTACATGCTCGTGTACTTCCTGCTGATCGTCGGCTTCACGTACTTCTACGTGGCCATCACCTTCAACCCGGTCGATGTCGCCGACAACATGAAGAAGTACGGCGGGTTCATCCCCGGCATCCGTGCGGGTCGTCCGACGGCCGAGTACCTCGACTACGTGCTGACGCGCATCACCCTGCCGGGATCCATCTACCTCGGTCTGATCGCCCTGCTGCCGCTCGTGGCGCTGGCGACGGTCGGGGCGAACCAGAACTTCCCGTTCGGCGGAGCATCGATCCTCATCATCGTGGGTGTCGGTCTCGAGACGGTGAAGCAGATCGACGCGCAACTCCAGCAGCGTCACTACGAAGGGCTGCTGCGATGACCGCGCGTCTTCTGATCGTGGGGCCCCAGGGCTCGGGCAAGGGAACGCAGGGCGTCCGCGTCGGCGACGCCCTCGGCATCCCGGTCGTCTCGACGGGCGACGTCTTCCGTTCGAACGTCGCCGAGGGAACAGACCTCGGTCTGCAGGTGAAGTCGATCATCGACGGGGGAGACCTCGTCCCCGATGAACTGACGAGCGCGGTCGTGCGCGACCGCCTCTCGCAGGCCGACGCCGCCGAGGGCTTCCTCCTCGACGGGTATCCGCGGAACCTCGCCCAGGTCATGCACCTCGACGAGTTCCTGGGCGGACGCGACGAACGTCTCGACGCGGTCATCGCCCTCGTGGTGCCCCGCGACGAGTCGCTCGCGCGCTTGACGGCCCGTGCGGCCGAGCAGGGCCGTGCCGACGACACCGAAGAGGCCATCGCCACGCGTCTGGGCATCTACGAGCGCGAGACCGCGCCCATCCTCGACGTCTACGGCACGCGCGGCATCGTCGACGAGATCGACGGTGTCGGCGGGCTCGACGAGGTCACGGCACGCATCTTCGCCGCCCTCGAGGCGCGCGGAATCGCCTTGTCGGCTGTCTGACGTGGCGCTGCGTTCCTCCATCTACAAGAAGCCCGCCCAGCTGCGGTCGATGATCGAGCCGGGTCTCATCACGGCTGATGCTCTGGATGCCGTGCGCGCACGGGTCGCGCCCGGGGTGACGACCCTCGAGCTCGACGCCGAGGCATCGCGCGTGATCACATCGCGCGGAGCGGAATCGAACTTCCAGATGGTGCGCGGCTACCGTCACACGATCTGCGCCTCGGTGAACCAGGAGGTCGTGCACGGCATCCCGAACGACCGGCCGCTGCAGGCGGGCGACATCCTCTCGATCGATGCCGGAGCGCAGTTCCGCGGGTGGAACGGCGACTCGGCGTTCACCGTGATCGTGCCCGGGGATGCCCCCGAAGAGGTCGTCGCACCGCGTCGCCGTCTGTCCGAGGTGACCGAGGGGTCGTTGTGGGCCGGAATCGCGGCGCTCAGCCGGGCTTCCCACCTCGGCGAGGTGGGCGCGGCGATCGAGCAGTACATCGACGACAACGCGCCCGACGGCGGGTACGGCATTCTGCGCGACTACGTCGGGCACGGCATCGGACGCAAGATGCACGAGTCGCCGAGCATCTTCAACTACGCCGTGGCGGATCGCGGACCCGTGGTGCGCCCCGGTCTCGCGGTGGCGATCGAGCCCATGGTCGTCATCGGCGACCAGCAGACCTTCACCGAAGACGACGGGTGGACCGTCTCGACCGTCGACGGCACGGCCGGCTCCCACTGGGAACATAGTGTCGCCGTGCATGATGGGGGCATCTGGGTTCTCACCGCACATGACGGCGGTGCCGAAAAACTGGCGCCGTTCGGTGTGGTGCCGAAGGAGATCGATTGATGATGATGGCGGCTGTACGCAAGTCCACGAACTGGTTCGCGATCGGCGTCACCGCCGCCGCGCTCGTGGTCGTGCTCATCGTGGGCGGGGTGGTGTGGTTCGCCAACAGTCAGGCGACCTCGGCCGGCACGCTGCCGCAGGCGTCGGCGGTGAACACCGACACGGGCGCCATCGCCGTCGGCTCGGGCCCCAAGACGGTCGACACCTACGTCGACTTCATGTGCCCCATCTGCAACCAGTTCGAGCAGAGCTACGGGCCCACTCTCGACCAGCTCGTGGAGAGCGGTGAGATCACGCTGAACATCCACCCGATCTCGATCCTCGACCGGCAGTCGCAGGGAACGCAGTACTCGACTCGGGCGGCGTCGGCCGCGTACTGCGTGGCCGTCGACGACGCCGCGAACGTGCCGGCCTTCGTGAAGGCCCTGTATGCGCAGCAGCCCTCGGAGGGGACGGCCGGTCTCGACGACGCCACCCTCACCTCGATCGCGACGACGGCCGGAGCATCGGATGCCGTTGCCTCCTGCATCTCGGATGGCACCTACACGAGGTTCGTCACCGCGATGACGCGCGAGACGCCCCTTCAGCAGGGCGCGGCCGGAATCTCGACCCCGACCATCGCGGTCGACGGCACGGTCCTGACCAACCAGACCGATCTGTCGGGCGATCCGCAGAAGGACATCGTCGCGCGCCTCAACGGGTGAGCGCGGCCCCGGCGAGTTGCCGGGTCACGTGATACCACGTATGCTTGATCTTTGGTGCGTTGCGCCTTCATTGGCGTGTCGAAGCACCGAATCCCCATCCACCGCAGACCAGCCGGTCTGTCCAGAGCGTGAGCGAGTATATGGCGAAGAAAGACGGTGTCATCGAGATCGAGGGCACGGTGTCCGAAGCACTGCCCAACGCGATGTTCCGTGTCGAGTTGACGAACGGGCACAAAGTGCTCGCGACCATCTCGGGCAAGATGCGACAGAACTACATCCGTATCATCCCCGAGGACCGCGTCGTCGTCGAGCTGAGCCCGTACGACCTCACTCGTGGTCGTATCGTCTACCGCTACCGCTGAGCCCGGCTGAGAAGTAACGATCCGCATCCGCGGATCGAAGACAGCGAAACAGGAACATCATGAAGGTCAATCCCTCCGTCAAGCCCATCTGCGATCACTGCAAGGTGATCCGTCGTCACGGGCGCGTGATGGTGATCTGCAAGAGCAACCCGCGTCACAAGCAGCGCCAGGGCTGAGTTCGCTCAGAGCTCGACACTTTTCAACTGAATACACATCGGCAGGATCAGATCTCGTCCGCGTCAGCGGGTGGGGGACACCTCGGGTCGGAGGCCCGAGCACCGATCCTGCTTCACACCTCCACGACACTCTGAGGAGAGCCGCATGGCACGTCTCGCCGGCGTCGACATCCCGCGCGACAAGCGCGTGGTGATCGCACTTACTTACATCTACGGCGTGGGTCGCACCCGCTCCGTCGAGATTCTCACGGCAACGGATATCAGCCACGACATCCGCGTGAAGGACCTCACCGACGACCAGTTGGTCGCGCTTCGCGACTACATCGAAGGCACCTACAAGGTGGAGGGTGACCTCCGTCGCGAGGTCGCCGCCGACATCCGCCGCAAGGTCGAGATCGGTTCCTACGAGGGCATCCGCCACCGCCGCGGCCTCCCGGTGCGCGGTCAGCGTACGAAGACGAACGCTCGCACCCGCAAGGGACCCAAGCGCACCGTCGCCGGCAAGAAGAAGGCGCGCTAGGCCTCCGCCGGCGCAGGATTCAGGAGAACCGCACATGGCACAGGCCAAGTCTGCAGCGCGCAAGCCGCGCCGCAAGGAGAAGAAGAACATCGCCGTGGGTCAGGCCCACATCAAGTCGACGTTCAACAACACCATCGTTTCGATCACCGACCCCTCGGGTGCCGTCATCAGCTGGGCTTCGTCCGGCGGTGTCGGGTTCAAGGGCTCGCGCAAGTCGACGCCGTACGCCGCCGGCATGGCCGCGGAGTCGGCCGCTCGCCAGGCGCAGGAGCACGGCGTCAAGAAGGTCGACGTCTTCGTGAAGGGACCGGGTTCGGGTCGTGAGACCGCGATCCGTTCGCTCACGGCCGCCGGCCTCGAGGTCGGCTCGATCCAGGACGTGACGCCCCAGGCTCACAACGGCTGCCGTCCGCCCAAGCGCCGCCGCGTCTGACGCGTCCGTTCCCGGGGAGTGCTCGTCGCTCCCCGGGAACGCCGCGCTTACGCGCGACTCAGACTTCCGGATGCCGCGGCTCACCCTCGGCGCATCGCTCAGGTGACTCGGCATCCCGCGAGTACAACTCAACACCTCACCCCATTACACGTGTCATATAGCGGGCACGTGATCGAAAGGAACACATAGTGCTCATCGCACAGCGTCCCACTCTGACCGAGGAGAAGATCGGGGAGTTCCGCAGCCGTTTCATCATCGAGCCGCTGGAGCCCGGTTTCGGTTACACGATCGGCAACGCGCTGCGTCGCAGCCTCCTGTCGTCGATCCCCGGCGCGGCCGTCACGAGCATCCGCATCGACGGCGTTCTGCACGAGTTCAGCACCATCCCGGGCGTGAAGGAAGACGTCACCGAGATCATCCTGAACATCAAGCAGCTCGTCGTTTCGAGCGAGCGCGACGAGCCCATCACGGCGTACCTGCGCAAGACGGGTTCGGGCGAGGTCACCGCCGCCGACATCTCCGCCCCGGCGGGTGTCGAGGTGCACAACCCCGAGCTGGTCATCGCCACGTTGAACGACACGGCCAAGTTCGAGCTCGAGCTCACCATCGAGCGCGGCCGCGGCTACGTCTCGGCCACGCAGAACCGCAACGAGTACGCCGAGGCCGGTCAGATCCCGATCGACTCGATCTACTCGCCGGTGCTCAAGGTCAGCTACCGCGTCGACGCCACGCGCGCCGGAGAGCGTACCGACTTCGACAAGCTCGTCCTCGACGTCGAGTCGAAGGCGTCCATCGCGCCGCGCGACGCCGTGGCGTCTGCCGGTCGCACCCTCACCGAGCTGTTCGGCCTCGCCCGCGAGCTGAACGTCGAGGCCGAGGGTATCGAGATCGGACCCGCCCCTGTCGAGACCGTTCTCTCGAACGAGCTGTCGATGCCGATCGAGGACCTCGATCTGTCGGTGCGCTCGTACAACTGCCTCAAGCGTGAGGGCATCAACACCGTTTCGGAGCTGGTCGCCCTTTCGGAGACGCAGCTGATGAACATCCGCAACTTCGGTCAGAAGTCGGTCGACGAGGTGCGCGACAAGCTCACCTCGCTCGGACTGTCGCTCAAGGACTCGGTGCCCGGTTTCGACGGCGCCCAGTTCTACAGCGGCTACGACGAAGAAACCGTCTGACCCTGTCGGACCCGACCGAACCTTCTACTGGAGTAATACGACATGCCTAAGCCCACGAAGGGTCCCCGCCTCGGAGGCGGCCCGGCCCACGAGCGTCTGCTTCTCGCGAACCTCGCCGCAGCGCTGTACACGCACAAGTCGATCAAGACGACCGAGACCAAGGCCAAGCGTCTTCGTCCGCTCGCCGAGCGACTGATCACCTTCGCCAAGCGCGGCGACCTGCACGCTCGTCGTCGCGTGCTGTCCGTGATCGGTGACAAGGGTGTCGTGCACACCCTCTTCACCGAGATCGCGCCGCTGGTCGCCGACCGTGAGGGTGGCTACACCCGCATCACGAAGGTCGGAAACCGCAAGGGCGACAACGCCCCCATGGCCGTGATCGAGCTCGTCCTCGAGCCCGTCGCGAAGAAGGCGTCGAACAAGGCCGCCGCGGCTCCCGCCGCCGCAGCCCCGGTCGCCGAGGAGCCCGTCGCTGACGAGGCCCCCGCCGAAGAATCCACCACCGACGAGGCCGCCGACGCCGGCGCCGAGTCGCACGAAGAGGGCGCAGCGGCCGAGGCCGCAGCCGAGGACGCCGTCCAGGACGACACCAAGGCCTGAGTTCTCCCTCTCGGTACGATGCCCCCACCCTTCCGGGTGGGGGCATCGTCGTCTCACCGGGGCCCTTCGGGCAGGGTGCGCGGGGGAGGGGCGGGAGATCACCCCGCGTAGGCTGATCGGGTGCGCATTCGTCTCGACATCGCCTACGACGGAACGAATTTCCGCGGATGGGCGCGTCAGCCGGGTCTGCGGACGGTGCAGGGGGAGATCGAAGAGGCGCTCGAGCGCATTCTCGGCGGAGACCCGCGCCTCGTCGTCGCCGGCCGCACCGACGCGGGTGTGCACGCCTCGGGGCAGGTCGCGCACATCGACCTCGATGCGGGGCAGATCGCGCGCCTTCCGCGCCGGCGGCGTGACAACGACGAAGCGGATGCCGTGGCGGCCCTGGCGGGCCGTCTGCGCGGCGTTCTGGGCTCGTATGCCGACGTGACGGTGCGCTCGACGAGCGTGGCGCCCGAGGGCTTCGACGCGCGATTCTCGGCGGTCTGGAGGCGCTACTCGTACCGCCTCGCCGACGCCACGACGGGCTACGACCCCCTCGATCGCCTTCGCACGACCGCGGTGCGCAGCACCCTCGACCTCGCGGCGATGGATGCCGCGGCTCAGCGGTTGATCGGCCTGCACGACTTCGCGGCGTACTGCAAAGCGCGAGAAGAGGCGACGACGATCCGCACCTTGCTGGAGTACGACTGGCGCCGTGCCGACGACGGCGTGCTCGTGGCGAACGTGCGCGCCGACGCGTTCTGCCACAGCATGGTGCGCGCGTTGGTCGGTGCGTGCGTGGCGGTGGGCGAGGGGCGTATCGAGGTCGACGATGTCGTCGCCATCCGTGACGCGAGGATGCGCATCCCGGAGACGAAGGTGCTGGCGGCCCGAGGATTGGTGCTGGCCGAGGTCGGATACCCGGCCGACGACCTGCTCGCCGCCCGCGCGGAGCAGACCCGTCGGCGGCGCGACGACGAGTGACGCGACATCCTGATCCCCTCGGGCGGAACGGGTGCAACCCCACCGCCGGCGCAGATCGCGCGGTCGTATGCTGTGATCGCCATGAAGGTCATCTCGTACAACCTCAACAAGCACCGGGCCGCCGGTGAACTCGTCGCTCTCGTCGAGAAGCACGAGGTCGACGTGCTGTGCCTGCAAGAGTGCGACAGCACAGACATCCCGGAGCACATCGGTGGGCTTCGGCTCGCCGACGCGACGCAGCGCAACAGGCTCGGGCTCGCGCTGTACTACCGCGAGAACGCCTACCGCGCCGAGGACGTCCGGGCGATCAGCCTGAAGAAGTCCCTGCACGACTACGTGCTGAAGCCGGCCGAGGAGCGCATGCTGGGCGTGCGACTGCGCGACATCGACAGCGGTCGCGACATCATCGTGGCCTCGTTCCACGCGGCTCCGCTGACGGCGCTGAACTCGTTGCGGCGCCACCAGATCCGCACCGCTCTCACCGAACTGCAGAACCTCGGACCGGGTCTTCCCGCCCTCATGGTGGGGGACTACAACTACCCGGTCTTCAAAGAGAACCTGGGGCAGAAGGTGCGCGACCAGGGGTATGAACTGACCCTCAGCGACACCCGCACGTACACCCGGTACCGCTTCTTCCGCGGGCACTACGACTTCGCGACGTCGATCGGCTTCGACATCGCGCACATCAAGACGCTGCCGCAGGGCCTGAGCGACCACTTGCCCATCCTCATCACCGCCGAGGTGACGAACTCCCGTCCGGCGAGCCTCGAGGCCCACACGGACGGACAACGCTGAAGGGGGCCGCCCGAAGACGGCCCCCTCCGCGTTCGCGGCGGTGACTCAGGCGGAGGCCGCCTGACGGCGACGGCGTACCGCGGCGCCCACGGCGACGGCGCCACCGGCAGCGACCAGCGCTGCGCCGGCGACCCAGAAGCCCGTGGTGCTGTTCGCGTCGAAGCCCGTGACGGCGAGCCCGCCCTTCGAGGTGTTGTCGGAGGTGGGCGCGGTGACGACGACGCTCGAGTGCAGCACGACCTTGCTCGAGAGGCCGGTGAAGGTGAGGTAGTACGTGCCCGTCGCGTTCGAGGGGAGCTTGATCGCGACGTTGAGCTTTCCGAACGCGGCGGTCGTGCTCAGTGAGTTGTTCGTCTGCACCGCGACCGACCCGAGCGTGACGGCGCTCGCGTTGGCTCCCGTGATCGAGATCGCCACCTGCTCGTCGGTCTGGAAGGGGGCCGTCGAGGTGGTGAACGTCGCGGACCCGCCCGGGACGACCGTCGACGGCGACACCGAGACGGCGGCGGGGTCGGTGTACGCGTTGGCGGCCGTCGGCGCCATCAAAGCGGCCGCGGCGAGTGAGAGGGCGGCGACGGCCCGGATGATCGTGGTCTTCATGATGTGCCCCATCTGCTTGGCGTAGTCGAGCCGGTGTGCTGAGTTCGAAGTGGTGCTCGCTCCCCTGAGATGAGGGAAGGCGACTCCTCGTCAGAGTCTCGGGGAACCGTCGCGCGCGAACCCCCGCGCTGCGCCAGGTTTCACGTCTCGCCGTGCCCGACTTCACCCGGGCGTCGGGCGGACTCAGCCTCGCGGGAAACGGCACTCGCCCCCGCGCGGGATCTCCGACGGATCGCGCGTCGGGGTCGCGTGAGCGCCGAGCTCGGCGGTGCGGGGGAGCTGCACCTCGAGATCCAGCTGCGCGCGCTGCCCGGGTGAGAGGGTCACCGACCACTTCACGACCTCCCGCCCGTGCGCGGTCCCCCCGGCGAAACCGGGAGTGACGGCGGTGTCGCCGCCGGTCTGACGATCGAGGAGCCGCGCCCCCTCGGGGAGGTAGACGTAGACCCCCGTCAGGGCGTCGCCGACGGGTACGCCGTACTCGCCGCCTCCGGTGACGTAGGCCGGGAGCGACGCGGGGTCGGGTGCGTCGCTGCGCAGCTCGACGTGCAGCGACGCGCGGTCGGGGCCGCACCAGGCCGTCTCGACCTCGGGGCGCAGGTAGTAGTCCATCTTCGAGCCCGTGCCGTCGTTCAGGTACACCCCGAACATGCTGCGCGTCGCGTCGGTGGCGGGCAGCGCACCCTGCAACGGGGTGCCGTAGAGAATGGCCTGGGTCTCGGCATCCGCGTTCCACACCAGCAGGCGTCGCTCCTCACCCGCTCGCGTCACCGCCGAGATGAGAGCCGTCGGATCGGCGCGCCCTGCGGCGAGCGACTGGAACACCGCCGTCGCGGCGCTCTGGAAGAAGGCGTCTTGCACGTCGGGATCGTCGTAGCGGCGGTAGACCTCGTCGAGCAGCAGCGAGACCGCGTTGTCGGCGGTCAACTCCTCGCCCGAGGGCAGTGCGACCGGACCGGTGGCGCGCAGCAGGTACGACAGCGTGACCGGGTCGAGCGTGACCACCCCGTCGACCGAGACGCCGTGCAGGCGCCGCCACATCTCGCGCGCCAGGGGCGCGCCGACGGAGAAATCGGGGATCTGCGTCGCGTTCTGCACGAAACGGGCCGGGCGCGTGTCGAAGAGCGCGCGGTCTTCGTCGGTGAGGGGGAGGACGGGACCCGCCTCGGCGACGTCGGTGAAGTCGCTCGACGACGCCTGCGACACGAGCGAGATGCGGCCGCCCGCCGTGTCGACCTGGGCCACGGCGCCCACGACACCGCCGAGGGAGCGCCACTCGGCGTTGTTCTGGAAGAGCACCAGGTACGAGCGCGGTCCGTCGGCGCCGAACATGGTCGGCACGATCTCGGTCGCCCGGTGCAGCGCATCGGCGCTGTCGGCGGCGCGGATCAGCAGGGCCGTCGACTGTTCGACGGTGCGGGCGAGATCGCCGAGAAGGGGTGCCCGATCGATTCCGGACAGGTCATCGGCCGCGCGACGCAGCGCCGCCGCCGCGAGGGCGGCGGTGGGTTCGACGGCGGCGATCCGCGCGACGTCGATGGTGCCGTCGACGGGGGTCAGCGCCGCCGGGCTCAGGTCGGACGCCGACGCGGCCAGCGGGGCGAAGGCGTGCGCGGCGACGTCGTCCAGGGCCGCCGCGGAGCGTGAGACGGCGGCGAGCTGAGGGCCGACCCACGGCAGGTGGGTGGCCGCCCGCCAGACCGGATCGCCCGTGAGGGCCGCGGCCGCCGCGGTGTCGTCGCCGATCGTGGCGAGGGACGCCATCGCGGCCGAGGGATCGTCGACCGCGGTGGCGGCGGCGACCGTCGCCTGCGCGGAGCGAAGGTGGTCGGCGGCCAGCCCCGCTCGCACCCCGATCCACGTGGCGCCGCCGAGGCCCGTGACCAGGAGCAGCGCCACGGTCCACGAGAAGACGCGTGCGGCCACGTCGGCCGGACGGCGAGGGGTGTCGATCACGCGAACACCCTAGACGGGGCCTTCGGTGGTGGCGCGACCGGGTCGCCGCGGGCGTCTTACACTGGGCAGAGGATCCGGGGGAGAGTACATGAGGCTCGCAGCGCGCAGAAGCAAGGCGATCATCGGGGTGACCCTGATGGGGGCGACGCTCGTGGCGTTGACCGGGTGCGGAGCCCCTCCGTGGGCCCAGGGCGGCGCGCAGGCGTCGTCGTCGGCGTCTCCCACCGCGGCGAACAGCGCCGCACCGCAACCGGTGCGCAACGATCTCTCGAGCGGCTCCACCAAGAGGACGCTGACCGCGGGAGCAGTCGGCGCAACGGTCGACTACTGGTCCACGCTGTCGATGGACCGCTGGACGCCGACCGCTCTCAAACCCGTCAGCATCTCGATGGTGACAACGGTGACGCCCGACGACGGTCAGAAGGTGTACCTGCAGCGCGCGACCATGACCGCGGTTCCCGGCAACGCCTCGCAGTCGTTCGCCCCCCTGACGGCTCAGAGCGATCAGACGGATGCGCCGGGGTATCTGGTGCTCGCCCCGTACAGCTACTCGCAGACCTTCAACGTCGGCGAGGTCCCCGATGACTCCACGTTTGTCACCCTTCAGTTCACCTTCGAGTTCCTCGTTCAGACCACCCCGAACTCGAGCGAGTTCGCGAAGCAGACCGCGACCGACACCCTGACCGTCGCGATCGCCGGGGGCGGCCAGGCCACACCCGCGAGCTGATCAGCCGCGCACGCGCTCCCAGCGGTCGCCGCCCTGACGCGTGGCCGTGGCGGCGGCATCGTCGGCCGCGGCGATGAGAGCGCGGAGGTCGAAGTCGGCCGCCTCGGCGGGGACCCATCCCACGCTCGCGGAGAGCTGGACGTCGATATGGCCCGAGACGTCCACCTCGGTGATGCGGCGGAGGGTGTCCCTGACGTGCTCCCGCAGGACGGTGTCCGGGCGGGCGAGGACCACCACGACCCGTCCCCGTGTCTCGCGGCCGAGGTCGGCTTCGGCGGGGAAGGAGTCGGCGACGATCCCCTCGAACTCCGTGACGAGCCGGCCCCAGCTGCTCTCGCCCGCGGCGCTGCGCAACTGAGCGGGGTCGTCGAGACGAACGGTGAGAACCGCCCACGACTGCTCACGAGCGCGCCGTGCGCGAGCGAGGCGATCGGATGCCGTGGCGACGAAGTGGGGCCACGACGAGGCGGAACGGGTCCCCGTGGGGGAGACCGAGGTGAAGTACAGCAGGGACACCGTCGCGCAGACGAGGTACACCAGCATGGCGAGACCGTTGAGGACGCGGGGGAGCGTGAGGTCGCCCATCTCGGCGGGGGCGGCGACGCCCGCGACCATCACCGCCGCCCCGAGCGCCACGAACGTCGCCGAGACGATGGCCAGAGGAAGGGCGAGGCGTTCGAGCCGATCGGCCGCCCGGAGCAGCTCGAGGTTCGTCAGACCCGCGAAGACGGCGGCGCCGAGGAACGCGACACGGAAGGCGAAGCCGTAGGCCGAGAGATCGGGGACCACCACGAATACGGCGGCCGTCGCGACCGCCTGCGCGGCGCCGACCCAGGGCAGGGCCCGCACGCCGCGTCGGGCTCGGAAGCCCGACCAGACCAGCGCGGGGGCGCCGAGCATGAGTCCGAGCCCCGCGCGCCGGATCGCTTCGTCTTCGACGATCGATCCGGCTACCGAGACCCAGGTGCTCGTCATCGCCAGCACGAACGCCAGCGACCAGAGCAACGCCGACCGCGAGGGGCGGTGCAGGAAGCCCAACCCGATGAGCATCACGGTGCCCACCGTGGCGACGGTGGCCTGGGCGAGACCCAGGTTGGAGAGGGCGTCGGCGGGGATCACGAGGACTCGGCGGGGGTGTGCGCGGGCAGCACGACGGTCACCGTGGTGCCGGTGCCGAGCTCGCTCTCGATGAGGAGGGAGCCGCCCTCGTCTTCGATGATGCTGCGGATGATGCCCATGCCGAGCCCGGTTCCCGGAGTCGAGCTCTCGCGCACGGACTGCGCGCGGAAGTACGGGTCGAAGACACGCGCCAGATCGGAGGGATGGATGCCGATACCCGTGTCGGCGAAGCGGAGGATGACGTCCTCGGGGGTGAGCTCGCCCGAGATGAGGATCGAGCCGCCGGCCGGGGTGTACTTGATGGCGTTGCTGAGGATGTTGTCGAACGCCTGACGCAGCCGGAAGGCGTCGCCGACGACGGCGGCTGTCTCGGGCAGGTCGTCGACCACGCTGACGCGGCGGGAGGCCGCCGCCGGTCGGAAGGACTCCAACGACGACGCGATGATGCGGGTGGCGTCGGCGACCGAGGGGGTGTTCTGCTCGCGGAAGACCCCGCGCGAGTTCGCGAGGATCTCGGAGATCAGCTTCTGCATGCGCTCGCCGGCGCCGGCGATCACCTCGAGCTGGTCGCGCACCTTGGGGGTGAGGCCCGGGTCGTCCAGCGCGAGGTCGGCGTGACCGATGATGGCGGTGAGCGGGTTGCGCAGCTCGTGCGAGACGGTCGCGGCGAGACGCTCGCGCGCGCGCTCGGACTCGATCAGCGCCGTGATGTCGTGCACGATGAGCAGCGTGCTCTCGGGTTCGTCCGAAGAGATGAGGCGCCGCGTCGACACCGACAGCGCGTGCCACTCGCCGTGGGTGTCGAAGAGCCACGTGCGTTCGTCGTCGAACTGCTCGCCGCGTGCCGCGCGGGTGAACGGGCGCTCCGCCTCGGGCAGCGGGTCGCCGCGAAGAGTGGCGTACTCGACGGCTCCCCCCGGACGCTGGGACTCGTCACGCTCGATGCCGTACAGGTCGACGTAGGTGTCGTTCAGCGCCAGCACCTCGCCGTCGGCCGACAGCCGGGCGATGCCGGTGTCGAGCCCGTTCAGCATCTGCGAGACGCGGCGCTCCTGCCCCGACACGCGCTGCAGGGTGCCCTGCAGGCGGCTGGCCTGCCGTCTGAGCAGTTGCTTGAACGCCCGCGTCTGCCGGGCCGAGAGGAACGACGTGATGGCGATGAACGTGAGCGAGAGCAGCACGACGATGAGTCGCAGAGCGGTGACGGGTCCCGCCGCGTTGACCGCGGCATCCACCACGATGATGAAGCCGACCGTGGCGAGCGCCGAGATCATGTACGCGAGGCTGAAGTGGGTGGCGATCCAGATGATCGGGAAGACCCAGAAGAAGCCGAACCGCAGATCGGTCCCGAAGCTCAACAACCCGATGCCGACGATATCGGCGAAAGGGATCGCGGCGACCGCCGCACGCGGGAGGCGGTGCCAGGGCACGACGATCGCGACGGCCGTCAGGGCGATGATCACACCGACGCCCGACGAGAACGGCCACAGGAGGAACAGGGTCGGTTCGAGGGCCTGCACGAGCAGTACCGTGATGACCACGCTCGCCCCGAGGACGAGCTGCAACAGCCACACGGAGCGTGTGTAACTGCTGGGTCCGGTGCCGTCGTCGTCCTGTGCGCTCACGGGAGGAACCGCCGGCGGCACGCTCCTCATGGATGCCATGAGATCGAGTGTATAGAGAGTGGTGTAGTCTTCTGCGCGCCATCCTGTCTCTGCTCGCCGCACGTGCCCTTCTGGGGCGCGGTGCCCGGTCAGACTCCCCCTGAGGCCTGCATCCCGCAGCGTGATGGTCGATTCTCGACCTCTGCGCGCCTTGCGCCGTTACCTCAGGAGACACCTGTGAGCACGCCCCTCCGTCGTCGCGCCCTGCGCGCGAGCGCCCTCGCCCTCGTTCTGGCTTTCGCCGGGCCGGTCGCGCTGACCGGCTGCGGCCAGATCAGCGACGTCATCGGTGCCTTCCCGGGGCAGGGCGGCAATCAGGCGGCCGTCGTCCCGACCCCTGCGCCGTCGGCGTCCGCTGACAAACCGTTCGACTCGCAGTTCACGTACGACGGCTCGGTGTCGCTCTCGACCGAGGTCGCCGACGGCCTCGAGGTGCGTCTCGACGTGTGGGCGGTCAACCCCAAGCGCACGATGGAGTGGACGCCGACCAACGACAAGCAGTTGGGCTTCGCGGTCAACGTCGTCGACCACCGCGTCGACGAGAAGGCCGTGCTCGCGCAGAAGCGTCGCGTCTACGTCTCATCGCTCTCGGTCACGTCGCAGACCGCGCAGACCAGCGGTCAGGTGTCGAGCCCGTTCCAGTTCAGCGCCGACCCGCGCACGCTCGTCCCCTCGGACACACTCCGTTCCGACCGCGGCCTTCTGCTCAACAGCTTCCAGGGCGGCCTGCTGGTCCCCACCACCTCGATCCGCCAGCTGCCCGGTGACACCTACGGCATCACGCTCGAGTTCGCCCTCAACGTCGCGGTCGAGGGCTCGGCCAACACCGAGACGTCGTTCGGGCAGCAGACGGTGTACCAGTACCTGCCGATCGCGATCTTCGCCGACAGCGAGCAGGGGTCGGCCTCGTCGGGTTCCACCACCGCACCCGGCAGCGGTCGCGCTCCGGGGTGGGGGCAGTCCGGCAGCCAGGGCTGATCCCGCCCGCGCGCCCGCCGCGGGCGGCCGGGTAGGCGCAGCGGCTCAGCGAGGACGGAGGCGGCGGCTCTCGAGCAGGTGGGAGAGCTCACCGACCTCGGTGATCACGACGTGCTGGAAGGCCAGGTCGGGGACGTCGTCGTACCCGATGCCCGGCATGCGGGAGGCGAACGCGCGTCGGACGGCGGCATCCTGCGCGTCGCGGTCCGACGCCACGGGCGCCACGACGACGACGGTGTCGCGCGCGGGGATGCCGGTTGCGGCGCGGGGGATCGCGTCGTTGGCGGCGTCGAGCAGCTGTCGCATCATCGTCTCGGCGCGCTCAGAACTGTGCGCGGTGCGGATGAGGTCGAGCTCGGGCACGCGGATGACGGTGACCTGGGCCGTCGCGGCATCGGCGAGCAACGCCGCCGCCTCGGAGCGCAGTGATCCGCGATCGTGCTCCCGTGTTCCCGGGATCGGAGCGTCGTCGAGGTGGCGACCGATGCGCACGGCCGCGAGCGAGACCAGCGCGATGGCGACGGCGCTGACGGCGGCCGTGGTCTCGGCCGAGACGAGTCCTCGTCCGAGGAGGGGATCGAGGCCGGCGACCGCCACCACGGCCAACCGGGCGATGTTGTAGACGCCGTACAGGCCGAGGGTCCACGTCATCAACCGCGCTCCGGAAAGGTCCGCGAGCGGGCGGCGCGCCATCTCGAAGGCGCCGAGCGGGGCGAGCACCGCGAGGCCGGCGGTCTTGACCAGCGTCGCATCGTCGAGGGGGACGAGGAACGTGAGTCCGAACATCAGGATGCCCCCGGCACCGACGCTGATCGCACCGATCGCCGATCGGGAGTTCAATCGACGTGCCCCGGCCCAGAGCAGACCGACGGCCACGACGTTCGTGGCGTTCCCCGCCGCTGCAGCGGTGGTTCCGCCTCCGGCCGCCTCGAACAGGTTCATCGCTCCGCAGAGCAGCGCCGACACGGCCGACAGGTTGCAGTACCGCACGAGGTCTGCCCGGGCTCCGCCGCGATCGTCGCGGGCGCGACCGTGCGTGAGGACGATCGTGGCGAGAGCGAGACCCGCGGCGAGAATCGCGGCGAGGAGGGCGAGGAAGATCACGGAACTCTCGCCTCCTTCGGGGGGCCGGCGCAATCTTGAGCAAATCTTGCGGGGAAGAACGACGTGTGTCCTGGCCGTCTTGCGGCGAACCTACCAGAGTGGGTCTTGGCCGATCCGCCACCGCTCCCACAGGAAGACCACCGTCATGACCGATGCGCGCAGCTTCTCCTCCCCCTCCCGGGAGTTCTCCCACACCGCGGGCGAGCTGACGACGGGGGCTGTCGAGGAGAACCACGGCTTCGCCGACGACTTCTCCGCCGTGCTCGAGAACACCACGGTGCACCGCTCCACCATCGGGTGCGTCATTCCCGCGTACAACGAGGAAGAGTCGATCGCCGACGTCATCGAGGCACTTCTGTCGCAGACGCGCGTGCCGGACGTCATCCACGTGGTGGTGAACAACACCTCGGACGCGACCGTCAAGATCGCCTCGGAGTACAGCGGCCCGCACGAGATCACCACCGAGCTCGGCGAGCAGTTCACCGAGGTGTTCGTGCACGACATCGGCAAGAACCCCGACAAGAAGGTGGGCGCCCTGAATTACGGGTACTCGCTGGTCGAAGGATACGACTACCTTCTGGGTGTGGACGGCGACACGATCGCCGATTCGAAGGCCGTCGAGTATCTCGAGACCGAGGCCGTCTCCGACTCGCGCATCGGCGGCATCTCCGCCATCTTCACGATCGACGACAAGCCCATCAAGGGCCTCGTGGCGCGATTCCTCACCGCGGGTCAGCGCACGCAGTTCGCCGCGTTCAACCTGCAGAACATGCTGCGCGGTCGAAACATGGCGGTGCTCGGCGGGCAGTTCTCGATCTTCTCGACCAACGCGCTGCGCGAGGCGATGAAGCAGAATCACCAGGTCACGCCGTGGGTGAAGGACTCCGAGGTCGAGGACTCGCTCCTCTCGCTGCAGATCAAGAGCGCCGGGTACCTGACGAAGATCAGCCCCTACGCCCGCGCCGACGTGGGCGGCATGACGACGCTGTCGGGCTACGACGCCCAGCAGGTGAAGTGGACCTACGGCGCCATCGAGCTCATGTGGCCCGGCCAGCGCGGCGACACCAAGGGGCAGCCGTTCCACCCGAACCTCCGTCTGCGGTGGTTCGAGAACTTCGGCATGCTGACCAACCTGTTCGTGCGCGTGGCGTTCCTCACGCTGCTCGCCGGCTCGCTGACCCTCAACGCCTTCGTCTTCTCGCCGCTGTGGCTGATCCCGCCCGTCATCGCGATGCTGCTGAACCTGCGCATCGCACGCACCATCAAGTCGGTGGACCGCTCGGACATCCTCTTCGCCATCCTCTTCTTCCCGGCGGAGATCTTCATGTGGATCCGCATCAGCCACTTCGTGCGCTCCTGGACCCGATTCCTGTCGCGCAAGAAGGTCGACAACTGGGCCATGCAGGCCAAGGCCGAGCGCGGTGGCGGACTCGGCCACTGGACGCCGCTGGTCGTGCTGGTGGCTGTCGCCATCGCCCTCGCCGTCATCTGGATCATGGTCGGACCGATGGTGCAGTCCTCGATCCTCTGGATCGGCTGGCCCATCGTCGGTGTGGTCACCGTGCTCCAGACCGTCATGATGTTCACCAAGCTCGTCCGTCGCCACCACGGCTTCAAGGTCTGACGGACCCACGGTCTGATCGCCCGAATGCATCAGAAAGACGGATGCCTCGGCCCTGGGGAGGGTCGAGGCATCCGTGCTGTCCGCGGGGTTCGCGCGAATCAGGTGGGAGCGAGCAGCTCCGACGTGAGGCGGTATCCGACACCGCGTACGGTCTCGATGTACCGCGGGTTCGCGGGATTGTCACCGAGTTTGCGTCGCAGGTTCGTCATGTGGGCCTCGATCGCCCGCTTGTCGGCCTCGCCGACGAAGTAGCTGGTGACGTAGGACTCCCCGCGGAGCACGAGCGTCAGGTCGGCCTTGCTGCGCACCCGGCGCTTGGACTCCATGAGGGTCGCGAGCAGGTCGAACTCGGTGCGCGTGAGTTCGAGCTCGTCGCCGCCCACCCGCACGAGGCGGCTGTCGGGGTCGAGTTGCAGATCGCGGTGGACCACCCACTGGGCACCGGTGGGGGTGAGGTCGTTCGTGGCCATCGCGCCCGCGGCGGGGCGCGGGACGATCTCGGCGCCCGCGGGTGCGGAGCGGGGGTCGGGGCCCTGCGAGGAGGGCACCACGACGGGAGCGCTCGGGGTCGCTACGGGGGGCGGCGTCTCGGTGCGAGGAGTGGGGAAGGACGGCCCGACATTGTCTTGGCGCGGGGCCGACGACACGGCGGGCCCGCCGCCGCGCGGGCGGCGCAGCAGCGCCTCGATCCGCGCGCGCAGCTCGCGAGGGCGGAACGGTTTCACGACGTACTCGTCGGCTCCGGCTCCCAGGCCCAGCACGACGTCGGCCTCTTCTTCGAGGCCAGTGAGCATGATGATGTAGGTATCGCTCTGCTGCCGGATGCGACGGGCGGCCTCGAACCCGTCGATGCCGGGCATGTTGACATCGAGCGTGGTGATGAGGGGCTGGTAGGCGATCACCGCGCGGACGCCGTCGATGCCGTTGCCGACCGAGACGGTGGAGAAACCCGCCGCTTCGAGGACCTCGACCAACAGGTGTCGGATATCGGGATCGTCCTCGACGATCACCGCGGTCTTCAGCATTTCAGTGCTGTCGCTCATGTCACCCACTCTTCCGGCTTCGCACGCTGGCGTGCCCACGTTCTCCCCCGAGCCGCGGTGTCGCAGAGCGACGAGCGCAATCCTGGCACATATTCGGCCCGTCCCGGCCCGATTGCGCGGGATGCGACGGGCCTCAGCCCCGCTCGCGCGCCAGTTCGGCGGCCGCAGCGGGCCACCAGGTTCCGGCCACCGGGCCGCCGTTGCATTCGCCGTCGCTCTCGCCCGGCGGCTTGATCCAGAGGTTCGTGTCGACGACGTCGTCGCCGTACGATCCCCCCGCGCTGCCCACCAGTCGGCCCGAGGGGTTGCACCACTCCGCGCCCGCGGGTCCCGCGCCGTTGCGCGACGTGTCGATGACGGCGTGAGTGCCGCCGAGCTGTTCGGACAGCGCGTGGGCGTAGGCGAACTCCGCGGCGGTGTCCTGGTAGTTCGAGACGTTCAGGGCCACGCCGCGGACGTCGGAGAGCACGCCCGTCGAGCGAAGGAGATCGGCCATCTCGGTGACGGGATGCCATGCCGAGTGGCCGCCGTCGATGTAGATCCAGGTGTTCGTTCCGCGGATGTTGTCGACGGCTCCGCGCAGGTAGGACGCCCGGTCGGAGAACGAGCCGCAAGAAGAAGACAGTGCGATGCTGTCGGGTTCGAGCACGACGATCTTCTGGATGTCCGACGCATTGCCCAGCGCATCGCCGATCCGGGCGGTCCACTCGCGATAGGCGTCGGGGTCGAGGCCGCCGGCGGAGTGGTTGCCGCAGTCGCGATCGGGCAGACCGTAGACGGCGATCGACAGCGCGGCGTCCTGATCCCGCGCCTCGGCGGCCAGGTGCGCGACGCGGTCCCAGACCTCGTCGATCGGGTCGATCTCGGGGGTGAGCCAGTAGGTCGTCGGTTGGGTCGAGAGCCAGCTGGCGGCGTCGTTCTCGTCGGCGCTGCCGGCGGCGGCGCTCGCTGCCTGCGCGGCCTTGGACTCGTCGGGCGCCACGATGCGCGTGTCGACCGCGGGAGGTCGAGCCGACAGAGTCTGGAAGAGGGTGGTGACGAGACTTCCCACGACGGCGATCACCGCGATGAGCGCAGCGATCACGACGACCGCGCCGATCGCCAGGACGGCCCGGGGAACGCGGCGGCGGGGCCGGTTCGGGCGGTGTGTTCTCACCACGTTCAGGACTCTAGTCGAGCGTTCGGCGGCCGGGGCCGCGTTAGCTAACCTTGGTGCCCATATAGGCTGTATCGGTGGGCAAATTGGTTTACAACACGCTCGGGCACTCGTTCGACATCGAAGACCGGACCCTGTCGCATCTGCGACTGGTGTTCATGAACAAACTGCGTCGCGCGGAGCCGTTCATGTTCCATTACGCCCACGGCGACGGCAGTGGTACGCGGAGTCTGTGGATCCATCCCTCGATCCCGCTGGTCTTCCACTTCTACGGCAGCCGAGCCCCCCAGCTGAATCGGCGCTGGATCGACGACATGATGAACGAGGCCAGTTCACCGAACGGCCTCGCGGTCGGCATCGAACCGGAACCCGACGGAGCCGTGGCGGTCGTGTGATCCGGCGTCAGCCGCACTCGGCGTCGACGACCTCGCGGACGCGGTCGAGGAACGACACGATCTGATCGGCGGTGTCGGCCGGGAGGTCGAGGGCGAACTCGCGGATGCGGGCGGTCACCGGGTCGATGGCATCCGGATCCTGATCCCGGTCGAACGGGACGACGAACTTGCTGCGTCGGTCCGCGGGGTTCGCCACGAAGGTGATGAGCCGGCCCGCGTGAAGGCGGTCGAGCATCCCGGTGACGGATGCCGTCGAGATGCCCAGCGCCTGGGCGATCTCGGTCGGGGTCACGTGATGGCCGTCGTCGGTGCGCTCGAGGATGAGTCGCATCGCCGCGCGCGCGTTCTCGCTCGGGCCGCAGTCGGTCTGCCGACGGCGGGAGAGCCGGGCCTCCGCCAGGCGGAGTCGTTCGACGGCGCGGGCTGCGCTCGTGGCGGGTTCGTCCGTCGCGATCGTCATACGCCTCCTGTCGGATCCGGGCGAGGTGACCGACAGTCTAGTTAGGTTAACGAGATTCCAGGCGGTCGATAGATCTTGGGCGGCGTCCGATAATTCACCTCTGCGGCCGCATATTGTCGGGTTTTCCTGGCCGATAGTTAGGCGGCCTAGTAGAATATGAATGCGAAATATCTCCCGAGGGAGACGTTCCTGGGCTTTCCGTACTCCGGGTCGTCCGTACAGCCCATCTCTCTCCCCGACTCGTCGGGCGGGTTCGTTCTCGACCCCGAGCGCACCGACCTCGACGGCGCCCACGGCGCCCGCCTGACGCGTCCGCTCAGCGTTGGCCGGCGGCGTGCCGGTGAGCGATGACCGACATCCACTGCATCCCCGGACACGGCGGCGCCGAACGGCCGCGCATGCGCTCCCACGCCTCGACGTAGATGCCCTCGAGAAGGGCGTCGGCGGAGGCGGCGACGCCGGTGAGGGAGAGCAGCACCGCGTATACGCGCGGGGCGGTGGCGTCGTAGAACGCGACGAAGGCGTCGCAGTCGCCACTAGCGGCGCGGACGAGCAGAGCGTCCACGTCGGCGTCCTCACTCGCTGTAGACGCTGTCTCGGTCATCGTCATTGTCACCCCCTTCGTCGCGTATCGTCAGTCAACCGCGCAGCGCCTCGAGGACACGGGGCTTGCGCGATCCGGCCGGGTGGCGTAGTCGCCGCGATCCGTCGCGCAGAACGCGCGCGTCGTCGTCAAGCCCACCGGATCCACGTCTCGCGGCTCGTACCGTGGTCGCATGAGATCTGTCGTACGGTGGGCGCTCGCCCTGGCAATGCTCTTCGCCGGTGTATCGCATCTGAGCTTCGCGCGCCGCGATTTCCAGGCGCAGGTGCCGGATGCCTTGGTCGAACGGGGGCCCCTCGACCGCGACGCCGTGGTCGTGGCATCCGGGGTCGTCGAAGCGGGTTTCGGCCTGGCCCTGCTGGTGCTGCCGAAAGAACGTCGCCGGGTGGGGGCCGCCCTCGCGGCCTTCTTCGTCGCGATCTTCCCGGGCAACATCGATCAGTGGCGCAAGCGCCGTTCGGCGTTCGGTCTGGACACGGACCGCAAGCGCCTCGTTCGCCTGTTCTTCCAGCCGGCTCTCGTCGCGGCGGCCTGGTGGTCGACGCGATGACCGCGCGATGAGCGACGTCACCAGCCTGGAACTGCTCTTCGACGACGACACCGACGCGGCCGTCCGACGCGAGTGGGACCTTCTCGTCGCGGCTGACCTCCCCAGCCAAGCTCGGCACACGGGCGAGAGCAACCGCCCGCATCTGACCATGCTCGTGCGCGGGGCCCTCGACGAGATGGATGCCACGGGACTGGCTTCGTCGCTCCCGCTGCCGCTCACGCTCGGGGCGCCGCTGCTGTTCGGCGTCGGTCGCACCCGCGTCATCGCCCGCTCGGTCGTTCCCACATCGGCCCTGCTCGACCTGCACGCGCGCGTGCACGAGCGCGCGGGTGCCGGCGACGACGCCGACCACACGCGTCCGGGTTCGTGGACGCCGCACGTCACCCTGGCGCGACGCGTGCCGGTGGACCGGATCGGCGAGGCGCTCTCGGCGTTGGCACGAGGAGGCGGGGCGGACCTCGCGGGGCGGGCGACGTCGATCCGTCGCTGGGATGCCGCCACGAGAACGGTCTCGGACATCGCGTGACGTGGCACCCTGGAGGAGTGCTGACCGATGACGCCTTCGCCTTCTTGCGCGAGTACCACCTGGCCACCCTCTCGACCGTCGGCCGTTCGGGTCGGGTGCACTCCGTTCCCGTGGGCTTCACGTACGAGGACGGCATCGTGCGCGTCATCGGCTCGCGCGGCACCCAGAAGTTCGTGAACGCCGCGCGCAGCGGCCGCGCCTCGGTGTGCTCGGTCGCCGGGGCGCAGTGGATCAGCTTCGAAGGGCCGGCGCAGGTCACCGATGATCCGGAGGCCGTGGCCCGCGCAGTAGAGCTGTACGCCGCGCGGTACCGGCAGCCCCGTGAGAACCCGGAGCGCGTCGTGCTCGAGATGACGGTCGAGCGCACGCTGGGTTCGGCGGCGTTCCGGGCCTGACGGGCGTACCCTGGAGGTATGTCCCTCGTCACTCCTTCGATGCCCACCGGGCGTGAGGGGGTCGTCGGCGCGCGGAGCGCCGGCGGCACAGGCGTCGTGCGCGCCGCTTCCCCCGCCGTCTGACCGACGGGGCCCGCTCGCCGGTGTGCGAGCGACCACCTCGATCCCGTGTCGTCCTCTCGACCGGTCGATCACCTTCGCGCGTGCGCTCCTTCTCGCACGCACGTCTTCGTTCCGCCCGCGCGGGCGGACCCTCTCTTCGGGATACCTCCATGCACGCTCTCTCCGCCTCCACCCTCCGTTCCGCCTTCGTCAACGTCTCCACCCGTGAGCGCAGCGCCCTCACGGTGCCCACCGACATCGAGGCTTCGCCGTGGGACCGCCTCGACTACGTCGGATGGCGCGACGCCAAGTCGCCCCTGCTCGGGTTCGTCGTCGCCGAGATCGACGGCACGCCGGTCGGTCTGCAGTTGCGCCAGACCGAACAGCGCACCCGCACTCGCGCACAGTGCTCGTGGTGCACCGACGTGACGCTGCCGAACGACGTCGTGCTGTTCTCCGCGCGACGGACGGGCAAAGCCGGCCGGACGGGGAACACCGTCGGTACCCTGCTCTGCGCGGGATTCGAGTGCTCGCGCAACGTGCGTCGGCTCGATCCGCCCGCGTACCTCGGTCATGACGCCGCGGCGGCGCGCGATCGTCGCGTGGCGTCTCTGCGATCGCACGTCGACGCGTTCTTCCGCGACCTGCGCGACGGGGTCTGACCGCGCGGCGCGGGAACGGACTCGTCGCGGCGAGGCCCTCGGCGGTCCGCTCTGCTGCGATACTCGACCCGATGTCCGGGTTTCGTCGTCTGGTGCCGCTCCTCGCCGTGGTTCTCGCGCTGTCCGCGTGCGCGGGCGGACCGGGGCCGGTCGTGCCCGATGCCGGCACGACGGCGGGACCGGCGTGCGCGCCCGGCGCGGTCGAGGTCGGACCCACCGCCGACGCGCTGCAGAGCGCCATCGACGCCGCCCGCCCGGGCGACGCGCTGCAGCTCGCGCCGACGACGTACCCGGGCCGTTTCCACGTCTCGACCTCGGGCACGGCCGAGGCCCCCATCGTGCTGTGCGGCGTGCGAGGGTCGATCATCGACGGCGGCGACACGGGGGAGGGGTACGCCCTGCACCTCGACGGCGTCGCGTACTGGGAGGTGCGCGACCTGTCCGTGCGGGGCGCGCAGAAGGGGGTGGTCCTGGATGCCGTCTCGTACACCGCGCTCTCGGCACTCACCATCTCGGACGTCGGGCAGGAGGGGCTGCACCTGCGCGCGGGCAGCAGCGACAACACCGTGAGCGACGTCACCGTCGAGCGGACGGGGCTGCGTGATCCGCAGTTCGGGGAGGGCGTGTACATCGGTTCCGCCGAGTCGAACTGGTGCCGCTACAGCGACTGCCGACCCGACCGCAGCGATCGGAACGTCCTGGAGCGTCTGCGCGTGAGCGACACCACCGCCGAGGCCGTCGACGTCAAAGAAGGGACCAGCGACGGCGTCATCCGCTCGTCGACCCTGTCGATCTCTCCCGGCGCCGTGGTCGACAGCGCGGTCGACCTCAAGGGCTCGGGATGGTCGCTGACCTCGAGCACGGTGACCGCACCCGCCGAAGCGGTGTCGGTCCACGTCATCCTTCCCCCGTGGGGGTCGGGCAACACCGTCTCGGGCTCCGCTCTGATCACCGACGGGGGAGGGATCGGCGTGCATCTCGTGGGTGCGGCCCGCGCCGCCGGCAACGTGATCGCGTGCGACAACACCGTGTCGAGCGGGGCGTCGCTGGGCTCGTCGTCCTGCCCCTGACGACACCGGGTCGTCGAACACGCTATCGTTCAGTGTCTCCCCCGGGCAGTGGCCGGCGGCATTCGCCGGGTGCGGTGCCGACAAGGGGAGAATGGTGTCGAACGGCTCATTCGGTGAGCAGCTCATGTGGGTGCTGCCCTTCGGCTACCTCGGGATCGTCTCGTGGGGCTTCTGGATCGTGCGTAAGATCCTCGCCGCCACCGCGCGCCCGGTGCGCAACGACTACCGCACGACGGCCACCGTCGTCGTGCCCTCGTTCCGCGAAGACCCCGACGTGCTGCTGCGCTGCCTGCAGACGTGGGTGCGCCAGGGGCCCTCGCGCATCATCATCGTGCTCGACGTCGACGACGTCGAGGCGCAGCGGAGGATCGAAGCCCTGAACATCCCGACCGTCGAGGTCGTGATGTTCGTGCACCGTGGCAAGCGGTCGGCGCTGGGGGTCGGCATCCGGATGGTCGACACCGAGCTCATCGTCTTCGTCGATTCGGACACGGCCTGGGACGAGGGAGTGCTCGCGGCCGTGCAGATGCCGTTCATCGACCCCGCCGTCGGGGCCGTGAGCACTCGGCAGAACGTCTACATGCCCCAGTCGAGCGTCTGGCGTCGGGTCGCGGACTGGATCATCGACCTGCGCTACACCGACTACGCCCCCGCCATGGGGCGCTTCGGGGGCATCATCTGCGCGTCCGGGCGCACCGCGGCGTACCGGCGCTCCGTCATCCAGCCGCGGGTGGAGGACCTCGAGCACGAGATCTTCTTCGGCAAGGAGTGCGTCGCCGGCGACGACGGGCGGATGACCTGGCTCGTCCTCTCGCAAGGGTTCCGGGTCGCCCATCAGGACAGCGCCCGCGCCCTCTCGATGTTCCCCGGCACGTTCCGGGCGTTCGTGAAGCAGCGGGTGCGCTGGAGCCGCAACTCGTACCGCTGCTATCTGACCGCCATCCGCCACGGATGGGTGTTCAAGGTGCCGCTGATCTCGCAGATCACGATGATGCAGATCCTGCTGACGCCCTTCACGATGTTCATCGCGCTGGCCTACATCGCGCTGTCGGTGCGGTCGGACCACCCCTGGCTCGCCCTCGGGTTGGCCGTGGTCTGGCTCTTCGTCGGCCGCGGCATCCGCGGGATGTCGCACCTCTGGCGGCGTCCCGAGGACATCGTGCTGCTGCCCCTGGTCACCCTCGTCATCATCTTGGTCGCCCTCCCCATCAAGGTGTTCGCCCTGTTCACGATGAACACGCAGGGCTGGCTCACGCGTTCGGCCACGACCCGCGGTGGCGAGGGGCAGACGGAGGCGAGCCTGCTCTCGCCCACCGACGACGGAGAGCCCACGGCGGCCTCCGACGGGGAGGTCCGGATCGCGCACGCCGCGGCCGCGGCGACTCCGAGCGCGACGGCCCCGAACGCGGCGACCCCGGACGGGGAGACCACGCATGCGGGATGACGACGGCACGCTCACGGCCGAGGAACGCGGCGACGGTCACGTCACGGTGCGCGGCGCGGCCCGGGTGATCATGGTGCTCGCCGTGATCGTGCTCGTGGCCGGCGTCATCCTCGCCGGGAACTTCGTGCACACCGGCACCTTCCTGCCGTGGCTCAGCTCGCCGGGGCAGTCCGACACCGCCCTGGTCGACTCCGCGCCCGAGCCCGAGCCGACCGCGGGTCCGGACGGCGCCGATGCGGCCCCGCAGACGCCGGCCGCCCGGGTGGCGGCGGAAGACGCGCGCCTGTCGGCGATCTCGGTGCTCTCCAGCGACGATCCGGCGCTGAGGCAGCAGTGGAACACCGTCGTGCTCGCCCCGCGCAATGGGGCGCAGACGGGGTACACCGCGGCGGACCTGATCGCCCAGGGCGCGATGCGGCAGGACGACTCGACGACCTTCACTTTGACCAGCAATGTGGTGGTGCGAGCCGGTGCGGAACTCGACCTGTCCGGCGCGGGCTCCACGGTGCGGATGGCGAGCTCGGCGCAGGCGACGACGAGCATCGTCGCCTGGGGCGGCATCCTGGGGTTCGGTGGCACGCCCGATGCGCCCCTGGTCGTGACGTCGTGGGACGAGTCCGCGAACGCGGCGGACGCCGATGAGAGTGATGGACGGGCCTACATCCGCGTCCGCGACGGGGTCGTCGACGCGAGGTCGACGCAGTTCCGCGACCTCGGCTACTGGAGCGGTCGCACCGGGGGCCTCTCGGTGACCGGCACCGGCTACGGCCAGGCGTACGCGGGCCTGAGCGAAACCACCCTCAGCGGCCTGCACTACGGACTCTTCCTCTCCGACACCACGGGCGCGCTCATCCAGGACTCCCGCATCGAAGGCTCGACCCTGAGCGGTATCGAGGTGACGAACGCCGCGGCCGACACGACCATCGAGCGCACGACGGTCACGGGCTCGGGCGGCGACGGCATCGCGATCTCGCGCCAGTCGAAGAACGTGCGGGTCACGGGGGCCACCGTCGAGGACTCCGCCGGCTGGGGGATCCGCGTCGACGGGGCGGCCCTGGCCGACGGCCCGACCACCGGCGGGTACGCACTGACGCCCTCGACCGGGTTCACCCTCTCCGAATCGCGCGTGCGGAACAGTCGAGACGGAGGGGTCCGCGTCATCTCCACCGATCAGACCGAGATCGCCCGCACCACCGTCGACGAGGCCCGCACGGCCGTGCTCGTCCAAGGGCCGTCCACCGGACTGGCGGTCACGGGCGTCGACCTGTCGTCGAGAGAGCTGCGTGGCCTGGAGATCGCCGGAGACATCGCGGATGCCGAGGTCTCGGGCTCCCGCCTGGTCGGGCGCCGCATCGCGCTGGAGCTGGCCCGGGCCGCCGTGATCGTGCGCGACAACGACCTGACGGTGTCGTCGGGATACGCCGTCGAACTCGCCGACGCCGCGCGGGCCGACATCACCGGCAACGTCTTCCACGGCGTCGGCGAGGACGCCGTGGCGTCATGGTCGGGGGCGAAGACGATGCAGGCAGACAACGACCAGGGCGACTGGAGGTTCCAGTGGGCCTGGGTGGGGTGGATGAACGAGCACCCCATGATGTGGATGTGGGGGCTCGTGCTGCTCGTGCCCGCGATCGGGATGCCGGTGCTCTGGCGTCGTCGGGCGGAGCACCGACGACTGCGGGAGCTGCTGCAGGAAGCGCTGCTGCGTCATGGACAGGAGCAGGTCGCCGCCTATCGCGGCACGGCGGTGCCCGCGCTCGCCGCGGGGATCCCGGCATCCGCTGACCCTCCGACCGCGGGGAAGCCGCAACCTCCGATCGACGACGGGTCGGAGGACGCATCCCGTGCGGGACGCGGCCCCGGATCATGGTCGGCGAGGGGGACGCGCCCCGGCACGCCCGCCGAGCGCGCGGGCAGACCCCGACCGGCGGGTCCCGCGCAGGTGGGGCGCCCGTCGTCCGGTCGCCCCCGTTCTTTCGCGGACCTCCGCACCGGGGTGCTCGAGGGGCGCACGTTCGCGTCGTTGCAGGACTTCGCCGTCGCCGCTGTCCTCGAGGGCGGATACTCGGTGTCGACCATCGCGCGTCTGTTCCGCATCCAGCAGTGGCGTCTGCAAAAGTGGGTCGATGAGGCCGCCGCCGCGCCTCGGGTGAGACGGGGATGACACGGATGACGGACGTGACGGTGGACGATCGACTCGACGGTGTTCTGCGTGGCCTCGCCGACCGGGTGCGGGCACTGCGAAGGGCGCGGGACTTCTCGGTCGCCGGGTTGGCTTTCGAGGCCGGCATTTCGGAGTCACGCGTCCGCGCGATCGAGTCGGGACGCGCGACGGCGTCGCTGGCGACGCTCGTCGCCCTCGCCGAGACCTTCGAGATCGAGATCGCCGAGCTCTTCGGCGGCGTCGTGCGCACGGGGCCGGGCGACGAGGCGGCGCACAGCGAATACGTGGTGCCGAGCGAGGTCGTGTGGGGAGGCGACCTTCCCCCGGCGCCCTGGATGAGCGCGCCCGCAGCGAAGGTCAGCCCGTACGTGGTGCCGAGCGAGGTGGTGTGGGGCGGGGAGCTCCCCGCCGCGCCCTGGAGTTCTGCGGTGGCCGCGCCGACCATGCCCGAGCCGCCCCTCGCGCCCGTCCGGCCCGAGTCGACGGTCTATCCTCCGACGGAGCAGACGTGGGGCGGGCCGCTGCCGCCCGCGCCGTGGGTGCGCCACGAGGCGCCGATACGCCCGCCGGAAGCCGCGTGGTCTGTGATGCACGCACCCGCGCCCATCGAGACGGCGTCCCGCCCGGTCCCGCCGGCGACCGGGGTCGTCGCCTCGCGACCTCAGCCCGTCGCCTCGCGACCTCAGCCCGTCGCCGGCTCGGTCATGACCGGCGTCGAGCGTGCCCCGGCGCCGCGTCGGCAGCCCCGCACCTTCACCGAACTGCGCGAAGGAGTGCTGGCGGACCGCGAGTTCCGCTCGCTGCGCGAGTTCGCCGTCGCCGCGGTCGTCGAGGCCCGGCATCCGGTCTCGGTCGTCGCCCGTGTCTTCCGCCTGCCCTCGTGGCGCCTCGAGAGGTGGATCGCCGAGACCGGCGCCTCTCCGCGCTGATCCCGTGGTCCGGGGCGTCGTCGCCGACGCGCCCCGGACCACGGCTCACAGGGCGCGGAGCTTGTCGAGCAGGGGAGCGGCGATCTCGTCGACGAAGCGCTGCTGCTGCTCGTCGCCGACCTGCACGATGGCGATGTCGGTGAAACCGGCGTCGATGAACGGCCGCACGCTCTCGGCCAGCTCATCGAGGTCGGGGCCGCAGGCGATCGACTCGGCGACGTCTTCGGGCCGCACGAACTGCGATGCGCCCGCGAAGCCCGCGGGGGTCGGGAGGTCGGCGTTGACGGCCCAGCCTCCGGCGAACCAGCGGAACTGGTCGTGGGCGCGTGCGATGGCGGCATCCTTGTCGGGGTCCCAGCTGATCGGGATCTGACCGATCTTGCGCGACGCGCCCTCGTGGTGCTCGTCCCAGCCCTGGACGATCTCGGCATCGGGCTCGGTGGTGATGAGGTGGTCGCCCAGGGGAGCGAAACGTGCGATCGAGTGCTTGCCCGACACCGCCACACCGATCGGCACGCCGCCGTCGGGCGCATCCCACACGCGCGCGGAGTCGACACGGAAGTATTCGCCGTCGTAGGTGACGAGGTCGCCCGTGTGCAGGGCGCGGATGATCTCGATGGCCTCGACCAGCATGTCCTGGCGGGCGTGGACCGCCGGCCATCCCTCACCGACGACGTGCTCGTTGAGGTTCTCGCCCGAGCCGAGGCCGAGAGTGAACCGCCCCTCCGACAGCAGCTGAAGGGTGGCCGCCTTCTGTGCGACGACGGCGGGGTGGTAGCGAACCGTCGGGCACGTCACGTACGTCATGAGCTCGACGTCGGTCGTCGCCTGCGCGACGGCACCGAGCACGGTCCACGCGTAGGGCGCGTGACCCTGGCTGGTGAGCCAGGGCGAGTAGTGGTCGCTCGAGACGAGGAAGTCGTAGCCGGCGCGCTCGGCGCCGACGGCGTAGTCGACGAGCGCCCGGGGGCCGCTCTGCTCGGTCATGAGGGTGTAGCCGAATCGCGTCATGACCGCCACGGTAGGACCGCCGAGGGACGCGTCCGCCGGGGTTGCGCACGACGCCCGGATACGGCAACGGGCCCACGGCGATCGCCGCGGGCCCGTCGTCGTGCGGGGTCAGTCCTCGGGTGCGTGGATGACCTTCTCGCCGTCGAACGTCTCGCGTTCCTTCTTCTGGTCGTCGTTGCGGGTCTTGCGCAGGCTGAGGAACGTCGCCACGGCCACGGTCGCCGCGATGAACAGCAGCGAGAACCAGATCGGGATCTCGGGCACCCACAGCAGCGGCTCGCCGCCGTTGATGAAGGGCAGCTCGTTGACATGCAGGGCGTGGAAGACGAGCTTCACACCGATGAACGCCAGGATGACGGCCAGTCCCTGCGCGAGGTACACGAGGCGCTCGAGCAGTCCGCCGATGAGGAAGTAGAGCTGACGCAGGCCCATCAACGCGAAGGCGTTGGCGGTGAAGACGATGTACGCCTCGTTGGTCAGACCGTAGATTGCGGGAATCGAGTCGACCGCGAAGACGAGGTCGATGAAGCCGATCGCGATGATGACGAGCAGCATCGGGGTGACGAAGCGCTTGCCGTCCTTCTTCACCGTCAGCTTGTCGTCGTTGTACTCCTCGCTCACGGGGAGGACGCGGCGGACGAACTGCATGAACTTGCCGTTCGCGGGGTCGCTGTCGCCGTGCGAGAACGCCTGGCGGTAGGCGAGGAAGAGCAGCAGGGCGCCGAAGATGTAGAAGATCCACGAGAAGTTCTCGATCAGCGCGGCACCGACGGCGATGAATGCGCCACGCATGATCAGCGCGATCACGATGCCGATCATCAGCACCTTCTGCTGATAGATCTTCGGCACGGCGAACCCGGTCATGATGATCAGGAACACGAAGAGGTTGTCGATCGACAACGCCTTCTCGGTCAGGTAGCCGGCGAAGTACTCGCCGCCGTAGGTCCACCCCGAGACGGCGCCGATACCGACGCCGAAGAGCAGGGCCAAGCCGATGTAGAACGCCGACCATCGAGCGGACTCGGCGATCGTGGGCTCGTGGGGCTTTCGCACGTGCGCGAAGAACTCGAAGACGAAGAACGCGATCGTGATCGCGATGGTGATGATCCAGACCAGGGGTGTGACGCCCAAGACGGCCTCCAGGGAGAATAGGTGTACGCCAGAACACCAAGGTCTCTTCCACCCGGCGAAGCGGGCCGACGTCCCGGGTCCACGATGGCGTGGCCGTATTGACGAGATCGTCGCGTGGGAGTACTCCCCTTGCTGCGCACGATTCTACGGGATGAAGGTGTGCGTGGGTGGGCTGGACGCCGTTTCGGGCGATGTGCTATCCGATCCTGAGTCCTGCGGCCGCCGCCGGGTCAGGTGCGAGCACCCACGATCGCGTCGACGAGAGCGAGCATGTCGTCGCGATGGAAGGCCTCGCGACTCAGGGCGCGCAGGATCACTGCTCCGACCAGTGCGTCGGCGGCGGCGTCGAGACGGGGTCCGGTGGCTCCTCCCAGCGCTTCGGACAATCGCGCCATGAGAGGCGCCGCGAGGATCTCGGTGCGCAGTCGTCGGCCGGTCTCGGCGCTTCCGGCGGCCGCGGCGACGAGCGAGTGCAGCATGCCCTCGCCCTCGGGGCTGGCGCGCAGGGTGAAGAGTTCGTCGAGCCAGTCGGCCAGGTCGATGCGCGCGTCTCCGGTGTCGGGGAGGTCGCGCCGGCCGCCGAGCAGGCGGCCCTCGAGGATCGCCTCGGCGATGACGTCTCCCTTGCTCGGCCACCAGCGATAGATGGTCTGCTTGCCGACGCCGGCGCGCCGGGCGATGCCCTCCATCGTGAGGTGGTCGTAGCCGCGCTCCACGAAGAGGGCGACGGCCGCATCGATGATCGCGAGGCGCGCCGCCTCGCTGCGAACGGGTCCACTGCGCGGAAGAGCCATGACACACATTCTGGACGACCTCGAGCCGAATCGAGACGAGACGGTGCGTGTTATCTTCGACGGACTGGTCGGAGCCGACGGTGCTCCTCCGCGCGCACCGCACGAGAGGAACACCCCGCATGGCTGAACTGCTGCACCGTCTCGGAACCTTCGCGGCGCGCCGCGCGTGGACGGTGATCGTCGCGTGGGCCGTGATCCTCGGCGTGGTGGTGGGCGGCTTCCTGCTGGGCTCCAAGGGCCTCAGCTCGAGCTTCGACATCCCGGGCACGGCATCCGGGGACGTCATCGCGAAGCTGCAGGAGGAACTGCCCGACTTCAGCGGCGCCTCGGGAGCGGTGGTATTCCGCACCGCCGACGGCTCGGCGCTGACCGACGAGCAGAAGAGCGAGATCTCGGGGCTGGTCGCCTCGGCAGGTAACCTGCCCGACGTGGCGCGCGTCACCGACCCCTTCTCGACGCAGCAGCAGCTCGACGATCAGCGACAGCAGGTGGTCGACGGCCGCCAGCAGCTCGCCGACGCGCGCGCGCAGGCCGAGTCGGGCGCGCAGCAGCTCGACGCGGGGACGGCGCAGCTCGACGCGGGCCAGCAGCAGCTCGACGCTGCCCGCGCGCAGCTCGAGGCCGCGCCGCTGCCCACCGCGCAGAAGCAGGCGCAGCTCGAGGCCCTCGGCCAGCAGCAGGGGCAGCTCGACCAGCAGCGCGCGGCGCTCGCGCAGCAGCAGACGCAGGTGACCGACGGCCTCGCGCAGATCTCCGCGCAGGAGACCCAGCTCGCCGACGGAGCCGAGTTGCTGTCGTTCGCGGATGCCATCCGTCTGGTGTCCGACGACGCGTCCACCGCGATCGTCAACGTCGGTTTCAGCGAGCCGCGGCTGGAGCTGTCAGAAGCCTCGAAAGACGCCGTCGTCGAGCACTTCACCGCCGAGCCGGTGCCGGGCGTCGACGTGGCGTTCAACACCGAGATCGCGCAGGGTGTGCCCGAGATCCTCGGCGTCGGCGAAGCCATCGGCGTCGCGATCGCCGCCATCGTGCTCGTCGTCGTTCTGGGCTCGGTGCTCGCGGCCGCGTTCCCCATCGTCACCGCGCTCGTCGGCGTCGCCATCGGGGCCATGGCCACGCTGTCGTTCTCGGGGGTGGTGCAGATGGCATCCGTCACCCCGATCCTGGGCGTGATGCTCGGCCTCGCGGTCGGCATCGACTACGCGCTGTTCATCCTCTATCGCCATCGGCGCCAGCTGCTGCAGGGGGCCGAGGTGGTCGAATCGATCGGCCTCGCCAACGGAACGGCCGGGAACGCCGTCGTCTTCGCCGGCACGACCGTGATCGTGGCCCTGCTGGCGCTCAACATCACCGGCATCCCCTTCCTCGGCCTGATGGGAACGGCGGGCGCGGTGAGCGTGCTGGTCGCCGTGCTCATCGCGGTGTCGCTCATCCCCGCGCTGCTGGGGCTGGCCGGTCCACGGATCCTCACCCGCAAGGCCCGTGCCAGGGCGACGGCCGCCGCCGACGCGATGGAGCGCCCGCGCCGGGCCGCGGGCTCGGCCCCGGCTCCCGTCGACTCCGCCGAGCACCCGCGTCGCGCAGCCCGGTCCGCCGAGCCTCCCGTCGACTCCGCCGAGCACCCGCGTCGCGCCGCCCGCACGGGGTCGATCGCGACGGTCTCCGCGGTGAAGCCGATGTCGACGCTGCGTGCCGTGCTCACCATGGTGATCGCGACCCTGGCGCTGCTGGTCGTGGCGATCCCCGCCCTGTCGATGCGGTTGGGCCTGCCCGACGGCGGGTCGGAGGCCGAGGACTCCACCGCGTACCAGGCGTTCACCTGGACCGACCAGGCGTTCGGCGCCGGGGCCAACGCCCCCCTGCTCGTGACCGCGGCGCTGCCCGCCGGCACCGCCGAGGCCGACGTGCAGGGTATCCAGCTCGACGTCGCGCGCGAGCTGTTCGCGCAGGACGATGTGGCCGCGGTAGCCCCGGTCGCGGTGTCGGACGACCGGACGCTCGCGGCGTTCCAGGTCATCCCGAAGGAGGGCCCGAACGCGGTGTCGACCGAGCAGCTCGTGCGCGACCTGCGGTCCCTCCCCGCGGTCGACGGCGACATCGAGCTGGGGGTCGCGGGCGCCGCCGCCATCAACATCGACATCTCCGAGGGTCTCGCCGACGTGCTGCCGATCTACCTCGTGGTGGTCGTGGGGTTGTCGTTCCTCATCATGATCATGGTCTTCCGCTCGCTGTTGGTGCCGTTGATCGCGACGGTGGGCTTCGTGCTGTCGTTGTTCGCGACCTACGGCGCGGTCACCGCGGTCTTCCAGTGGGGCTGGCTGGGCGGCATCCTGGGCGTGCACAACCCCGGCCCGATCCTCAGCTTCCTGCCGGTGATCCTCGTCGGCATCCTGTTCGGTCTCGCGATGGACTACCAGTTGTTCCTCGCCACCGGCATGCGCGAGGCGTGGGCGCACGGGGCCGCGCCCCGACTGGCGGTGGCGCAGGGGTTCCGCGCGGGACGCACGGTCGTGACGGCCGCGGCGATCATCATGATCGCGGTGTTCTCGGGCTTCATCGCGTCGGACGCGGTGATCATCAAGTCGATGGGTCTCGGCCTCGCGCTCGGCGTGCTCTTCGACGCGTTCATCGTGCGCATGCTCCTCATCCCCGCGATCATGCACGTTCTCGGAGGGTCGGCCTGGTGGCTGCCGCGATGGCTCGACCGCATCGTGCCGAACGTCGACGTCGAGGGCTCGGCGCTCGAGCGTCGTCACCCGGCGCATCACGACGCGTGAGCATCTCGGGCCAGGTCGGCGCAAGCCCCGGTCGGCTCGCGACGAAGGGGGTCAGGATGCCAGTCACCACCCTTTCCGAGGAGGACGACGATGACTGACCGCGAAGAGACCCAGGACGCCCCCGTGATGGACGGTGCGACCGACGCCGGGGTCGAAGAGAAGAAGCAGGGCGAGCAGGAGCAGCGCGCCGCTGACGCCCAGGTGAACGACGACGTGTCGAACGAGGACCTGAAAGACGACCTGCGCAGCATCCGCGGCTACGGCGAAGACCGCTGAGAACGGCGGCGACTCCCGTCCGGAGCCGCGTGGGGGAGGGCTCGACGGACGGGAGTCGTCGGTGGCACCGAGATCGGTGCCTTCCGCGCCGGCGATGCCGGGGTGGTGAGAGGAACGTTACGCCTGCGTGGGCCGGATGGGTCCGGATCTCAGCCGATCCGAAGGCGGCGCCGCAACATCTCGCGGGTGCGCCAGGTGGTCCCCCGGAGCCGGTGTCTCCGTCGGGCCCGAGAGAGCGCGCGCCCCCACAGGCGCAGGACCGCAGCCTCGTCGTACGCGCGTGCCCTCTCGACGGCGGCACGGCGCATGCGGGCGAGGGTCGCCGGGCTCGCGGATGCCGCGTGCACGAGCGCCTCACTCAGCGCGGCGACATCACCGGGTGCCACGAGCCACCCGGTGCGTCCGTCGGCGATGAGCTCGCGGGGGCCGTACGGCACGTCGTAGGCGATGGGCAGACAGCCGGCGGCCATCGCCTCGGCCACCACGAGCGAGAAGGCCTCGGAACGACTCGTCAGCAGGAGGGTCGAGGCGCGCCGGAGGGCATCGCGCGCGGCGGGATCGAAGCCGTGGAACACGACGCCGTCGCCGGCCCGTCGCTCCAGAGCGGCGCGGGAGGGACCGTCGCCGTAGACGTCGAGGTGCACCTGCGCGCCGCTCGACCGTGCCAGCCCGATGGCGTCGACCGCGTCCTCGACACGCTTGATCGGCTCGAGCCGGGCCACCACCACCGTGCCGTCGCGCGGTGCACGAGTATCGGTGTCGGGCACGTCGACCGGATGCGGTACCGCGGTCAGCAGGGGGATGGGCCCGACTTCGCGCCGCACGTCGGCCACCTGCCGTGGCGTGCAGAACACGACGGCGTCGAAGGCGCTGAGCCGCGAGAACACCTCCGCGCGGGAGGCGCGGATGGCGCTGCCGTCGTCGGTCAGGTGGGAGCCGTGCACCACGTGCAGCACGACCACGCCGGCTCGGCGATACCCGGCCGCGAACCGTGCCATGGCCTTGCTGTCGACGAGCAGGAACGACCGGGCACCGCCGGTCAGCCGGTCGAGCCACGCGGTGTACAGCTCCCTCACCCCGCGCCACGCGGCGCGGGGGGCGCCGCTCTCGTCGCAGGCGACGATGACGCGCCGGGTACGGCCGGAGCCGTGGGCGACATCGCGGCGGTCGCTGACGGCGAGCGTCCCGTCGGCGCGGAGGTGATCGATCTGCTGCACCGCCCCCGCGGCATCCGTCCGTATCCGCCGCACCAGGATGCCCCCGGTGTACTCGGCGGTGGCCGAGGCCGGCAGGGGCGAGAATCCCGCGCCGGCTGCGACCGGACGGCCTCGCAGCGTGTTCTCGCGAAGCCAATCCCACAGGTTGGTGAGGTGCACCCCCGGGGCGAGGGCACCGCGACGCTCGAGCTGCGCCGACACGGCGACCCGATCGTCGCGGTCGTCGCACGTCAGCACGTGCACGGGGGAGCCGTGGTCGGCGAAGGCGCGCGACCGCTGCAGGAGGGCGGCGGTGAGGCCGCCGTACTCAGCGGGTATGCCCCACGTGAGGACGAACTGCCGACCGCGGGGAAGAGAGGGGCCGCGCGTCATCCGGCGTCGTCGGGGGAGATCTCCCCGGCGGCGATCGCGTCGGCGTACGTGCGGATGTCGGGACCCGGCTCGTAATCGATGAAGCGGTCCTTGATGCGGGCGTTGATCTGCGCGAACGCCTCGTCGGAGGAGATGCCGTCGCTCTCTCGGGCGATGGCGACGACGGCCTCGCGCAACACCGCGTCGGCGTCGTCGAGGATCTTCTGACGGGCGGGCTCGTTCCAGCGGATATCCGAGGTGTCCATGGCCACAGGTTACGACGGGCCGCAGACGCCACGGCGCGGGTTGCGCGCACCGAGCGGGTGTGCCGCCGGGCCTGTGGGCGCAACCCGGTCCCCTCGCGGAACGGCCTCGACGAGGATGGGGAGATGGTGATCGCCAAGCTCCGGACCGGCGTCCGCGACCTCGGGTGGTGGGTGCGCGACTACGTCTACGCCGTGCGCGGTCAAGTGCGGGCGCTCACCGGTCGGGACGCCCCCGATGCGCTCGCCGAGGGGAGCGGAACCCCGATCGTGCTGCTGCCCGGGATCTACGAGACCTGGCGCTTCATGGAACCCCTCGCGAAGGCCCTGCACGACCGCGGGCACCCGGTGCACGTCGTCACCGAGCTGGGCGGAAATCTTCGGCCCGTGGCCGAGGCCGCCGATCGCGTCGCCGCGCTGCTCGTCGCGCGGGGGCTCGACGACGTCGTGCTCGTGGCCCACAGCAAGGGCGGGCTGATCGGCAAGCACGTCATGGCCTTCCACCCGGAGGGCGAGAGGCTGCGCGCCATGGTGGCCGTGGCCACGCCCTTCGGCGGCTCGCGCTACAGCCGGCTCATGCCCACCCCGTCGTTGCGGGCTTTCGCCTCGGGCGACGCGACCATGCGCGCGCTCGCCGCTGCGGCCGAAGCGAACGTGCGGATCGTCTCCGTCTACGGTCCGTTCGACCCGCACATCCCCGAGGGGAGCGAGCTGGCGGGGGCGCGCAACGTCCGGCTCGCCGGTGGCGGGCACTTCCGCGTGCTGGCCGACCCGCGGGTGATCGCGGAGGTCATCCGCGTCGCGGAGTGACGCCTCGCGGACGTCGTCCCGCCACCGTCTCGAGCTGCGGCCCCGACGGCGTCACCGACCGCCGCCTCCGCCTCCGCCCATTCCGCCGCCCGAGAAGCCCCCGCCGAACGACCCGCCCGAGAAGCTCCCGGATCCGCTCGTCGTGGCCGTCGCCGGGGCGCTCGCGGTGCGCATCGATCCCATCGTGGCGAGGAAGGCCGTCGACGAGAAGCCGTTCGAGCCGGCGTACCAGCCCAGCTCGCCGCCGTTCTCGCGCACGCGCGTGTCGAGGACCTGCGCCCATTCGCGCTCGACCCCCCACACCACGGCCCACGGCAGAAGGCGCTCGCACAGGTGCAGCACGTGCGCCGAGTCCGCGGTGTCGACCGGGCGCCGCTCGGCTCCCTCGGGACTCTGCAGAACGCGCAGGCGGTCGGCCTCCGCGAGCTGCAGGTAGTCGCGCAGGCCCCGAAGGTGGTCGCGGGCGGGGGCGCCGGCGTCGGTGACGCGGTCGCGGTAGCGCAGCAGGACGAAAGCCAGGATGCCGAGGACCACGGTCGCGGGAATCGCGGCGATCTGCCACCACGTGGGGGCCGTTCCCATCGCCGCGAAGATGAGGGCTCCCACCGCGACGACGAATGCCGCCACCGCGGTGATGCCGGCGCCGATCGAGAGGCCGTGACGCTGCGGGTGGGTCCATCCCCGCGCCCGCAGTTCTGCGGAGGCGCCGGGGGGAAGCGCCTGCAACGCCTTCGCCACGTCTTGCCGGTCGGGCCCCAGCACGACGCGGGCACCGGGCCGGGCTCCCGAGCCGAAGACGGCCGTGAGCACCGCGGCGTGCAGGGGGCTCGCGTCGTCGGTGCGCACGAGTTCGAGCATGAGGGTCTGTACGTCGTCCGCTGACTCGACGATGCGCAGATGGCCCGCGATCGCCGCGTCGAGCAGAGCGGCGGGGATGCCGGCGCCCCCGCGCTGCACGAGTTCAGCGCCCTGCAGCACGTCGACGTCGGACGGTGGGGCGTACTCGGGCACGATGACACCGCGCCCGGCGGCATCCCGTCCGCGGCGGCGCGCGACGACGGCGGTCCCGATTCCGGCCACCGCCAGGCCCACCGCGCCGAGGGAGAGCCCCGCCAGAGCGGGCGCCGCGTCGACGGAGAACTGCTCCATGGGGGTGCGGACGACTTCGCCCGGGACGAAGGTGCCGGGTGAGAAGCCCACCGCGACCGTGACGTTCTCGCCCGCGTCGAGGTCCCGTGCCCCGGCGGTCCAGACGAGCGACCCCGTTGCATCCGAGGTGCGGGTGATGTCGCACCGCGCGTCGGAGCCCTGCTCTCCGACGTAGCACGCGGCCGCCCCGTCGATCGCCGTCGAGGAGAGCGACGGGTCGACGCTGAGTCGGACCGAGACCTCACCGAACGGCTGTTCCCAGTCGGTGCCGTTGATGTCCCGGTAGAACTCGTCGGTGTCGGTGTCGGCGAACGACCGGATGGTGTCGCGCTGCGTGTACGAGATGACGTAGGTCTGCACGCCGCGCACGTAATCGTCGTCGCCCGTGAGCACCCGCACCTCACGGCGCCCCTCCTCGATCTCGTAGGGCACGTCGGCACCCGACGCGTCGGTGACCGACACGACACGGGTCTGCAACGGCACTCCGTCGTAATCGTCGGGGATCGCCCGCACGATTCCGCGGTTCTGATCCTCGTCGGGGAAGCGCGCCACGATGGTCTCGACGACGGCGAGCTCGGCGTGCCCGTCCGAGGTGCGCGACAAGCTCATGTCGGCGTCGAAGGAGTCGAAGGTGAAGTCGTCGGTGTCGGCCGCGGCCGGGCGGGGGATGGCGACGAGCAGAACCGCCAGCGCGAACACCGCCACGAGGGCAACGGCGCGGCGAAGGGTTCGAGACGGCGGGGGGAAGACGTCCATGCTGCGACGTTACCGCGCGGGGTTCCGGCGGGGATCCCCCGTGAGGGGGACTCAGGGTAGGAGCACCGCGCCGCGATGGTCGTCGGTGGTGAAGGCGCCGATGGCGACGGCGCTGACCTCGACGGAAGACAACGTCATCGTTCCCGACAGCGTGGTGAGGAAGGCCGTGTCGGCAGCGTCCCGCCCCGTCGCGATGCGGACGAAGTGGGGGCGCGGCGCCAAGCGGGTGGCATCCACCACCTCCCACCGTCCGTCGACGAAGGCCTCGACGACGGCGTGGAAGTCCATGGGGGACAGGCCGGGGGCGTAGACGGAGACGAGTCGGGCGGGAACGCCCAGGGCGCGCAGAAGCGCGATCGTCACGTGGGCGTAGTCGCGACAGACCCCTTCGCGGCTGCGGAGGGTGTCGAGAGCGGTATCGGTGGGCCCGCTGGACCCGCTCACGTAAGACAGCGCATCCGCGACCCACTGCGGCACGAGCGAGACCAATTCGCGGGGTGCGGCCCCGCCGAAGTTCGGGATGCCGTCACCCAGGGCGTCGGAGGGGACGTAACGGCTGGGCCGGAGGTAGCGCACGGCGTCGAGCTCATCCGAGGGAGCGGGGGCGGTCGGGCTCGTGACCTCGGCGTCGTAGTCGATCCGCACGTGGCCGACCGGCAGCGTCACGCGATGCAGGCGTCCGCCGTGGTGGTCGACGCTCTCGGTGACGGGCAGCACCCCGGCGGTGGTGCGCACCTGGAGCCGCTCGTCATCCGACCACCCCGAGGCGGCCGCGATCGAGAGGACGACGTCGGCGTCGCTGTCGACCTGGAGCTCGATGGCCGCGGTGACTCGCGCTCTCACGCCGCCACGTCCGGGACGGTCTCGGGAACAACGGCCGAGGGGGAGACGGCGGGGACCCCCGCGATCGCGCAACACGGTTCTCCCGTCGAGGCGCAGGCGTTCGTCACGGCGCACCGCATGCGCCCGAGGAAGGCGGTGACCGCCGTGGTCTCGGCTTCGCTCATTCCGCGCGTGGCCTGCATCATGCGTCGATGCATCGCCGCCAACGTGTCGCGCATCTCGTCATCGGCGTGGATCGTCGCAGCCACGAGCACCTTCCGGCGATCCGTCGGGTGCGGACTCCTCCGCACGTGGGCACTCTTCTCGAGACGGTCGAGCAGCGCGGTGATGGATGCCGTCGACACGCCGAGATGGCGCGCCAGGTGGATCGGAGTGACGTCCTGACCCGACCCCGCAGCCCGCGTCAGATAGCGCAGAACGAGCAGCTCGTTCTCGCCCATCGCCATCGAGTCCTGGGTGCGACGGCGCATGGCCATCTCGGCGCTGCGATACGCACGCAGTGCCTCCATGACCCGGGATCCCCGTTCGTCGTCGGCGCTTTCGCTGTACCAGTACGACGGAGGCGTGCTGCTTTCGGTCGTCATCCGGTCCCCTAATATCTTGTTTGCCTATTCGCTAGTCTAACTAGTAAGTTCTCAAATAAGCAACGAGCAGAGGGGTACACCATGGCCAAGCTTTTCTACGGCACGACCGTCGAGCCGATCATCATCGAGGACCGACTGCTGGCACACGTGAAGGTCGTCGTGGCGACCAAGCTCCGTCGTGGCGAGAGCTTCACCCTGTCGTGGGTGCACGGCCCGAACGAACCGGCCGGACGCTCGACGATCTGGCTGCAGCCGTCGATCCCCCTGCGGTTCGTCTTCGACTCCGAGCAGCCCGAGTCCCTCGACCAGAACATCCTCAAGCGCATGGCCAACGACGCGAACTCCTCGCGCGGACTCAGCCTCGACGGAATGCTCGACGCAGCTCCGGCGGCCGAGGCCCCGGCACGTCCGGCGCCTCGATCCGCGAACGCGACGCGCTCGCTCGCCCGCGTCGCGTGATCGGGGGCCCGCCGGGGGCCCCGACTGCCGCACCGCCGGCCCGCACGCGCATCGTCGCCGATCTCGCGGTGGCGATGCGTGACACAGCGCAGAACCTCACCTCACGTCCGTCGCAAGAGAGAAGCTCATGAACCCCGTCGCCGCCTGGGACCTGCCCACCGAACCGATCTCGGTCGTCTTGATCGAAGACCGGGAAGCGGTCACTCCCCGCTGACGCGCTTTGCGGGCTCGTCCGTTCCCCGCGCGCTCGCGGCGCCTTCCCGGCGGATGCGCAGCGCTCCCAGGGCGAGGATGATCGTCCCGACCACCAGGAACGCGACCTTGGGTCCCGTCGGCGAGTCCGCGGCGAGAAAGAGCGTCGGGGCGGCGAAGACGAGAGCCGCGATGCCGCAGAGGAAGACTCCCGTAAACGGTCGGATCGACGTCATGAGCTTCCCCTCCTCGTGGATGTCGAGCACAGCCTAGCGAAGCGGGTCGGACGGCGATCCCTAGCGCTCCCCGGCGTCCGCGTCCACCACCGCGCGGTCGGTCGCCGCGGTGGGTACCGTTACGCGGACCGACGAAGGGACCCCCCGTGCGCCTCCGACCGGCCGTTCTGGCCATCTCCGTACTTTTCGCCTCGCTGGCCCTCGCTCCCGCGGCGGCACAGGCCACGACGGGACCGGCGGTGACCATCGACCCGGCGGCCGTGGCGATCGGCGAGACCACCACCGTCACGGCGACAGGTCTCGGGGGCCTCGAGACGGCCACCTTCGGGATGGATGCCACCGACGCCGCGGCCTTCGACGGAGACGGCGTCGACGCGGGCGGGACGACCGCCCGCGTCGCGGTGGTCGACGGATCAGCGACCGTCGAACTCATCCCGACGCGCGCCGGTGAGATCGTGGTCGCGGTCGGCACGGGGGAGTCGACGTTGGCGCAGGCGACGGTCACCGTCACCGCGGCGACGGCGGAGCCGGTTCCGGCGACCTCGGCGCCCTCGTCGGCACCCGAGTCGTCCGCCTCCCCCTCGGCGGGGGAGGATTCCGCTCAGGCGGAACCCGACGCCGAGGCGGAGACAGGTCGACTCGCGTTCGTCCTCGTTCCGCTGATCGCCGCCGTCATCGTCGGAGTCGGCCTCATCGTCGTGATCTCCCGCAGTCGCCGGGGGCGTCGCGGCGACTGAGACACACCGGTCAGGGGACGACGTAGCCCGCGGCGCGCACGAGCGCGTACCACTCGGCGCGGGTGAGGTCGATGTCGGAACCCGCCGCAGCCTCGGTGAGGCGCTCGGGCGTGGTGGTGCCGAGCACCACCTGTATTCCGGCCGGGTGTCGGGTGATCCACGCGACCGCGATCGCGAGGGGCGTCACCCCGTAGCGCGCGGCGAGCTCGCCGATGACCGTGTTGAGCTCGGCGTAGGCCGGGTTGTCGAGGAAGACCCCACCACCCCGCGATCCCTGCAGCGGAGACCAGGCCTGCAGGGTGATGCCCTCGATGCGGCAGTACTCGATCAGGCCGCCCCCGTCGAGCACGGCCGACTGCGCCGTGCCCTCCATGTTCGCCGCGAGCCCCTGGGTGAGCAGAGGCGCGTGGGCGATGGACAGTTGCACCTGGTTGGCCACGAGAGGCTGGCGTACGGCCGTGCGCAGCAGGTCGATCTGACGCGGTGTGTGATTCGAGACGCCGAACGCCCGCACCTTGCCCGCGGACTCGAGGTGGTCAAAAGCCCGAGCCACTTCGTCGGGCTCGACGAGGGCATCGGGGCGGTGGAGAAGAAGCACATCGACGTAGTCGGTGCGCAGAGCCCGCAGGGATTCTTCGACCGATGACACCAGATGGTCGTACGAGAAGTCGAAGTACGGCCCCTCCCGAACGATCCCCGCTTTGGTCTGCAGGCGGATCTCCGACCGTTCGGCCGAGTCGAGCGACAGGGCTTCGGCGAACCGGCGTTCGGCGGAGTGCAGTTCGGCCGCGTAGATGTCGGCGTGGTCGAAGAAATCGATTCCCGCGTCGCGCGCGGCGCGGTAGAGCCGGCGGACGTCCTCGTCGCTCTTCCCGTCGATCCGCATCATTCCGGCGACGACGTGGGGGACTCGAGTGCCGGAGGGGCCGAGGGGGACGGTGCGCATGCTTCCCACGTTAGCCGGGGAGCTCCGGGAGAGCATGCGCGCCGAACGTCAGCTGGGAGGATCGACCTCGTCGTCCTCGTGCGCGCCGACCGTGACGTCTCGTTCCACCTCGGTGTGCTTCTCGTCGTGTTCGGTACTCGAAGTCGGTGCGTCGTCTTCGAGGTCGAGACCCGTCGACCCACCGCGGGGCACAGCGCGCAGAAGCTCGTTCATCTCGGCCATGAAGCTGCTCAGCTGCTGCTGCTGCCACCGCAGATCACGGGTTCGGTCCTCGGCGTCTCGGAGGACCGACGCCGCGTGCGTCGTGATCGTGTCGGCGATGCGCTGTGCTTTCTCGCGGGATCCGTCGAGGATGTCGCGCGCGCGCACGTGCGTGTCGGCCTCGACCTGCTGCGCCTGGGCGCGGGCCAGCCGCTCGTAGTCGTCGGCCCGGGCGCTGATCCGGCGCGCGTGCTCGAGTGCCGCCGCCACCTGATCGCTCGCATCGGAGGTGATCCGCTCGGCGTGGGCGACCGCTTGGTTGTGCAGCACGAGGAACTCCTGCTGCGCATCGTCTTGCCGTCGCGTGAGGGATTCTTCGAACTCGAGCACCCGCGCGGTCATCTCGCGGACGTCGCGCTCCGCCTTCGCGCGAAGATCCCCCGTCTCGCGAGACACCATCGAACGCAGGGCGGCCGCGCCCTTCTCGGCCTCGGTGCGCACCGCCACGGCCTCGCGTTCCGCCTGCGACACCCGTTCGGCGGCGTGCGCGCCTTCGCGCTCGAGACGCGCGGCGTGCGCCGTCGCCTCCGTCTCGATGCGGAGGCGGATCTGGTCGGCGTCGTGCTGGGCTTCGGCACGGAGGCGGGACTGCTCGGCGACGGCGTCCTCGCGGATGGAGGCGGCTTCGTCGTGAGCGCTCGTCAGCAGGCGCTCCGCCTGCCCGACGGCGTTCTGCACGAGCACGGTCGCCTGTTCTTCGGCGACGCGCAGGATCGCATCGAACTGCTGTCGCCCCTGTTCGGGATCGATGTCCTCTCCGAGCCGGGCGGCGAACTCGCCGGACAGCGCCGATGCCCGTGTCTCGGCCTCGGCGGCACGCGCCGCCGCTTCGCGCAGACGTTCCTGCAGCTCGCCGTTCTCTTCGCTGTGCCGCCGCGCAGCCTGCTCGAGCTCGTCATCATGCTCCGCGCGCTGCTGGGCGAACATCGCTTCGGCGCGCATCTTCGCGTCGTGCGCGTCGTCCGCCGCCCTTCGCAGACGTTCACCGAGTTCACGAACGGCTTCGTCGACGACGTCGCGATCGTAGCCGCGGAAGCCGACGGGGAAGATGGGCGCCCCTTCGTCGCCGTTCTCGGACGCCTGAAGAAGGGCATCCAGGCCGGTCTCGTGGTCGGCGCGGTCGTCGGTCACGGGGTCCTCCTCGGGGTGGCGCGTCCGATCCGGGCGCCCTTTGATTCAACCCCATCGGCGTGCGGGCGTAAGGCGTTCGGAGGAGGCTCTAAGGGGATGCGCGGTCTCGCGGCCGGGTGCCGAGGCGGCGAGACCGCGCATCCGAGAGTGAGCGATCGCGGTGGAAGAGTTCGAATCTTGGGGGAGAACAACTCGACGATCGCTCGATCTCGACGATTGCATCGATCCGACCCGGCGGGTGCGTAGATCCCCCCTTTTTCACCCCGGCGCTCGCCCCACCCGGAGTGCTCCGGTGAATGGGCGCGCCGGCGCCCGTTACGACCGGGTCGTCGACGCGAGGTACCGCCGAAGGGGGAAAGGTGCGGGCAGAGCGAGACATTCAGCAATGCGGCCCCCCGGCTCGCAGGCGACGTGCTCGCTCTGCCCGCGGATCCAGCATCGGGTGCGCCGCGCGAGCAGGCGGACCAGGGCGTGGGGAATTCACCCCGCTGGATCGACAGATCACCTCAGCGTCGGACAGCCCGGGGTGAAGCGATAATGTGGCCGAGCCCCGTTGTCCCCCAGGAGGAGTCGATGATCGACACCGTCGACCAGTCCGCGCCCGCACGATCACGGGTGAGACCGCCTCGACCCGCCACGCTCGCGACCGTGGGGGGATCGGCCGCTTTCGTCAGTGCCGCGCTCATCTGGGTCTGCCGGGGTGTGGACCCGAGCGTGCAGTACGTCAGCCAGCTCGGTGCGACCGGCATGCCCACGGCGCCGCTGTTCAATCTCGCGCTGCTTCTGCTCGCCATCGCGGCGGTGCTCGTCGATCGCGCCCTCGTCGGTCGAGGCGGGGGATACGTCGTCGGATGGCCGGTCGCCACGACCCTGCTGGTGTGCGGGCTCTGCTTCGCCGTGGCCTCGGTCATCACGTGCTCCCCGGGCTGCCCGGTTCCGTTCACCCCGGGCGCACAGGTGCAAGACCTCTTTCACATCTCGTTCGCCGTGCTGGGTTTCGTCCTCGCCATCGTGGCGATGGGCCAGGTAGCGGCTCTGCGACGACGGCCGTGGATGCGCGCGGCGAGCGTCATGACCCTCGTGGCCGTCGGGGTGACGTCGTTCACCGGCGCCATGCTCTCGCTCTTCGGCGGGGACACGGTGCTCGGAGGCAACCTGGAATTCACCGCCGCGACGCTGGCGATCGCCTGGTTCGGCGTCTTCGGCCTGCAGGTGGCGGCCGATGAGCGGGCGGCTCCGGGGCGTCGGTCCACCCGACCGGTCTCCTGAGGTCGCGGGGCGAGCCCTGCGGGCGAGAGGTTAGCGTTGTCGCCGTGACTCGACGACGTGTATGGCAGATCGTGATGTTGCTGGCTCCGCTGGCGGCGCTGATCGTCGTCGTCGCGGTCCTGCGCGGTGCCGGGGTTCCCCTGTCGGTGCCCGGGGTGATCGTCGTCCTGGTGCTGCTGGTCGTGGCTCGCGTCGTCGTCGGTCGACTGCGTCGGCGCCGGCCCAAGTGATCAGGCCTCCGTCTCGATCTCGATGAGGCCCCACGCGTGGGCCGCGCGGATCGCGCTGGAGCGGTCGGACACCTCGAGCTTGCGGTACAAGCTCTGCAGCTGGGTCTTGACCGTGTTCGGCGACACGACGAGGACCCGTGCGATGTCGGCGATCGTCGAGGTGGGCGTCAGGTGGGCGAGCACGACCTGCTCGCGCTTGGTGAGGTGCGGCACGCTGACGGATGATGCGAAGAACGAGCGCCGTTCGCTCACCCGCTCTCGCGCAGCGGGCGTCAGCATCTGAAGGACCAGCGCGCCGTCCTCCGGTGCGACGGCGCTCCATGGACTCCACAGATCGTGCTGGATGCTCAACGACTCCGCGCGTTGCGCGGCGGTGCGATGTGCGCTCACCCCGTTGAGGCGGACGTCGGCCACCACGCTGACGACGAGACTCTCGAGAGCAGCACGCGGAGCGGGTTCGTGGTGCAGACCCCACTTGACGCTCATGACGAACGCTTCGTGCGTCCGCCCCGCGTACAACTGCGACAGTGCGATCGCCGGCGCGGTGGCCGGGGAAAGAGAGAACGGCCCTTCGAAGAGGGCGAGCGCCTTGCGCGCCTGTCGCAGCGCGATCAGGACTTTCGCCCGTGCGGTGAGCAGCTGGGTCGACTGGTAGTGCGAGGGCGGGGTGCTGCGCGCGCGAACGGCCCAGACCCGGAGCAGACCCAGGGAGTCGGATGCCGCTCCCGAGAGCAGGAAGGCGAGGGCGTGGATCGACGCGGCGTATGGCCAGAGCTCACGTGCTCCCCGGGTCGACGGGATCTGGTCCAGCAGCGCCCGAGCCGACGCCGGATCCCCTCCCTCCAACTGCAGCCATGCCGTCGCGACGCGGAGCCCTTCTCCCCAGGGGGACGCCGTCCAGTTGTCGTCTCGGTTCTGGCCCACGATGCCCGACGCTCCCCGGACGTCGCCGTCGAGGAGCGCGATGACCGCGAGCGCCCCTCTCACGCGTGATCGGCCGGCGGGTGAGGCGAGGCGTTCCGATTGACGGAGGGACTGCGCCGCGTCGCGCAGTCGCCCCATCGCGAACGCGGTCATGCCCGCTTGGTACCACCCCTCGGCGGAAGCCTCCGGCTCCGCATCGCGGTGGCGGCGGAGGCCGTCGACGAGGAGAGACGCCGACTCCGTGGCGAGAGCGAAGCGCCCGGCCGCCCTCAGGAGACTGATGCGCAGAGTCAGAGCCTCGAGGTTGCTCGCCGCCGCGGCCGTCTTCGCATCGGGGAGGCGGCCCAGTGCGGAGACGGCGAGCCCGGGAGTCTCGGGTGACAGCGCCGTATCGGGGTCGAGCGCGAGGAGCACGTCGATCGAGAGGGGGTCGGTCGGCGCGCTGTCGCGCAAGCGCCCCACCAGGTGAGCGAAGCTGTCCGCGTCGCGAGCCCAGATCTCCGGAGCGGAATCTCGCAGCACCGATGCCAGCGTCTGCCACTGTTCGGCGTCCGCCGCGATCTGCGCGGCGAGCAAGGGTTCGCCCGCTTCGACGAGATGATTCAGCAGGCTCAGACGGGCGGTCGTCACCACCCCCGGCGTACGTGCCGAGATGTCGCGCAACCATTGCTCGCGGATGGGCTCGGCGAGGACGAGCCGTGTCGAGCTCGGCCAGACCAGACCCGCGTGTTGCAGGTGCACGAGGAGTTCCGCCGTCGAACCCGTCGTGGAGTCGATGCCCATCGCCTCCGCGAGTGCCGCGTTGATGAAGGGGGCGACCGCGAGCAGGCGAACCTCGTCGGTGATCGGGATATCGAGCCGTTGCTCCATGTCGGAGGTCAGAGCCGCGCCCGCATAGTCGGCGACGGCGATCGCCTCTTCGCGCGTTCTCAGCGGCAGGCCCTCCAGACGGAGCCGGGCGCTTGCGAGCTGGCCGAGCGCGGGCCATCCGTGGGTGCGCTCGGCTAGTTCGTCGGTGGCGGCCTCGGTGGTCTCGACCCCGTTCAGCGCCAGGACGAGTGCGAGCTCGTCACGTGTCATCCGCAGGCGAGCGGCCGGCACGACATGGACGTCGAACTCGAGAGCCACGAGTGGGCTCTCCAGACCGGTGGCGTACCGGGTGCCCACGACGATTCGCAGCTCGGAATCGGCGTGAAGCATCTGCAGGAGGTGCTCGGAGGAGACGCCGACGCCCTCGACGTGATTGTCGATCAGCAGCACATGCCGCGACGGCCCGCTGGCGAAGCCCTCGGCGATGCGGTCGATGCTCTCGGGCGGCGTGAGGTTGCCGTCGATGAGCTGCACACCGATCTCGGTGTCGTCGTGCAGGGTGAGCGCGAACTGGCGCAGCAGGGAGGTCTTCCCGACCCCGGTGGGTCCGCGCAGCAGCACGATGTCGCTCGCGAGGGCCTCGCGCAGATGAGAGATCGGCCCCTCGCGCGGTGCCCAGAAACGGCTCGTCCGCCGGGTCACGCGCGCTCCGGCCGGAAGGGTGTCCACATCGATCAGCATCGTCATCTCCACTAGGGCGGGGCCTCCCCCCGAAGGGTGGGAGTTCTCGGCGCGGCACGTCTCGGCCGCTTGGTGCTGATCCTGAGGGTGAGGACCGGGCGAACTCGGCGGAGAACAGGTCTTTCATCCCCCTCGTCACCCCGGCATCACCCCATCCGCATCACCCTCTTCTCGACTGCCGACCGGCATCCCCTGCGGTTCGTGTCGTGAGTGTCTCGCCCGCCACCCCGGCCGTCCGTGCCGAGAGAAGCGTCCTCGCGCCTGTGCCTATGCTGCGGGCGACCCGACGGTCTCGCCGTCGCGTCATGCGAAAGGCGGACACAGAGTGGACATTCAGCGAGTGATGCGCATCTTGCGCGCCTACTGGAAGGCGATCGTCGTGATGACGGTCCTGGGAGGGCTGGCCGGACTCGGGTGGAGCGCCACGCAGGCGCGGGTGTACTCCGCCGACGCGAGCGGGTACGTGGCGGCCGTGGCGTCGGACGGTTCGACGGGTGCCGCCCTTGCCGGCGACCAGTTGGCGCTGTCCAAGGTCAAATCGTTCATCGACATGGGGTACTGGCGCAGCGTCGCCGATACGGCTCGACAGCAGCTCGGCCTCTCCGACAGTCCCGAGGCTCTCGTGGAGCGCATCCGCGTCTCCAACCCGGTCGACACCGTGAACGTCCGCGTCGACGCCACCGGGGCGACCCCGGAATCGGCCCGCGATCTCGCCGAGGCGTGGATCCGCGCGATGACGACGCAAGTGGACGAGCTCGAGTCGGGGGGCAGTGGTCAGGGCGCGGTGCGACTCGTCGCCGGCGACTCGGCGCGACTGCCGACCTCGCCGTCCTCACCGAACGTACGACTGGACGTGATGATCGGTGCGCTTCTCGGCCTCGTCGCCGGTGTCGTGTTCGCGCTGGTGCGACGCACCTTCGACCGACGGTTGCGGTCGGCCAGCGACATCACCGATGCCGTCGATGCGTCGGTGGTCGGTGTGCTCCCGGTGGACAAGGAGTTGGCGGCGGGGCGCGCCGTCTTCTCGTTCGACGACATCCGCGACGGGCGCGGGTCGTTCGCCCACAAGGAGGCCATGCGCGAACTGCGCACGAACCTCCAGTACGTCGACGTCGACCGCCCGGCGCGCATCATGGTGGTCACCAGCCCGCTCCCCGGCGACGGCAAGTCCACCACCGCCGCGAACCTGGCGGTGAGCATCGCGGCGACCGGGCAGTCGGTCATCCTCGTCGACGCCGATCTCCGTCGCCCTGTTCTGGGCGGCATGTTCGGGTTCTCGGACGACGTGGGCCTCTCCGACGTCCTCGCCGGCCGCGCGCAGATCGAACAGGTCGCTCATCAGGTCGACGAGAACGGACGGCTCTTCGTCGTGGCGGCGGGGCGAACCCCGCCCAACCCGAGCGAGATGGTCGGGTCGAAGCGCATGCAGGCGCTGTCTCGGAAGCTCGCCGAGGATCTGGTCGTCATCGTCGATTCGCCTCCGACGCTCGCCGTCGCCGACGCCGCGGTGATCGCGAGCTGGGCCGACGGGACCGTCCTCGTGGTGACGGCCGGGCGCACCACCGACGACATGCTGACGCGGGCGACCGCGAACATCGCGAAGACGCGAGGACACCTCCTCGGGGTCGTGCTGAACCGCGCGCCGCTCCGCGGGGCGGATTCGGGCTACTACGGGATGCAGTACGGCGGCTACTACGGCTACGGAATCGGTCGCACCGAGAAGAGCACGTGGTGGCGGCGGGTACTGCGGAAGTCGTCGTCCCAGCCCAGCGCGACCGAGGAACACGGCAAGCGGCGCACGTCGGCCGACCTTCCCGCCGAGAACGTCAGCGCCCTCCGCCCCCTGTCTCATCGGAGGACAACGGACGGGGCGGCGGGTGAGGCCACGAGTGAAGTTCAGGTGGCGCGGACGACTGAGCCCACGGTCGACGCGAGCGCACCGCGTCGACGACGCACGACCCCCTGACGCTTCCTCGCAGACACGACGAAGGCGCCGACCCGTCCGGGTGGGCGCCTTCGTCGTTTCCGTGTCAGTGCGCGGTGGACCCGGGAGCGACCACCGCCTTGAAGGTGCGGGCGAGGATCACGAGGTCTCCGATGAACGACCAGTTCTCGACGTAGAAGAGGTCGAGCCGAATGGCGTCGTCCCACGCCAGGGCCGAGCGTCCGCTGACCTGCCAGAGGCCGCTCATACCGGGCCGGACGATCAAGCGCCGGTGCGCATCGTCGTCGTAGAACTCGACTTCGGCGTCGCGCTGCGGGCGCGGTCCGACGAGACTCATCTGCCCGCCCAAGACGTTGAAGAGCTGCGGGAGCTCATCGAGGGAGTATTTCCGCAGCCAGCGACCGACAGGGGTGATCCGCGGGTCGTTGTCGACCTTGAACAAGGGCGTTCCGTCGCGCCCCTGTGCGGCCAGAAGGTCGTGCAGGCGGGCGTCTGCCCCGTCGACCATCGAGCGGAACTTGAGCATGCCGAAGTGTGAGCCCCCTTGGCCGACGCGCTCCTGGCGATACAGAATCGGTCCCGGTCCCGACGCGCGGACGAGCCCGGCCAGAACGAGCAGTACCGGGGACAGGAGAAGAACCAGGGCGCCGGCGCCGACGATGTCGAAGGCGCGTTTGAGTACCCGTTGTCTGGCGGAGTACTGGGGCGTCTCGATGTGCACGAGGGGGAGCCCGGCGACGGGGCGGGTGTGCAGGCGGGGCCCGGCGACGTCGGTCAGGTTCACGGCGACGATCAGGTGCTGGCGGCCGGGATCGAGGCTCCAACCGATCCGGCGGATGTCGTGAGAGTCGAGCAGAGCGCCGCCCGAGACGAGGACGCTGTCGGCATCGAGCACGCGAAGTTGCTCGCGCAGGAGATCGGCCTGCCGCTCCGTCCACGTCGGACCGGACGACACGCGCGCCAGGGGACGTATCCCGACCACATGGAGTCCCGCGGCGGGCTGGCGGGCCAGTTCGGCGGCGACGCGCGCGTTCTCTTCGTCTGCGCCGACCAGGACGACCCGTGCCCCCATGGCTCCGGACCGTCTCTTGCCGGCGAGCCATCGGCGGCAGAGGACCCGCCCACCGAGCAGGGCCGCGGAGCCGACGGGGAGGCTGAGGAGGAAGTACCCGCGCGAGAGGTCGGCGCTGGTCAAGTAGGCGGCGATGGCGACGATCCCGAAGACCTGGGTGGAGGCGGCGAGCACGAGCCGGTACTCCGTGACGCCGTAGCCCACCACGCGGGGGTGTCGGCTCCCCCAGAGGCCGAGGGCGAGGAGCCACGCCAGGCAGAGGCCGACCGACACCGTCGTGTAGTCGACGGCGACCGAAGCCACGTCGACGGGGTGCGGTCCCAGCCAGAGCAGCTGGGTGCCGACGACGGCGATGACGACGACGAGGGCATCGACGACGACGACGAGTCGGGCGTATCGACGCTGCCAGGTACTGCGTCGGGCCGACTCGAGCGGGGTGAGCCGCGTCAGCCGCGCGGGTGACTCGGTGAGTGAGACGGCAGGATTCATGGGTGCTCCGCAGTCCGGGCCCGGGGGACATTCACTGGAGAGCCGCGCCGGGATGGAAGCGGCCGTGGGCGCGGGGACTCTCTCATCGCGTCGGAGTGCGGAGGGCAGAGCGCCCGACGTGCGAGCGCGGGTGAAGAGAGCCCCTCCGGCCGGTGTGGCGGGTCTCCCGCTCGTTGCGTGGGCGGGCATCGGCGGCGAGTTCCCGTCTCGGATCGCCTGGCGCGTCACCCTGCGGCATCTGGGTGTCACCTCGGCGCGGCGAGGCTGCGAGCACGAGCATCCCCGCGATCACGGCATGTTTGCATGTGTATGTGAGCGTGAGTCCCCGAGCAAGCTGGGAGCATGACCGACGCGCCCGATCCCTGGAACGACTTCGTCCGCGAGCTGGGAGTGCGGCTTCTCCGCGCCCGGGCGGACAAACGGATGTCGCAGGAGCAAGTGGCGCACGCCGCGGGGCTGGCGACCTTCACTTACCGCAAGCTCGAGAAGGGCGAGTCCAACCCGGGCACCTCGGCGAATCCGCGGCTTCGCACTCTGGTAGCCCTCGCCGAGGTGCTGGAGGTTCCTCTGCGGGACCTCCTGCCCACCCCTCCCGAAGGCCTCGCTCCCGGCCGCTGAGGGCGGTGTCGGAGGTGTGCGATTTACTTCTTTCGTGCCCGCCGATGTTCGGGTCGTCGGTGTCGCCGGCGGCTCCACGAGAGAGGTGTCAGGCATGGAACGGCGAGTAGCTTCCGAAGACGTCGAACGGCGAGCGCGGTGCGCGTTCGAGTGGTGCACGACGGATCACGGTGCGACGGCCCACCCCGACGATGAGGATCACCGCAGCGAAGGGTGGGGGTGGCTCGGCCGCGTTCGCGACGGGCGGGGGAGCGGACCGGGGGTCATGACGACGCTCGAGGTCGGCGTACTCCGCCGTACCGATGACGCCGCGGCATGGATCGTCATCGAGACCGGTATCGGCACCTCGCTCGCGTTGTCGCCCGAGGCCGCGCAGACCCTTGCGCGTCGACTTCTCGACGACGGCGACGTCAGGGCGGTATCCGCCCCTCCGGGCTCAGCCGACTGAGAGGGCGCGGCGCGCGGCTCGACGGTCGTGCACCCACGCCCACGCCGCGGCGCCGATGTACAGCAGGCACAGCGGCAGGGCGATGAGGGCCATGCTCATCATGTCGGAGGGCGGGGTGACCGTCGCCGAGAAGATGATGATGACGACCAGGGCGACACGCCATCCCCGAATGATGGATCGCGCGCTGAGCACCCCGACCGCGTTCAGCGCGATGATTCCGAGGGGGGAGACGAACGAGATCCCCACCCCGACGATCAGTTTGAGGAGGAAGTCGAAGTACTGGCTCGCGGTGAGCATCGTCGAGGAGCCGACGGGGGCGAAGCCGGCGAGCAGGGTCACGATCTGGGGGACGACGATCCACCCGAACCAGGCTCCACAAAGAAAGAGGGGGACTGCGGTGCCGACGAAGACGACGCCGATCCGCCGTTCGCGCGAGGTCAGGCCGGGGACCAGGAACGCCCAGACCTGGTAGAGCCAGACGGGCGCGGACAGAACGATGCCGAGGGTCATTGCGATCTTGAAGCGCAGATCGAACGCCTCGCCCAGACGTGTGAAGTTCAAACCGGTCAGCGACGGGCCCTGGATGTGCGTGAGCGGCGCCGCAGCCGCTTCGATGACGACGTCCGAGAGCGCGAAGCCGGCGATTCCGGCGAGCGCGATGGCTGCGGCCGAGATGGCGATCCGCCGACGGAGTTCCGCGAAGTGGGAGAGGAGGGGCATGGCCCCCTTCTTGCCACTCGTGCGTCGCGAGCGCGGGGACTTCATGCGGGCGATGACGGGCCCGACTCGGAACGGTGAGGGAGTTCGTCCTGTGCCGCGCCGGTGGTGACCGGTCCTTCTTCGGCCTTGGCCTTCTTGTCACTGCCGGATTCGCTGCGCAGGATGCGGACCGACTCTCCGACGCTCTTGGCGAGCCCCGGGAGCTTGGCTGCGCCGAACAGAAGAAGGATGACGGCGAGGATCAGGATGAGGTGCCACCCCGAGAATGCGTTCCCAAAAATACCCATGGGGGACCTTTCGATAGCCGGACGGTTCTTCCATGCTCGACGGGGGTCGTGACTCAGCCCGCGGCCCGGGGGCAACATCGCCCGATCTGCTGCCGCACTTCACCAGCCCGGCGCTCGCGGGGTGTGCATCCGCTCCGGTTCATCCCCGTCTGGCGCTCCGGTTGACTGACGCCGCGTGGCAGGTGTCGCGCAGAGGGAGACGTGCGATGCGCCGATGCGACCGATGATCACCAACCGCGTGCTGGTGGTCTGCACGGCCAACATGATCCGATCCCCCTTCGTCGCCGCGCTCCTGCGCACGCGTCTGGCCTCCGGCCCGGCCTCGGTGTTGGACATCTCGAGCGCCGGTACAGCGGCGCGCCCGGGGGACGCGGCGGCCGACGGTGCGATCGAGATGGGGCGTACCTACGGCCTCTCGCTGGACGAGCATCGCACTCGACGACTCGACGAGGGGGTGCTGCAGACCGGCGACACCGTGCTGTGCGCGGAACGCGCCCACCGCCGTGCGGTGCTGGACCTTCGCCCCGATCTCATCTCGTCGGTGTTCACGGTGCGAGAGTTCGCCCGCTCGGTCGAGACCGTGACGACCGCGGGCGGGGCCGGGAACTGGCCCGCGCTCGTGCAGGCGGCCGCTCGGGCTCGTTCCGTCGAGCGACGCGGGCTGGACGACGACATCGTCGACCCGGTCGGCCGACCGGCTGATGTATGGCTGGCGTTCGAACGGGAGGCCACCCGGGCGGTGTCGACCATCCTCGCGTCGATCGCCTCGCTTCCCCGCATCGATGCGGAGGCCGCCGCGCAGGGCTTCATCCCCGCCACGCGGCGGGAATACAGGGGAATGCAGCTGGCGGAGCCCCCGGCCGCGCCGCCCGCGGGCTGGAGGAGCTGAAGTGTTCGACATGGGGATGGACAAGCTGATCTTCGTGGGCGTCATCGTCGGGTTGATCATCGGCCCGGAGCGGTTGCGCGAATGGCGGCACTCCCTGCCGCGCGCGGTGGGTCGCATGCACGCGCTCTATCTACAGGGGAAGTCCCAGGTCGTGGACGACCTGAATGAGCTGGCCCCCGACTGGCGCGAGTACGACCCCCGCCTGTTGCACCCGAAGCGGATCATTCGAGACCTCACCGACGCAGCGGCCCAGCAGGCGCTCGAAGCGGACCGCGACCGGGCGAAGTCAGGACATACGGCGGGTGTCTCGCCGGGTGACGTATCGGCGTCGGATCCCCACCCCGATGGCGCCCATCACTCCGCCGAGGGTGTTCGCGGCGACGTCGATCGCACTGCTCGTCCGGCCGGGGAGGAAGACACCCTGAGCGATCTCGACCAGCAGCGGGACGGTCCACGCGATGCCCAGGAGCAGCCAGGGGCGACCGGGCAGGAGTCGCGCGAGCAGGACGCCGAAGGGGATGAGGAAGACGACGTTCGCGATGACGTCGAGGTCGACCGCGGCGGCAGCGGGCACGACGGCGTACAGGCAGTCGTAGAGGAAGTCGACGCGGCGCTCGAGGTGCACCGGCCAGAACACGATCACTCCGAGGGTCACCAGGTACAGAGCCGCCGCGACGGCTCCACGGCGACGAGCGAGTGACGCGACACGGACGGAGAGCACGTCTCACCGTACGAAGGGCGCCCACCGCGGTGGAGCTCCGCGGGAGCGGGTGAGGTCAGAGGCGCGCGGGGACGAGGAGCGGGTCCGACGAGCGGCTCAGCACCGTTCTGGATTCTTCGGCGTCGGCGCGCGCCATGACGCGACCGAGCCCGATCCCCGCGGCGAGCGAGACCGTCGCCCAGACGGCTGCGGCGATGAGGATCACGGCGAGAACGACCATGGGACTTCTCCTTCGGAGTCCGAGCGGCCACCGAACGGTGGTTGTGCTCAAAGTAGCGGTCGATCGGGCCCGGGGTCGCACCGGTGCGGGCGTGTCGTCAGTCCTTGCGACCGAACGTCCTGCGCACGATGCGGAGCAAGCCGAGGAATCCGAAGAGACCGACGACGGCTCCGAGCACGGCGAAGAGCGTGACGTCGCCGCCGAGGACCGGACCGCCTCCCGCGAGGATCAGGACCACCGCGATCACGACGGCGGCGATCGAGACGAGGGTGGAGGCCACCTCGGCCGTGACCCGCCCGAGGATCCCGCTGACGTCGTCGCCGTCGTCACTGCGCAGCGTGATGCCGATCGACCCCTTCTCCACACCGGTCAGCAGAGCGTCGAGGCGGCGCGGGATGTTCTCCAACCGCGCCATCGTGATGACGCTCTGCGCTTGGAGGTCGGTCGCCATGCGCTTGAGAGACACCGTGCGGCGCAGCAGCGTCGGCATGAGCGGGAGCGCGCGCCCGACCATGTCGAAGTCGTCGACGATCACGCGCAGGCAGCCCTCGAGGGTGGCGAAGCTGCGGAACGCGGAGGCCAGCTCGCCCGGGAGAGCGATGCGGTGCTGACGGATGACGTCGACCATGCGCGTGAAGATCGATCCCTGGCCGCCGGTGCGCAGATGCTCCGTGGTCAACACGATCCCGACGTCATGACGGAAAGCCTCGAGGTCGACGTCGGCCGGGGCGTCCACGATGAGCAGAAGCGCGTCGGTCGCGGCGACGTCGTTCTCACTGAGGGCGGCGAGGAGCAGAGCGGTCATGTGCTGTCTGCGGCTGCGCTCGATGATCCCGACCGCGCCGAAGTCGATGAGCCCGAGGGTGCCGTCTTCTTTCAGGAGGACGTTGCCGGGGTGCAGGTCGGCGTGGAAGACGCCGTAGACGAGGATCTGCTCGATCACGGTGGACATCAGCACCTGGGCCAGCCGGTCGCGTTGCGCGGCGTCGAGGGCGGCGAGGTGGTCCGCGGAATCGCTGAGCGCGATGCCGTCGACGAGCTCCATCGTGAGGACACGCTGCCCGGACGCGGCGGCGAACACCTCGGGCACGGTGACCACACCGCGCCGCTCGGGCTCGGCGCGATCGATGAGATCGAGGGTCGAGTGGATCATGCGCGTGTTGCGCGCTTCGATGCGGTAGTCGAGCTCTTCGACGAGGGTGGCGGTGAATCCGCGGGCAACGGACTCGATGCGCAGATCCCGACCCACCCGCGTGCGCGCCTCGGCGCGATGAGCGAGCCGGCCGATGATGTCGGCATCCGCCTCCACCTGCGCGCGTGCCGCGGGGCGCTGGACCTTCACCACGACGGGGGTGCCGTCGAGGAGGTGGGCGCGGTGTACCTGCGCGACCGAGGCCGCGGCGAGGGGAACAGGGTCGACGTCGGCGTAGACCTCGTCGATGGAGGCGCCCAGATCGTCTTCGATGACGGCGCGGACGGTGTCCCAGGGAAGAGTGGTGGCGCTCGTCTGCAGAGATGCGAGCGCGCTGAGATATGGCTCGGGGATGAGGTCGCGGCGGGTGGAGAGCACCTGGCCCAGCTTGACGAAGCTGACTCCGGCATCGTTGATGGTGGCGACGATGGCCTTCGCGCGTTCCTCCGAGGTGCTGAGCTCGGCCTCGACGCGGGAGCCGCCGCCGTGGAAGAGCCAGCCGACGCCGTGGCGGGAGGCGATCGTCAGGATCTCGAGGTAGCGCCGAGTGCGTTTGCGCTGACGCAGGGCCGCCCGCACGAGGTCGACCGGGTTGGGAAGTGGTCTGGTCGGGAAGATCGCCTCGATGGCGACGAGGGTGGCCACCCCGAGGGCGAACACCCACGCCAGGGACAGGGCGATCAGGCCGATCCACAGCCAGACGTCCTGCGCGGGGATCACGGTCGTTCCCTCGGGAAGACCGGTCTGACGCAACGTCCATTCGGCGGAGGGGACGCCGAGGAAGAAGACGAGGAGCCCGACCACGATGCTGCGGGGCCAGCCGACGGCGGTCCCGAGAATGCGGCGCGCCACGAACCCGACCAGGACCGCCGAAACGATGGCGGAGATCGAGATGAGGATGCTGGCGATCACGGGGTCAGCGTATCCGGCCGTCAGCCGATCTGCGGCAGAGCGCACTCGAGGCAGCGCCACCAGACGCCGCGCCGCCCGCTCTCGGGCGTGGTCATGGCGAGACAGCGCCGGCAGGTCGGTGCGAACCCGCCGAGGAGGTCGAGGTCATCGCCGGCGTCGTGCGAGGCGGCGTATGCGGTGAGGCGTGGCGCAAAAGGCACGGGGTCTCCTTCGGGTTGTGCAGCATCTTTGCATGCGCATGCGCGAGGAGGGTGGCGTCATCCACAGGGGAGCATCCGCCCTCGGGGGCGACGCGAGTACGACGTCCGCAGAAGACGACCCCGGGCCGCACCGAAGAGGTGCGGCCCGGGGTCATACTCACTTACGCAGCCGGCGCATCGTCTTCTTCGCGCGCTTCTCAGCGGCGGCGGCGGCCTTCTTGGCCGCCTTGTGGCGACGCTTGCGTGCACGGGGGTCGTTCCACAGGCGCACCACCTGATGACCGACCGACTCCCGGTTCTTGACCTGCACACGCGATGCCCGCGCGCCGATGACGTAGGCGATGAACACGATCGCGCCGACCGCGATGACCTTGTTGCGCATGGCATCCTCTTCCTCTTCGATGTGCTCGTGGCGAGAGGCCACGACGATCCGCTCACGATGGAGACGTATCGGGACGCCGATTCGTCACGCGCACGGCCGAACCCGGGTCGCGGATCTCTTTGTCGCGGCGCGCTCGCCGGAATGCGGAAGACGCCCCGACCGAGCGGCCGGGGCGTCTTCCGTCGGGCAGGGATCAGGGGCGACCCATGCCGAAATAGGTCCAGCCGGCGGCTCGCCATGCGGCCGGGTCGAGGCAGTTGCGGCCGTCGACGACGACGCGTCCCCGCGCGAGCGAGGCGGCGTGCTCGGGGGAGAGCTCGCGACGGTACTCGTCCCACTCGGTGACGACGATGACGGCGTCGGCGTCGCGCAGGGTCTCGTCGAGGTCGCGCTCGTACGTCAGCTGCGGGTGGATGCGGCGGGCGTTGTCGATCGCGGCCGGGTCGGTGAGAGTGACCTTCGCGCCCAGACCGTGCAGACGCACGGCGACGTCGAGCGCGGGGGAGTCGCGGATGTCGTCGCTGTGGGGCTTGAAGGCCGCGCCGAGCACGGCGATCTTCTTCTCGAAGACGCTGCCGCCCAGGGCCTCGGTGGTGAGCTCGACGGCCCGGTCGCGTCGGCGGAGGTTGATCGCGTCGATCTCCCGCAGGAAGGCGACGGACTCGCCCCGCCCGAGCTCCTCGGCACGAGCCGAGAAGGCGCGGATGTCCTTCGGGAGGCACCCGCCGCCGAAGCCGATGCCCGCACCCAGGAAGCGCCGGCCGATACGGGCGTCGTGGCCGATGGCATCCGCCAACGTCGTGACGTCGGCACCCGTGACCTCGGCGATCTCGGCGATCGCGTTGATGAAGCTGATCTTGGTCGCCAGGAACGCGTTGGCCGACACCTTCACGAGTTCCGCGGTGGCGTAGTCGGTGACGATGAAGGGCGTGCCCTTGGCGATGGAGGGGTGGTAGACCTCGCGGAGCACCTGAGCAGTGCGCTCTCCTTCGGCCGAGGGGGCGCCGTTCTCGGTGGGCACACCGGCGACGAGGCGATCGGGGTCGATCGTGTCCTGGACGGCCCAGCCCTCGCGGAGGAACTCGGGGTTCCACACCAGGGTCGCGCCGCGCTCGGCCACGCTCGGCGCGAGCCGCGCGGCGGTGCCGACCGGCACGGTCGACTTGCCGGCGACGATGTCGCCCTCGCTGAGGAACGGGAGAAGGCCCTCGATCGCGGCGTTCACGTAGGTGAGGTCGGCGGCGTGGCTTCCCGCCTGCTGCGGCGTTCCGACGCCGACGAAGTGCACCTTGGCACCCTGGGCGGCGGACATGTCGGTGGTGAAGGTCAGGCGGCCCGACTCGATGCCCTCGGTCAGGATCTCCTGCAGGCCGGGCTCGAAGAAGGGGGCCTCCCCCTTGGACAGGGTGGCGATCTTCCGTTCGTCGACATCGATACCGACGACGTCGTGACCGATGGAGGCCATCGCGGCCGCGTGAACGGCTCCCAGGTACCCGCAACCCACTACAGACAAGCGCACGATTCAGAGCCTTCCAGATTCCTGACGACGCGACCCGGTGACACCAGGTCGCGGACCCGCGAGGGAGCGCGGGGATTTCACGCGGCCGTCTCGCCCGGCGCCAGGGCGGCGCGGGCGGTTTTGCCGAGAATGACGAAGTCGCCGAGAAGGGTCCAGTTCTCGACGTAGGAGAGGTCGAGGCGTACCGACTCCTCCCAGGACAGTGACGAGCGGCCGCTGACCTGCCAGAGACCCGTGATGCCGGGCTTGGCGAGGAAGCGACGGTGCACGTGGTCGGCGTACAACGCGACCTCGGACGGCAGAGGCGGACGCGGGCCGACGAGCGACATCGAGCCGCCGATGACGTTGAACAGCTGGGGGAGCTCGTCGAGGCTGAACTTGCGCATGATGCGGCCGATGCGCGTCACGCGCGGATCGTTCTTCATCTTGAACAGCACCTCGTTGCCCGCATCGCGCTGCTGCGCGGCGAGCTCCTGCAGGAGCTCTTCGGCGTTGACGACCATGCTGCGGAACTTGATCATCGTGAACTCGCGGCCGCGGAATCCAACGCGCGTCTGCCGGAAGAAGATGGGCCCGTCGCTGGTGAGGCGCACGGTGATCATGAGGAAGAGCAGGAGAGGGCTGAGCAGGACGACGCCGATGGAGGCGGACACGAGGTCGACGCTGCGCTTGAGGAAGCTCTGGCCGCGCGAGAACTTGGGCGTCTCCACGTGGATGAGCGGCAGCCCCGCCACCGGCCGCGTGTGCAGGCGGGGACCGGCGATGTCGATGATGCTGGGGGCGAGCACGAGGTGCTGCTTGCCCGCTTCGAGACTCCAGGAGATCTGCTTGACCTTGTCGGCCGGCAGATCGTCGGCGCTCGTGATCGCGACGGTGTCGGCGCCGGTGGCATCGAGGGCGCTCGTCACATCTCCGACGTGTCCCATCACGGGGATGTCGGTTCCGGGGATCACGTCGGCGATCTTGCCGTTCGGCACGCAGGCGCCGACCACGCGGTAGCCGGCGCTCGGCGTGCGGGCGAATTCGCGAGCGAGCTGCGTCACCGACGCGAGCGAACCGACGAGGAGCACGTTGGCCGAGTACTTGCCGGTCGAGCGCTGGACGATGAGCCAACGACGCCACATCCAGCGGGTGAAGATGAGCACCAGGATGCCGAGGGGGAGGCTGATCAGGAGGTACCCGCGGGCGACGTCGATCTGGGTGAGGAAGGCGATGATCGCGACGGTGCCGAAGAGTCGGAAGCTGGCGTCGGCGATGCGCACGTACTCTTGCGAGCCGGTTCCGATGACCCGGTCGCTGCGGGAGTCGACGAAGGCCAGGGCCCACATCCACGTGAGGATGAGGAGGGCCGAGAACACCCAGTACGACAGGTCGGAGATGCGGGAGTCGCGCCCCGCGGCGACCTGAGCGTTGCCGAGACCGAACCACAACAGCTGGGTTCCGTACACGACCCACGTCAGGGAGAACAGGTCGGTGAGGGCGAGATTGCGTCGATAGCGACGGCGCCACGGAACGTGTCGGCTGGAGGCGGGCTGGGAGATCCGCTCAGCACGAGGGGTGACGGGGAACTCCGCGTCGAACGACGGTGTCGCGCTTTCCCTGAGGTCGAACGTCACGTGTGTAGCTCCTCCCCCCGGGTCGAGCTCGTCGGTTTCACCTCGTGAACAATAACAGGGAAGATTCACCCGACAAGTCACCTAGCGTTTCCTGTCATCTCGCCGTCAAATGCCGGAAACCGGGGCGGCATCACCCAGAGGGTGAATCTTGGGCCCGACGGGGAGCGTCCCCTACACTCGGGCAGCGGGTCGGCCCTCTCGCCGGACCTGCACACGCACCCGCCGAGCGAGGTGTCGCACCGCCCGCCCGAAGGAACACAGATGTCCCGCGTCTCGACGCCCTCGCGACGTTCTCGCCGTCGGCGCCGATCCGCCGGACTGATCGCCGCCATCGTCGTCGCCGCCGTCGTGCTCGTCGCGGTCGCGGCCACCGTCGCCTTCTCGCTCGGCCGCGCGGCCGACGTCGTGGCATCCGCGACACCGTCGGCCACGGGCACGCCGACTCCCTCCGCCACGCCGTCTCCCTCGGTGACCCCCACGCCGACGCCGACGCCGACCCCGCCCCCCGCACCGGCGCCCCTGTCGCCGGCGGCGCAGTCCTGCGACGGTCGTCCGACCCTCATGAGCGTGTGGGCGCATCCCGACGACGACATCATCTTCGGCAACCCGGCCATCTCCGACGCCATCTCGGCCGGCGACTGTGCGCGGACCGTCTTCCTCACCGCCGGCGACGCGGGCAAGGGGCGGGGATACACGTCGTCGCGGGAGCTCGGCATCCTGCGCGCGTACAACTCCATGCGCGGGGTGAGCGGATTGTGGGACACCGACGAGATCGTGCTCGACACGGGGATGCACGTGACCCGTCTCACTCCGCAGAACGATCCACGTCTGTCAGTCGTGTTCGTGCGCCTCCCCGACGGCAACATCACCGACGGGGGATTCGCCTCGACCGGCCACGCGACGCTCAGCAAGCTGCTCGACGGGACGATCCCCACGCTGTCGCCGACCGATGACTGCCCCGATGTGACGCTCGCTCAGCTGTCGGACAGCCTCATCGAACTCGCCGAGGCGTGGCAGCCGAGTACCGTTCTCACCCACATCCCGCGTGGCAGCGCCTTCGCGCCGGGAGACCACCCCGATCACTCGGTCACCGGCACCCTCGTGCGCGATGCCCTCGGATCCCTCCCCGCGGTGGCACCCGGCATCCGGTACCTCGTGGGGTACCCGTCGGAGAAGCTGCCGCGCAACCTCGACGGCGAACAACTGGACGCCAAGATCGAGACCTACCGCGTCTACACGCAGCAGGACGAGGTCATCCGCTGCGCCGATCGGTCGGCCTGCCTCGGCACCCGGCGTTTCGGCGAGTGGCTGCAGCGGTCGTACCCGAAGAGCGAGGCCGAGCTGCAGATGGGCTGAGCCCGACGGCTCAGTCGGCCTGCAGCTCCTGCTCGACGCGGGCGCGGGCTTCGCGCTCGGCGATGATGTCGACGAAGTCCTTCACCGGTGCGTCGGCGAACTTCTCGACCGCGACCACCGCTTCGTGGTGGACCACGTCGGGCTCGGCCTCGGGGAAACGGTCGTGGAGACGTTCCTCGACGCCGGAGACGGTCGCGTCCTTGTCGAAGCCCTCGCTGCGCTGCGTCATCGGTCGTCCTCAGTGCTGGTAGGTGCCGTGGACGATCGCGCGTCCGAGGGTCGAGAAGGCCAGACCGAACGAGACGGCGGCGGGAGTGGCATCCGGATCCGCCCCGAGGGAGTCGGCGCCCACCGCGTGGACGACGAAGAAGTAACGGTGGGGCTGATCGTCCTTCGGGGGAGCGGCGCCCAGGAAGCCGGCTTGACCTCCGTCGTTGCGGACGTGGAACGCACCGGCGGGGAGCTCGCCGCCGGCGAATCCGGCCGGGATCTCGGTCAGGTCGGCGGGGAGATCGACGAGGACCCAGTGCCAGAAGCCGCTCGGCGTCGGGGCATCGGGGTCGAAACAGGTGATCGTGAACGACTTCGTCCCCTCGGGGACGTTCGACCAACGCAGGTGCGGGGACGTGTTGCCCTTGTCGGCCACCTGGTCGTCGGAGAGCGGCTGCCCCTCACGCACATCATCGCTGACCACATCGAACGCCGCCACGGAGGGGAGGAGCGGATACGGGTCGGGCGACTGCGCACGCGTGAGGTCGGTCATGACGGAACTCTAAACACGGGGGCCGCCGACCCACGAGGGCTTGCCGAGGCAAGACCGGGGAGGTAGTGGATGCCGGGAACTCACCGCGCCAGCGCGAGCAGCGATCGCGCGGCTTCGCGGCATCCGTCGGGGGCGGGCAGACCGTAATCGACCTCGACGACCGTTCTGAGATCGTCGGCCAACTGCTCGACGGACGGGCGGGAGGAAAGCGCCGCGAGGATCGGGAGGATCAGATCGTCGTATTCGTCATCGGGCCAGCCGTGGCCGATGTGATGCACGCCGATCGGGTCCCACTGGTTCAGGACGGCGCGTACGCGCAGGGCGGCGGGCGACAGTGACCGCGGCTTCGAAGACGTCTGCATGGGGCGAGTGTCCCCAGCGGTCCTAGGTGCCGGCTGGGTGTCTTCGATGTGTGGGGTGCGTGCGCCGCGGCGGGGTGAGGGCCGATCTCCGCCGGGTGGTCACACCGTCCCCGCCGCGCGGCGGGGGTGTGCGGGTCGGGCCAGCGAAAGGGTGGGCGTGCGCGATACCGTCGAGACGGTGATGCCGCCGCGACGACCCGAGTGCAGAGCGGCACGGCACGAAGAAGAACGGAGCCACCGTGAGCGACGCACAGCCGCCGTCCCCCGACGAATCCCGGGACGGCGAGCCCTCGCGCGACGCTGACGCGGCGTTCGCCCGGGCGCGCCGTGTCGTGGTGACTCGACGGGTGGCCATCGCCGGGGGTCTCACGCTTCTCGGGCTGGGCGGAGGGGCGCTGCTCTATCGTCAGGCGCGGCGCTCGGACGGCCCCGACGGGGCGTGGGTGCCGCTGGCTCCCATCGTGCCCGGACCGCTGCCGTCTGCGGTACCGACCTCGCCGGCCGCCGAGCCCCCCGGCCTCGACACCACGCTCGCGGTGTGGGCCCACGCCGACGACGACATCATCTTCGCCAACCCCGCGCTCGCCGGGGCCATCCGCAGCGGCGGGACCGTGCGCGCCGTCTACGTCACCGCCGGCGACGCCGGGCGGGGCCTCGCCTACGCCGAGAAGCGCGAGGCCGGCATCCGCGCCGCCTACGACTGCATGCGCGGAAGCACCGCGCCCTGGGCGACCACGCAGATCGAGCTGCACAGCGGTGCGCGGGTGACCCGCTTCGTCCCTTCGGACGATCCTCGGCTCTCGATCACCGTGCTGCGTCTGGCCGATGGAAACCTGGATGCCAAGGGGTTCCCCTCGACGGGGAGTGCCGGCCTGACCCAGCTCATCAACGGGAAGACGTCGACTCTGCAACCGATCGACGGCGCACCCGCGTACACGCTCGACGGGCTCACGGCGACCCTCGCCGAACTCGCCGATGCGGCCCGGCCCCAGCGCGTGTCGACGAACGTGCCGCACGGCAGCGCCTTCGCGCACGGCGACCACCCCGATCACTCCGCCGTGGGGTCGCTGATGCGGGCGATCGTGCCGACCGTCGGCATCGCGGCCGCAGCGGTGTCGTACTTCGTCGGGTACCCCTCGAAGCGCGAGCCGGCGAACGTCACGGGGGCCCTCCTCGACGACAAGGTCGACATCTACGAGACCTACGCCGCTCACGACCCGGTGGTCACGTGCGAGAACGCCTCGGCCTGTCTCGCCCAACCGGGCTTCGGGCAATGGCTGCGGCGGTCGTACGCCAAGAGCGACGACGAGCTCCGGCTCACCTGACGCCCGCTCAGCTCTCGGTCTCGCGCCGGGGCACCGACACGGCCAAGCGGAAGCCGCCGTCGACACCCTCGGCCGCGTGCAGGCGGCCGCCGAGGAGTTCGGCCCGTTCGCGCAGCCCCCGCAGCCCCGTGCCGCTGGAGGGGAGGCGCAGGCGGGCCGCCCGGGCGGCGTCGTTCTGCACGACCACGTCGATGCTCGAGGTGGAGGCCGTCGCGGTCACGCGAACGGGGGCTCCCGGTGCGTGCTTGCGCGCATTGGTCAGCCCCTCCTGCACCGTGCGGTACACCGCGCGCTGCACCGCGGGGGTGAGGTCGGAGGGGAGGTCGGCCTCGAGCCGGGCATCGAGTCCGCTGTCGGCGATCAGCCGGGGGAGGTCGGCGAGGGTGGGCTGCGGGGCGGGGGAGTCGGTGGTCGCTCCGTCGGCGCGCAGCACGCTCACCATCTGCCGCAGCTCGTCGAGGGTGCGCACCGAGAGGGTGCGGATGATGCCGGCCACGCGCCGCGCTTCGGGATCGGGCGAGGCGACCTGGAGCGCACCGGCCTGCACGGCCGTGAGGCTCACCTGGTGCGACACGACATCGTGCATCTCGCGCGAGATGCGGGCCCGTTCCCGCCGCAGGACGTCCTGCTCATCGCGGCGGCGCTCGCTCTCACGCGCGGCCGACAGCTCGGCGACCCGGGCGGACAGCTCGAGGCGCGTGCGCACGAGGGCGCCGAGCGCGATCGGGGTCGCGGCGTACATGAGGGCGTACAGGAGCGAGGGCGCCAGATAGTCGAGCGGGGGCAGCTGCCAGTCGGGGAGGAGGAAGCAGGCGAACGTGACTGCGCCCGCCCCCACCAGCAGCGGGATCCGCCGCACGCGCACCGCCACGGAGTACAGGGCGATGGGAGCGGCGACGGTCATGGCATCCACCACCAGCCCCGGGAGGACGAGGGCGAAAGCCACCCAGGGCAGGCGCCGGCGCACCAGGAGCCCCGCCACGGCGAGCAGCGCCCACGCCGACTCGATCGGCGACCACCCCGGCAGCGACACGGCCACGTCGAGCAGGGCCGCGGCGGCCAGGGCGACATCGATCGTCGCGTCGAAGACCCGGCTCCCGGCGAACGCCGCCCATCGCGCCCGGACCGCCGAGATCATCCGCGCCCGCCGCGACGCCCCGCGCGTTCGGCGATGAGCGCCGCCTCCAACCGCGATGAGACCGACATCTTGCCGAGGATCGCGCTCACGTGGTCTTTCACGGTGGCCCCGCTGAGGTGCAGCCGCTTGCCGATCTCGGCGTTCGACTCGCCCGTCGGCAGGCAGGCCAGTACGTCGCGTTCTCGATCGGTCAGCAGTGCGACCCGTCGAGACGCCTCGCGGTCGGTCGCCCCCGCGTACCCCTCGACGAGGGTGCGCGAGACCTGGGGCGAGAGCACGACCCCGCCGGCCGCGAGCGTGCGCACCATCGCGGCCAGGTGCTCGGGAGCCGTGTCTTTGACGAGGAACCCCGCGGCGCCCTCGTGCAGGGCGCGCGCGATGTACTCGTCGGTGTCGAACGTCGTGAGGATGCCGATGACGGGGCGATCCGCGTCGGTGGCGAGTTCCGTCAGGATCTCGAGCCCACTGCGGCCGGGCATGCGGATGTCGAGCAGCACCACGTCGGGCTTCTCGCGGCGGATCACCTCGACGGCGACGTCGCCGTCGACCGCCGCGACCACGTCGATGTCGGGGGAGGCGCCGAGGATCATCTCGAAGCCGGAGCGCACGAGCGCCTCATCGTCGACGACAACCACGCGGATCACGACAGTCACTGTACGCGCGGGGCTCCACGCGCGGGGCTCCGCCCGGGTGCAGGCGGGCGACAGAACGACGCCGCCCGCGGGGAGCGGGCGGCGTCGGGGTTCTTCGCGGGGCGAAGTCCGGAACGGGGTGCGATACGTGGGGCTCAGCACCCCGCCCCGGGGTCGGGGAGAGGTCAGTCCTCGGAGACGGTGACGGTGACCTCGATGTTGCCGCGGGTGGCGTTGGAGTACGGGCACACCTGGTGGGCCTCGTCGGCGAGCTGCTGGGCGAGGTCGTGCTCGATACCGGGCAGGACCACCTCGAGCAGGACGGCGAGCTGGTAGCCGCCCTGGCCGTTCGGGCCGAGGTGGACGCAGCCGCCGACCGAGGAGTCGTCGATCTTCACCTTGTGCGCGCGGGCGACGGCGTGCAGTGCGCTGTGGAAGCACGCGGCGTACCCGGCGGCGAAGAGCTGCTCGGGGTTGGTGCCCTTGCCCGAGCCGCCCAGCTCGGTGGGAGGGGCGACCTCGAGGTCGATGTAGGGGCCGGCGGTGACGTGGCCGGTGCGGCCCTGACCGGTGGAGACGGCTTCGGCGGTGTAGAGAACGTCCATGGGTGTTCCTTTCGAGGGGCGGGTGGGGAGGAGGAGTCGAGTGGGGCTCACGCGGGCGGCCGCGGCACTCCGGCGGCGGCGAGCACGGTGTCGGGGCGGTCGCGCAGGTCGCGCATCGCGTCGGTGAGCTGGTGCAGGGCGTCGATCAGCTCACGCGCGCTGTCTTCGTCGGTCAAGCCTGAGCCTGCGGCGATGCACCGGGGGACGTGCGCGAGTTCCTGTCGCATCTCGTGCCCGCGATCGGTCAGCGCCACGGTGACGACGCGCTCGTCGTCGGATCGGCGCGATCGGGTGAGGTAGCCGGCGGTCTCCATGCGCGCGAGCATCGGCGACAGAGTTCCGGAGTCGAGCTGGAGGGCGTCGCCCAGGCTGCTCACGGTCTGGTCCCCGTCGACCCACAGCGTCACCAGGGCGATGTACTGCGGATACGTGAGGTTCCACGGCTCGAGCAGCACCCGGTAGGCCTGGGTGGTCGTACGGTTCGCGGCGTAGAGCGCGAAGCAGACGAGGTCGTCGACGGCGGGCATGACAGAAGCATTGCACACAACTCGGTTGTGCACAACTTTGTTGGATGCGCCTCATCGACAGCCGGTGCGCGGGGTCCGGACCGGACCCCGCGCACCGGGGTCACACCGGGCTGGACGCCTCGGTGTCGGGAGTCTCGTCGTCGAGGGGATGCCGCGTCACCAGCAGTTCCGCTACGCGTCGTCGATCCACGGCCTTGACCTGGAGCGTGGCGCCGTCGACCTCGACCGTGTCGCCGACACGGGCCAGCCGGCCCAGGCGTTCGACCACGAAACCGGCGACCGTGTCGGAGGCGCCGCGGGGGAGGCTGACCCCCGTCGCCTCCTCGAAGTCCTGCAGGTTCAGCCGACCCTCGACGGTGCCGTGCTCGCCCTCGGCGAGGGGTTGCTCGGCGTCGGTGTCGTACTCGTCGAAGATCTCGCCGACGACCTCTTCAACCAGGTCTTCGAGCGTCACGATGCCGTCGGTTCCGCCGTACTCGTCGACGACGACGGCGATGTGGCTGCCCTCGGCGCGCATCGCGGTGAGCGTGGGCAGCACCCGAGCCGTCGACGGGAAGTACCGGATCGCGCGCATCACGGCGGCCAGGGGCCGCTCCGGGTCTTCGTACAGGTCGCGCACGTGGACGAAGCCCACGACGTCGTCGATGGTCTGCTCGGCCACCGGGTACCGCGAGAACGGGAGGTCGCGCACCTGATCCATGGCTTCGGCGATCGTGCCGCCGGCATCCAGGGTCACGACCTCCGGTCGCGGGCGCATGACCTCGCTCACGTGGCGGTCACGGAGGGACAGGACGTCGTCGAGGATGCGCCGTTCGTCGGCCGGAAGCCCCTCGTGGCTCGACACGATGTCGCGAAGTTCTTCTTCGGTGAGCTCCTCACCGGTCTTGTTCGGGTCGCCGCCCAGCAGGCGCACCAGCAGGTTCGTCGACAGCGACAGCAGCCAGATGACCGGTCGCATCAGCTTCGCGAACCCGTTCAGCACCGGTGCCGCCGCGTACGCGAACGCGGCGTTGCGCTGGATGGCGAGGCGCTTGGGCACGAGCTCGCCCAGAACGAGCGAGAGGTAGGCGATCACCAGGGTGAGCGCGATGGTCGAGACCGTGGCCGCGAGGCCCGGCTCGAGACCGAGACCCTCGAACAGCGGGGTGACCGAGGGGGCGATGGAGGAGGCGCCGTAGGCGGCCGACGCGAAGCCCGCCACGGTCACGCCGATCTGCACCGCCGACAGGAAGGTGTTCGGGTTCCGGGCGAGCTCGGCGACCTTCTGTCCGCGCTTGCCTCGGGCGGCCAGGGCGTTCACCTGACTGTCGCGCAGCGTGACGAGCGCCATCTCGGTCGCGGCGAAGACTCCGCCGACAAGAACGAACACGACGACGAGAACGATGTTGAGGACGAGATCGTTCATCGCCTTCCCTCCTCCGATCCGCGAAGGACGGCACCCGGGGTCACCCGGGCGCTCGGACTGTGACCGTCGGAGTCGGCAGCGTGGCTCATGACGGAATCGTATTCAGGCGGGCCCGGGGCGGGCAGCTTCCCGTCCGGGCTTGCGTGGTCACGCCCGTTCTGCTTCAGCGGCCGGTGCTGACGACCGCGCCGTCGCCGGCGGAGATGCGCACCACGGCACCGCTCTGCATCTCGACCGTCCACGACCAGTCCCCTCCGTCGTCGTCGAGCTCCACCTCGTCGATGCGGTCGCCGCCCGGGTTCTGGGCGGCGGCGATGCGGACGGCGTCGGCCAACGTCGTCACCGCCGCATCGAGGGCGGCGCGCTCGTCGGCGTCGATCCCGTCGTCGTCGCTCCGGGACTGCACGGTCGCCCCGTCGGACGCGAGGTGCACCTCGACCTCGCGGTCGCCGACGGCGACGTGGACCTCCCAGGAGTCGTCGTCGCCGCGGTCGAGGGCGAACGCGCGTCCGCCGGCATCGGCCTCGGCGGTGTTCGCCGCCCTGATCGCGGTCTCGTCGGTGGCGGACGTGTTCGCGCCTCCGGGTGCCGGGGTGCAGGAGCTGAGGGCGAGAGCGCTGACGACGGCGAGCAGGGTGATGCCGGGGATGCGGGTCGAATCCATAGCGGCAGGTTAGCCAGCCCGCTCGCGCGCGCGGCGGTCGTTGCATCCGGGCGACCGCTGTGCGAGTGGTGCTCTAGCAAGCCGCGGGTGGAACGTCAACGGCAGGCCCGCGTACAGGTGCGGGTCGAAGCATGGCGGTCATGAGCGAGATCACCGCACACCATGGACTTCTGACCGACATCGACCTGCACGTCGACGACACGGGCGGCACGGGTCGCCCCGTCGTGCTGATCCACGGATGGCCCCTCTCGGGCGAATCCTGGGCCCATCAGGTGCCCGCCCTCGAGGCGGCCGGCCACCGCGTCGTGACGTACGACCGTCGCGGCTTCGGCCGGAGCGACAAGCCCCGTACCGGGTACGACTACGACACGTTCGCCGACGACCTCGAGGCCGTCCTCACCGCCCTCGACCTGCGCGACGTCACGCTCGTCGGCTTCTCGATGGGCGGCGGCGAGGTCGCCCGCTACCTGACGCGTCACGGATCGGGTCGCGTGCACAGCGTCGTCTTCGCCGCAGCCGTGCCCCCGTACCTGGCGAAGACCGAGGACAACCCCGAGGGCCCCCTCGACGACGAGACCGCCGACGGCATGAAGCAGGGCCTGAAGGGCGACGAGAAGGCGTTCTACCACCAGTTCACGACGGACTTCTTCTCGGTCGACGGCGCGCTCGCCGTGCCCGCGGCCGAGCAGGTCGAAGCCGAGCGCCTCGCGAACCAGGCCGACCACCACGCAGCACTGAAGTCGATGGAGGCGTTCGCCACGACCGACTTCCGCGAGGATCTGCCGAACGTGACCGTTCCGACCCTCGTCATCCACGGGGACAGCGACGCCACGGTGCCCTTCGAGGGGTCGGGCAAGCGCACGCACGAGGCCATCGCGGGCAGCGAGCTGCACGTGGTCGCGGGGGCCCCGCACGGCGTGAACGTCAGCCACGCCGACGAGTTCAACCGCGTGCTGATCGACTTCCTGCAGCGCTGATCGGTCCGCGTCCCTCTCTCGCCCGCATCCGCGGAGGACGCGCACACGACATCACGGACGCCCCGTCACCTCACCGGTGGCGGGGCGTTCGTGCGTGCGGGTGAGAACGCGTGATCCAACGGGTGAGTCGACGCGGGGGAGGCGCGGGGTGACCGGGTCGACGGCGACCTGCAGCCCTAGCCTGACGCGCATGAGCGACGAATCCGCCGTCCCGAGCCCCGCCCGGCGTGCCCGGCGTCGTCGGCCCCGCCGGTGGCGCGAGGGCGGCTCCACGACCGCGCGCTGGGACGTCGAGATGCTCGGCTGGGCCGTGCTCGCGCTGGGCGCGGGGGCGCTCGCGTCGCGCGCCGCGTCGGAGATGCTGCCCGTCGAGACCCGCGCGGCGTCGGCGCAGGCGGTGATCTGGCTCGCCTTCGCGGTGCCCGTCGTGTTCGCTCTCGGTCGTTCCCGTCCTCGCGGTCTGCTCGTGTTCCGAACGGTGGACCTGCTCTACGGGGTCGTGTTCGGCGTCCTCGTGCGCCTGGCCCAGGGGGCGATCGCCGGAGCCGGGGGAGAGCCGGCCCCCTGGCCGACGACGTTCTCGGCCGACGGCGCGCTGCCCACGTCTTTCGTCTTCGACGCCGTCGCCGGCACGATCGTGTCGTCCGCGGCGGAGGAGTTCTTCTTCCGCGGCGTCGTGCTCGTGTGCGTCTATACGGTGCTGCGACGATTCAGCGGCCCGGTTGCGGCCGGCGTGGCCGCGGCGGCTCTGTCGACCGGCTCGTTCGTCGGCGCGCACCTGCTGGTCGCGGCGCCCGGCTCGGTGGATGCGCCGACCCTCGGCATCCTGGGACTGGTCGCCAGCGCCCTCGTCCTCGGCTCGGGACGTCTGGGCGGCGCGCTTTTCACGCATATCGTCTTCAACGCGACGGGGTACGCCCTGATCGCGGTGGGGACCCTGTCGGCCTGAGCGGGCCGGCGACGTTTGGTGCTGGCATCCGGATGCCGTAGTCTTGTTCTTTGGTGCCCGCCTCTCTGCGAGCGGGTTGCCCGAACGTGAGCCCTCCACCGGCCCTGTTCCCCCGTCATCGGCGGGGAACGGACCACCGGAGCGGGATTCACGAACTCCTCCGTTCGAACAAGAAAGCAGCACTACTGTGACGCGCACTTTCACCCCCAAGGCCGCTGAGGTCACGCGCGAGTGGGTCGTTATCGACGCCACCGACGTCGTCCTCGGCCGTCTGGCCTCGCACGCGGCGGTCCTCCTCCGCGGCAAGCACAAGGCCACCTTCGCCAACCACATCGACTCGGGCGACTTCGTCATCGTGATCAACGCCGAAAAGGTGGCGCTCACGGGTCAGAAGCTCCAGAAGAAGAAGGCCTACCGCCACTCGGGCTACCCGGGCGGCCTCAAGTCGGTCACGTACGAGGAACTCCTCGACAAGAACCCCGTCCGCGCGGTCGAGAAGGCCATCCGCGGCATGCTGCCCAAGAACAGCCTCGGCGCGGCGCAGCTCAAGAAGCTCAAGGTGTACCGCGGCGCCGAGCACCCCCACGGTGCTCAGCTGCCCACGGCCTACACCTTCGACCAGGTCGCCCAGTAAGCGCCGCCGGATAAGGACGAAACAGTGTCGAACATCGACCCCAGCAACTACAGCACCGAGACGCCGGCCGAGCAGTCCGTCGTCGCGGCCGAGCGCCCCGTTCTCTCGGTTCCCGGCGCAGCCGTCGGCCGTCGCAAGCAGGCCATCGCCCGCGTGCGTCTGGTTCCCGGCTCGGGCACGATCACGGTCAACGGCCGCACGATCGAGGACTACTTCCCGAACAAGCTGCACCAGCAGCTGATCAACGACCCGTTCACGGTGCTCGAGCTCGCGGGCTCGTACGACGTGATCGCACGCATCTCCGGTGGCGGCCCCTCGGGTCAGGCCGGCGCGCTGCGTCTCGGCATCGCCCGTTCGCTGAACGGCATCGACGAAGAGAACAACCGCCCCACCCTGAAGAAGGCCGGCTTCCTCTCGCGCGACGCTCGCGTCAAGGAGCGCAAGAAGGCCGGACTCAAGAAGGCCCGCAAGGCGCCTCAGTACTCCAAGCGCTGAGTTCGAAACTCCGGATGCCTCTTTTCGGCACGGACGGGGTGCGGGGGCTGGCCAACGGCCTCCTCACCGCCGAACTCGCGCTGCACCTGGCCCAGGCGACTGCTGTCGTCCTGGGCCAGGGCCGTTCGGCGGAGGCGCGGAAGGCCGAAGGCCGCCGCCTCACCGCCGTCGTCGCGCGCGACCCGCGCGTCTCGGGGGAGTTCCTCGCGGCCGCGGTCGCTGCGGGACTCGCTTCGTCGGGCGTCGACGTGCTCGACGCCGGGGTCATCCCCACCCCCGCCACCGCGTTCCTCATCGCCGACCATGACGCCGACTTCGGTGTGATGGTCTCGGCGTCGCACAACCCCGCTCCCGACAACGGGATCAAGATCTTCGCCCGCGGGGGCACCAAGCTCCCCGACGAGGTCGAGCAGCGCATCGAGCAGGCGCTCGAGGGCGAACGACTGCAGCCCACCGGGGCCGGCGTCGGTCGCATCCGTCGGTTCGCCGACGCGGAGGACCGCTACGTGCTGCACCTGCTGGGCTCGCTGCCGCACCGCCTCGACGGCATCCACGTCGTGCTCGACTGCGCCCACGGCGCCGCGGCCGGCGTGTCGCCCGAGACGTTCAAGGACGCCGGCGCGACGGTCACCGTCATCGGCGCCGAACCCGATGGTCTGAACATCAACGACGGCGTGGGCTCGACGCACCTCGACGTGCTCGCTGAAGCCGTCGTGCGCCTCGGCGCCGACGTCGGCATCGCCCACGACGGCGACGCGGACCGCTGTCTGGCCGTCGACGCGCAGGGCAACATCGTCGACGGCGACCAGATCATGGCCATCCTCGCGGTGGCGATGAAGCAGCGTGGAGCGCTCGTCGACGACACGCTCGTTGCGACGGTCATGAGCAACCTCGGCCTGCACCGCGCGATGGAGGCCCATGGCATCCGGGTCCTGCAGACCGGCGTCGGCGACCGTTACGTGCTCGAGGCCATGAACGAGGGCGGCTACTCCCTCGGTGGCGAGCAGTCGGGCCACGTCATCATGAGCCGCTTCGCGACGACGGGTGATGGCCTGCTCACCGGCCTGCACCTCGTCGCCGAGATGGCGCGACAGGGCAAGACGCTCGGTGAGCTCGCCTCGATCATGACGGTGTACCCGCAGGTGCTCGTGAACGTGCGCGGCGTCGACCGCGACGGCGTGCACGACGAGGGGGTCCAAGAGGCCGTCGCCGCGGCGACCGCCGAACTGGGTGACTCGGGCCGCGTACTGCTGCGCGCCTCGGGCACCGAGCAGCTCGTGCGCGTCATGGTCGAAGCCGCGTCCGAAGAAGACGCCCGCGCGCACGCGGACCGTCTCGCCGAGGTCGTGCAGGAGCGCTTGGCGCTGTAGTCCGGCCCGTCGGCGGGCTCACGCCCCTTCACACGAGGGGCGGAGCACGCCGACGCGGCGGCGTCAGTACTCGAGCGACTCGATGTAGCGCAGCAGGACGCCCTCGCGGAGCGCCCAGGGGGAGACCTCGAGCTCCTCGACGTCGAGGGCCTTCATCGCCCGCTCCACCACGATCGCGGCGGCGACGATCTGGAACGTGCGATCGGCGGTGATGCCGGGAAGGGCCTCGCGGGCGTCGGCGGGGATGCGCGCGAGGCGCGGGATCCAGTCCTTCAACTCCCGCCGGGGCAGGACCATGCGGTCGATGCCCGACCACCCCGGCACCGGGTAGCCCGCGAGCTTCGCGAGCGAGCGGATCGCCTTCGACGAGCCCACGACGTGGTCGGGACGGGGGAGCGCGGCGAAGCGCTCGGCCACCGGCGCGAGCACCGTCATGGCGTGCTGGCGCAGCGCGTCGATCTCGTCGGCGCTCGGCGGATCGTGCGGAAGGAACTGCACGGTCGAACGGCCCGCGCCCAGGGGCACCGACTCGGCGAGATCGGGCAGCTCGTCGGCACCGCCGGCGATCTCGAGCGACCCGCCGCCGATGTCGAACAACAGGATCTGCCCGGCCGACCAGCCGAACCACCGCCGCACCGCGAGGTAGGTGAAGCGCGCCTCGGTCTCGCCCCCGAGCACCTGCAGGGGCTGGCCCAGGGCCTCCTCGATCAGCGCGATGACGGCCTCGCCGTTGGTCGCATCGCGAACGGCCGACGTCGCGGTCGCGAGCAACTCGTCGACGCCCTCGGCCTTGGCCGTCGCGCAGGCCGCGGTCACGGCATCCACGAGGCCCTTCACACCCTCGGGCGAGATGGACCCGTCGGGCTGCAGATACCGCATGAGGCGCAGGACCGAGCGGTGCGAGGTCGTCGCGGTGGGACGACCTCCGGCCCGGGCGTTCGCGACGAGCAGATGGACGGTGTTCGAACCGATGTCGAGGACTCCCAGGCGCACGGTCCGAGCGTAGTGGGGCACGCGGTGACGGGGTGATCCGCGGGGGAGGAAGGCGACGCCGGTAGCATGGGCGGGTGTCCGCCGCCGAGACCGCCGCTCCCGCGCCGTCGCTGAGCCCCTACCGCCAGATCGATCGTGACGACTGGGCCCGCATGGCCGGGGGGATCGCGCAGCCGCTCACCGACAACGAGATCGTGCAGCTGCGGGGCATCGGTGACCGCCTCGACCCTCGCGAGGTGGCCGAGGTGTACCTGCCGCTCAGTCGTCTGCTGAGCCTGTACGCGCGGGCGACCCGCCGACTCGGCGCCGACACGAGCGAGTTCCTGGGCGAGCCCGATGCCACGACCCCCTTCGTCATCGGCGTCGCCGGTTCAGTTGCGGTGGGAAAATCGACCATCGCGCGCCTGCTGCGCGAACTCATGAGCCGCTGGCCCGACACTCCCCGCGTGGAGCTCGTGACGACCGACGGCTTCCTCTATCCCAACGCCGAGCTCGAGCGACGCGGGTTGATGGACCGCAAGGGCTTTCCCGAGTCGTACGACCGGCGGGCGCTGGTGGAGTTCCTCAGCGAGGTGAAGTCGGGCGCCGGCGAGGCCCGGGCACCGTTCTACTCGCACGTGCGGTACGACATCATGCCCGACGCCCACGTGAGCGTGCACCGCCCCGACGTCGTCATCGTCGAGGGGCTCAACGTTCTGCAACCGCCGCCGTCGCCCAACGAGGTCGCCGTCAGCGACCTGTTCGACTTCTCGATCTACGTGGATGCCGACGCGGCACACATCGAGCGCTGGTACGTCGACCGCTTCCTGGCGTTGCGCGACAACGCCTTCACCAACCCCACGTCGTTCTTCCGGGTCTTCGCCGACATCAGCGACGACGAGGCCGTCGAGCGGGCCCTGGGGTACTGGCGCGAGATCAACCTGCCGAACCTCGAAGAGAACGTGCTCCCCACGCGCCACCGCGCGAAGCTCGTGCTGCAGAAGGGCGCCGACCACACCGTCGAGTCGGTGCTGCTGCGCAAGCTCTGAGCCGGCGTCGTCATCCCGATGGCGGGGTGCAGCGCGCGGCGTCCCGGTACTACGGGGTCGTCTCACACGCGCGCTCGCGAGGTGCGCGCTGCGCGCTACCGATCGACTACCTAGGGCTGCGCAGAGGCACTACGCATCACCGGGTTCCCGCACGCGAACCGGTAGCCGACGCCGTTCACAGATTCCTCACAGGCGACTTAGCTGACCCCACGGCTGTCTCCGGCGGCCGTGATGGGTGCCGCCACGGCATCCGGGTACCAAGGGGAGTGCTTCATGGATCGCGTGCAGCGGGGAGCGCCGGGCGTCGAACCCGGCGGGGTGACGAGAAGACGTGGGCTGTGGACCGGCAGTCGACTCGGACGAACGGCCGTCAAGACCGTCGCGGCCGTCGGCGCGGCTTCACTGAGCTTGTTCGGCGGTGTGACAGCCGCCCAGGCGGCGGCGGGCGACGAGGCACGCGCGACCGGGACGTTCCTCGGCGGGAGCATCCTCACCTCGCTCGACCTCGACGCGATCGCGCAGATCAACGGCGCTGCCGCCGAGAACAACGGTGTGCAGGAAACCGTCGCCAGCTACAACACCCTCGACCTGACCGCGCTCGGAACGGTCAACGTCACCGTGAGCCCCGGCGTGCAGATCCCCCTGAACCTCGGCTCGCTGGGCGTGGTCGGGCAGTACGCGAGCGCGAGCCCGGATGCGTCGTCGGTCGGAGCGTCGGGTGCGGTCGGCTCGGGCGGCATCATCGGCACCGGAGCCCCCGCCGCCGGGCCCCTGACCCTGAACCTCGGCACGGCCGTCGACGCGCTGGCGCCGACCGTCGGCAGTGCCCTGACCAACGAGATCGGCAACCTCGATCTCACCCTCGGGGTCTCGAGCTCCCGCGCCGAGCTGGCCGCCGCGTCGGGTGGCCCCGCGGGTACTTACACGATCGCCGGCGGACAGCTCGTGATCCAGAGCCAGACGCTGCAGAACCTGACCGGGACGATCAACACCACGGTGGGGGGCCTGCAGGCCACCGTCGACAACGTCGACACCGGTATCACCTCTGCTCTGCAGTCGCTGCTCGGCCCCGTCAACCTGCTCATCGCGGCCAACGTGCAGGTCGGCACGACGAGCCTCACCGGGGCCGTCAGCGGGCTTCTCACCGAGCAACTCACCTCTCCCCAGTACCCCGGCGTCGCGATCGATCTCAGCACCGGCTCGATCCTCATCGACCTCGATCAGATCCAGCCGCTGAACGGCCAGGCGCCGGGCACCGAGGTGCTCAGCGGCGCCACCGTCGACGCCATCCAGGCCGCGGTCGTCGCGCTGGTCGACGGTCTGCTCGACCGCGTCTCCACCACCCTGACGGGGGCCGTGCGCGGACTGAGCGTCACCGGTGGTGCGCGACTGGGCCAGCTGAACGTGGTGACGCTGAACACCACGGTCGGCGCGATCCTGGACGGCAACGTCAGCAACGTCACGGTCGCGGGTATCTCGGTACCGGGCGGCGTGGGTGCCATCGTCGGCGCACTGGCGACGCCTCTGCGCGGACTGGTGACGAACATCGGCGGATCGGTCGATGCACTGATCACGCCGGTGAACAACCTGGTCAGCCCCGCCATCGACGCGATCGTGCCGTCGGTGGCGAGCATCACCGTCAACAACCGCAGCAGTGAGGCCGAGTTCACGGCATCCGGAATCTTCTCGATCACCGCCGCGATCGTCACGGTGCTGCCGCCGCTGTCGGGTGGCGTCACCCTCGAACTCGCGAACGCGACGGTCGGCCCGAACGTCGTCGACGACAACGCCGACGTGGCGATCACCGCTCCGACCGACGGTCAGGAGTTCGTCGTCCCGGGCCCCACCGACACCACCACGGTGAACGTCGAGGGCACCGGAGAACCCGGCGAGACCGTCACCGTCGCCATCGCCGGTCAGCCCGATCAGACACCCACGGTCACTCCGGAAGGGACCTGGACTGCCCCGTTCACCGGTCTGGCGCCGGGAAGTTACACGGCGACGGTGACGCAGGCCGCCGACGGGTCGACCGACACGGTGACCTTCGTCGTAGCCGCGGCACCGGACGTCGCCATCGCCGCCCCCACCACGGGCCAGATCATCGTCGTCGCCGACGCGGATGACCTCACCCCGGTGACGGTGTCGGGTACCGGCTACGCCGGCTCGGACATCACCGTCGGACTCGCCGGTCAGACCCAGACGGTCCCGGTCGACGGGGCCGGCAACTGGACAGCGACCTTCACCGGAATCGGCGTCGGCTCGTACACCGCCACCGCCAGTCAGGACTTCGACGACTCGAGCGACACGGTGAGCTTCACGGTCGCGGAAACCCCCGACGTCCTGATCGGCCAGCCCGGTCCGGGCGCCGAGTTCGCCGTGGGCGGCCTGACACCGACGACTACCGTCGGCGTCTCGGGCTCCGCCGCGCCGAACGCCTCCGTGACGGTGACCTTGAACACCGGAGCCACGCAGGGCACGGTGGCCGCGGCCGACGGAGCGTGGAACGTCGAGTTCGTGGGGCTCGGCATCGCCGAGTACACCGCGACGGCGACCCAGGATGCCGACCAGTCCACCGATTCGGTGACCTTCGAGGTCGTGCTCGCGACCCCGGTCGACATCACGAGCCCGGCCAACGGCGATGAGCTGCTCGTCGCCGGACCCGACGCGACGCGTGCCGTCACCATCACGGGAACCGGTCAGGCCGGCGCCGAGGTGCAGGTGCAGGTCGCGTTGGGCACGTCGCGGACGGGGACGGTCTCGCCGTCGGGCATCTGGACGGTGACCTTCCCGGCCCTGCCCGTCGGTTCTTACACGGTGTCGGCGACACAGGACATCGATCTCAGTACCGACATTGTCACCTTCGGGGTGGCGGCACAGGTGGCTGACGCCGAGGCCGACGTTCTCGACCTCGTCGACATCGACGTGGACGTGCTCGACATCGACGCTCTCGACCTCGATGTCGACGTGACGGACGCGGATGCGGTCGACGCGGATGCCGACGTCGACGCGGACGCGGATGCGGATGGTGCGGATGCGGAGGCGTTGGATGTTCTCGACGTCGATGTGCCTGACGTG
>NZ_JACYNW010000004.1:0-724789 GCF_014839445.1 Microbacterium sp. CFBP 13617 | reverse complement strand
CAACGGGCAAGCCCCGGCCGCGGCGCGAGCCACGGCAGAGGCCCGGCAAGAGCGCCCGCCCGCTCTCGCGCGTGCGCGACCGACCGTCCGCCCTCTCTGCGTGTTCGCGAGGGAGCGCCGCCTGTGCTCAGCCGGCGCCCCTCAGCGGCCACAACACGGTCCAGTGTCCAAGACACGCCGCCAGGCACCACGGGCACGCGGCGCGTCCTGGACACTCAACGGGCAAGCCCCGGCCGCGGCGCGAGCCACGGCAGAGGCCCGGCAAGAGCGCCCGCCCGCTCGCGGCGTGCGCGCGACGGAGCGCCGCCCGCGCTCGGCGAGCGCGCCTCAGCGGCTACAGCACCGTTGAGTGTCCACAACACGCCGCCACGCACGACGGGCACGCGGCGCGTCTTGGACACTCAACGGGAAGGGTCCGGCCGCGGCGCGCGTGCGCGACGGAGCGCCGCCTGCGCTCAGCCGGCGCCCCTCAGCGGCCACAACACGGTCCAGTGTCCAAGACACGCCGCCACGCACAGCGGGCACGCGGCGTGTCTTGGACACTCAACGGGCAGACCGACGCCCCGCGTCAGGTCGTCAGACCGCTGTACGCGTGCAGGCCCTTGAAGAACACGTTCACGATCGTGAAGTTGAACAGCACGGCGGTGAAGCCGATGATCGACAGCCACGCCGAGCGGGTGCCGCGCCAGCCGCGGGTCGCGCGGGCGTGGATGTATCCGGCGTAGAGCACCCAGATGACGAAGGTCCAGACTTCCTTGGTGTCGAAGCCCCAGAACCGGCCCCACGCGTCGTTCGCCCAGATGGACCCGGCGATGAGGGTGAACGTCCAGAAGATGAAGCCGACGATGGCGAAGCGGTAGGCGAGCGACTCCAGCGCGTCGGCCTTGGGGACCGTCCGCAGGAAGCTGCGCTTGGGCGCGTCGTCCGACGGCGCCGCCTCGGCGAGTTTGCGTTCGCGGCGCGTCTGGATCAGTTGCACCACCGACAGCCCGAACGCCAGGGCGAACAGGGCCGTGGCCAGGCTGGCGACGAACACGTGGACCACGAGCCACACCGACTTCAGCGGGTCGGCCAGCGGCACGACGTCGACGTGGAACGCGAGCGTCGCCCCGCCGAGCAGCAGCACGGTGAGGCCCGTCATCAGCGCGCCGAGGAAGCGCAGGTCGTAGCGGGTGAGCACGGCGAGGTACACCGCGATGATGAGCAGCAGACCGGTCATCGCGAACTCGTACATGTTCGACCACGGCACGCGCTCGGCGGCGATGCCGCGCAGCACGGTCGCGGTGAGGTGGAACACGAACCCGAGCGCCGTCAGCACCGTTCCCAGCCGCGCCCAGAGGTAACGGGGCTTCGCTGCGGCAGGGGATGCCGACGACCCGGTGGATCCGCCGATCACTCCCCCGGCCCCCGCGGTGACGAGCTCGCGGGCGACGACGTCGTCCTTCGCCTTCAGCGCGAGGTCGGAGCGTCGTGCGAGGTCGATCGCGTAGGCGATGAACGCCAGCACGTAGATGGTGACCGCCGTCCACACCAGGAGGAGGGAGATCTCGTCGAGGAGAAGCGGGTCGGTTCCGGGCATGGTGTCAGTCTACTTTTCCGGTGTCGGGGTGGCGCGGAGTCGGAAGGGACGAGGCGTGCTTCTCGGCGAGCTGGGCGACGGCGGCGCCGAGGGTGGGGTCTTCACCGCGAGCCAGGCCCGCGTACTCGACGGTCACGGCGTCGCCCTGCGGCGTCGCCTTGACCCACATGCGCCGACGCGGGACGAACAGGGCGGTCATGAGCCCGAACAGCGCGAGCAGCGCGAAGGCGAGCACCCAGGGACCGGCGAGGTCGCGGTGGATCGACAGCGAGGCGAAGCGCTTCACCGAACCGTCGTACCCGGAGGCGCCGGCGGGGGCCTCGTTCTCGAACGTGATGGTGCCGAGACCGTTCGGCAGGTCCTGGGTCTCGCCCGGCATGAGCTGCAGGGCGGGGGTGCCGCTGTCACCGCCGGCGATCTGCGTCATCCCCGAGGGGTCGAGCGTGTAGACCGACCGGGGCGTGCCGTCGTCGATGCCGAGGTCGCCCTCGTAGACGCGCAGCGTCAGCACGGGGTACTCCAGCGCGCCGTAGGTCGAGGTGAGCGCGCCCGAAGGCAGCACGTCCATCGTCGGGTAGAAGAAGCCGAGCAGGCCGAGCTGCTGCGGCAGTCCGTCGGCGACCTTGATGACGCCGAGCGAGGTCATGTTGGCATCCTGGGGAAGGAAGGCCACGGAGTCGTGGAAGACCTCCCGCCCCTCGGCGTCGCGGATCGTCACGGTGGGCGCGTAGCCGTTGCCCAGCAGGTAGACACGGTCGCCCTGCACGTCGAGCGGGTGGTTGACGCGCACCTCGCCGTCCTCGGGCTCGCCGCCCGGGGCTCGCGTGGTCATGTGCGCCACGAAGTCCCCCGCCTGACCCGAGCCGGGCTGGCCGGGCGGCACGTAGGCGACGTCGAAGGCGTCGAGCGTCATGGAGTACGGCGTGAGCGTGTCGCCGCCGACGAAGCGGCCGGGGTTGAACGAGGAGTAGTCGAGCAGGCTGTTCGCGAACGCCTGGCCCTCCACGAGCACCCGTTGCCCCGTGTAGGTGAAGCCGCCTCCGACGCCGACGGCGATGAGCACGCCCACCAGGGCTGCGTGGAAGACCAGGTTGCCCGTCTCGCGCAGGTAGCCGCGCTCGGCCGACACCGAGTACGTGCCGCGCCCGTCGTACCGGGCGACGCGGTATCCGCTCTTGCGCAGCTGAGCGGCGGCGCTGTCGACGGGGGCCGCGGCGACGGCATCCGCGTCTCCGGCGACCGTGAGGCGGCGGGTGCGGTGGTCGTCCAAGCGCGACAGCCGCGCGGGCGTGCGCGGGGGCTGCGAGCGCAGGGCCTTCCAGTGGTGTTTCGTGCGCGGCAGCACGCAGCCGATCAGCGAGATGAACAGCAGCAGGTAGATCGCCGAGAACCACGGCGAGCTGTACACGTCGAACAGGCTGAGCTTGTCGAGCACCGGCGCCAGGTCGGGGTTGTCGGTGAAGTACTGGGTGACGCCGTTGGGGTCGGCGGTGCGCTGCGGTACGAGCGAGCCGGGGACGGCGGCGATCGCGAGCAGGAGCAGCAGCACGAGGGCGGTGCGCATGCTGGTGAGCTGACGCCACCCCCAGCGCGCCCATCCCACGACGCCGAGGCGCGGCTGCACGATGTCGTCGCCGGAGCCGTCCGCGACGACGGAGTCGGCGTGGTCGGACGGGCGCAGCACGCCGTCGGCGGGTTCGGTCACGGTCTTTCCTCGATCAGAGCGGGAGTTGGACATTGCCGATCACTCCCTGCAGGGTCGACATCCACTGGCCCCAGACGCCCGTGACCATGAGCAGGCCGAGCGCGATGAGAAGGCCGCCGCCGATGAGGTTGACGACGCGGATGTGCTTGCGCACGAACGACACCGAGCGCGTCGCCCACCCGAAGCCGAGGGCGAGCAGCACGAACGGGATGCCGAGCCCCAGCGAGTACGCCAGTCCCAGCAGTGCCGCCCGGCCCGGGTCGCCGAGGTTGTACGACACCGAGAGGATCGCCGCCAGCGTCGGGCCGATGCAGGGGGTCCAGCCGATGCCCAGCGCGATGCCGAGCAGGGGGGCACCGATCAGGCCCAGGTTGCCGCGCGACTGCAGCCGCACCGAGCGCTGCGCCACCCCGAAGAGGCCGATGAACACGAGCCCCATGAGGATGATGACGACACCCATGACGCGCGTGATGACGTCGCCGTAGCGGGTGAAGAACATGCCGGCGGCCCCGCCGAGCACGTTGATCGCCATGAACACCACGGTGAATCCCGCGATGAACAGGAGGGTCCCACCGAGCAGGCGCCCCCGGCCGGCTCCGGATGCCGAGCCCCCGCGCGGGGCGACGGCACCGCCGATGTACCCCAGGTACCCCGGCACGAGCGGCAGCACGCACGGCGACAGGAACGAGATGAGACCGGCGGCGAGCGCGAGGGGAAGAGCCACCCAGAGTGCGCCGTCGAAGACGAGAGCGCCCGGGTTCACGCGGGCTCCGCGACCAGCGTGCGCACCATGGACTCGAGGATCGAGGCCTCGGGGAGCTCGCCGATGACGCGGGCGGCGACGCGGCCCTGCTTGTCGAGCACGAGGGTGGTGGGCGTCGCGTTGATGGGGGTCTTGTCGGCGAAGGCGAGCTTCAGCTCCCCGTCGTTGACGGCCATGGCACTCGAGTACGACACCCCGTGATCGCGGGCGAACGACAGCGCCGTGGCGGGCTGGTCGTAGGTGTTGATGCCGAGGAAGGCCACGTCCTGGCCCTGGAAGCTCTGATAGGCCTGCTCGAGGCGCGGGGCCTCGATGATGCACGGGCCGCACGTGGCATACCAGAAGTTCACGACGAGCACCTTGCCGGCGTAGTCGGCGCTCGACACCGGTGAGCCGTTGTCGAGGCTGCCCGAGAACTCCACGGCCTCGCCGCGGTCGGACTCGGGGATCTCCTGCCACTGCAGCCCGTTGGCGGCGATGTAGCCCTTGTTGTCACCCGCCCGGTACTGCTCGGCGAGGGGGTCGGGCGTGCAGGCCGCGAGGCCCATCACGAGGGCCGCGGCGGCGGCCATCGCTCCGGCGGCGGTGAGGATTCGGCGCATCAGACGGCTCCTACGTCGACGGCTCCGGCGGTGGTGGCCGGCTCGGCGTACGCCACCTCGACCCAGCGCGTCGAGCCGTCGGCGCCGTCTCGCCGTTCGAAGCTCGTCACGCTCGACAGCGCGCAGCGGCGCTTGCGGGGGTCGTGGCGGGTGGGTTGGTGGGAGAGGGCGAGGTGGGTCACCCAGATCGGCAGCTGGTGCGAGACGATGACGACGTCGCCCGAGAGGACGCGTTCCCACGCGTCGCCCATGGCCTCGGTCACTCGCGCCACGACGCGCTCGTAGGGCTCACCCCAGCTGGGAACGGCGGGCTGACGCAGATGCCGCCAGTTCAGCGGGTTGGCGAGCGCCCGCTTCATCCGCCGCCCCTCGAAGACGTTGGTCGGCTCGATCACCCGCTCATCGATCACGGGCTCGATGCCGAACAGCGTCACGAACGGCTCCGCCGACTCGCGGGTGCGCTGCAGCGGTGAGGCGATGAGAGCCGAGACGGGCCGCTCGAGGCCGTGGACGTACTCGGCGGCCTGGCGCGCCATCTGCCGCCCGTCGACGCTGAGGCCGAATCCGGGGAGCCGACCGTAGAGCACGCGACGGGGGTTGTGGACCTCTCCGTGGCGCACGAGATGAAGGCGATCGGCGGGCACGACGCCAGTCTACGGGCGGGTTCTGTGGTCTGACTGAGCGAGGGGGCGGGTTGCTTCGACGTGGAGATACCGCACCTCCCGACCCTGCACCGGGTGTGCCCGCGCGTCGGGGAAACCCTGACCCGGCGGCGTTCGCCCTCAGGCGTCGGTGCGCGACGCCGGGGCGTCGTTGCGGGAAGCCAGAAGCGAACGGATGCGCGCGTACAGGAACCACGCGACTCCGATCACGACCGCGGCGATCACGACGTACTGCAGGATCGAGGCGTACTCCTCGACGATGTGCCAGTTCTCGCCCAGCAGGAAGCCCGAGAGCACGAAGATCGTGTTCCAGATCAGGCTGCCGGCGCCCGTGAGCAGACCGAACCGCCACATCGGCATCTTGGCGACGCCGGCGGGGATCGAGATGAGACTGCGGAAGATCGGGATCATGCGCCCGAAGAACACGGCCTTGCCGCCGTGGCGCTCGAACCACGCGACCGTGCGGTCGACGTCTTCGGGGTGCAGCAGCGGCATCTTCGCGGCGAACGAGCGCAGACGCGCGGCTCCGAGCCACCGCCCGAGGCCGTAGAGCATGAAGGCGCCGACGATCGAGCCGACGGTCGTCCACAGCAGCGCCTCGAACAGCGTGAACGAGCCGCGGCTGGCGGTGAGGCCGGCCATCGGCAGGACGACCTCGCTCGGTAGCGGCGGGAAGAGGTTCTCGAGGGCGATGGCGACGCCCGCGCCCACCGGTCCGATGATCTCCATGAGCGACACGGTCCAGTCGGCCAGCGACGTGAGCCACGACTGCCCGTCCTCGGAGCCGGAGCTCGCGCGCAGGGGGGAGAGAGTGAGGGTGGTGTCGGTCATCGGGTGCCTTCGCGCTCGGTGATCGGCCGCCCGACCGGACGCCCGTTCCAGGCTACGGTCCGGTCATGCGCGGTTCCTGGGGGTTGCCCCCGAGCGGTTCAGGATGCCGAGACCCCGGCGCCGACGAACGCGGCCGCGATGAACCACACCGCCGCCATCCCGACGATGGTGGCCAGCGGCACCCAGAACGCCAGGCGATGGCGCACGAGGCGCACGATCGCGGCGACCACGCCGATCAGCAGGATGACCCAGGGCGAGATGACGGCCGTCCAGAAGCCGATGTTCATCAGCCCCGTGTCGCAGTTCGACGGCCCGCACTGGTCGGCGGCGAACGCCAGCAGCACTCCCGCGTACGAGGCCCCCAGCGCCAGCAGGGGAAGGAGCACGAGCAGGATGATCGTGAGCGCGACGTCCCAGCCACGCGCCTTGCGCACTGTCGGTTCGGGACGCATCGTCCGGAAAGATTCCGGCGGCAACGAGTAGGTCACGCCCCCATCGTAGATTCGCGCCCGGGTGCGCGCGCACGGCGCACGTAGACTGGTCGATCGTGAGCGAACGCGTCCTGGTCAACCAGCTGAAATCCCTTCCCGCCGGCCCCGTCGAGGTGTCGGGATGGGTCGAAACCGTCCGCGACCAGAAGAAGGTGCAGTTCGTCGTCCTCCGCGACGAGACCGGCGCGGTGCAGCTGGTGAACCCGGCGACGCGTCCCTCCGAAGAGGCGACGGATCAGGATGCCGCCGCCCTCGCCCTCACCGAGACGATCGGCGCCCTGTCGACCGGCACCTTCCTGACCGTGCGCGGCGAGCTCAAGCACGACGAGCGCGTCAAGCTCGGCGGCGTCGAGATCAAGGTCGGCGAGCTCGTCATCGCGGCGGCAGCCAACCCCGAGACCCCGATCGCGGCCGACAGCAGCCCCGACAAGCGCATGGACTGGCGCTTCATCGACCTGCGCCAGCGCCGCAACAACCTCATCTTCCGCGTGCAGACCACTCTCGAGCACGCGATGCGTACCTACTGGGTCGAGCGCGACTACATCGAGGTGCACTCCCCCAAGCTCATGGCGTCGCCCTCGGAGTCCAACGCCGAACTGTTCGAGGTGCCCTACTTCGAAGACAAGACGGCCTACCTCGCGCAGAGCCCCCAGTTCTTCAAGCAGATGGCCCAGGTCGCCGGCTTCGGCAAGATCTTCGAGATCGCCCCCGCGTTCCGCGCCGACCCCTCGTTCACGAGCCGTCACGCGACCGAGTTCACCTCGATCGACGCCGAGATCAGCTGGATCGACTCGCACGAAGACGTCGCCCGTATGCAGGAGGAACTGCTGCAGAGCGCTTTCCAGGCCGTCGCCGACAAGCACGGCGCCGAGATCCAGGAGCTCTTCGGCATCGAGGTGCAGGTTCCGACGCTCCCCTTCCCGCGCATCCCCCTCGCCGAGGCGCGTGAGATCGTCGCCGCGCGCGGGTACGACATCCCGCGCACCGACGGCGACCTCGACCCCGAGGGTGAGCGTCAGATCGCGGCGCACGTGGCCGAGACGTTCGGTCACCAGTTCGTCTTCATCACCGACTACCACCCCGAGATCCGCGCTTTCTACCACATGCGCGACGAAGAGACCGGGCTGACGAAGTCGTACGACCTGCTCTTCAACGGCGTCGAGATCACGACCGGCGCGCAGCGCGAGCACCGCGTCGACGTGCTGATCGAGCAGGCGAAAGAGAAGGGTCTCGACCCCGAGCACCTCGACTTCTACCTCGACTTCTTCCGCTTCGGCGCCCCGCCGCACGGTGGTTTCGGCATGGGCCTCGCGCGCGTCCTGATGCTCATGCTGGGCGAGTCGTCGATCCGCGAGGTGACGTACCTCTTCCGCGGCCCGACCCGCCTCGCTCCGTAAGGTTCGAGCGACCGACGCCCGGGGTTCACTCCCCGGGCGTCGTCGCGTTCATCGGCCGTTCTACCGTGGGGCCATGAACGCCCTCACCTCGGCCGCCCCGTCTCCGGCGGGACGATCGCGCACGGGGTGGGCGATCTCGCTCCGCGATGTCGGCCGCGCGCGCGCCGGAGTCCCGGTGCTCGAGAACATCGACCTCGAGATCGAGCCGGGCGGCATCGTCGCCGTCGTCGGACCGTCGGGCTGCGGCGCGTCGACCCTGCTGCGCCTGATCACGGGAGCCGAGCGGCCGGATGCCGGCACCGTGACGATCGACGGGCGCACCGGGGCCGCCGCGCCCCGCGTCGTCGAGGTGCGGGACCGCACCCCGGTCGCCCGTTTCGGGCGGGTGCGCGCCGCGATCGTGGCCGCCGCCCGTCGCGCGGGCACCGCCGACCCCGACGCCGAAGCCGAACGTCTGGGCGCGCTCGTCGGGCTCGGCGCCGGTGACCGGCTGGTGCACCGCCTCTCGCACGGCGACCGGCAGCGGTGGGCCGTCGCCCGGGCTCTCGCGTCGCGGCCGCGGGCCCTCGTGCTCGACGACGCGCTGGCCGCGCTGCACACCTCGGCGCGCGCCGAGACCCGCGATCGCGTCGTGCGGGAACTGCGTGCGACCGGGGTCACCACCCTGTGGGTCACGCGCGACACCGCCGAGGCCGCCGCGGTCGCCGACCATCTCGTCGTGATGGACCAGGGCCGTATCGCCGCGCAGGGGCGCCCCGACGAGGTCTTCGCGCGCGTCGGCGACCTCGCGGTGGCCGACCTTCTGGGTCCGGTCAGCGCCGTGCCGGGAATCGTCGAGGGAGCCGTCGTCGAGGTGTGGGGGCAGGAGCTCCCTCTCGCCGCCGCGGCGAGCGACGGTCACTGCGAGGTCGTCGTACGCCCGGAACAGGTCGTGCTCGTGGGCGACGGCGCCCCGGGAGTCGATGCGGTCGTCGAGGAGACCATCTTCCTCGGCAGCGTGCGCCGCTCGACCGTTCTCACCGCCGACGGCGATCGCGTCGTCGTCGAGCACGCGCCCGATCAGCGCCTCGACGATCGGGCGCACGTCCGGATCGCTCTCGCATCCGGGCCGATGAGCGTTCGCCCCATCGGCTGAACGGGCGTCAGAACGGGTAGTCGACCGACGACCGCTCGGCGACGACCGAGCGCACGAAGGCCGCGGCCTCTTGGTGGGCGGGGTGCACCTGGTAGCGCTCCAACGCCTCGACGTCGGCGAACTCGCTCACCAGGGCGACGTCCCAGTTGTTCTGCGGGTACGCGACGTTGCGACCGATCTCTAGATGCACGATCTCGTCGATCACGCCGCGAAGAGCCAGCAGGCGCTCCGCGATCTGCTCGGCGTGCAGAGCCCGGGTGTCGGCGTCGTCGGCCGCGAGCTTCCACAGGACGATGTGTCGGATGCTCACGCGGAGGCTCCTTCGGGCTCGGACGCCAGCAACGCGGCGCGGAGGCGGTCGGCCGACACGCGCCAGTGCGCGTGCAGCTCGCCGTCGATCAGGATGACGGGGATCTTCTCCCACCACTTCTCATACAACGCCGTGTCGTCGGCGATCGAGGCGTGCGCGATCTCGACACGGTCGGCGACGTCGGCGGGAAGATCGGCCACGACGGTCTCGACGATCTGCTCGGCCACATCGCAGAGATGGCAGCCGGGCTTTCCGATCAGCGTGAGGGTCGTCACGCCTTCATCCTAGGAGGGCCGTGGATCGCGGCGCTCGGGACGCGCGGGATGACGCGGGTCCGGGCACCGGATCAGGATGCGACGTCGTAGCCCGCGGCGACCCAGTCGCCCGTACCGCCCTCGACGTTCGTGGCGTCGTGACCGCGCGCGGAGAGCGCCTCGACCACACGCGCCGAGCGGCCGCCGGCCTGGCAGATCACGTCGAACGGCTCGGCGGGGAGCTCGTCGAGATGTTCGCCCAGGGTCGACATGGGAAGGTTCACGGCCCCGGGAACGTGCCCGGCGGCGAACTCGTGTTCCTCGCGCACGTCGATGAGCGGACGCTCGCGTCCCGCGTGCAGGTCGTGGATCGAGATGGACTGCATGCTTACCTCCGAGAGGGCGAACGGCGCGGGCGGATACACGAAGCGCCCGTCGCAGAGGACAGGCGCTCGGTGTCGTGCCGCGTTACTTCTTGTTGCGGCGCTGGTGACGAGTCTTGCGAAGCAGCTTGCGGTGCTTCTTCTTCGCCATGCGCTTACGGCGCTTCTTGATGACAGAACCCACGGAAAACCTCACTAAGTCGGGGTCTGGGTGCCGTGGTCGGCCCCCGGGAACAGCAGGCGATGAAAAAATGCCTCGGATCAGTCTAGCCGACGTCGGACACCGGCCGCTGCACGACCTCGGCGACGGCCGATTCGGGCACGCGGTAGCTGCGCCCGAAACGCACCGCGGGGAGTTCGCCGGCGTGCACGAGACGATAGACGGTCATCTTCGACACGCGCATGAGCTCGGCGACCTCGGCGACGGTCAGGAATCGCACGTCGGGCAGCTCGGCCATGGTTCACCCCTCGTTACGGGTGAACTCACCCTCTGATGCTGTGCACACTCTAGGGTCTGGCTGTGAAGGCTGTAAACCTCCGGGCGTGCTGTGACGAACGTGCTTCACGGATGCCGCTCTTCCGCGGCATCCGTGCACCTCACCGTCCCGGAAGCTTGCGAAAGGCCGTCGAGAAGGAATGCTTGACCGACGCCGCGGCACGACCCACCACTTCGGCGGCGTGGACGGCGGACTCGGGAAGTGCGGGCTCGTTCTCTTCGTCGACCGAGAAGAACGGCACGAGCCAGTCGTCGACCTCGTCGAGAGGCGCGACCGCGAGGCTGTAATAGCGGTGCTGACCCTCTTCGCGCACCGACACCAGCTCGGCCTCGCGCAGCACCTTCAGGTGCTTGGAGACGGTCGGTTGACTCACCCCCAGAGACGCCACGATCTGCGACACGCTCGTTCCGCGTTCGCCACCGGTGGCCCGGTCCAGAAGGAGCTGAAGGATGTCGCGACGCGTTCCGTCAGCGATCACGTCGAAGATGTCCGCCATGGCATCAGATTAGCGGCGCCCCGGCCCGAGTACCATGATTCGGGTTCGGGCACCGAAGGGAGCGGCGCATGGCGGCGACGCCGAACGAGGTGCGATTGGCCGTGCGCGTGAGACGCATCGCGTTCACGGCATGGGATCGACTGCGCAATCTGACCACCGCATCACCCGCGCGTTTCGCGGTGCTGGTGTTCGTGACGCTCATCCTTCTCTTCACCGCGCTGTTCTCGCTGCCCGCGGCGTCGGCCGACGGGCGAGCGACGCCCCTGGCCGACGCGCTGTTCACGGCGGTGTCGACCATCTGCGTGACCGGTCTGTCGACGGTCAACATGTACACGCACTGGTCTCCGCTCGGGCACGTCATCACCTACGTCGGGGTGAACGTCGGTGCGCTCGGCGTGCTCACCCTCGCCTCGATCCTCGGCCTGGTCATCTCGAAGCGCCTGGGGCTCCGCGCGAAGCTCATCGCCGCCGGAGACAGCAACCCCCTGCGGGCGCACGGCGGACCGGTGAACGAGGGGCAGACCGTCCGTCTGGGCGAGGTCGGCCAGCTGCTGCGCACGGTCGCGCTGTCGACGCTGGTGATCGAGGCCGGGCTCACCGTGCTCATCTACCCCTCGCTCATCATCGGGGGCATCGACCCGATCGTCGCCCTGTGGGAGGCCCCGTACTACGCCGCCATGGCCTTCACCAACACCGGGTTCGTCCCCAACGCCGACGGGCTGACGCCCTTCGCCCAGGACTACTTCCTGCTGTCGGTGCTGATGATCGGCGTCTTCCTCGGCTCGATCGGCTTCCCGGTGATCTTCACCCTGTGGCGGCACCACTGGCGATTCCGTCTGTGGTCGCTCCACACGAAGCTCACCCTGATCACCACGGTCATCCTGTTCTTCTTCGGCGCGGGCGTCATTCTGCTGCTGGAATACGACAACCCCCTCACATTCGGAAGCATGGATGCGTGGGACACGACCTTCCAGGCGTTCTTCCTCTCCGCCATGACGAGGTCGGGCGGGTTCTCGGTCATCGACATCGGCGACCTCAACGGCGCGACCCTCATCGTGGGCTCGATGCTGATGTTCGTGGGTGGCGGCTCGGCATCCACCGCCGGCGGCATCAAGGTGACGACCCTCGCCGTGCTCGCCCTCGCGGTCTTCTCCGAGGCCAAGGGGCGGCCGTCGGTACAGGCGTTCGGGCGCCGGATCCCCAGCGACGTGCAGCGCGTGGCCCTCTCGGTCGTCGCGTGGGGCGCCACGATCGTCGCGATCTCGACCGTGACGATCAGCCGCATCACCGACGCCCCCATCGAGCACGTCCTGTTCGACGTGATCTCGGGATTCGCGACGGTCGGCCTGTCGACCGGTCTCACGGCGGAGCTTCCCGACCCCGCCGTCTACGTCATGGCCGCCACGATGTTCATGGGCCGCATTGGTACAGTGACACTCGCCGCGGCCGTGGCTGCGTCGTCTCGATCGCAGTTGTACGCGCTGCCCGTCGAAAGGCCCATCGTTGGTTGAACGCATCCGCAGCGACGCGCCCGTGCTGGTCATCGGCCTCGGGCGCTTCGGCGCGGCGTGCGCCGGCGAACTCGACCGCCTCGACCGCGAGGTCCTGGCCGTCGACGGCAACCTCGAACTCGTGCAGAAGTGGTCGGAGCGTGTCACGCACGCCGTTCAGGCCGACGCGCGCAACATCGACGCCCTGCGCCAGATCGGCGCGCAGGACTTCCAGGTGGCCGTCGTCGCCGTCGGCTCGCTCATCGAGGCGTCGGTGCTCATCACCGCCAACCTCGTCGACCTGAAGGTCCCGCAGATCTGGGCCAAGGCCGTCTCGCAGTCGCACGGCAAGATCCTGGCCCGTGTCGGCGCCAACCACGTGATCTACCCCGAGGCCGAAGCCGGCGAGCGCGTCGCGCACCTCGTGAGCGGACGCATGCTCGACTTCATCCGCTTCGACGACGATTTCGTGCTCGCCAAGATGTACCCGCCGAAGCTCGTACGCGGCGTGGGCCTGAACGAGTCGGGTGTCCGCTCGAAGTACAACGTGACCGTGGTCGGGGTGAAGAGCCCCGGGCGGGCGTTCCGCTACGCCGAAGCCAACACCGTGGTCACGAACCACGACCTCATCATCGTGTCGGGGACGAACTCCGACATCGAACGCTTCGCGTCGCTCGACCGCTGAGCAGTGGCTCGGAGTCTTTCGCCCTGGAGCCTTCGCCCGTAACGGGCCCCGTGCTCGGCCGGCACGTCACCGCCCCTCGGCGAGCTCTTTCGCGCGCGCGAGTGCGGCCTCGGCGGCCTCGGTGAAGGTGTCGTCGAGTCGGGCCTCCTGCAGCACCGCGACGGCCCGCTCGGTCGTGCCCTTGGGGCTGGTGACGCGGCGACGCAGCTCCGCCGGGTCGACGTCGGAGGCGGCCAGGAGCGTCGTGGCCCCGATGAAGGTCTGCTCGGCGAGCAGACGCGCCTGCGCGTCGTCAAAGCCCATGCGGACGGCCGACTTGGTGAACTCCTCGACCAGCAGGAAGACGTAGGCCGGGCCCGATCCCGAGATCGTCGAGAGCGCGTCGATCTGTTCCTCGGGCACCTCGAGCACCGCACCCACGGTCTCGAACAGAGCGCGGACGACGGCCACATCGTCGGCCGAAGCAGCCGGCCCCGCGGCCAGACCTGTCACGCCCTTGCCGACGAGCGACGGCGTGTTCGGCATGGAGCGCAGCGTCGCGACACCCGCACCGAGGTGGCGGGCGAAGGTGTCGAGGGTGACCCCCGCGGCCAGGCTGACCACGACCGCGCCGTCCCGCAGGTGCGGGGCGATCTCGTCGAGAAGGTCGGGCACCATTGCGGGCTTGACGCCGATCAACACCACATCGGCGGATGCCGCGGCCTCGATGTTGCCGTTCGGGTGGGCCTCGAGCGCGACGCTCGTCACTCCCTCGAGATCGGCGAGCTCGGCGGCCTTCGCGATCGAGCGGTTGGTCGCGGTGACGCCGCCCGCGCTCAGGCCCGCGGCGACGAGGCCGTGCAGGATGGCCCCTCCCATCGAGCCAGCTCCGAGGATCGCGATCGGGGGCAGCGAGGTGATGGCATCCGTCATGCCTCCAGTCTACGAAGCGCCCCGACGCCGCGACAGGCAACCCTGAGTGCGACCGATAGGGGCGGGCGTTAGAGTCGGACGACGGTGTACCGGGGCACCCGCGATCGACACGGAGGACCTTCCATGACTCTCTTCGACGGCATCACCGCGCGCCTGATCGAGACCGACCGGTTGGGTGTCAATGTGCTCGAGCGCGTCGGCGACGACCCCTCGACGCCCCCGGAGCACACGGTCGTGCTGGTGCACGGGAACGTCGCGTCGTCGCTGTTCTGGCAAGAGATCATGCAGGACCTCCCCAGCGATCTGCGCGTCGTCGCGGTCGATCTCCGCGGCTTCGGTCGCACCGAGCACACCCCCATCGACGCCACCCGCGGCGTGCGCGACTTCAGCGACGACCTGCACGCGACGCTCGAAGCCCTCGGCATCGCCTCCGCCCACCTCGTGGGATGGTCGCTCGGCGGAGGTGTCGTGCTGCAGTACGCCCTCGATCACCCGGTGCTCTCGCTGACCCTCCAGTCGCCGGTCTCGCCCTACGGCTTCGGCGGCACCCGACGCGACGGCTCGCGGCTCGACGACGAGGGTGCGGGCACCGGCGCCGGCGCCGCCAACCCCGACTTCGTCCAGCGACTCACCGACGGCGACACGAGCGCCGACGCCCCCACGTCGCCGCGCTCGGTCTTCCGCTCGACCTACGTCGCGCCCGGGTACACGAGCGAGCACGAGGACGTCTGGGTCGAGGCGATGCTCTCGACGTCGACGGCCGTGGGCAACTACCCGGGCGAGTCGGTCACGACCGCCGCCTGGCCCGGCTTCGCCCCCGGACGCACGGGGGCGCTCAACACGCTGTCGCCCCTCTTCTTCGACGTCTCGGGCATCGTCGACCTGGCCGACAAGCCCCCGGTGCTGTGGATCTACGGAACGGCGGATGCCATCGTCTCCGACGCCTCGTTCTCGGACGTGAACCACTTGGGCGCCCTGGGCGTCGTTCCCGGGTGGCCCGGCGACGAGATCGCCCCCGCGCAGCCCATGGTGTCGCAGACGCGCGACGTGCTCTCCGCCTACGCCGCCCGTGGCGGCGAGGTCACCGAGGTGCCCGTCGAGGGAGCAGGCCACTCGGTTCATCTCGAGCGTCCCTCCGCGTTCCGCCGGGCGCTGCTCACGCACATCGGCTACGTCGGCCGTCCGGCCGATCCCGCCCCGCCCACCGAGGCGATCATCCTGCGCTCCGCCGACTGAGCGCTGCGACTCGACTCGGCCCGTCCCGCCCTCTCCGTCGCACCACCCGATCTTCCCGGAGGCTCCCGTGGAGTACTGCCTGTTCACCGAGCCCCAGCAGGGCTTCTCGTACGACGACCAGCTCGCCTTCGCGCAGTCGGCCGAGCGGCACGGCCTCGACGGGTTCTTCCGCTCCGACCACTACCTGCGGATGGGCGAGGGCGACCCGCAGCCCGGGCCGACCGACGCGTGGACCACGCTCGCCGGTCTCGCCCGCGAGACGTCGCGCATCCGCCTCGGGACCCTGGTGTCGTCGGTGACCTACCGCGTGCCCGCGATCCTGGCCATCCAGGTCGCGCAGATCGACGCGATGTCCGGCGGCCGGGTCGAGCTCGGCCTCGGGACCGGCTGGTTCGAGCGCGAACATGCCGCTTACGGAATCCCCTTCCCCGCCAAGCGCTTCGACCTGCTCGAAGAGCAGTTGCAGGTGGTGACGGGCCTGTGGCAGACCCCGGATGCCGAGACCTTCTCGTTCGACGGAGAGCACTACCGTCTCGACGCCGCCCCCGCCCTCCCCCGTCCCGTGCAGTCACCGGTGCCCGTGATCGTGGGCGGTGGCGGTCCGAAGCGGACGCCGGCGTTGGCCGCGCGGTACGCGACCGAGTTCAACATCGGCTTCGTCGCCGAGGACCAGATCTCGGCTGCCTTCGCGCGCGTGCGCGCCGCGTGCGAGACCGCCGAGCGCGACCCCGCGACGCTGAAGCTCTCGGTCGCTCTGCCGACCATCGTGGGCACGGACGACGCCGAGATCGAGCGACGGGTCGCCGCGATCGGGCAGACCCGTGCGCAGTTCGACAACGGCGCCAACCTCATCGGGACTCCGGCGCAGATCGCCGACAAGGTCGAGCGCCTGCGGGCGCTGGGCGCCGAGCGGGTGTACTTCCAGCTGGTGGATCTGCGCGACGTCGCGCACGCCGATCTCGTCGGCACCGAGCTGCTCCCCCTGCTGCCCCGCTGACGCGCACGCGGACCGCGGCGCGGAGGGCGGGTGCCCGGGCGCCCGGTTAGGCGTCGTGGTCGCTAGGGTGTTCGCGCCGAAGCTCGAAGAACGCCGTCAACTGCGCGGCGGCTTCGTCCTCGTCGACTCCGCCGACGACCTCGACGCGGTGCGGCAGGCGCCGATCGCGCAGAAGGTCGTACATCGAACCCGCGGCGCCGGCCTTGGCATCCCACGCCCCGAAGACCACCCGGGGCACGCGCGCCTGCATGATCGCACCCGCGCACATGACGCACGGCTCGAGGGTCACCACGAGCGTGCAGTCGGCGAGATGCCACGACCCGAGGGCCTCGGCCGCGGCCCGCAGCGCCAGCACCTCGGCGTGCGCCGTGGGGTCCGCCGTGACCTCGCGCAGATTGCGGCCCTCGCCGAGGATCCGCCCCTCGGCGTCGACGACGACGGCGCCGACGGGCACATCACCGTCGACGGCGGCCTCGGCGGCCAGCGCGAACGCGCGACGCATCGCGGAGCGGTCGGCGGCGGTGGGGGTCACGGGGGCTCCGAAAAAACGGACGAGGGAGATCAGGGGAAGCGGCTAGCCTTGAGCCTATGCGTGTCCACGTCGCCGACCACCCGCTCATCACCCACAAGCTCACGGTGCTGCGTGACGTGCAGACATCCTCGCCGGTGTTCCGCCAGCTCACCGAAGAACTGGTGACCCTGCTGGCCTACGAGGCGACCCGCAACGTGCGTGTCGAGCCGATCGAGATCCAGACCCCGGTGACCCTCACCCAGGGCGTCAAGATCAGCGAGCCCCGCCCCATCGTCGTGCCGATCCTGCGCGCCGGTCTGGGCATGCTCGAGGGCATGGTGAAGCTTCTGCCCACCGCTGAGGTCGGCTTCCTCGGCATGGTGCGCGACGAAGAGACCTTCGAGCCCACGACATACGCCGAACGCCTGCCCGACGACCTGAGCGACCGCCAGTGCTTCGTGCTCGACCCCATGCTCGCCACCGGCGGCTCGCTGGGTGCGGCCATCAACTTCCTCTTCGCCCGCGGCGCGCAGGACGTCACCGCGATCTGCCTGCTCGGCGCCCCCGAGGGCGTCGCCGCCATCGAGAAGCAGGTCGAGGGACACGACGTCACCCTCGTGCTCGGCGCCGTCGATGAGCGACTGAACGAGAAGGGCTACATCGTGCCCGGTCTCGGCGACGCCGGCGACCGGTTGTACGGCACGGCCTGACGCGTTCGTTCGGCCCGATTCGGTGCGGCGAGCGGCGGGGCGTGAGAACCGAACCCCGGCCGCACGATCCCGCCCCGCACCCGGTTCCCGGCGAACGGGCACGGCCCGCACCCGGTGCCCGGCGATCTGTGTGCGGTGAACGGGCCGGGCTCGGCGCCATGGTCGACGGCGATCGGGCAGCCCGGCCCCTCACTCGACTCCGTCGACCAACCGTGCGAAGGCGCTGAGGCGCGCCACCCCCTCGGGAGTACGCGGAAGGTCGTCTAGCAGCGCGGGTGAATACACGACGTACGCCGCCTGCATCGCACGCGAGATCGCGACGTTGATGCGGTTGCGCAGCAGGAGGAACTCCAAGCCCCGCGGTGCCTCGCGCCCCGAGGACGCCGCGAGGGTGAGGATGGCGACCGCCGCCTCTTTGCCCTGGAAGCGGTCGACGGTGCCCACGGGGACGTCCGAGAAGCCCGCCGCGGCCAGGGCCTCTTCGACGGCCACCTGCTGAGCGTTGTAGGGCGTGATCACGATGATGTCGTCGGCGCGCAGGGGCCGCGGCTCGTGCACGACGGCCGAATCACCGGCCCCTCCCTCGGCGCCCGTCCACTCGCGGCCGACGAGGTCGGATACGAGGCGTGTGACCTCGGCCGCTTCTTCGGCCGACCAGGTCGAGTTGCCCTGGTGGCGCACGGGAACGATGTGCACCCCGGGTTCGACGCCGTCGAGTCGGCGCAGGGCCGTCGACGGGTGGGCGGCGAGGCGGCCCTCGTACGACAGCCGCGACACGGGACCCGCGACCTCGGGGTGCAGACGCCGGGTGCGTGCGAGGAAGTAGCCGAGCTCGGCGGGCACCACCTCGGCGCCGTCGATGATCCACCCCAGCGCCGACGTGTCGACGGGTTCGGGGTGCGTGCCCTGGCTCACCTGCGGCAACTGCTGCGGGTCTCCGAGCAGCAGCAGTCGCTGCGCGGCCAGCGAGACGGCGATCGTCGAGGCGAGCGAGAACTGTCCGGCTTCGTCGATGACGAGCAGGTCGAGGCTGCCGCGGGGGATGCGCGTCTCGTGGCTGAAGTCCCACGCGGTGCCGCCCACGACGAAACCCTGCGCCGCGTTCTCGGCGGTGAAGGCGGCGACGCCGTTCTTCGGGAGCACCGTGAAGGCATGCGGGACGCTCGGGTCTTTCGGCGCCTTGCCGACCCGGGATGCCGGGACCCCGGCCGCGATGACCTGATCGAGCATGTGCTCGATCGTCGCGTGCGATTGCGCGACGACGCCGATGCGATACCCCCGCTCGGCGACCAGGCGGGCGATGACGTGCGACCCGACGTAGGTCTTGCCGGTGCCGGGCGGGCCCTGCACGGCGAGATAGCTGTGGTCGAGATCGGCCACGCTGCGGGCGATGGCGGTGACCTCGTCGTCGCCCGGGGCACCGTCGACGGCGGTGACAGGTGCCAAGGCGCCGGAACGGGTGCGCGGCGGCACTCGACGCAGAACGTCGGCGGCGGCGCGGTCGGGCATCGCCGGGGCGACCGTCAGCACCGCGTCGGCCCACGCGTCGATCGCCTTCTGCTGGTTGCCCGCGCGCGGCGGGGCCGGCGGGGTCAGGGCGAGCGGCAGGTCGTCCCAGGTGACGCCGTCGGCGGCGATCTCTTCGACGATCGCGCCGTCGTCGAGCACCTCGCGCACCGTCACCCGGCGGGCACCGTGGATCCAACGCGGGCGGGTGTCGAGCGGGAACGGCGCCGGCAGGTCGTAGACGGCGAAGGGCTCGGCATCTGGGCTCAGGCGAGTTCCGGGGGCGAGTTCTCCGCGCAGCTCCACCAGGCGGCGCTCGGAGCCCCGCCCCGACTCGGCGATGTGCCAGTCCGTGACGACCCGCGAGCGGGCGGCGTCGACGACCACGACGTCGCGCGTCTCTTCCCACACCGAGATCGGCTCGCGCAAGCGAAGGAAGTGCGTCGCCCAGTAGCTCTTCTCTTCGCGGGGGTAGTAGTCGATCGCGGCGGCGGCGAGGCGCAGCGCTGTCGCATCGGGAGAATCGGCGCCCGCCTCGACGGCGGCGGCCCACCGCTGCAGGGCGGTCGCCCGGGGCGAAGGCTCGTAGGCCTGCTCGTCGGGATCGGCGCCGTGGGCCGGCACCGCACCGGCCTCGCGCGCCCGGTCGACGAGCCAGTCGCGCAGGCGGCGGGTCGACACGCAGTCGTAGCGGTTGTAGTCGGCGAGGTCGTCGAGCACGCGCTGCGCACCCACCGCGTCGCCGTCGGCCGCGAGCGCCCGGGCCTCGACGTATTTCACGATCGAGTCGTCGCCGCGCTGCACATCGCTCGTGCGCACCTCGTCGCCCATGTAGAGAGGTTCGAGCTTCTTGATCGAGTACGAGCGGGATCCCACGCGCAGGGCACGACGGACCACGGGATAGAGGTCGACGAAGATCCCGTCGCGCAGCAGTCGATCGACGTCGGCTTCGCGCACCCCGTAGGTGGCCGCCATCGTGAGCAGATGGGTGGGCTCGTAGGGGGCGTAGTGGTAGATGTGCATTCCGGGGTACTGCTGACGGCGCAGCGCCACCATGTCGAGGAAGCGCTCGAGCGCGACGCGCTCTTCGTCGAATGTGTGGGCCCAGAGCGCCCCGTAGGTCTCGCGCGTGTCGACCCAACCGAACAGGTAGTCGATGCCCCAGTGCGCGCCGACGCCCTCGGTGTAGAGCGGGTCGCCCTCGAAGTCGAAGAACAGGTCACCGTGGTCGGGGCGCGGCAGCACTCCCAGCGACTTGGGTGCGACGACCTCGTAGGTGGGCACGGCGTGCGCCGGCGTCGCGTCGGTGGGGACGCCCGCCGGGCTGTCGAGCTGCAGTCGCGCCTGGGTGCGAAGCGAGACGAAGGTGTCGGATCCCATGGCGGCCGGGGGCTCGGTCGCGCTGGCGAGCGCGTCGATGGTGGGGATGCCGCCCGCGCGCAACCGATCGCGCTGCACCGGACGCATGCCGGCGACCAGCAGCAGATCACGGTGCGCGACGACCTCGAGCTCGCAGGTGGCGCAGCGGCCGCAGGCCACGACGCCCAGGTCACCCCGCGCGTCGCCCCATTCGATGACCGGGCCGGCGACACCGAGCCCGACGCGGCGGTCGGCGATGAGAGCGCGAAGACGCGTGCGCCGCAGCCCGAAGACCGGCAGCAGGTCGTCGACACGGTGCGTGCTCGTCGAGCCGTCGCCCAGCAGCAGCTCCACGCGGTCGGAGCGCGCGACGCCCAGGCGATCGAGCTGGTCGACGTAGGCGGCGAGCTGCATGAGGGCGGTGACGCGGGCGCGGCGGGCGAGCTTCGTGTCTTGCACGACCCAGGGCCGCGTGCCGTCGGGGCGGGGGTGGGTCTCGCGCACGAGGAAGTCGGCGAAACCGACAAACTCGTCGGTGGCGAAGGCGGCCTGGTAGACGACCTCGGCGGTGGGGTCGGCGAGGGCCGCGTCGGTGAGGCGCACGGCCTCGGCGAGCGCGACCGCGTCGGAGGAACGCGCGGCGGGGATCTCGCGGACCGCGCCGCCGAGACGGGCCCGGTAGTCGTCGAGCACCCGCAGTTCGTGCGCGGTGCCCAGCTGTGCGGCGCGTTCGAGCGTGGCGTCTGCGGGGTCGTCGACGGGGGCGATGCGGCCGATCTTGGCGTCGATGGCGCGCAGCCACGCGAATTCGCACTCGGCCGCCGCCTTGAGATCGCTGGCGCTCCAGACGATCCGCCCGTCTTGTTCGATGTACCGCATGGGAACCCACGCTAACGGGGACCACCGACATCACGATCCGTGCCTCCACAGGCCGGACCGGGCCGCGAAGGGACTGCCATCGTGTCGGAGGCACCTGACAGACTGGACGGGTGATCACCGACCTGCCGTTCGAGAGCGTCTACCGGCACGGCTTCGCTCGGGTCGCCGCGTGCACGATCCCCGTCGCCCTGGCCGACCCGGCGACGAACGCCGACGCCGTGCTCGACTCCGCCCGCGCGTGCGACGCCGAGGGCGTGGCCGTCGCGGTGTTCCCCGAGTTGTGCCTCACGGGTTACTCGATCGACGACCTCGTCATGCAGGACCCCCTGCTCGACGCGGTCGAGGCGGCGCTCGGGCGTCTCGTCGTGGCATCCGCAGACCTCCTCCCGGTGCTGATGGTGGGCGCTCCCCTGCGGCACGGCAATCGGCTGTTCAACTGCGCCGTGGTCATCCACCGCGGTCGGGTGCTCGGCGTCGTCCCCAAGGCCTACCTGCCCACCTATCGCGAGTTCTACGAGCAGCGCTGGTACGCCCGCGGCGACGACCAGGCGGGCCAGCACATCACCGTCGCCGGCGCCACCGTGCCGTTCGGCCCCGATCTGCTGTTCGACGCCGTCGACGTGCCGGGGCTGACGCTGCACGCCGAGGTGTGCGAAGACGTCTGGGTTCCGATCCCGCCGTCGTCGGGTGCGGCTCTGGCCGGAGCCACGGTGCTCGCGAACCTCTCGGGCAGTCCCATCACGATCGGCCGTGCCGACGACCGCACCCTGCTGTCGCAGTCGCAGTCGCTGCGGTGCCTCGCGGCGTACGTCTACGCCGCCGCGGGCCAGGGCGAGTCGACCAACGACGTCTCGTGGGACGGCCAGACGATGATCTACGAGGGCGGACAGCTGCTCGCGACGACCGAGCGCTTCCCCGATGGTCCACGCCGGAGCGTCGCCGACGTCGATCTCGATCGATTGCGTCAGGACCGCCTGCGTCAGGGCACCTTCGACGACAACCGTCGCACGGTCGGCCCGCAGTTCCGCACCGTGTCGTTCGAGCTCGCGCCGCCCGCGACCGACATCGGCCTGCGCCGCACCCTCGACCGCTTCCCGTTCGTGCCCGACGACCCCGCTCGTCTCGCTCAGGACTGCTACGAGGCCTTCAACATCCAGGTGTCGGGGCTCGTGCAGCGTCTGCGGGCGATCGGCGATCCAAAGCCCGTCCTCGGTGTGAGCGGTGGCCTCGACTCCACCCATGCGCTGCTCGTCATCGCTCAGGCGATGGATCGCATGGGGCGTCCCCGCAGCGACATCCTCACGTACACGCTCCCGGGCTTCGCGACGAGCGAGAAGACCAAGCGCAATGCCATCGCCCTCGCCGAGGCCGTCGGCGCCTCGATCGAAGAGATCGACATCCGACCCGCGGCATCCGAGATGCTCGCCCGCATGGGGCATCCCTTCGCCTCGGGGCAGCCGGTGCACGACGTCACCTTCGAGAACGTGCAGGCGGGGCTCCGCACCGACTACCTCTTCCGTCTGGCCAATCAGAACGGCGGCATCGTCGTGGGCACGGGCGACCTGTCCGAGATCGCCCTCGGCTGGTCGACCTACGGCGTGGGCGACCAGATGAGCCACTACTCGGTCAATCCCGGCATACCGAAGACCCTCATCCAGCACGTCATCCGCTGGGTGATCTCGGCCGGCGAGCTGAGCGCGGACACCGTCGAGGTGTTGCAGGCCGTGCTCGACACCGAGATCAGCCCCGAGCTCGTCCCGGCCGGTCAGGACGGGCGCATGCAGTCCACCGAAGACCGCATCGGTCCGTACAACCTCCACGACTTCACGCTGTACCACGTGCTGCGATTCGGGTTCCGCCCGTCGAAGGTCGCGTTCCTCGCCGCGCACGCCTGGAAGGATGCGGATGCCGGAACCTGGCCCGCGGGTTATCCCGAGGGTGAGCGGCCGGCGTACGACCTCGTGACGGTCGCGCGGTGGCTCGAGGTGTTCCTGCAACGGTTCTTCGGATTCGCGCAGTTCAAGCGCACGGCCATCCCGAACGGCCCCAAGGTCTCTCCCGCCGGTTCACTGTCACCGCGCGGCGATTGGAGGGCGCCGTCCGACGGCAACGCGCGGGCCTGGCTCGCCGACCTGCACGCCGCCGTTCCGCAGGCGTTCGACGACTGACGCGGTCTCTCCGCCCAACGAAGCCGGTCACTCCGTCATCGGTATAGCGGAACGCGGGCGAGGGCGACCCCGGGTCACCAGCCCATCGACCCCGGAACACCCTTGAACGGGCCCGCGAGGTCCTTCGTCACCCACCCGCCGTAGAAGCCTCCGGGTTGCGGCTGCACCGTCTCTCCGCCCAGCACCACGCGGTCCAGCGGCCCGGCGTAGACGGCCACGCGGTCAGCCAGCATCTCGTACCCCGGCATGGGGTTCGGATAGTTCCACGCCGCGCGCGCGGCCACCGCTCCCCCACCACCGTGCACGTCGAAGTAGCGCGCTCCGCCCTTGTACTCGCAGAACGACGCGCCCTCGCCCAGGGTCAACGCCTCACCGAAGGCGGCGATCGGCAGGTAGTAGACGGGCGGGTGGCTCGTCTCGAGCACGCGGACGACGTCATCGGTGTCGACGATGCGCACCCCGCCGAAGTCGATCTGCACGCGCTTTCGCACGGTCTCGACGCGAGGCGGGCGGGGGTAGTCCCACACGGACTCCTGGCCGGGGCGGACGGGATCGGGAACGGGGCGCACCATATCCCTACGCTACGCCTCGGGGCGGGATGCGGATCGAGATCTGATCGTGCGTTCGCCGTCACGGGAGACATCCGGCTTTTCGGTAGCCTGGGAGCAGGGGGTCGACGTGAGCGAACAGAAAGTCACAGACGGCGGGGGCAGGTTCCGCGTCTACCAGGTGAGCGGCATCGTGCTCGCCGTCCTCTTCCTCGCGCTCGGCGTCGCCGCGTTCCTCGCCGGCGGCGGCCCCATCATCGCCGCCATCGCCGTCATCGGAGGTCTCACCGTGCTTGTCGTATCGATCGTGACGATGGTGCGCTCGTGAGCGTCCCCGATGGCTCCGACCGCCCCGACGGCAAGAAGAAGTACCCGACCGGCACGGTCGTCATCTGGATCGCCGGTGCGGGGATCGGCCTCTGGCTGCTCATCAGCGGCCTCATCGGCATCCTGTCGGGCGGTTCGTGAGTCGGCGGGGCTGAGCCCACTCCGCTGAGCCCCGGGCCGGCCGCCCCTGCCGCACGGCGGGTCACGGCGCGTCGAGGGAATGCCCGCTGCCGAGCATCGTTGTCCCTGAGGTCAACGAACCTCGACAGGAAGGGCATCATGACGCGCCTTGGACGCAGCGACCTCGACATCCTCCCCCTCTCGCTCGGCGGGAACGTCTTCGGTTGGACCGCCGACCGCGACACCTCGTTCGCCGTACTGGACGCCTTCCATGCCGGGGGCGGGAACTTCATCGACACGGCTGACGGCTACAGCGCGTGGGTCCCGGGCAACTCCGGCGGAGAGAGCGAGACGTTGATCGGCGAGTGGCTCGCGTCACGCAAGCCGTCGAACGTCGTCGTCGCGACGAAGGTGAGCACCCACCCCGACTTCCGCGGCCTGTCGGCGGCGAACGTGCGCGCGGCGGCCGAAGCCTCGCTGCAGCGCCTGGGTGTCGACACCATCGACCTGTACTACGCCCACTTCGACGACGCCGAGACCCCGCTCGAAGAGACCGTGGCCGCCTTCGGCGACCTCGTGTCCGACGGTCTCGTGCGCCACGTGGCCGTGTCGAACTACACCGCCGAGCGCATCCGCGAATGGGTCTCGCTGGCCGAGGCCTCGGGCGTCGCCCTGCCCGTCGCCATCCAGCCGCACTACAACCTCGTGCACCGCACCGACGTCGAGCGCGACATCGTGCCCGTCGCCGAGCAGTACGGCATGTCACTCGTGCCGTATTTCGCCCTGGCCAGTGGCTTCCTGACCGGCAAGTACCGGACGGCGGATGCCACGGGCGACTCGCCCCGTGCCGAGGGCGCCGCGAAACTCGCCACCCCCGCCGGCCTCGCGCTGATCGACGCGCTCGAGGAAGTCGGAGACGCCCACGGCGCTTCCATCGCGACGACCGCGCTGGCGTGGCTGCGCGCGCAGCCCGCGGTGGCCGCCCCGATCGCCAGCGCGTCGAAGGTCGAGCAGGTCGCCGATCTGCTCGCGAGCGCGCGCCTCGAGCTCAGCGTCGACGAGCTCGCCCACCTGTCGCGGGCGTCGGACGCCGCGCAGGACTGACGTCGATCGCAGTGAGGCCCCGGCACGCACCGTGTCGGGGCCTCGCTGCGTCTTCGGACCCCGGCGGTCGGGCGACGCCCGAGCGCGTCATCCTCGTGACGTCATCGTCGTGACGTCATCGACGACAATGGAGGGGTGAAGCTCCTCGTCGCCGCCCATGTGTCCGAACTCGTCGCCTTCGAGGAGGACATCCCCGGCTTCACCCGGCTGCTGACGGGCGTGGGGAAGATCCCCGCGGCCTACGCCCTCACACGCGCCCTTTGCGAGGGCGACTACGACGAGATCGTCGTCGTCGGCACGGCGGGGGCGATCGACGATGACGTCGAGGGGGGCATCTACGAGATCGCCGGAGCCATCCAGCACGACGTGAAGGGGCTCGACGGGACGTTCGGCGAGCACGTGTCACTGCCGACGCGGGTGGACACCGGCGCCGAAGGGCTCGTCATCGCCACCGGCGACCACTTCGTCGACGACGCCGAGGCGGTTCGGCTCATTCGCGGCCTCGGAGCGCGGCTGGTCGACATGGAGTCGTACGCGCTCATCTGGGTCGCGCAGCAGTTCGACGTGCCGATCCGCATCCTGCGGGCCGTCTCGGACCGCGCGCAAGACGGCGCGACCGAACTGTGGGATGTCGTCGTCGAGCGCTGCAGCCACGAGCTGCGCGCGAAAGTCGGCGAGCTCTACGGGGTCTGAGACCCCGAGCGAGCCCGACCCGCCAGATCGCCGACGCCCACGATCAGCGCGATACCCAGGAAGACGCCCACGGTGATCATGCCGGACGCGTAGGCGTCGTGGTAGACCACCGTCATGTCGGCGGTGTCCTGCTCGCGATAGACCGTCGCGTAGAAAAGTGCGAGCGCGATGGCCGTGCCCACGGCGGTGCCGATGCGTTGTCCCAACTGACCCACCGAGCCCGCGACACCCCCGCTGGTGACGGGAATGTCGGCGAGCGTGAGGGTCTGATTGGGCGAGATCACCAGACCGCCGGCGAACCCGCCGACGACCATCACCCCGGCCATCGCCCACGGCGTCCACTCGGGTGCGGTGAACAACGCGACCAGCACGAGACCGGCGGCCGTGGCGACCATGCCCAGGATGCCCCACACCACCAGCGGGCGCCCCAGACGCGTGACCAGATTGCCGCCGATCCACGAGCTCCACGCCGATGCGACCGCGAACCCGATCGTCACCATGCCTGCGAACACGGGTTCGAGTCCCAGCCCGCCCTGCAGGAAAAGGGTGCCGAGCAGGAACATCGCGGGGATCGCAGCGAAGTACGCGGTCGAGATCAGCACACCGTTCCGATACGACGACAGACCGAAGATCGAGAACGGCATGAGCGGCATCCCGCCCCGATCCGCGTACCGGCGCTCCCAGAACACGAAGCCGGCGGCGAAGACGACCGACACCACGAGCAGCCACCAGCGGCGGGGATCGTCGCCGGGCGCACCCGTGGTGAAGAGGAACGGCCACATGAGGGCCAGGATCGTGAGCGCGAACAGCAGCACGCCGACGGGGTCGAGGTCGAGCTTGCGACGCGACTTGGTGCGGGTGTCGGGCAGCAACCAGGCGGCCAGGGCGATGACGATCGCGACGAGCGGGATGTTGATCCAGAAGATCAGACGCCAGCCGTCGGTCTCGCCTCCCAGGGCGATGAGCAGACCGCCGAGCGTGGGACCGAACGCGGTGGCGATGCCGATGGTGGCCCCGAACAGTCCGAAGGCGCGACCGCGTTCTTTGCCCTGGAACAGCTGCTGCACCAGCCCGAGGACCTGCGGCATCTGGATGCCGGCGGCCACCCCCTGCAGCAGCCGGGCGACCAGCAGCACTCCGGTGTTGGGGGCGAGGGCGCACGCCAGGCTCGTGACGAGGAACAGCGACAGGCCGACGAGGAACAGCACGCGCCGGGAGCGCAGGTCTCCGAGACGACCGGCGGGCACCAGCACGAGACCGAAGGTGAGGATGTAGCCCGACACCACGAGCTGCAACTCGGTCGGCCCGGCGTTCAACGCCGCCTCGATCGAGGGCAGGGCGACGTTCACCTTGGTGAGGTCGAGGATCGTGAGCGCGGCGACCGCCACGGCGACCCAATAGGCACGCCAGCGATGCTTCGACGACAGGACGATATCGCGCGTGGGGGGATGGGCGGAGCCCGAGGGGGCAGGGGGCTGATCAGACATCGCGTGCCACGCTACTCCGGGGGTCGGACACGACGGTCGGGCTTGCGTGGACCGTCCCGCCGGCACCGTGATCGCGGACGATCTCGCTCGGCGGGCCGCCGGCGCCCGAGGACCGGGGCGCCGAGCCTTCCGCGCGCTCAGTCGATGTCGCGACGAGCGAAGACCGCGCGCAGGATGAAGAACACGATCACCGCGACGATCGCCACGGCGACCACCCGGAACGCGAACGCGAGGATCGACAGGAGGATGTTCACGACGACCCAGGCGATGACCACGGCGACGATGACGCCGAGGATGGTCCAGAGGGTGCTCTTGCGCATGTGACCAGCCTAGGCGGGGAGCAGGGCGGCATCCTGGGAGATGACGCTCGGTCCCCTCGGTGTCGCGGTCACCTGCAACTGCGCGGGCAACTGGTCTCTCATCGACGCCACGTGGCTGATGACGCCCACGGTACGGCCGCCTTGCCGCAGCTCGTCGAGGGTGCGCATGGCGAGATCGAGGGTGTCGTCGTCGAGCGAGCCGAAGCCTTCGTCGATGAAGAGGGTGTCGAGCCGGATGCCCCCCGCCCGGGCCGTGACCACCTCTGCGAGCCCGAGGGCCAAAGCGAGCGACGTCAGGAAGGTCTCACCGCCCGAGAGCGAGTGCGGCGGACGGCACTGGCCGGTGAAGGCGTCCATGATCTCGAGCCCGAGCCCGCTGGCGGCCCCGCGGGCCGCGAGCGCGTCGGTGTGCTGGAGTCGGTAGCGGCCCGACGACATCTGCTCGAGACGCAGGTTGGCGGCCACGACGATCTCTTCGAGCTCGGCGGCCAGCACGAAGGTCTCGAGCGTCATGCGGCGGGTGTTGGGCGCGCGTCCGGCGAGGGTATCCGCCAGACGGGCGACGACCGCGTGCTCTTCGGCCAGCTCCGCGATGGCCGAGTGTCCGGCATCGGCGCGCTGGGCGAGGCCTCGCAGACGGTCAGCGAGAGTCCGCGCCTCGGCGTGCGCGGCGGCGGCCTGCTGCACGGACTCGCGCGCCTGCCGCACGGAGGCGGTGAACGGCGCGAGATCGAGCGGCTCGTCGCTCGCGTCGACGAGCGCCAGTTCCAGGTCGAACAGGCGCTGACGGGCGGACGTGATCGCCGTCGCGTGCTCGGCGACGAGCGCGTCGAGACGTCGGCGGTCGGCGGCGGGCCGCAGGGCGCCGACGACCGCGTCGATGTCGTCGAACGAGGTGTCGGCCACGAGGTCGTCGAGGGTCGTCCGGGCGTCGAGGAGCGCGGCCCGCGCGGCGACCAGATCGGCGCGCGCGGTCAGCAGGTCGCGCACCGCCGTCCGATGCGACCGCAGGTCGTTCTGTCGCTCGGTGACGGTCGCGAAGTCGCCGCGCGCCCGACGCACGTCGTCGCGCAGGGCGTCGCCTCGCTGCTGCGCGAGGGCGGCATCCTGCCGCGCCGTGGCGAGGTCGGCCGTCAGGCTCTCGATCCGCGCCGCGATGGCCACGTCGATCTCGACGGCACGCGCCCGCTCCGCCTGAAGATGCTCGAGGTCGGCGACGTCGGCGAGAGCGCTCGCGAGCACGGTCTCGGCCGTGGCGAGGCGGTCGGTCAGGGTCGCGACGCTGTCTCCTCCCGCCCGAGCGGCGGCGAGAGCGTGGTCGTCGCGGGCGATCCGGGCGGCGTCGGAGGCGAGCCGGTCGGCGTCGACCGCGGCGTTCTTGCGATCTTCGGCGGCGGCGATCTGCTCGTCGGTGACCGAGGCGTCGCCGCCCACGGCGGGGGCCGGGTGCTCTCGGGAGCCGCAGACGGAGCACGGTTCTCCGTCGACGAGCTCGTGGGCGAGTTCTGCGGCGGCGCCCGCCAGGCGACGCCGCAGCAGCGTCGTCCACGCGTCGACCGCGCGCTGCAGATCGTCGGCGCGGACGAGAGAGGAGAGGTCGGCCTGGTCGCGCTGTTCGAGCAGTCGCGACGCCTGGTGAGCGGCATCCAGCCGACGTCGAGCCTCGTCGCGAGCTGCCAGCGCGGCCTGTCGCCGGTCGGGGGCGCCCTGGAGGGTGGTGAGGCGCTCGTCGAGCGTCTGGAGCAGGTCGGGCACCTCGCGGCGTCCCTCGACGAGGGCGTCGCGCTGCCGCTCGAGCGTCTGCACGCGCGCGGTGGCCTGCGCGACCGCGGCGTCGGCGTCGACCAGTTGCTGTTCGGCGACACGCGCGGCCTCGGCCTGGGCGAGCAGTGCCGTCAGCTCATCGTCACGTGCGGCGAGGGCGTCGTCGGTGTCGGCGTCGCCTTCACCCAGGGCGCGCGCACGGTCGAGGGCTGTCCCGTGACGCTTCTCTGCGGCGGTCACCGCGGTCGCGGCCCGCTCCGCGGCGTCGACCGTCGCCCGGAGCGCCTCGGCCGCGGCCGCCGCGGCCGCTTCGTCGCGCGCGCGCTCGACCGCGTCGCTCTGCGCCTCGAGGGTGGCGAGCTCCCGGCGCACGCGCACGCGGTCGCGCTGACGCTCGTGCAGCGTGGCGGCCTCGCGTTCCGCCGTGAGAGCCGCATCGAAACCCGCATCGGCCGACTCTCGATCTCGGGCGAGGGTATCGACGAGGTAGGCGGCCCTCTCGACGGCGCGGACGACGAACGCCAGCCTGTCGGCGACGGCGCGGGGGGCGTCGTCGGACGCCGGGGAATCGCCGGACGACGACGTGACCTCGGAGTCGGGGGCACCGCCGTCGAGTTCCGCCGCCAGACGCTCGGCCTCGTCGAGGAGGGTCGAGACCTCGATCCCCTCGGCGGCGAGGCGCACCTGGGCGCGCTTGCGACGTTCGTCGAGATCTGCGGTGTACTGCTCGAACGAACGCGTGCCGAACAGGGTGCGCAGAAGCGTCAGTCGCTCGTCGTTCTTGGCCAGGAGGAATCGAGCGAAACGGTTCTGCGCCAGCAGGATGACCTGGAGGAACTGCTGCTGACTCAGCCCCACGATCTCGTCGAGGCGGGTCGCCACGTCGACGGGGCGGGCCGCGACGCCGGTCCAGCCCTGCGGGGTCTGCACCTCGAGAAGGGCGCGGTGCGGCTCTTTCGTGGTGCCGCCGCCACGGCGCTTGGGCCGCTCGAACTCGGGCGAGCGGGTGATGCGCCATTTCTCGCCATCGGCGCTGAACTCGAGCGTGACGCGCGTCGGGTCGTCGGGGGTGCAGTGGTCGCTGCGCAGGCGCCGTTCCGCTCCGTCGTAGCGGGGCACGCCCCCGTACAGGGCGTAGCAGACGCCGTCGAGCACGCTCGACTTACCCGCCCCCGTGCGCCCCGTGATGAGGAAGATGCCGTCGTCGGCGAAGGCGTCGAAGTCGACCGCCTGCGTGTCGAGGAACGGGCCGAAACCCTCGAGTTCGAGCCGGTGGAGCTTCATGCGCGCGCCTCGGAGACCGCTCGGGTGTCGAGGACCTCGCGGATGAGGGATCGCTCGGCCTCGGTGGCACCCTCGCCCTCGCGCACGTGAGCGAGGAACGCGTCGATGACTTCGGCGTCGTCGCGGGCCGCCCGCACGCGTCTCGCGTAACCGACGCCGTCGTCGGCCCGGGTCTCGGCCGGAACGTGCGCGACGGTGGCGCACCACGGGAATCGTGCCTGCAGCCGTCGCATGGGATCGGGCTGAGGAGTCGCGTCGGTGTACTCGGCGCGCACCCAGTGCTCGTCGTGGCCGTCGAAACGTTCGTCGGAGAGGAGGTCGTCGAGAGAAGCACGCAGGGTGACGAGGGGGCGCGGAACGGGCAGATCGAGCCACCGCACGTCGGCGAGACCGTCGCCGTCGAGCTCAACCAGCCACGAACCACGCGGTTTGCCCGCCTCGCCGAAGCTGTAGTGCACCGGTGCTCCCGCGTACCGCACGCGATCGGACAGCTGCTGCCGGCCGTGGATGTGCCCGAGCGCGACATAGTCGGGCCCGTCGAAGGCCGAGAGGGGAACGACGTCGAGGCCGCCCTGACGGATCTCGCGCTCGACGCCGGGGGTGGCCTCCACTCCCGCGGCGAAGCAGTGCGCCGCGACGACGGAGCGGCCGCCGCGTTCGGCCAGATCGTCGCGCACGAGGTCGAGGGCGTGCGCCATCGTCTGCGCCTGGCTGCGCAGCTCGACGCCCTCCCACAGGTGACGCACGATGGCGGGTTCGAGGTAGGGGATGCCGTAGATGTGGACCGGCCCGTGCTCGTCGTGCACGGTGACCGGCGTTCCCACCGACAGCGGATCGGTGACGACGGTGATGTCGTCGCGCAACAGCGCCGATTGGAAGCCGAGACGGGCGGCGGAATCGTGGTTGCCGCTGGTGACCACGACGCGGGCGCCCGCGTCGGTCACCGCCGCCAGGGTGTGGGACAGGAGCGGGTAGCACGCGGCTGCGGGAGTGGCCGAGTCGAAGACGTCGCCCGCGACGATGACCACGTCGACGTCGTTCTCGCGGACCTGGACGACGAGGGCATCGAGCACGCCGCGCAGGGCGTCGAGCGTCGAGTGCCCGTGGAACGATCGCCCGATGTGCCAGTCCGAGGTGTGCAGGATGCGCATGCAGACACGGTACGTCGCACCTCCGACATCGGCTCGCAGCAAACGCCTGCCTGNCCGTCGATCGGTTGTCAGGCCCCGTTGACCTCGGCGACGAGGGCGCGGATGCGGTCGTCTCCGAGATCGAGACCGATGTCGGCGAAACGCTGACGCAGGACGTCGGCGACGCGCTCGTCGCTCTTGCCGCCGACGTCGGCGCGGGTCTGGACCACGACGCCGGCGATGCGGGCCTCGTCGTCGGTGGGGTGGGTGTCCATCATCGGCTCCGACTGCTCGTCGGGGCGCGCGGGACGCTTGCTCTCCTCGTGCACGGCACCGCCCACGGAGTCGGCGGGCGACGCGCCACCGTCGGGACCGGCGGAAGGTTGCGGGGCTCGGGTCTCGTCCGACATGTCAGTCCTCCGTGCTCAAGTCGGGGTCGATGCCCTGGCTGGCGGCATCCCCCTCGATCGGGTCCGAGGGCTCGGCGTCGTTGAGGCGCGGCGAACCCTTCGCGTTCTCGTTCTGCTGAGCGGTCTCGCCGTCGGCGACGGCACCACTCTCCCAGCCACCGGGCGGGTCGGCGTTGATGACACCCTCGGGCAGGTCGCGGTCGTCTGTCATGACTTCCCCTTTCGACCTCTCCAGCATCGCGGCGCCACCGTCCCCCGCAGCGGGGGTTGACGGCATTGCGGCTCCTGCATAGGCGTCGCCTCAGGCGGACGGCCGCGTATGCAGGAGGCCGGCGCGTTCCGGATGGGCCTCGAACCACTCCCCCACGTACCAGCACACCGGCAGGATCCGGCGGCCACCGGCCGCCTCGATCGCGTCGACGGCGCGTTCGGTCACCACACCGGCGTACCCATGCCCACGGAAAGTGGGAATGGTGAACGCGCGCGTGAGGGCGATGGTGCGCCCGTCGTCGCGATAGTCGAGCACCGACACGAGGTCGTCGCCGTCGTGCAGGGTGAATCGCGAGGCGGTCTTGTCATCGGCGAAGTGCAGGTCGGCCATTCCGCGAGGGTACGCCGCTTCGCGACTCCGGGCGCCGATGCAGCAGAATGCTCGGATTGTGCGCGTGTGCGCGACGAACATCGCGCATGATGCGCAACGGGGCACACGATCGCTCGATTTGACGCGATCCGACTCGGTGCGTCATAATCCCCCCATGACTGTCAACGCGCGTTCTCTGTCCGCCCGGGAGGCGAACAGGACTGCCGGCATGATGATGCCCGGCCGCGTTGTCATGTGTTGTCGAATGTGCCGCTAACCGCGACCCCTCGTACGGACGACCTCGGTTTCTGAACGCCGACCTCGTCCCCCGGTCGTCTGGCGTCCGCGTCGATCACGCGTACCCCGACACCGCACCCCGGCCCTCTCGGCCCTCACCTCCCGCTGAACCCCGCATCGTGACGCACGGGTTCACCACCCAAGGACTTCATCACTCATGTCGATCTCCGCCGTTCTCGACCGCACCCAGCCCTCCGCCGTCCGTACGCAGGCTTCCGCCCCCGCCGAAGCACCCGCCGCCCCGCGCCCCGTCGCCGGGACCGCCCCCCGCGGCTTCGCCCTCTACGTCGGCATCGACGAAGAGAAGGCCGCCGCCGCCGGTGTCAGCCTCGGCACCCTCGTCGAGGCCCTCCGCCGCACGCTCAGCGAGCTCGCCCCCGCCGCCGAGACCTACGCCACGGTGGCCCTCGCCCCGGCCGGCGCCGGTGGCCGCGACGTCGACGTCGTCCGTCTCGCGCTGCACGAGCCGTCGGCCGTCGCCCGCACCAAGGACGAACCCGTCGAAGAAGACCGTGCCCCCGGCGGCGTGGTCGTCGACATCTCGCGCAAGCGCGTGCTCATCGACGGCGAGTCGGCCGCCTTCACCTTCAAGGAGTTCGAGCTGTTGCAGTACCTCGTGCTGCGCGAGGGGCGCACGATCGAACGCACCGAACTGGTGGCTTCGCTGTGGGAGGGCTCGACCGACGACGACGCCCCGGGCGAACGCACCATCGACGTGCACGTGCGGCGCCTGCGTGCGAAGCTCGGCGCCTACGAGGACATCGTGCGCACGGTCCGCGGCGTCGGGTACCGCTTCGACCGGCACGCCGACGTCTCGATCCGTTACGGCCACGGCACCCCCTCGCCCGACCGCTTCTGATCGCTCGCCGCCGCATCCGGTGTTCTGTGCGCACTGGTCGCGGTCAGTCTGCATGATCGGTGGGGCTGGAGTGCACGGGAGGGAGTGTAAGGACGCGAGCGGATGGCTCGGTCATGCAGATGAGCCGAACACCAGCCGCGACCGGCGCCGCGAACCCCACGGCCCCACGGCATCCCGGATGCCGCGATGTCGGAGGGCCGACGTAGGGTGTCGGCATGAGATCGACCGGGGTGCGCGCGCGGCAGTCACCGCGCGAATCGCCGGTCGTCGCGGATCGCCCGATCGAGTCGGAATACCGTCCCGCGCGGCCCGTCGACATCGGTCGCGCGGTCTCGGCGCAGCGGCACGGTCGTAACGACCCCACGTTCTTCGCCACGGCGCCCCTGCGCGACGGAGGCGTCGTGTGGCGGGCCAGCCGCACGCCCCTCGGCGTCGCGACCCTGGCTCTCCGACAGAGCATGGGCGGTTCCGTGCGTGCCGCCGCCTGGGGACCGGGCGCCGAGTGGGCGATCGACCAACTGCCGGCGCTGTGCGGAAAGCTCGACGAGGCCGACGGGTTCGACGCCTCCCGGCATCCCCTGGTCGCCGAATGGCACCGGCGGCACCCCGACCTGCGCATCGGCCGCACCGACCTGGTGTTCGACGCCCTGGTCAGCGCCATCATGGAGCAGAAGGTCACGAGCATGCAGGCCTTCTCGGCCTGGCGCAGCGTCGTCACCTGGTACGGCGAGCGCGCACCGGGTCCCCCTCCGCGGCCCCTGTTCGCTCCCCCCGACATCGAGGGATGGCGCCACGTTCCGTCGTGGGCCTGGCACCGGGCCGGCCTCGAGCCGCCGCAATCGCGGACCATCGTCGAGACCGCGCGTCGAGGCCCGACGATCGTGCGCGCGGCGAGCGCCGCGGTCGACGGCGAGGCCCGCGACCGCGTCTTCATCAGCCTGCGCGGCGTCGGCATCTGGACGAGCGCCGAAACGCGCATCCGCGCGTTCGGAGATCCGGATGCCGTGAGCGTGGGCGACTACCACCTCGCCCACCAGGTCGGTTTCGCGCTGACGGGCCATCGCACCGACGACGACGGCATGCTCGAGTTGCTCGAGCCGTTCGCCGGTCACCGTCAGCGTGTCATCCGGTTGATCTACGCCGGGTCGGGCCTCGAACCGCGTCGCGGCCCGCGGCTGCACCCCGAAGATCACCGCGATCGCTGAGTCGACGTCTCGAGCCCGGGACCAACGGTGACAATGTCGGTGGCGCGGGCCACACTGGCCCCATGACGACAGCGCTCATCACCTACCTGAACTTCCGCTCCCAGACCCGCGAGGCCATGGAGTTCTACCGCAGCGTCTTCGGCGGTCAGCTCGACGTCGCCTCGTTCGACGATTTCGGCATGCCGGTCGGTGAGGGCGAAGGTCAGCTGACCATGCACGCGCGGCTGCGGACCGACGACGGCTTCGTGCTCATGGCATCCGATGTTCCGAGCGAGATGCCCCACACGCCGGCGGCGGGGTTCTCGATCGCGCTCACCGGCGACGACGAGCAGAAGCTCGAGGGGTGGTTCGAGGCCCTCGCCGTCGACGGCACGGTCGAGATGCCGCTCGACACCCCTCCCTGGGGCGGTCGCTACGGCACGCTCGTCGACCGCTTCGGGATCGCGTGGATGGTCGTCATCGCCGAAGCGGAGTGAGCCTGCGCACGCGCGGCGCCCCCCGCGGGCGGCACAGGGAGGCGGCGGTCGTCGCCGACCCCCCGGGTCAGTGTCCGCGCGGGGCCCGCCAATAGCCGGTGAACGAGATCGCCCGTTTGTCGACGCCCGCCCGCACCCAGTGCCGACGCATCGCGCTGACCAGCGACTGCTCGCCCGCCACCCACGCGTAGGCCGGGAGTCCATCACCCGGCGCCGCCTCGGTCGCCGCGTCGCGCGCGGCCACTCCCGGCGTCGCGTGCGGATCGGCGCGCACGACCCACCGCACGTCGACGCCGTCCGGGGCGGCGAGTGTTCGCACATCGCCGGCATCCGGAACCTCGACGACGGCCGTCCCCGTCGCGGCGGGATCGAGCGACGCCAGAATGCCGGCGAGCGCCGGCAGCGCGGTCTCGTCGCCGACGAGGGCGATCGGGCCGGCGAGATCGGCGGGCGGGGTGAACAGCACCCCCTCGTCGAGGATGGCGACGGCGTCTCCCGGGGCGCACGTCTCGGCCCACGTTGCTGCCGGACCCGCCGTCCCCTCGGCGGCGGATCCGTGCAGGACGAAGTCGACGTCGAGCTCCGCCAGCTGCTCCCCCGCCGGGCGGAAGTCGGCGACGGTGTAGTTGCGCAGAACCGGGCGTTCCGTTTTCGCGATCGCCAGGTACCGCAGGTACGCGAACGAGTCGAGGCGCTGCGGGAGGCGGGTCAGGGTGCCTTCGGCGACCGGGAGGAAGAGGCGGAACCACTGGTCGCGACCGAGGGGCACGAAGCGCGCGAGATCGTCGCCGCCCAGGGTGACGCGGGCGAACGACGGCGACAGCCGCTGCCGGCGCAGGACGTGCAGGGTGAGCAGCTCGCTCTTCTCGGGCTTCACGCGTGTGGTCATCGGGCTTCCTCGTTCTCTCGGGGACGGGTGGGCGACGACCGGCGCGGACGCGCGCGGCCGCCTAGGCTGGGCGCATGATGCAGACAGGGACCGGCTGGCCGCGCGGACGCACGTACTGGATCCTCGGCACCCTGCTGCTGCTGGGTCTCGGCATCCTGTTCGGACTCGTGTGGCAGAACGTGTGGCTCGGTGTCGTCATCGCCGCGGCGGTGTCGGTGGGGTGGCTCATCGCCTACGAATCCAGCCGAGGGCGCAACGTCGGCGTCAACGATCCCGACAACGGCATCCAGCTGTAAGACGCCCCCGCGCGGGCGTTCCCCGCTGCGCACGCCGGGGCGGCGGCGGTGCGTGCAGGTCATCGGTAGTAGACCGCCAGCGGATAGGGTCCGTCTCGGCGCACGTCGACGGGGGTGCCGAACACCTGCTCGAGCGTCGTCGGGGTCATGAGTTCGTCGGGGGTCCCGACGTGCACGACCTGCCCGTCGGCGAGCGCGACGATGCGATCGGCGTAGGCCGCGGCGAAGTTGATGTCGTGGACGACGATGACGATGGTCTTGCCCAGTTCGTCGACCGCGCGACGGAGCTGGCCCATCATCGCCACGGCGTGCTTCATGTCGAGGTTGTTGAGCGGCTCGTCGAGCAGGATGTAGTCGGTGTCCTGAGCGAGCACCATCGCGACGTAGGCGCGTTGCCGTTGCCCGCCCGAGAGCTGGTCGAGGTAGCGGCCCGACAGCTCGGTGAGATCGAGGAACGCGATGGCCTCGTCGATCTTCACGTGGTCCTCGGCGGTGAGGCGCCCCTGCGAGTGCGGGAAGCGCCCGAAACCCACGAGCTCGCGCACGGTGAGGCGGGTGACGAAGTGGTTCTCCTGACGCAGGATCGACACGATCTTCGCCAGGGCACGACCCGGCGTGGTGGTGACGTCGTTGCCCGCGATCGTGGCGCGGCCGCTCGTGGCGGTCGCCAGGCGCCCCACGATCGTCAGCAGGGTCGATTTGCCCGCGCCGTTCGGGCCGACGAGGGCCGTGATGCCGCCGGCGGGGATGTCGAGGGTCACGGGACCCAGGACGGTCAGGTCGCCGTAGGTCATGGTGACGTCGGTGAGGGAGATCACGAGACGTACCGCCCCGGTGAGCAGGAGAGCATCAGAGACTTCCCTTTCGCAGCAGGTAGACCAGGAAGAACACGCCACCGACGAACTCGATGATGATCGAGAGCATGCCCGCGGCGTAGAACACGTGGCGCAGCACGAAGTACCCGCCGAGCAGCGACGCCATGCCGAGGAGCACGGCGAAGGGCAGCACGACCCGGTGCTGCGAGCTGCCGGCGAGTTGGTACGCCAGGGTGGCGACGATGAAGCCGAAGAACGTCATGGGTCCCACCATCGTCGTCGAGACCGAGATGAGCACCGCGACCAGGACCAGCATCCCGATCACCTCGCGACGGTAGGCCAGGCCGAGGTTGAGCGAGGTGTCGCGTCCCAGCGCCAGCACATCGAGTCGGTGACGGGCGCGCCAGACGAGAGCGAGCACCACGGCGACGACCAGGGCTCCCCACGGGAGGTACTCGGCATCCGAGTTCGACAGGTTGCCGAACAGGCGGGCAGAGAGGATGTCGAAGTCGCTGGGGGTGAGCAGTCGTTGCATGACGGTCGAGAGCGAGCCGAAGCCGACCCCCAGCACGACGCCGACGAGCAGCATGATGTGCAGGTTGCCGCGGCGACCCGCGAACAACCAGCCGTACAGGAGCGTCGCGAAGCCCACCATGAGCACGCTCTGCACGACGACTTTGAGCAGCCCGTCGGTCGCCGACAGGGCGGCGCTGCCGAAGAAGAACACCAACGCGGTCTGCATCACGACGTACAGAGCGTCGAAACCCATGATCGACGGCGTCAGGATGCGGTTGGCGGTGGCGGTGTGGAACAGCACGGTCGCCACCGCCTGGCAACAGGCGACGAGGGCGATCGTGGCGACGCTCACCACGCGCAGGTTCACCGCGATCCAGAACCCCCGCGAGCCGGGCACGCCCGGCACGTTCCACGTGAGCACGCCGACGGCGGCCACGATCACGATGAGGGCCAGGATGCCGAAACGCAGGCCGATCCGCCGACGGCGGGCCGCGCGGGCGGGCGCGGGGCGGGTCAGGATCTCAGCCACGGGCACGCATCCTCAGCAGCAGCGTGATGAACACCGCGGAGCCGACCACGCCGAGGATCATCGAGACGGGCACCTCGAACGGCATCCTTACGACACGGCCGACGATGTCGCAGACGACGACGACCGCGACTCCCCCGAGGCACACCCAGGGGAGGTTCGCGCGCGCGTTGTCGCCGCGCCACATCGACACGAGGTTGGGAACGACGAGCCCGAGGAAGGGGAGGAAGCCCACGACCACGGTCGTCACTCCCGTGGCGACGGCGACGAGGGCGGTGCCGACGAGCAGGACGCGGGTGTGGTCGAGGCCCACCGAGGTCGCGAGGTCGCGGCCGAGACCGGCGACGGTGATGCGGTCGGCGTAGAGGAACACGAGCACGACGATGAGCGCGACGATCCACAGCACTTCGTAGCGTCCGCGGACGATCGAGGTGAAGCTGCCCATGAACCAGGTGCCGAGCATCTGCAGCGAGTTCGTCGAGACGGCGAGGTAGGTGGTGAACGCCGAGATGACGGCGCCGAGCATGATCCCGATGAGCGGCACGACGAGCGAGGAACGCAGCGAGATGCGCTGCAGGATGCCGATGAAGACCATCGTCCCGACGAAGGCGGCGACGGATGCCGCGACCATGCGCACCGGAAGAGGCGCGGCCGGGGCGACGAGCACCGTGACCAGCAGCCCCAGCGCGGCCCACTCGGACGTGCCCGTGGTCGACGGTTCGACGAAACGGTTCTGCGTGAGCAACTGCATGATGAGGCCGGACACGGCCATCGCGCAGCCGGCGAGCACGAGCGCGAGGGTGCGGGGCACGCGCGAGATGAGGAACATCTCGGCGCCGAAGCCGTCGCCGGCGATGTCGTAGACGCCGACGAACAGCGAGAGCACGACGAGGGCGGCGACGCCTGCGAAAGCGGCGGGCAACGCGAGCCGCGCACGAGGGCGGAGGGCGGTGGCGGTCATGGCATCCCTCCCTCCCCGCTCGCGCGAGGGGTCGGATTCTCGACCCGTCGCGCGAGCGGGGGTGGGGTCGGGCTTCAGGAGGCGAAGGCCTCGGCGGCCGAGCGGTAGAGCTTCGTGTACGCCTGGATGCCCTCGTCGAGGTAGAAGCTGCCGTCGAGGTAGACGACCTGGTCCTTCTGGACGGCGGGGACGTTCTTCAGCGCTTCGGCGTTGTCGATGAGGTCCTTCGCCGAGACGTAGCCGTCTTCGCCGAACATCGCGTCGCGGTCGAGCACGAAGAGCCACTCCGGGTTCGCCGCGGCGATGGCCTCGACGCTGATGTCGTCGCCGTGCGACGCATCCTCGGCGGAGCGTTCGAGCGCGGGGGTCAGGCCGAGAGTCGGGAACAGCGTGCCGACGCCCCGACCCTCGCCGGGCGCGGCGTAGGCGATCTTGCCGCCCGAGGTGATGAGGCCCATGACGCTCTGCGACGGGTCGTAGGCCGCACGGGCGTCGGCGATCGCGGCATCCAGGTCGGCGGAGAGCTGGGTGGCCTCGTCGTTCTTGTCGAACACCTGGCCGAGGATGGCCGTCTGACGCTTCAGCTCGGTCATGTGATCCTGACCGTCGCGCGGGCTCGTCTCGATCGTCGCGGGCTGGATGTCCTTGAGCTGCGCGTAGATCTCACGGAAGCGGTAGCCCCCGACGATGAGGTCGGGCTCGGCCGCCAGGACGGCTTCGATGTCGGGCTCGCGGTGCAGACCCACATCGAGCACCTCGTCGCCGCCCGACAGCGAGGGCCACAGGTCGTACATGAGCGGCTTGGGTGCAGCGACGAGCGTGACACCCCAGTCACTGAGAGTCTGGAACGTCGTGTTGTCGAGCGCGACCACGCGCTCGGGCGCGACGGGCACCTCGATCGAGCCGTGGTTGTCCTCGACTGTGACGGTGGTCGCGGCGGCGGGGGTGTCGCCGGGGGCGGCAGCACCCGCGGCGCAGCCGGTGAGCGCGAGGGTGGCCACAAGGGAGGCGGCGGCGAGGGGACGGAACAGGCGGATACTCATGCGAATCTCTCCAGTGCTGTGTCGGTTCGAGCCGCGACGGGAATGCCGAGACGGGTCGAGAAGTTAGGTTAGCCTTAGCTTTGTGAAGATGTCGAACCCGACCCTCGGAGCCCGTCTGGAGCCCCGCCGTCACGAGCTGGTGTTCCGCTCCGCGACCCTCGCGCGCCGCACCTTCCTGACCCCGGCGTACGTGCGCCTGCGCCTGGAGGGCGCGGAGTTGCGCGGATTCGACTCCCCGGGGGCCGACGATCACATCCGCGTGTTCTTCCCGGCCACGCCCACCGACGACCTGCGCGACTCCCCCAACCGCGAGTACACGCCGGTGAGCTGGGACGCCGCGGCGGGCTGGCTCGACATCGACGTCGCCCTGCACGCGAACGGCGTCGGCAGCCGGTGGGCCGAGCACGCTCCCCTCGGCGCCCCGGCGGGCGTCGGCGGACCCCGCGGATCCCTGGTGCTGGTCGGCCGACCCGATGCGTGGTTGCTCGCCGGCGACGAGACGGCCGTTCCGGCGATCCGTCGCTTCGCGGCGGCGATGGACGACGACGCCGTGGGCCGCATCGCGATCGAGGTGCCCGACGCCGCGCACGACCTCCCGGTCGCCGCTCCCGCGGGCGTGGAGGTCGTGCAGGTGCACCGCGGCGATCGCGCACCCGGCGCGGAGCTCGCCGACTGGCTCGACGCGCTCGACATCGAGGAGCAGCCCGACGGGTGCGTGTTCGGCTTCGTCGCGGCGGAGCAGGCGATCGTCCGCGCGGGGCGCGCCCTGCTTCTCGACCGGTGGTCGGGCGACCCCGCCGCGACCGTCGTGAAGGGCTACTGGAAGCGCGGCACAGCCGAGTACCACGCTCCGCACTGACGCGGGACTCGGCCGATCACGCGGCCGGTCATCGACTCAGTCGCGCTCCACCCCGGCGGCGAACGCCAACACGCGGGCCCGAAGGAACGGGGTGGCGTAGACCGTCGAGGCGCCCGGCGTGGGCGACGCGACGGCGGTGGCGGTCGCGTCCGCGAGCGCTCCACGCACGAGAGGCACCGCGGCGCCGGCGTCGGCGAGCGCCTCGACCGCGCGTACGGCGTACTCGTCGCCCACCGCGATCCGCTGCTGCACGGCGACGGCCGGGTCGACCCCGTCGGGGACGCGGACGCGGGATTGCGCCAGCAGCGGTGGGGTACTGCGTGCGAACGACAGCGTCGCGATCGCCACGGCGAGCCAGCTGCCGTCGTCGCCGGCGAGCGCCGCGAGGTCGTCGCGCGACGCCGCGAGCGCTCGGGAACGGAGGGCGGCCAGATCATCGGCGGCGACGGGACCGTCTCCGGCTCGCGCGTCGTAGGCGTCGGAGGCCGCGATCGCCGCGCGACGCAGGAGCGACGCGAGACCGTCGAGGTCGGCGTCGCGGTCGAGCGCTCCCGCGCCGTCATCGGCGACGTCGCGACGGTCGATGCTCGCCTGCGCCGTCGCCAGCGACGACGATGCCAGCGCCGAGGCGGTGCGTCCCCCCTCGAGGTCGCCGTCGTCGGCGTCGTCCGACGCAGGCTGCTCCGCCAGGGCGCTGCCGGCGTACCCGGCCAGCGCGTACGCCTCTGCCGCAGCACCGATGCCCTCGAGGGCGAGGTCGGCCACGTCGAGGGTGTCGGGCGGGTTCTGGGCCCACGTCGCGAGGAGCTCGGCGGCCGCCGCGCGCGTCGCCGTGGCGGATGCCATCGCGTCCTCGACCGAGACCGCGGAGGCCGCCGCGACCGCGGCGAGGTCGGCCGCCGACACCGCAGCCGACAGCGCGCCGGCCTCGTCACCCGCCTCGCGCAGAGCCTGCGCGCGGGCGAGGGCCGCTCGCGCGGGTACCGCTCGGGCGTCGTCGACCGTTGCAGCGAGGGCGGTGTCGGCCCGCGCTCGCGCGTCGTCGACGGCGGCGGCAATGGCCTCTGACCCGGGTGCGTCGGCGAGTGACTCGGAGCCCTCCGTCGCGCTGGGCAGCGGCGTCGGCGAGGCCGCCGGGGTGGGGAACGACGCCTCGGGAAGGTCTTCGCCGGTCATGACCGCGTAGGCGCTCGCGACGTCGGCGACCTCGGCGATCGTCATTCCGCCCGTCGCCGCGAGCTGGTCGAGGTCGACGGCCGCCCCGTCGGCGTCGACCGCGATGCGCTGCCCCGCGGGCACGAGGATCGTGTCGATTCCGCCGGCCTCGATCGCCGCCGACACCTGTTCCGGCAGTCCGGCGACGGGGCTCACCGTTCCGAAGGGGGTGACCCCACCGGCGAGCGCGACCCCGGGCTGCACCTCGGTGCCGTAGTACAGCGCCAGCACCCCGACCGCGGTGACGGCGCCGGCCCCGGGAGTGTCGATGCGCGCGTCGAGGCCGAAGGTGTAGGCGGTGTCGGGACGGGCGCCGGTGAGCAGCGTCGCCGCGGCGACGGCGGTCCAGGTCGCGGACTGGGTGACGGGGGCGACCCCCGAGACGTCGTTCTCGGTGATGTCGATGCTCAGATCGCCGCCGTCGGCCGAGGCCGCGGTGATGCGCTGGGAGGTGACGCCGCCCTTCGCGCCGTGGGCGTACAGCACCGGGACCGTGATCTCGTCCCCATCGAACGAGCCGTCGGATCCCGTACCGAAACCGAGCGAGAACCGCAGGTCGCACCCCGCGAGCACGACCACGCAGACGAGGGCGAGTGCGGTGGTGACGAGCGGACGGAACCTCACGCGTCGCCGCCGAGCCCGACGTACAGGGCGCAGGTGGCGTTGTAGTAGTCGCGCGTCTCGCCCGCCGGGCGCAGGCCGATGCGTTCGGCGACCGCACCCGACGCGGTGTTCGCCGGGTTCGTCACCGCGACGAGACCACGGATCCCCTGGCGTTCGGCGAGCGCGCGCACGGCCGAGGCCGCTTCGGTGGCGTAGCCGGCCCCCCACGCGTCGGGGTGGAAGTGCCAACCGATCTCGATGTCTTCGGGCCGACCGTCGCCCGCCCCGGACGACCACGGGATGCGCTTCAGCAGCACCGAGCCGAGGCGGCGACCGTCGGTCGTCTCGACGGCACGCACCCCCAGGATGCCGTCGGCCAGACCGACCCAACGATCGAGCAGGGCGTCGACCTCGGCGGTGTCGGTCATCACGTCTCCGGTGCCGAGGTACCGCCGCACCTCGGGCCGACGGTACATGTCGAACAGGAACGCGCGGTCCTCGTCGAAGCGGGTCCAATCGCGCAGCACCAGGCGATCGGTGGCGAGGCGGGTGCGCCGCATGGGCAGGTGCGGAATACCGTCTTCGGCGAACGGCGGCCCCGACACGACGAAGCCGAAGCGGGCGTACCAGGGGGCGAGGTGCGCCTGCGCGTCGAGCAGGATCGGGATGCCGGGAGCCTCGGCGTCGAGCACGTCGACGGCGGCGCGCATGAGGTCGGCCGCGATACCGCGCCCGCGTGCGGCGGTCGCGGTGGCGACGCGACCGATGCGCGTGTTGGCGGGCTCACGCAGCAGGCGGAGGGTCGCCAGGACGTCGTCGCCCTCGGTCGCCCAGAGCAGCTCCGACCCCTCTTCGATGTCTCGGCCGTCGATCTCGGGGTACGCGGCCTCTTGCTCGACGACGAACACCGCCACGCGCAGCCAGAGGATGCGGTAGAGGGTGCGGGGGTCGATCTCGGCGACGGGCGCCCGGTGCAGGATGACGGCCATCATCCGACCGTATCGCGGGCGCCCGACATCGTCGCACCGGGGCCGCGAGCCGCGAGGCGGCCGAACCAGCGCGGCATCGCTCTGATGCGGCTCGAAGGACCTAGACCAATGTCGGAGGCGGACGCTAACCTCCGGTCATGTCCTTCCAGTCGTACCTCGACAACATCGAGACCAAGACGGGCCTCACCCCGCGACAGTTCGTCGCCCTCGCCGAAGAACGAGGGTTCGGCGCCGGAACGAAGGCGACGCCCATCCTGCAGTGGCTCAAAGACGATTACGACCTCGGTCGCGGTCACGGGATGGCGCTCGTGCACGTCATCACGAAGGGGCCGAGGATCTCCGACGCCCACGTCGGTCGGGCCGGTCCCCACGGCGATGCGAGCGACACGCTCTGGCTCGACGGAGCAGCGACGAATCCGAACGGCTGACGCGCGGGCGCGACGACCCGGCCGCCGCACGCGCGGTACGGGTCAGCCGGCGCCGAACCGTCGCGAGGCGGCGATCTGCTCGGCCACCCGCCGAAGGGCCAGCACGAGCGGTTCGACCAGCGCCGTTCCCAGCACGACGTAGCGCACCGCATCCTCGAGGGAGGTGTCGGGCGTCGCGGCGAGCTCGGCCTCACCGATCGCCGACAGGTGTTCGACGTACGCCGACATCACCGCTTCCGGCACCGTGAACCCGGCGCGATCCAGAGCGGCCAACGCGTGGGCCACGGCCGCGATCTGGTCGGGGAAGCATTTCTCGGGGCTGCCCCCCATGCGCACGAGCAGTGCGGTGGCCTCGGTGAGGTCGACATCCGCGGTGATCTCGGGGGTCACCGCGGCGTTGGCGGCGCCGAGCAGGTCGTAGGGGTTCTGCGGCGGATCCTCGAGCACCGTGACGACGCGGCGCACGCCCGCGATCCCGACTCCCGCGTCGACGAGGGCACGAATCACCCCGAGGCGCTGCAGGTGGGCCTCGCCGTACGAGGCCTGCGTGGGCGAGGTGCGCTCCCCCTCGGGCAGGAGCTTCTCACGGAGGTAGTACTTGATCGTCGGGACGGAGACCCCGCTCGTCATCGCCAATTCCGAGATGCGCATCACTTCCCCCTTGACTCGATAGCAAGACTATCCAACACTAGATAGCACCACTATCCAGTAAGGACGAGCCATGGCATCCCTTCTCCGCGGTCGCATGACCCACCACCACGAGGGCGAACTCGTCGTCTTCCACATCGGCATGACGATCAACCGCTGGTACCGCCCCGACAAATGGATGCCGATCCTCGGCGAGATGGGCCCGATGCTGCGCGAGCTGAGCACCGACCCCGAATCGGGGCTGAAGGGATTCACCGTTCTGCTGGGTGCGCGGGGCCCGTACCTCGTGCAGTACTGGTCGTCGCTCGAGAAGCTCTACTCGTACGCGTCGGCGCCGGGGCAGGCCCACCGCCCCGCGTGGTCGCGGTTCAACAAGCGGGCACGCACGGCCGAGGGCGCCGTGGGCATCTGGCACGAGACGTACGTGGTCGAACGGGCGGAGTCGATCTACGTCGACACCCCCGCGATGGGGTTGCCCCGGGCGACCTCGATCGTTCCCGTCGGCGCGCGACACGACGGCGCCCGCGCGCGCGTCGCCGATGGCGCCACCCCGCGTACGGCGGGGACCGAATGACACGGGCCCGGCACTCGCATACTGGGAGAATGAGCCGCATCCTCGTCACCGCGTCCGACCTGCAGGCCGCCCTCTCGGCCGGCGCGTTCCCCGACGGCGGTCCCGTGCGCGTCCTCGACGTACGCTGGCGCCTCGATCGACCGGACGGACGGCCGGATTACCGCGCCGGCCACGTCCCGGGGGCGCAGTACGTCGACCTCGACCACGATCTCGCCGCGCACGGAGCGGCGACCGAGGGCCGGCATCCGCTCCCCCCGGTCGAGGCGTTGCAGAACGCCGCCCGACGGTGGGGCATCGATGCCGGCGACACGGTCGTCGTCTACGACGACCTGAACAACATGTCCAGTGCCCGCGCGTGGTGGCTGCTGCGGTTCGCGGGCGTCGCCGACGTGCGCCTGCTCGACGGGGCGTGGCGGGCATGGACCGAGGCCGGATTCGACCGTGAGACCGGGGACGCGGCGATCCCGACGCCGGGCGACATCGACCTCGCCTACGGCGCGCTGCCGTCGCTCGAGCTGGGCGAGGTGGGCGCGTTCGCCGACGACTCCCTGCTGCTCGACGCGCGCGCCGCGGAGCGTTATCGCGGCGAGGTGGAGCCGATCGACCCGCGGGCGGGACACATTCCCGGGGCGATCAGTGCGCCGACGACCGAGAACGTCGACGCCGACGGGCGTTTCCACACGCCCGACGCGTTGCGGTCGCGGTTCCGCATGCTCGGCGCCGAGGACGGCATGTCGGTGGGCGTGTACTGCGGCTCCGGTGTGACGGCGGCCCACCAGGCGGTGGCGCTGACCCTCGCCGGGTTCGAGCCGCGCGTCTTCCCGGGGTCGTGGAGCCAGTGGTCGAACCACCCGGAGCTGCCGGTGCAGACGGGACCCGCACCGCGCTGAGACCGGCGCCGCCGACGGGCTAAGACCAGAGGTCGCTCACCGGGATGTCGTGACCGAGCACGTTCTGCGCGGCGCGATGGCCCGACAGCATCGCGCCGGGGACGGTGGCCGGATCGTCGCCCCAGGTCGCCTCCCCCGCGAGGTGCAGCACCCCGCCGACGGGCTCGGCGAGATCGTCGTGGTCGGCACCGACCGATCCCGGCAGCATGTACGCGTAGGAACCGCGCGAGAACGGGTCGTCCTGCCAGCGCGTCACGATGGCGCTGGTCGGTTCCGCGACGACATCGCCGTACAGGCGCCGCAGCTGCGCCACGGTCGAGGCGACGATCTCGGCATCGGTCCACTCCCGCGTCGCGACGGCGGCCGGGCCCGCCGCGAAGGTGAGCAGCGCGTGCTCGTCGTGGAGTCGCCCGATGTCGTACCAGGAGTGCCACCACTCCCCCTCGTCGCCGAGCTGACGGATGCCGTAGACCCCGGCATCCCAGAATCTTTCGTCGAAACGCAGCACGACCTTCTCGAAGGCGTTCATGCGCACGAGGTCCAGGGCGCGGCGATGACGAGCGGGAAGCTCGGGCTCGAACACGACGTCGCCGGCGTGCAGGACTCCGACCGGAACCGTGACGACGGCCCGGGCGGCGGTGAAGGTGCCGTGGTCGGTGTCGACCCGCACGCCGTCGGGCGACCAGTGCACCCGCGAGACGAGGTGTCCGAGGCGCACGTCGAGGCCGTCGGCGAAGTTCCGGGCGAGTTCGTCGTACCCGTGCGGGAACACGACCTCGTCACCGTTGACGGTGTCGTCGTCGAGGCCGTGGGCGCCGAGGGCATCCATGCCGATGCCGTACTGCTCCTGGGCGCGGCGGTCGTTGTACTCGCGTACGCGTTCCGTCCGTTCTGCATCCCAATCCTGTGCGGCGAGCGCCTTCTCGACGACGTCGGCATAGCTGGCATCCGGATCGGCGTCGGCGATGATCTCGACGAGGGCGGCGTTCAGCGCGCGGATGTCGTCGGCGTACCGCCGCACCGCGTCGTCGTCGAGTCGCTCGCCGTCGGCGTCGAAGTAAGCCAGCGGGCGACTGTCGGGCTGGTATCCCCCGACGGTGAACTCCATCATCGGCATGCCGAACGCGCGGGCGGCCTCGGCGACCGGGCTGTCGTCGATGCCGTGGATCCACGAGGCCCCGCGGTCGGTGACGTGCCCGTGAGAGCGGTCCGAGAAGACGCGCCCACCGATCCGATCGCGTGCCTCGAGCACGACGACCCGGCGGCCGGCGCGGGCCAGCAGACGCGCCGCGGCGAGGCCCGAGATCCCCGCGCCGACGACGATGGTGTCGACAGTGTCCATGCGTCCTCCCCCGTTCCAGGCCGATCACTCGACCCGACTTCCCGCGACCGTACTGCGGGCGGAGAGCCGGTGGCATCCGCCTCGACGGAGCGTCCATGGCGTCGGAGTGGACACCGCGTACAGCGGGAACGCGCGCACGCGGAGCACGACGACCCTCGGCCGATCCCGCGAGTGAAACGGAGTGCCACATCGCGCACGCCGCTACGGGCCCGGCGTCGCCGAGCCCGGGGGTCAGGGGGCGGGCGCCTCTTCGTCGAGCGCCGCGGGTCTGACGCCGCGACGACCGTAACGCCACCAGAAGAACAGGTAGCAGAGGCCCACGAACGGGATGCCGAAGTACAGCGCCGCGACCTGCTGCGGGTCGAAGGCGATCGCCACGATCGACGCGGTGAGCAGCACGAAGGCGAGGATCGGCACCAGCGGATACAGCGGTGTGCGGTAGGCGAGGCTCGACAGGTCTCCGCCCGCGCGCAGGAACGCCCGGCGGTGGAAGAACTGCGCGGCCACGATCGACATCCACACCGCGAGCGCCGCGAAACCGGCGATCGACACGAGCACGAGGTACACCGTCTCGGCGGCGATCACGCTGGAGATCAACGAGACCAGGCCGATGGCCAAGCTCACGATCAGCGCGACCAACGGGATGCCGCGGCGGGTGAGGCGCGTGAACGAGCGGGGCGCGTAGCCTTCTTCGGCGAGCGAGAACAGCATGCGCGCACACGAATACAGACCGCTGTTACCCACCGAGAGCAGCGCGGTGATGACGACGAAGTTCATGATGTCGGCCGCGTAGGGCACACCGACGTACTCGAAGACGTCGACGAACGGGCTCGAACTGAGCCCGGCCTTCTCGTAGGGCAGCAGGGCCGCGATGACGGTGATCGAGCAGACGAACAGCACGAGCAGACGCAGCACGGTCGAGCGGAGTGCCCGGGGGATGTTGCGACCCGGGTCCTTGGTCTCGCCCGCGGCGACGCCGACGAGCTCGGCACCGCTGAAGGCGTAGAACACCGCGAGCGAGGTGACGAGCACGCCGCCGAGACCCGCGGGGAGCAGCCCCTCGGGGGTCACGAAGTTGCTGAACAACACGGCCTCGTGAGGGGTGGTCGACAGGGGCGTGAAGCCGAAGATCGCCATCGTGCCGAGCACGATCAGCGCCAGGATCGCGACCACCTTGATGAGTGCGAACCAGAACTCGGTCTCACCGAACACGCGCGCCGAGATCGCGTTGAGCGTGAACAGGATGCCGGCGAACACCAGGCACCACACCCACACGTCGACCGTCGGGAACCAACGCTGCATGAGGATTCCGGACGCCGTGAACTCCGACCCGAGGGCGACCACCCAGCACAGCCAGTACAGCCACGCCGTCACGAAGCCCGTCGCCGGCCCCATGGTGCGTGCCGCGTAGATGTGGATGGACCCCGAGACGGGATAGACGACGGCGAGCTCGCCCAGGCACACCATGACCAGCCAGACGACGAAGGCGCCCAGCAGGTACGCGAGCACGGCTCCCAGCGGACCGGCCTGGTGGATCGTGTAGCCCGAGCTGAGGAAGAGTCCCGACCCGATCACGCCGCCGAGGGCGATCATCACGAGGTGGCGCGCATCCATCGCCCGCCGCAAGTGGCGTTCGGGCGTGCCCGCACCGGAGCGCTCGAGGGGCTGACCCGTGGGTCGGTTCATGGGTGTTCTCGCATTCGTGCTCGAGCCGGTGGCAGACGGGACTCGCGGGCGCCGCAGGTCAGAGTAATGGATGCCGCCGACACGACCGCGCTCACTACGCTGAGGCGGTGCCGCTCCCTCGTCGGCGCGGACGGGAAGGACACCGAGATGACCACGCGCCCCGATCGCACCGACGCCCACTCACTAGGAGAGGCGAGCCTGGCCGTCCACGGCGGGAAGACGCTCGACAGCACTCGGGCGCTGAGGACGCCGCTGGTCATGTCGAACTCGTTCGCCCTGCCCGACGATCCGAGCGAGATCAGCTGGTCGGCGTACGAGCCGGGCCTGTACACCCGCAACACCGGGGTGAACCAGGCCGCGCTCGAGGCGAAGCTCGCCGCTCTCGACGGGGGCGAGACGGCGGTGGTCCTCGCCTCGGGCGTCGCCGCTCTGCACGCCGTGTTCTTCACCCACGTGAAAGTGGGCGATCACGTCGTCGTCAGCGACGTCGTCTACGAGGCGACGTGGCGACTGTGGACCGAACTGCTCCCCGAGCGGTACGGCATCCACGCGACTTTCGTCGATGTGACGGATCCGGATGCCGTCCGCGCCGCCCTGCGCCCTGAGACGCGTCTCGTGTGCGTCGAGGCCGTCGCCAACCCGACCACGAAGGTCGCCGACATCGCGATGCTCGCCGAGATCACGCACGCGGCCGGGGCGATCCTGATGGTCGATTCGACCTTCACGCCGCCGCCGTTCTACCGCCCGCTGACCGACGGCGCCGATCTGGTCGTGCACTCGTTGACGAAGTACATCAACGGACACGGCGATGCCATGGGCGGGGCCGTGATCGGACGTGCCGATCTCATCGACCCGATCAAGGGCGACGCGATGGTCGACGTGGGCGGCGTCATCTCACCCTTCAACGCCTGGATGATCCAGCGCGGATCGGTGACGCTTCCGCTTCGACTGCGTCAGCATTTCGCGTCGGCGCAACGGGTGGCCGAGATGCTCGAGGCCGATCCGCGGGTGGCGTTCGTCGCGTACCCCGGGTTGGCGTCGCATCCGCAGCACGAGGTGGCCGCGCGGCAGTTCGGCGGCCGCGAGTTCGGCGGCATGATGGCGTTCGCCGTCGAGGGCGACCCCGACGCGCAGAACCGCTTCGTGTCGCACCTGCGCCTGATCACGTCGGGATTCTCGCTCGGACACGAGGACAGCCTGATCGTGCACACCGCGGCCGAGGGACCGCGGACCGCGACCTATCCCGAGGAATTCCGACGTTACGGTCACCTGCGCCTATCGGTCGGCCTGGAAGACGCCGACGACCTGATGGCGGATCTCTCCGCCGCGTTGGACGCGACCGCGCTCTGAGTCCGTGGCGCCGGCGGAGGTCCGCCGGCGCCAGGGGGGGGTCACTCGCAGCCGACGCCGTCTCCGTCGCGGTCGAGGTGCGAGCCGTAACCGGGGTCTCCTCGGCGCACGGGGGCCGCACCCGCGTCACGGGCGGCGCTGCAGTTCTTGTAGTAGGTCGCCGACGGTGCCGCCGGCTGGGCGGGAGCGGGGGCGGGAGCCGCCTGGGCCGAGACCTGTCCCTGCAGATCAGCGATCTGGGTGGCGCGGGCGTCGAGCTCGGTTTGGGCGACGGTCGCGGCATCCTTCATCTTGTTCACTTCTGCGGTCGAGGCGGCCAGATCGCTCTCGGCCTTCGCCACCTCGGACTTCGCTTCGGCCAACTCGGCCGTGGCCTGCTTCACGTCGGCGGTTGCGTCGGTCACAGATTCGGCGGCGTCGATGATCTCGACCTCGAGGGAGGCGACCTGGGCGGTCAGAGCGGCGGTCTGCGACTGCGCCGTCGTGCCTCCGATGGCGGACCCGAGGACCAGCCCGAGGACGAGCGTGGCACCGGCGACGATCGCACCCGTGCGGCGCTTCACCGGCCGGGCGAAAAATGTCGGTGCGACGGCGGCCTCGGGAGTCGAGGCGGGCACGCCCGTCCCGGCCGAGCCCGGCATGGACACGGCGGGTGCGGATGCGTCGCGTGCGGCGAAGAGTCGGCGTCGCGCGGGAGTGGGTGGGACCGTGGTGACGATCGGGGTGGTCGGCTCAATCCAGGCGGCACCGTCCCAGTACCTCTGTTCACCGTTCGCGTGCGCAGCCGGGTACCACCCGGCAACGGGCAGGCCAGAGTCACTCATGTCATCCCCCTTGTCGACGGCGTCATCGCCGTCGGTCTTGCGTGCGCCGAGCGGCGCACCCCCGTGGTCATCATGGAGGAGGCCGGCGGAGGATTTCGAATGCGACTGCGCTTCGGGGCTCACGCTCATCGCATTGGTGTGTAAATGCCGCCCTCACGGCGCGTCGGGGTCGCCCGCGGCGTGCGATCTTCGCGGCCTCTCAGCCGGCGAGCAGATCCTCGATCGTCGTGATCACGCCGTGGTCGACGTTCGACGGAGCCCGGTGGCGCGCGCGGGCGACGACATCGGGGTGGGCGTTGTGCATGGCGAACGACCAGTCGGCGGCATCCAGCATCTCGAGGTCGTTGAGGTAGTCGCCGAATGCGACGGTCTGCGCGGGGGTGACGTCGAGGGCCGCCTGCAAACGGCGCAGGGCGACGCCCTTGTCGACGCCGGCATTCATGATGTCGACCCAGTGCTGTCCCGAGACGACGACGCGATGGGTCTCGGCGATCTCGTCGAGCGCTCGTCCGACGCTGTCCTCGGCGAGCGCGAAGTCGTACACGGCGATCTTCAGGACGTCGTCGTCGATCGCGAGCACGTCGTCGACGATCTCGAGGGCGGCGTAGTAGATCGCGGCCTGGGAGCGGAACGCCTCGTCGGTGCGCTCGATGTAGGCGGAGCGCTTGCCGCACACCACGACGCCGAGATCGTATCCCTCGGCGGAGAGGCGGCGCAGGCGCTGGACGACTCGTGCCACGACGGCGGGTTCCAGTGCGTCGGATGCCACTTCCACCCCCGCTCGTACGACGTAGGCGCCGTTCTCGGCGATGAAGGTCATGGCATCCGCCGCTTCGCCGAAGGTGGCGCGCAGGGTGGCGAGTTGGCGTCCCGACGCGGGCACGAACGTCACGTCACGTTCTTCGAGCCTGGGGAGCAGACCCCAGAGGGTCTCGGGCACGTTCCCGGACGCGTCGAGAAGGGTGCCGTCCATGTCGACGGCGATGAGGCGGATGTCGTGGGGCACGCGGCCATCCTCGCAGGCTCCGGAGCGGGGCACGCGGCGGCCGACCCGGCATCCCGAACCTGGGAAAACTATGAATAACAGAATCATCACGGCCGACTCTTCCGCTCCGTTACCCCACCGTTATAGAGTGCTCGCACGGTAGTTGTTTTGCTGTGGCAGCTACCGACATGTGATTGCAGGACACTCTGGTGCAGGAAAGGGCCGGTCGGGTTTTCTCGACCGGCCCTTCGTCCTTTCCCGGGTCGTGGCGTTCCCCCGACGGCTCTCGACGCGCGAGGATGGTTCCGTGAAGGACGACGACCTGACCGAACCCGACGGACGCCTCGTTCTGGTGCGCCACGGCGAGACCGAGTGGAGCCGCACCGGTCGCCACACCGGGCTCACCGACATCCCACTCACCGAGACCGGCGCATACAAGGCCGAGCTCGCGGGCACCCTGCTGGCGACCCGCCGGTACGACCTCGTGCTCACGAGCCCCCTCGAGCGCGCCGTCGAAACCGCGCGGCGGGCGGGCTTTCCGCGGGCGCAGCACGAGCCCCGCCTGGTCGAGTGGGATTACGGCGCTTACGAAGGCCTCACCACTCCCGAGATCATCGAGCAGCTCGGCCGCCCCTGGACCATTTGGCAGTCGGGGGCGCCGGCCGGCGCGACCCCCGGCGAGAGCATCGAGCAGGTGACCGCACGCGCGGCGTCGCTTCTCGACGAGCTCCGCCCCCGCGTGCGCGCCGGCGAACAGGTTCTGCTCTTCTCGCACTCGCACTTCCTGCGTGCGCTGGCCGGCGTCTGGCTCGGGCTCACCGCCGCCGGCGGTCGCTACTTCGTGCTCGGCACCTCCGCGGTCAGCGAACTCGGCTTCGAGCACGGCTCCGAGGTCATCACGCAGTGGAACCACGTGCGCGGACGCTGACCCCGGCCTCCCGGCATCCGGTCTCGACGATGCCGTGCGCACCTCAGCGATCCGCCGAGCGCAAACGAGTCCTTGGTCCGGCGTGGTTCCGGATGCCGAAGCCTCGGCGTCGCGCGACCGCGCACCCCGGACGGAGTGACCGCGGACGCGTGAGCAGTCGCCCGCCCGTTCGCTAGTCGCGGGCCGGTCCGGCGCGCAGGACGACGCCGGGTGCGCGCGAGCCCGCCCACGCAAGGGCGCCCGCCGCGACGAGCGCGAGAAGAATCCCGATCGAATGCCCGACGAGAGACACGGCGCCCCGCTCCGGCAGCAGGAACCCATACGGCACCCAGCCGTCCGTGGCTCCGCGGATGAGGACGACAGTCAGCCAGGCAAGCGGGTAGGGGAGGACGATCCACAACCTGCCCCACGACAGAGGGCGACGGTCTCCGACGATCAGCCAGTCGACCAGGACGAAGAGAGGGAAGAACACGTGCAGGATCGCGCTCACCCAGGCGGGCGCCGATCCCGTCCCCGGCACGAGCACGTTGTACACCGCGGCGACCACGATGAGGCACGCCACGGCGACGGCTCGTGCGCTCGTCAGCCAGCGCGGCACGGGACGCCCGGAAACCGTGAGAGCCCCCGTCGCGATGAGCACGCCGCTCGTGAGCAGGCTGGTCTGGTTCGTGAAGTAGCCGAAGTAGTCGAAGGGATTGTCGTCTCCGACGGCGACGCGTCCCGCGAAGGTGAGGAGGAGGACTCCCACGACGGCGACGGCAACCAGGATGCGCGTCCACCCGATGACGAGCATCACGCGACGATCGGCAACGGACGAGGGCACGTCGACCAGCCTAGGGAGGCTCCGGTCGAACGACGAAAGCAGCCGATGCGGATCCGGCTGCGACCCGGAGTCCCCCGGCGAACGCGATCACGAAAAGATAACGGCGAACTCTTCCCTTCCGTTATCTCGTCGTTATAGAGTGCTCGCACGGTAGTTGTTTTGCTGTGGCAGCTACCGACATGTGATTGCAGGACACTCTTGGTGCAGGGACAAGGGCCGGTCGGAAGCCTCTCCGACCGGCCCTTACTCTTTGTCCACAGGAGGGACCCGAGAGCGCGTCCTCCCGAGGCGTCCTCCCTCTACGCTGAATGCATGACCGATCGACGTCTCGCCGTGCAGGCGTGGGAGAGCCTCTTCCGCGCACAGCACGAGGTGTTCGAAGACATCCGGTCCGACTTCGACAGCACCGAGCTGACGCAGGCCGAGTACGACGTGCTCCTCACCGTCACACGGTCACCGCGCATGACGGCACGCCTGCGCGACGTCACGGGCAACATGCTCATCAGCCAGCCGAGCGTGTCACGCCTGGTCGAGCGCATGGTCACGCGAGGTCTGCTCACCAAGTGCGCCGACCCCGAAGACGGTCGAGGCTCGCTCGTGACCGCCACCGAAGCCGGCGCCGTCACGTTCCGGGGCATCGCCGCCGCACACGGCCGCTCGATCGCCGCGCGCATGGCGCGCCTCGACAACGACGAGCTCGCCCAGCTGCAGGCGCTCACCGCGAAACTGCGCGCCCCCGCCTGACGGCGGCCTCCTGGCCGGTCCGCGGGCGCGCCGCGACCAGCCGAGCCACGGGCGTCAGCACTCGATGACGTTGACCGCCAGGCCGCCCTCGCTGGTCTCTTTGTACTTCGTCGACATGTCGATGCCGGTCTGGCGCATGGTCTCGACCACGGCGTCGAGCGAGACGTAGTGCGAGCCGTCGCCGCGCAGGGCGAGCCGCGCCGCGGTGACCGCCGTCGACGCGGCGATGGCGTTGCGCTCGATGCAGGGGATCTGCACGAGCCCACCCACCGGATCGCACGTCAGGCCCAGATGGTGCTCCATCGCGATCTCGGCCGCGTTCTCGATCTGCCGGTTCGTCCCACCCATGACGGCGGTGAGACCACCCGCAGCCATCGCGCACGCGGAGCCGACCTCGGCCTGGCATCCGCCCTCAGCGCCCGAGATCGACGCGTTGGCTTTGAAGAGCGAGCCGAGCGCCGTCGCGGTGAGCAGGAAGCGCCGAATTCCACGGCGACGGTTCGCCTCGGCCACGTCACCGTCGTCCCACGCGGCGACCTCGCCGCGGGTGACGGCGTGGCCGTCGTACCCGAGAAGAGCGCTGCCCACCAGCTCGCCGTAGGGGGTCACGGCGTTGCCCGCCCCCAGTCCCGAGTCGGCGAGGAAACGCCACCAGTACATCGCCACCGCCGGAAGGATTCCAGCCGCGCCGTTCGTGGGCGCCGTCACGACTCGACCACCGGCCGCGTTCTCTTCGTTCACGGCGAGCGCGAACGCCCCGAGCCACTCCCCCGGCAACTCTCGATGCCCCTCGGCCTCGATGGCATCCAACTGTCCTCGGATGACGGCGGCTCGGCGCTTGACCTTCAGGATGCCAGGGAGCACCCCGTCGTTGCGCAGGCCGGCGTCGACGCAGGTGGCCATGGCGTCCCAGATGCGGTCGAGGCCCGCGGCGATCTCGTCGTCGGAGCGCAGGGCCGCTTCGTTGAGGCGCGCGGCTTCGGCGATGGTGATGCCGCGCTCGTCGCACAGCTCGATCAGGGTGGCCGCGTCGTCGAAGGCGAGCGGCATGGGCGCGGCCGCGACAGCCGACGGTTCGCCCTCGCGGCGGATGAAGCCCCCGCCGATCGAGTAGAACGTCTCCTCGACGAGGACGACCCCGTCGGCGTCGCGCGCGACGAGGGTGAGGGCGTTGGGATGCCCGGGAAGGCGCGTCCGGGGCACCAGGGCGACATCGCTCTTCGCGAACGGGATCTCGTGCTCGCCGGCGAGGCGGAGGGAACGCCCGTCGGGCCAGTCCGACCACGCGCGGCGGACGGCATCCGGATCCACGGTCTCGGGCTCGAGGCCCTGCAGGCCCGCCACGACGGCGTCGGGGGTGCCATGGCCGATGCCGGTCGCACCGAGCGATCCGTAGAGCGCGCACGAGACAGATGCCACCCGCTCGAGGATGCCGTGAGCGCGCAGCCGGGCGGCGAAATCGACGGCCGCGCGCATGGGGCCGACGGTGTGGGAGCTCGAGGGTCCGATCCCGATGGAGAACAGCTCGAACGCGGAGACGTAGGCGCTCATGTCGCCAGCGTACGTGTCCCGTCCGACACCGTGTGGTCACCTGTGCGCCACGCCCGGGATGCACGCCGTTCGGGGCCGATTAGACGTGCCCCGGGGTCGCGGCTATGCTTGACCACGGCCTGCGCGCCGTTTCGCGCGGAGGCCCTGCGCCCGTAGCTCAATGGATAGAGCATCTGACTACGGATCAGAAGGTTAGGGGTTCGAGTCCCTTCGGGCGCACACTGTGTTGAGACAGTAGAGGTCCGGTCCGGAAGAAATTCCGACCGGGCCTTGTCTCGTTTTCGGGCGGAGACGATCCGCCGCCGCGATTCGGTGCTGCTCTCCCTGCCTCGTGAAGAGAGCAGCACCGGATCTCAGCTCGTCGTCCGACGCCTCCGCGCGGACAGCAGAACGCCGGCGGCGATGATCGCTCCCGCGACGGGAAGAAGCCCGAGCCACACCACGGTGCCACTCTGGGCGAGCGCGCTCGGACGGCCGGGTGCGGCCGACGCGGTCGGGCCCGCGGAGGCCGTCGGCTCCGGCGAGACGCTCGGCTCCGGCGACGCCGTCGGATCCGGCGAAGCCGTCGGCTGCGGAGACACCGTCGGCTGCGGCGCGGGGTCGTTCATCGCGGCGGTCATCGTCGCGAACCACTGCCACGGTGCCGACGCACCGCCCGGAAGGGCCCCCGCGTACTCGTCCCCCCGGACTCCGCCGAACCGCGGCTCGGCAGCGACGATGTCCTGGAGCGATCGAGCGAGCTCGTCGGGTGAGGTGAACGCGCTTCCCGCGGGGCAGAGAGCGGGCGAGGTGCTGGCCGACAGGACGACCTTCTCGGGCGGCATCCCCAGTTGGTCGACCAACCGGCGGTAGTCGTCGCCGGTCACCACGGCGTCGCAGGCGAGGCGAAGAGCGAACCACGCCACGTCGTCGCCGCGCGCCGCCGCGACGGCGGGATAGTCGGGAGCCGAGTCGCTTGCTCCCGCGAACGCCGCCTCGTCACCGACGAGCGACACGGTGGACAGCGGGCCGAGATCACGGCGCAGAGCGTCGACCAGTCGCACGATCATGCCCGTGTCGAGGTCCGTGCGGATGTCGAGCTCGACGGCGTCGAACGAGTTCATCTGCAGATACCCGCGGAGGTTTCCGTAGTAGCGGTCGAAGTCCTGGCTCAGCACCGACCAGATCGACGCGGACTCGCCGCCGAGGGTCACGACGACGGGGATCCCGGCAGCACGGACCTCGGCGAGCTCGGCCCGTGCGTCCGGGTCGGTGTCGGCGAAGAAGGGCTCTCCATTCCTGAGGAACGCGCCGTCGTCTCTCAGATCGAACGTGCCGAAGGCGACGGCATCCACTCCCGTGTCGCGGGTGACGAGGTCATCGAGCGGGATGATCTTTGCGCCGTCGTTCGTGGTCCGGTACGTGGCGATCGTCTTCGTGGCGGTCACGGGCCGCGGGGTGATCGACGACGCGTCCACCCGCACGACATCGACGTCTGCGCCCATGCTGTCCACGTGGATGGAGACGCCCGTCGCGGCATCCGTGTACGTCTCGCCGACGCGCAGCGGGGCGTTCAGCAGCGTCGTCTCATTCCGGACGTCGGGATGCCGGCCATCGGCGAACTCGACCTGGATCGGGCCGTCGCCCGTCGTGCGAGACACGTCGACGGTGGACACGAGGACGCCCTCGTGGGGAATGCCGACGTCCCACTTCTCGGCGCGCCGGGACTCGACGGTCAGCACGCGCGAGGCGTCGAGACGCACCGCGGCGAGCAGGGTCGGGCCGTCGGACTGCACCGGCGAGAGAGACACGGCGCGCGTCTCACCGGGCAGCACGCAGGCAACCTGTGCGTCGCTCGCCCAGCCGAGCATCCATCGGTGCCAGGCGAAGTACGCATGCCCCGGACCGATCGTCGAGCCCATCAGGTCCCACGGTCCGGTCCATCGCGTGGACGGTGCCCCGTCATTCGAGGTGTCGTACAGGTCGGGCAGACCGAGGACGTGACCCATCTCGTGCGTGGGCACCCAATGGCCGCCCCCGTTGAGATCGACCTGCCGCAGCAGCGCCCCGTGCGTCAGAGTGCGTCCGTCGGCCACGACCTGGTAGTCGTTGCCCGCGTGCGAGCGGAAGGCGTCACGCGGGGTCTTCGTCGTCCAGACCACCCAGACCACGTCGACGTTCGAGAAGTCGACGACGTCGTCGGTGGCGGCGACGGCACTCGCGAGATCCTGCTGACCCTCCTCCCACTCAGCAGAGGATCCGGCCAGGCGCGTCCACTCGGGATGCGACCGTCGCTGAAGGGTCAATGCGCCGCGCGAAGCGTCGTCGAGCGCCTTCACCGAGACGTCGAGGGTCTCCTCGATCCCGGGGATCTCCCGAGGGTCTCCGGGCGCATCGTCGAAGTCGACGTACAGCGTCGCGACCACCGGGGAACCCGAGGGGGGAAGCGCGTTCGCCGGCAGGGGGAATCCCTCCCGAAGCGGACTCTCCCCCGCCGGCGCACGGCACGCGGCGACCTCGGCTGCCGGCGGCGTATCGACCGCCGACGCGGCCGTGGCCACGCCGCTGGGCACGAGGGCGCTCGCCGTGAACGCGAGCGTCGCGAGAATGGTCAGGAATCGAGAGGGGCGACGCGGCTGTCCCAGCGGTTTCACGGGCGAAGCTTATCGACTCGAGAAAGCGCGTTCTTCGAGCGAGATCGCGTCTCAGGAGAGTGGGTCGGCCTCGTCGCCGGACGCGGCATCGTCCCGCGCTGATGTGCGCTGCAGGATCGCGATGGCCTCGCGCAGGGAATCGAGCGATGCCTCGATGTCGTCGTAGTGGTGCACGAACCCGTTCGCGTCGCGCGCGCTCACCGACACCATCGCGTACCCCGGCCGGGCGACCCGAGCCGTGCGTCCGAACCGTCGCTTCGCCATGGCATCCGCCTTCCGTGTAGCCGTCGACCGCGGCTGCGCACGGCGTCGGCATCCGGACGCCGCCCTCGCCGCGCTCCGGAGTCGCGTCAGAGCGCGGCCGACTTCTTCTTCTTGCCGCTCTTGCCGCCGCCGGTCGTCGGCGCGGCCTCGGAGGCCGCCTCGGCCGCCTCGGCCTTGTCTTTCGCCCGGCGCTTCGCCTGCGACGCGAGGCGGGCGAGGTCGACCATGCGCAGGGCATCCATGCGGGCACGCCGCATCGTCGCGTATTCGGGGTCGGCGTCGGCCGTCATCCCCTCGACGTCGAGACGCTGACTGAGATTGGCCTCGACGTCACCCCAGGCCGCGATGCGCGCCGCGGCGACGAGCTGGCGCACGCGCTCGGGATCGTCGGCGAGGGCACGCAGCTCTTTGGCGACGCCGTGCGACTGCTTGGCGCGACGCCGCAGGTTGCGGGTGTCACGGTCGCGGTAGTCGTGGGTTCCCGAGGAGTCGGAGAATCGGCCCCACGCACGCTTTCGCTGATGCGTCACGCGCTCGGCGGCCTGGTCCTGCTCGTCGGCGAGAGAGCTCAGCGTCTTACGGGCGAACTCCGCGAAGACGTCACCGTCGAAGTGACCGCCTCGGGCGATCGTCTCGACCAGGATGCGATTGCGCAGCGAAAGCCGGGCCGCGGCCGTCGCGATCGACAGCCCTTCGGCGATGGCTTCCTTCGTGCGCCCCACGTGACCTCCCGCTCCAGGCTATCGGTCGCGCGTCCCCCACGCGGTCCGTCGAGGTCAACCGAGCTTCGTCGCGAGGGAGGTGATGCGCCGCGCGCGGGTGTCGGCCGTTTTGGCTCCCTCGACGTTCGCGACGTGGGCCTTTCGCGCGCTGGGAGCGAGAGCGTCGAACGCGGCGCGCGCGCCCGCCGCGTCGAGAGCCGCGGCGAGATCATCGGGTACCTCGACGGTGCGCGGAGCGGTGTCGAGTCGCAGCTCGACGACGATCGGATCGCCGCCCGACAACCCCGTCGCCGCGCGTTTGTCGGCCGAGAACGGGATGAGCTGCAGCCCGCCCATGACGGCGAGCGTACTGGGATAGACGTACCCGTTCACATCGACGACGACGGCGGCGCGTCTGCCGCCGCCGAGGGCCTCGACCACCTCGGCGGGCACCGCGATACCGGTGTTGTTGCCGATCTGCGACAGGGTCGTCTCGAAACGCATGACCGCAGTGTGGCAGAACCGCGGGTTACGTGAACACCGGGTGAAACGCAATGCCCCGAGTCGGCGTTCGCCTCTCACCTATGGTCGGCTATATAACGGAGGGCCTCGGAGAGTACTCGGGGGCCTTCTGTCGTTTTCGGGAGTCGCCCCACACCCCCGGGTTCTACCGGATCGCCTGCCACTGACGCAAAGGCCAATCCGAACCATGGATTGTCTCCGAAGATGAGATGACGCGGCCGGACGGTCGCTGCCAACTCTCTGGGAGGTTCATCATGAGCTCATCACCCAACCGTCTCGTGGCCACCGTCTTCGGCGCTGTCTACCTGCTCGTCGGTCTGCTCGGCTTCGCCGTCACCGGCGGTGTCGGATTCATCGCCACGCAGGGTGGCCTGCTGCTGGGCATCTTCGAGGTCAATCCGCTGCACAACATCGCCCACCTTCTGATCGGTGGCGCGCTGCTCGTCGCGGGTCTGGCCAACGCACGCGCCGCCAAGGGCGTCAACACGACCGTCGGCGCCGTCTACCTGCTGCTCGGCATCGTCGGCTTCTTCCTGGTCGGCACCTCGGCGAACATCCTCGCCCTGAACGTGCCCGACCACTTCCTGCACCTCGGCAGCGCCGTCGTGCTGCTGGGTGTCGGCCTGGGCACCGAGCGCAACGTCCCCCGCACCGCAGCGGTCTGACGATGACCGCCGCGACGTTCGTACGGTCGTGGCCCTCCGTGTCCGCATGGGGGGCCGGGCTCATCACCGCCGCCCTCGGTGCGGGCGCCATCATCACCACCGGCTCCGGGGTCGCCGCGCGCGGCCTCGGAGTCGGGGCGGTGGTCCTCGGACTCGCCGCCCTCGTCTGGGGCGCCGCGGTTCTCTCCGCCGGGCGCCTCGTCACCCCCCGGGCCGCCCTCGCGGGCAGCCTGGTCTCTCTGTTCACCGTCTTCGCCCTGATGTTCGCCGCTCCCGCGCGCACCAGCATCGTGGCCGTCGCCGCGGCATCCCTTCTGCTGGTGGTCGTCGGCGCGACCACGGCCGTGCACCTACGCCGGCAACGCCGGGCCGCCGCACCCGAGCGCACCGCCAAACCCATGAGCGTGATCGGCCTGCTGGTCGCCGCCGCCGTCATCGCCGTCGTCGTCACCCCCGCCCTCGGCGCTACGCAGAACGCCGTGCTGCTACGCGACGACGGCACCGTGCCCGTCATCACCCACGAAGGTCACTGACCCTCTCTCCACGGAGCCCACCCGCTCAGACGGTGGCACGCTGGAAGGGTGACCGACGCTCCCCACTCCCCCGCTCCCGACTGGATCCAGTCGCTGCGCGGGAAGATCCTCGTCGCCCTCGCGGGCGACCCGACCGGCATGGCCCCCTACGTGCGCGCGATCGCCGAGGGCGACGACGCCGGCTACTTCGTCGAGAACGGTCCCGCGTGGACCGTGCACGCCGGAATGGGCACTCTGGTCGCCGGCATCCGTGCCCTGCTGCTGCAGGCGCTGCACCCGGGGGCTCTGGCGGGCGTGCACGACTGGTCGCGCTACCGCGAGGATCCGATCGGACGCCTCACCGGCACGGTGCGCTGGGTCATCACGCTGACCTACGGCTCGCGCACGCAGGCGGATGCCGAGACCGCCCGCGTCGGGCGCTTCCACCAACGGGTGAAGGGCGAGTACCAGGCGGGCGACGGGAAGGAACGCCGGTACACGGCCGAGGCGCAGGACCTCGTGCGGTGGGTGCACCTGGCCTTCACCGATGCGTTCCTCGCCGGGCACGAGGCCTCGAAGAAACCCATCCCCGGCGGACCCGATGCCTACGTCGCCGACTGGGCGACCGCGGGGCGGCTCATGCGGGTCGTCGACCCGCCCCTCACGCGCGCGGCCCTGCGCGCCGAGATCGACGGGTTCTGGGAGCGTGGCGAGCTGCGCGGAGACGAACGGGTCGCGGACGTGGTCTCGTTCCTGCGCCGACCGCCGTTCCCCGGCGTCATGGGGTTGTCGTACCGCGTGCTGTTCGCGGCGGCGGTGGCGACGATCCCCCGCCGCTACCGGAAGATGCTCGGCGTGCGGCGCTGGCCTCTTCCCGTCCTGACGCTCACGCGCGTGATCCTGCGCGTCACCGAGCGGGCCCTGGGCTCCGGCCCGCGGGCCCAGGACATGGCGCGCGAGCGGCTGCGGCGCCTGGAGCGTGAGGGGCGGGAGGCCGCGTGAGCGACGACCCCCGCCAGGCAGCCGAACGGTATCGCCTCGATCGCGCGCTCCACGACGACGGCCTTCTCGAGCCCGCGTCGGACGAGCGCCCCGCGCGGGGGTCGACGGCAGCAGAACGCGCCGCCTTCGTCGAGACGGCGCTGCAGCAGGCGATCCGACGCGGCGAGTTCGACGACCTCCCCGGCGCGGGCAAGCCCCTCCCCGACCTCGGCGGCGCTCACGACCCCGACTGGTGGATCCGCCGCAAGATCGAGACCGAGCAGCTCACCGGGCTCGGACCGCCCGCGCTGACCCTGCGCGTCGAGCACGCCGAGATGGCGCAAAGGCTGGACGCCCTCACGCGCGAGCCCGAGGTGCGGGAAGCCGTGGAGGACTTCAACCGCCGGGTCATCGAAGCCCGCCGTCAGCTGCAGGGCGGGCCGCCGGTGGTGACGCCGACCGTCGACGTCGAGGCCGAGGTGCGGGCATGGGGCGAGCGGCGGCGTGCACGCGAGGCGGCGGTCGCTGTGGCACCGGCTCGGCGTCGGCGTTGGTTCGGGCGGGGCCGCTGAGGCGCCGACCGGCTGGGGGCCCGGGGCGCTGAGACGGAGACCCGGCGACAGACGGATCCCGACCTCGTCGACATCACCGGGACCGGAACGCGGGCCGGCCCCGCGACAGGCTCAGGGCTGCGGTCAGAGCGAGGCCAACGCCTCGGCGCGCTCCACCAGGGCGCGGGCACGCGCGAGGGTCGGGGCGTAGGATCCGTCGACCGGACCGTCGGGCGTCACCGACAGCAGCGCGAGAGCGGCGTCGACCTCGGCCGGCGACGGCGTGAACGCGGCATGTGCGCCGGCGACGGCGGCATCGTGGAGCGCGAGAGTGCCGGTGAATCCCATCGCGACGGCGTGCGCGGCGGCATCCTGAGCCTGATCCACCGGGCCGCACGGGCCGTCGATCGGTCCGGCGATACCGGCCGCGGCGGAGGCGACAACCAGCTGCGCCCGCGGCCACGACAGGGCGATGCGGTCGACCCCCATGCCGGTGTCGCGGCGGAAGTCCCCGGTGCCGAACGCGAGACGGCGGGTGGCCGGGTGCGCGGCGATCGCGGGGGCGGCCAACAGGGCCGCAGCCGATTCGACCATGGCGACGATGGGGACACCGGCGGGGAGGGATGCCGCCACATGGGCGACGTCGGCGGGCCCGGCGCACATCGCCAGCACGACGCCGGCAAGGCGGTCATCGAGCTCGCGACCGAGAGCGAGGTCGGCCTGGCCGTCGCGGGTTCCGGCGGCGCTGATGCGCAACCACACCGGGGCGTCGGAGGCCGCGGCGCGGGCGCGGTCCCGACCCTCGGCCTTGCGCCCGGCCGGGAGGCCGTCTTCGAGGTCGAGCACCAGCACATCGGCCGACGTCTCGAGGCCGCCGACGAGCGGCGAGCGCAGCATCCACGTGCGCGCGAGGTCGACACGCGCCGGGGCGGGGGCGACCGAAGCCGCCCCCGCCGAGGTGTCGTGCGTCAGGCTCACGAACGACCCCGCGCCGCCGCCTCCGCCGCCGCCTGTGCGCGGAACGCGTCGAGCGACTGCGTGTCGACCTTGACGGCGGGGCCGGCGCCGACCTCTGCCGAAGCGAGCTCCTTGGCATCCGCCGCCGGGGTGGCCGAGTGGTCGTGACCGGTGAGCAGGGTCTCATCGAACGGGATGTTGCCGGAGAGGACCTCGCGCACACGCTGACCGTCGTACTGCTTGGTCCAGACGCCGATCAGCATCGTGGCCACGGCGTTGCCGGTGAAGTTGGTGACCGCACGGGCCTCCGACATGAACCGGTCGATGCCGACGATCACGCCGACGCCGTCGACCAGGTCGGGGCGGTAGGCCGAGAGGCCGCCGGCGAGGGTGGCGAGGCCGGCACCGGTGACACCGGCCGCCCCCTTCGACGCGATGATCATGAAGATCATGAGGCCGATCTGCTCGCCGATCGACATGGGCGAGCCCATGGCCGAGGCGATGAACAGCGACGCCATCGTGAGGTAGATCGCGGTGCCGTCGAGGTTGAACGAGTAGCCGGTCGGGACGGTGATGCCGACGACGGGCTTCGAGACACCGAGGTGCTCCATCTTGGCGATGAGGCGGGGAAGAGCCGCCTCGGACGAGGAGGTGCCGACGATGAGCAGGTACTCGCGACCGAGGTACTTCATCAGCGTGAAGATGTTGGTGCGAGTCACGACGTAGAGCAGCGTTCCGAGCACGAGGGTGATGAAGAGGAAGCACGTGAGGTAGAACGCGCCCATCAGGACACCGAGGCTGATCACGGCCTGGAAGCCGGTCTTGCCGACGACCGCGGCGATCGCGCCGAAGGCACCGATCGGGGCGAGCCAGAGGATCATGCCGAGGATGCGGAAGACGAGCACCTGGAAGTTGCGGATGCCCTCGACCATGCGCGCGCCGCGCTCGCCCATGCCCTGCAGGGCGAAGCCGACGAGAAGGGCGATGAACAGCACCTGCAGGATGCTGCCGCCGGTGAACGCCGAGAAGAACGTGGTCGGAATGATCCCGAGGATGAAGTCCTGGGTCGTGGTCGCTTCGGCGGCCGCCTCGTACGTCGAGCCCGAGATGTTGAGGCCCTCGCCGGGGTGGATGATGTTGCCGACGACGAGGCCGATGATGAGCGCGAACGACGACATCACGAGGAAGTAGACCATCGCCAGGCCGCCGATCTTGCCGACCGTGGAGGCCTTGGCGATCGAGCCGATGCCCACGACGATCGTGCAGAAGATGACCGGGGCGATCATCATCTTGATGAGGCTGACGAAGCCCTTGCCGACCGGCTCGAGCGTGGTGGCGAACGCCGGAGCGACGAGACCGACGACGACACCGGCGACGACGGCGATGATGACCGAGATGTAGAGCCAGTGGTTGCGGTCGATCTTCTTCCGAGGCCGACCGTCTCGGGTGGTGCGGAGTGAGAGTGCCATGGGCGACTTCCCCTTTTCTGAACGCCTTCGTTGAGTCCGGCGGGGGTGCCGGTCGATGTCATGACTTTGATCGACGCGGGACGCGGGAGCGATTTGTGGTCGTATTGTTCACGGCAAGCGCGACGAAAGGTGCGGTGATGCGACTGAGCGTGGGTGGACGCCTGGCGCTCGTGGCGCTCGGCGTCGTCGTGCTCGTCGCGGGAGTCCTCGCCGCCCTGCTCTCGATGCAGCTGAGCGACTCCGGCCAGCGCGAGGCCGAGCAGGTCACGCGCTCGGTCGCCGAGACGTTCGCGCACGAACCCGACGTCGCCGACCTCGTCGAACGCGGCGACTCCGACGCGCTGCAGCCCATGGTCGAGTACATCCTCGACGACGCCTCACTGTCGTTCGTGACGATCATGACCCCCGACGGCATCCGGCTCACCCACCGCAACCGCTCCGAGATCGGGCAGCAGTACCAGGGCTCGCGGGCCGAGGCACTCGCGGGCGAGTCGTTCACCGAGGTGTACGAGGGGACGCTCGGCCCCTCGGTGCGCACGATCGTCCCGATCCGCGACGGCGGCGACGAGAACGGCACCATCGTCGGACTCGTGGCCGTGGGCGTGACGCTCGGCGCCGTGCAGCAGGACCTCGCCGCCCGCGTGCCGGTGATCGCCGCCGCCGCCGCCGCCATCGTCGGCTTCGGCGTGCTGGGCGCCCTCTACATCCGCCGCAGTGCGCGCCGCGTGACGGGGTCGTACACCCCGGGCGAGCTGTCGCGCCTCGTCGAGAGCTACGAGACCGTGCTGCACTCGCTGCGCGAGGGGCTCGTGGTCACCGATCGCGACGGACGCATCGTGCTGTACAACGACGAAGCCGCCGACCTGCTCGCCCTGCCACCGGCGACGAGCGGGCAGGTCTCGCTCGACCCCCGCGACGTCGAGATGGACGCCGCCCTGGCCGACGCCATCGTCACCGGGCGGCGCATGGTCGAGGAGACCATCGTCAACGGGGACCGCGTGCTCCTGGTCAACCAGGAGGAGGCCCGCGACCTCGCCGGCCGCCGCGCCCCCGAACGCGGACACGTCATGACCCTGCGCGATCGCTCGGAGCTGCAGGCGCTGCTCGGCGAACTCGAGGGCGTGCGCACCCTCAGCGACACCCTGCGCTCGCAGACGCACGAGCACGGCAACCGGCTGCACGCGCTGCTGGCGCTTCTCGAACTCGGGCGGATCGACGACGCGCGGCGGTTGATCGTGGCATCCACGGGGGAACGGCAAGAACTCGCCGACCGCCTGGTGTCCGACGACGAGGGCGCCGTGGTCGTCGCGTTGCTGCTCGGCAAGCTCGACGAGGCCGCCGAGCGGGACGTGCGCCTCGACCTCGACGTCGCCGAACCGACGCCCGCACTGCCCCTGGCCCCGGCCGAGGCGGTCACGATCGTGGGGAACCTCGTCGACAACGCCCTGGATGCCGCGAGCTCGGGCGCCGAGCCGCGGTGGGTGCGCGTGGTGGTGCGCGAGGGCGGCGGCGACGTCGTGCTCGAGGTGAGCGACAGCGGAGCCGGGTTCGACCCCGCACTCGACGACCCCTTCGCCTTCGGGGCTTCGACCAAACCCGCCCATGCCGTCGGCGGGCGCGGCGTGGGCCTGGCCCTCGTGCGCGACATCGTCGCAGCGCACGGAGGCACCCTGCAGCTGGGCACCGACCCCACGACCGTGCGCGTGTTCCTGGCGGGGGCGCCGTCATGATCCGGGTGCTGGTCGTCGACGACGACGCGCTCGCCCTCGAACTGCACACCGCCTACGTCGCGCGGGTGCCGGGCTTCGAAGTGGTCGGGCAGGCCGCCGGCGCCCGGGCCGCGCTCACCGCCCTGTCGGACGCGCAGCGCCGCATCGACCTCGTGCTGCTCGACATGACCATGCCCGACGGCTCGGGTCTCGACGTCGCCCGGCGCGTGCGTGCCGCGGGCTCGCGCGTCGACATCATCGCCGTCACGGCGGTCCGCGATGCCGCGACCGTGCGCGCCGCGGTCTCGATCGGCGTCGTGCAGTACCTGATCAAGCCGTTCGCGTTCGCCGCGTTCCGCGAGCGCCTCGAGGCGTACCGCGCGTACATCGAGGGCCTCGACCGCGCAGCCGGAGAGGCCACGCAGTCCGAGGTCGACGCGCTGCTCGGGTCACTGCGCACCGTGGCGCCGCCCCTCATGCCGAAAGGCCTGAGCGATGAGACGCTGCAGGCCGTGGCGGAACGGGTGCGCACGGCATCCGGAGCCGTGTCGTCGACCGAGCTCGGCGAGAGCGAGGGCATGTCGCGCGTCACCGCCCGGCGCTACCTCGAGCACCTCGCCGACGTCGGCCGCGTGCGCCGCGAGCCCCGCTACGGCGGACAGGGGCGCCCCGAGATCACGTACGCGTGGGTGCGGGGCTGAGTCGCTCGAGCCCCCGTCGAGTGTCCAGGACACGCCGCTCGGGCGCGCAGGCGCGCGGCGTGTCTCGGACACTCAACAGGGGGTGAAGGACGTCTGGGGAGTCAGAGCGAGAAGGCGGCGCGGACGCCCTCGTTCACCACGACGCCGGCGCGCACGTTCAGCCCCCTCGCGAGGGCGGGATCGGCGGATGCCGCGGACTCCCAGCCCGCGTCGGCGATCCGCGTGATGTAGGGGAGCGTGGCGTTCGACAGCGCCCGCGTGGAGGTGTGCGGAACGGCGCCGGGCATGTTGGCGACGCAGTAGTACAGCGCCTCGTGCACGCGGAACGTGGGCGCGTCGTGCGTGGTCGGGCGAGAGCCCTCGAAGCAGCCGCCCTGGTCGATCGCGATGTCGACGAGCACCGAGCCGGGCTTCATCGACGCGACCATCTCGTCGGTGACCAGCTTCGGGGCGGCGGCGCCCGGGATGAGCACCGAACCGATCACGAGGTCGGCGTCGGCGAGCTGCTCCGCGATCTCGAGGCGCGTCGAGACGCGGGTCTCGATGGCGCCGCCGAAGCGCTCCTCGAGCTGGCGCAGCTTGGGCAGCGAGATGTCGACGACCGTCACCCGGGCGCCGAGGCCCAGCGCGTTGGCCGCGGCGTGCTCGCCCGCGACGCCGCCGCCGATCACGACGACCTTGGCCCGCGGGGTGCCGGGAACGCCACCGGGAAGCAGGCCGCGCCCGCCCGACGCGCGCAGCAGGTGATGCGCGCCCTCGATGATCGACAGGCGTCCCGCGACCTCGCTCATGGGCGCCAACAGCGGGAGCGCACGGTCGGCGGTCTGCACGGTCTCGTAGGCCACGGCCGTGGTGCCCGCGGCCATGAGCGCGTCGGTGAGAGGGCGGTCGGCGGCGAGGTGCAGGTAGGTGAAGAGGGTGAGGTCGCGGCGGAGAAAGCCGTACTCGGGCGCGATGGGCTCCTTCACCTTGACCAGCAGCTCGGCCCGCGCCCACGTCTCGTCGGCGGTCGGAACGATCTCGGCCCCCGCTGCGCGGTACTGCTCGTCGGCGAAGCCGCTCCCGACCCCGGCACCGGCCTGCACGAGGACCTCGTGGCCGCGGTGCACGAGCGCGTCGACCCCGGCGGGGGTCATGGCGACGCGGTTCTCGTTGTTCTTGATCTCGGTCGGCACAGAGACGCGCATGGGTTCCTCCTCGAGCGGATGGGCGTGCCGGAAGAATCGCAGAACAGGGTGTTTCGGTGGTGTAAACCCGCAGATTCTTCGCGCAGCGGTCGAGGAGCACGCGTATCGTCGGATCCTGACGCTCCGAGCGCGACCGACGGCCGAAGGATCTGCGATGCCCGACGACGAACTGCACCCGCACGACGCCCGCATCATCGAGCTGCTCTCGGTCGACGCGCGCATGACCAACGCGGCACTGGCCGAGGCGCTGGGGGTCGCCCCCTCGACCGCGCACTCGCGCCTGCGCTCGCTCGTCGACCGCGGCCTCGTCACCGGGTTCCACGCCGCCGTCGATCAGCGTCGCCTCGGCCGCGGGCTGCAGGCGATCGTCGGTGTGACATTGCGCCCCGGGCAGCGGCAGGAGAGCATCCACGCCTTCGCGCAGGAAGTGCGCCGGCATCCCGACGTCATCCAGCTGTTCTTCCTGGGCGGCGCCGACGACTTCCTCGTGCACATCGCCGTCGATGACTCCTCGGCCGTGCGACGCTTCGTCGTCGATCACCTCTCGGCGCGGCACAGCGTGGCATCCACGCGCACGAGCATCATCTTCGAGTACCACCGCAACGCCGTGGCGGCCGATTTCGACTGATCCCGCGTACGGCGACGTCGACTCCCTGTCACGTTCCACGCCCGGCGTCAACACCCGCCCCCACTCCACGGCGCGTGCGGCGCGGCGGCATGATGGGGCGCGGGGGTGCCATGCTGCTGTCGATCGGGGTGGTCGTGATGTGCGCCGGCCTGGCCGCCGGCATCATCGTCATCGTGCTGCCGCGCGTGGGAAGCCCCACCCCTCTCGGCGTCTTCCTGCGACTGTCATCGGTGGCGGGCGCCATGTCGGTGGGCGCGGGAACCCTGTACGTGGTGCGCTTCAACGGCGGTGGAGCAGTGTCACAGGTGATGGCCGACACCGCCATGGTGCTCGGTCCGGCGACGATGTGCCTCGCGGTGTCGGCACCCCGTGGGCGGCGCCTGCGCGCGGCCGTGGCTTTCGTGCTGGTCGTCGGGGCGGGGGTCGCGGCGAGCTCCGCGCTGCTTCCGCACGGCGGCGCGCTCGTGGTCAAGGCGGCCGCTCTCGCCCTCAGCTGCACGGTCTGCGCGCTGCTCACCGTGCGCAACCGCGCGCTCCCCCGAAGCTCTCGACGAGTGCTGCTCGTGACGACGGCCGCCTACGCCCTCTACTCGGCGGGTCGAGCGGTGACGGCGCTGCCCGGTCTGGGATCCCCCGCCGCCGACCTCGTCTTCTCGCCCGCGGGGATCGTCGTCGCAGCCATCACGGCGATGATGCTGACGGGACTCTCGGTCGCCCTCGTGGGGCGCCCGGCGACCGTCGGAACCTACGCCGATCGCCGGCCCCGCACCGCCGTGGTGATCGGCGACTGGAAGCTCGCGACCGCGGCGTACGGGAGAGACCGCGTGCTCGCCCTGCTGCTGGACCTGCGCTTGGCCGCCCGCGAGGTCGACCCCTCGGCCGTCGACGCGATGCACGGCGTCGAAGTCGCGCACCCCTCGGCCGTCTCGACGCTCAGCGCGCGCATGCGCGACTCCCACGGCTGGAAACCCGAAGAGGTCGCGCTGCTCACCACCGCCGCTCCGCGTTCGCTCCGCCGCAGCGATCGGGAGCTGCCGCCGTCGGTGACTCCGCTGGCCGGCGAGGAGGTCGTCGACGGGGGCGGCGCCGCGCTCCCCGGGTTCGACGCGCGGTGACCGTGCGGGGTCAGCGCACCGCCGCAGCGATCGCGGCGATGTCGGCCGGCATCGAGCGGCAGCAGCCTCCCACGATGCGCGCTCCCGCGGCGACCCACGCGGGAACGCCTTCGGCCAGCGGGGCGGTGCCGCCGTGCCAGGTGCGGGTCTCGGCATCCCACCGCTCCCCCGTGTTCGGGTAGGCGACGAGCGCGATGCCGGGCGCCTCGGCCAGCGCGGGCAGCACCGTGTCGGGCGCGCAGCAGTTCACGCCGACGGCGAGGACCCCGGGAACGGATGCCGCGAGGCGCAGCGCCGCGGCTCGAGAGCCGGAAACGGAGAAACCGGTGCTGTCGGCCGAGAGGCTCACCACCGCGGGGACTCCGAGGTCGGCGAGCTCGAGCGCCACCGCCTCGAGCTCGAGGGGAGAGGGGATCGTCTCGACCGCGAGCACGTCGGCCCCGGCGTCGGCCAGCACGTGCAGGCGCCGTCGATGCGCGCGACGCAGCTCGTCGAGCGAGAGTCCGTACTCTCCCGTGTACTCGCTGCCGTCGGCGCGCAGCGCTCCGACCGGACCCACGGATGCCGCGACCACGACGTCGGCGGCTTCTCGCGCGAGCGACACCGAACGTCGCAGGAGCGTCTCGACCTCGGCATCGGGGATCTCGCCGCCGAACCCCACCTGATACGACGCCGTGATCACGATCTCGGCGCCCGCGGTGGCGAACTGCGCGTGCGCCGCGCGGATCTCGTCGGGGGCGTCACGCAGCACCTGCGCCGACCAGAGGGCCGACGACACGTCGTTGCCGCGGGCCTCGAGCAGGGTGCCGAGGCCGCCGTCGAGCACGACGGGACGCTGCCGCAGGGTCGCGGCGAGGTCGATCACGCCTCGTGCGTCTCGCCCGCAGCGAGCACGCGCAGGGCGCTGGCGAGCAGGGCCTGGTCGCCGCGGCTGACATCGCGCAGGGCCTCGCCCTCGAGGCGGACGAGCTCGGTCATCGCGGCGTCGACGCGCTCGATGCCCTCGGGGGTGATCGCGACGAGGATCGCGCGGCCGTCGGAGGGATTGGGGCGCCGGTGGACGAGAGCGCGCTCGGCGAGCTTGTCGAGACGGTTGGTCATGGCGGCGCTGCCGATCATCGTGGCGGTGATCAGGCGCGTCGCGCTCAGCTCGGTGCCCGCGCGGCGGAGCACGGCCAGCACGTCGAACTCCCACACGGCGATGCCCGCGCTGGCGAACGCCTTCGCGCGCAGCTTCGACAGGTGGAACGCCGCACGACGCAGGCGCGACATGACGTCGAGCGGGGTGAGGTCGACCTCGGGCAGCAGCTGCGACCACGCGTCGATGAGCAGGTCGACCTCGTCGTCTTTGCTGCTGGCGGTAGTCACACCTCGACGGTACCGGAGCCGCGAGGGGATGCGGCGCGCGGCGGGGGCGTGTGCGGGGCTTTGGGAGATGCGCCGGCCCGAGGGGCGCGGCGCCCTGCGTCGGCCGGAGGGCGTCGAGTGTCCGAGACGCGCCGCGCGGCCAGGGGCACGACCGGCGTGTCTCGGACACTCGACCTCGGGGAAACGCCGAGGAGGCGCAGCGGTCAGCGACGCACTGCGGGCACCGGCGCGTCGCGGCGGGCGGCGGCCTCGAGGCGCTCGCGGCGAGCATGACGGGCGTGCTGCAGCACGCTCACCGTCACGATGATCGCGAGCAGCGCGTACAGCACGATGGTCAGCGGCGAGGCGACGAGGATCGTGGGGTCGCCCTCCGACACGGCGAGCGCCCGGCGCAGCTGCGTCTCGGCCATGGGTCCGAGGATCGCGGCGATGAGCACCGGAGCGAGCGGGATCGAGAAGCGCCGCATGACGAACCCGACGACGCCGATCGCCAGCGCGAGCCACAGGTCGACCACGCGCGAGGCGATCGCGTAGATGCCGAGCATCGCGACGACGGTGATGCCCGCGTACAGGTAGTGGCGCGGGATGAGCAGGAGCTTGGCCCAGACCGCCGCGAACGGCAGGTTGATGATCAGCAGGATGATCAGGCCCAGGAACAGGCTCGCCAGCAGCGGCCAGACGAGATCGCCGGAGCGTTCGAACAGCAGCGGGCCCGGCTGCATCCCGTACTGCTGGAACGCGGCGATCATCATCGCCGCCGTGGCCGAGGTGGGGAGGCCGAGTCCGAGCAGCGCGCCCATCGCGGAGCCGGCGGTGGCGTTGCCGGCAGCCTCGGGGGCGGCGACGCCCTGAATCGCTCCGCGCGAGCCGAAATCGGTGTCACCGCGGCGGCGGGCCAGGCGCTTCTCGGTGCCGTAGGCCAGGAACGTCGGTACCTCCGACCCGCCGACCGGGATCGCCCCGAACGGGACGCCGAACGCCGTGCCCCGCAGGAACGCGGGCAGGGCCTGACGCCATTCGCTCCGTGACAGCAGCGGCGAGCCGCTGGGTGTGACGAGCTTGCCCGGTCCGCCCGCGCGGCGGATGTGCGACGACACGTGCAGCACCTCGCCGATGGCGAGCAGACCGACCGTGATCACGATGATCGAGATCCCGTCGAAGAACACAGGGCTGCCGCCGGTGAAGCGTTCGGCTCCCGTCATCCCGTCGATACCGACCAGCGCCAGGGCGAAGCCGAGCCCCAGGGCGACGAGACCGCGCACGATCGAGTCGGCCACGACGGCCGAGATCGCCACGAACGCGAAGACGGCGAGCGCGAAGTACTCCGCGGGGCCGAAGACCTTGGCGAGTTCGACGATGTACGGGGCGAAGAACACCACCAGCACGCACGCGATCGTGCCGCCGATGAAGGCGCCGATGGCCGACGTGCCGAGCGCCTTCGCCGCCCTGCCGCTCTTGGCCATCCGATGACCCTCGAACGTCGTCGCGATCGCCGAGGAGTTGCCGGGGGTGTTGAGCAGGATGCCGGCGGTCGAGTCTCCGAAGAGCCCCCCGAAGTAGATGCTCGCGAACATGATGAACGCGCCGGTGGGGTCGAGGCTGAAGGTGACCGGCAGCAGCAGCGCGACCGCCATGGCCGAGCCGAGGCCCGGGAGCACGCCCACGGCGGTGCCGAGCACGGCGCCGATGACGAGGAAGAGCAGGTTCTGCGGCGTGAAGGCGACCGCGAATCCATCGGCGAGGTTGATCAGCTGATCCACGGCGAGAGTCCTTCCAGGATGCCGGCGGGAAGCGACAGGCCCAGGCCCGCGCCGAACGCGAGCTGGACGAGAGACGACACGATCACCGAAACGCCGATGTCGAGAAGGGGCCGGCGACTGCCGAACGCCCACGAGAGCACCCAGAACAGGGCCGCGGCCGAGAGGAGCCAGCCGAGCACCGGCAGCACCACGATGAACGCGGCCAGGCTGACGACGGTGATCCCGAGGGTCCGCCAGTCGACGCGCGCCGGCGCCGACGACGAGGCGACGTCTTCGGGTGAGACGACACGGATCTCGCCGGTCTCGTCGATCGCGCCGAGGTCCTCGAGCATCTCGTTCGAGATCTCGACGGGGTCGTCGGCGACGTGGGAGCGACGGGTCGTGCGGAGCACCTCAACGAGCAGGCCGACACCGGCGAGCCAGAGGAAACCGCTGACGAGCATCGGGAAGAACTGGGGACCGGGGACGGCGACGTCGGCGGGCACCTGCATGGTGACCGTGCCGTGGGTCATGAACCCGGCGAGGACGAAGACTCCCGCGACGACCACCAGCTCGCTGCGGCCGGTGTACCAGCGGGGCGTGCGCTGCACGCGCAGCGATCCCGTGGTGAGGGTGGACGGTTCGGTCACAGACCCAGCTCCTTCATGATCGCGGTCGTGCGTTCGGTCTCTTCCGCCAGGTATGCGGCGAACTCGTCGCCGACGAGGAAGCTGTCGACCCAGCTGTTGCGGGCGAGCACCTCTTGCCAGGCGTCGGTCTCGCGCATCTCGGATGCCATGGCCACCAGTTCCGCGTGCACCTCGTCGTCGATGCCGGGAGGCGCCACGAGCCCGCGCCAGTTCGACATGGCGACATCGACCCCCTGCTCGCGGAAGGTGGGCACGTCGACGTCGTCGAGCGGCTCCTCGGCCGACAGCGCGAGGGCGCGGAGATTGCCCGACTCGATCTGGTCGCGGAACTCGTTGTACCCCGAGAGCCCCGCCTGCGTGGTGTGCGACAGCAGCGAGGTGACGACCTCGCCGCCGCCGGGGTACGCGAGGTAGTTCACGCGCTGCGGATCGACGCCGCCCTGCTGGGCCAGCATTCCGGCGAGCAGGTGGTCGATGCCGCCGAGCGACCCGCCCGCGATGGCGGTGCCCTCGGGGTCGGCGAGGAACGCGGCCATGAAGTCGTCGAGGGTCTGGAAGGGCGAGTCGCCGGGCACGACGAGCACGTTGAAGTCGTCGGCGAGGCGCGCGATGGGCCGCACGTCCTCGAGGCTCACGGGCGAGCGGTTGACGATCACGCCGCCCACCATCACGCCGCCGGTGACGAGCATGATGTCGTGCCGATCGCCCATCTCGGCGACCGCGCCGAGGCCGATGGTGCCGGCGGCTCCCGGGATGTTCATCACCTGCACGGCGCCGGCGATGCCCTCTTCGCGCATGACCTGCTGGGCCTCGCGGCCGAAGGTGTCCCACCCGCCGCCGGGGGCGGCCGGGGCCACGATGGTGAGCTTCGTGCGGGGGTTCGCCACCCCGCCGCTCGCGGCCGCGCTCAGACCCGCCGTCACGAACAGGGCGGCGGCGGCGACGCCCACGATCGCTCCGGTGATCCGCTTTCGCGCTGATGACTGCATCGTCGCCCTCCCGGGACATCGTCGTTGCCGGATGAGAAGCTAGGTTGACAGCGCCGTCCCCCCTGCGGCGCCGTGCGAAGGCATTGCGCTCTTAGATGCTCACGATTCGCACTCACCCGCGATGCGCACGAGGAGGTGCCCATGTCGACCGCCCCCCTCGACCGCGCGGCCGACCGTGCGCCGGTGCGCGTGCGCCTCGCCGTGCTGCTCGCCCTGCAGTGCACCGTCGTCCTGGTGTGCGTGCTCGCCACGACCCTCGTCGCCATGTCGACGCAGGAGCGCAGCATCCGCACCGCGACCGAGGAGCGCGTGCTCGACGTCGCTCGGAGCCTCGCCGAGCTCGATCAGGTGCGGCGCGCCGTGCTGCTCGACGCCGACGCCGCCACCGCAGAGCTCCAGCCCCTCGCCGACGTCGTCGCCGCGGCATCCGGGGTGGATTACGTCGTGGTGACCGATGCCCGCGGCATCCGTCTCACCCACCCCAACCCGGCGGAGCGCGGGCGCAGCGTGTCGACGGATGCGACGGCGGTGCTGGCCGGCGAGACGTTCCTCGGCACCGAGACCGGCACGATCGGCCCGAGCCTGCGCGCCAAGGTGCCCGTGCGGGCCGGTGATGCGGAGACGGGGGCGGTCATCGGCACGGCCTCGGTCGGCGTGCTGGAGTCCGAGATCGCGGGCAGCTACGAGGAAGCCGTCGGCGGGTTGCTGCCCTGGGTCGCCGGATCGATCGTGCTCGGCGTCGTGCTGAGCGGTCTGCTGACGGCGGCACTGCGTCGACGCGTGCGACGACTCGAAGCCGACGCGCGCGAACTTGAGACCCAGCGCCGCATCTCGGGCGCCCTGCGCGACCAGACGCACGAGTTCCACACGCGGCTGCACGTCATCCGCGGGCTCGTCGCCGAGGGCGAGACCGGCGACGCGCTGACCTACATCGGAGGGCTGGCGCCCGTGGCGTCCGGTCTCTCGATCGACGACCCGGCGCTGCGCGCCCTGCTCGACGGGCTGGCGGCCGAGCACCGGGGCCTGCGGGTCGATCCGGCGAGCCTCGTGCCGCGCGGAGTCGTCGACGACGACGCGCTGAGCGTCATCGGCAACCTCGTGCGAAACGCCGCCGAAGCGGCCGGCCCCGGCGGACACGTCGACGTGCTCGTGCTCGCCGGCGACGAACGGCTCACGATCGATGTCGCCGACGACGGCCCCGGCGTGCCGCCCGCCGACGTCGCCCGCATCTTCGACCGCGGCGTCAGTTCGAAGGCTGCCTCGGGCCGCGGCGTCGGCCTCGACCTCGTGCGCCGCATCGCGGGAGCGCGCGGCGGTTCGATCACCGTCGGCGCGGCGGCCGCGGGCGGGGCGCGCTTCACGGTGGAGCTGCCGCACGCGGGGGTGCGGGCATGACCCCGGATGCCGCGATCCGCACCGTGATCGTCGACGACGACCCCGCGGTGGTGCGGCTGCACACCGCCTATCTCGAGTCGCTGCCCGGGTTCCGGCTCGTCGGGACGGCGCGGACGGGGGCCGCGGGGGCGGCGCTGGCGACGGGCACCGACGTCGAGCTCGTGCTGCTCGACATGAACCTGCCCGACTTCAGCGGGGTCGAGGTGCTGCACCGACTGCGGCTCGTGCGGGAGTGGAACGTCGACGTGCTCGTCATCAGTTCGGCCCGTGACACCCTGACGATCCGGCAGGCTGCGGCCGCCCACGTCGTGGGGTATCTCGCGAAGCCCTTCACGCGCGAGGCCTTCGTGCGCCGGCTCGAGGAGTACCGCCGCGGTCGCGCCGCCCGCCCCGCCGAGGTGCCGGTGAGCATGGGGCAGGGCGACATCGACCGGCTGGTGGGTCCGGCGACCGCTCCGGTGCGTGCGGTGTCGGCATCCGAGCCCCTCCTCCCCAAGGGCCTCGCAGAATCGACCCTGCACACCATCCGCGCGGCGCTGCACCCGGTGACCCCGGCGAGCGCCCGCGACGTCGCCGCCGCGTCGGGCGCCTCGCGTGCGACCGTGCGCCGGTACCTCGACGCCCTCGTGGCTCGCGGCGAGGTCGATGTCTCGCACCGCTTCGGCGCGCGCGGGCGACCCGAGGTGCTGTACCGGCTGGCGGCGCGCTGACGCGGGGGTTCGAGTGCGCGGCGCGACCGGAGCTCGGCGCCGCGCGCGGTGTCAGCCCGCCCGCGGCGGCGCGGTCGTGCCACGCGCGACCAGGCGCGTCGGCAGCTGGATGTGCGTCTCGGGCAGTTCCTCGCCGGCGAGCAGGGCCAGCACCATCCGCACCGCCTCGGCGCCGAGGCGCTTCATCGGCTGGCGCACGGTCGTGAGCGCCGGTTGGGCGCGGGCGGCCTCGGGCACGTCGTCGAACCCGACGACCGAGAGGTCTTCGGGCACCCGCAGCCCGCGGTCGGCGGCGACGTCGATGATCGACAGGGCCGACAGGTCGTTCGCAGCGAACACCGCGGTGGGCGGGTCGTCGAGCGACAGCATGGCCTCGGCCGCTTCGCGCGCGACGTCTTGGGCGTAGCGCCCCACGCCGACGAGGGCGGGATCGAAGGGGATGCCGGCCGCCGACAGCCCCGCGCGGTACCCCGACGCGCGGGCGACCGCCGAACGCAGATCCGGGCGCCCCGCGATGAAGCCGATGCGGCGGTGGCCGAGCTGCACGAGGTAGTGCACCGCCTGCTGCGCACCGGTGAAGCTGTCGGATTCGACGGTCGGTACGACCCCGCGGCCGGTGTGCGGGTCGATCGCGACGATCGGCACCTCGCTCGCGACGGTGACGATGGTCGGCGTGACGATGATCGCGGCGTCGATGAGCGTGCCGCTCAGACGGCTGAGCGAGCGGCGCTCCCACCCCTCACCGTCGCGGCGCGCGCCGGTGTAGGCGAGCAGGTCGTATCCGGTGTCGGACAGGGCCCCGCCGACGCCCTTGAGGATCTCGGCCGAGAAGGGCTCGATGTCGGCGACGAGCACGCCGATGACCCCCGTGCGGCGCGAGCGCATGCTGCTCGCGACGAGGCTCGATTCGTAGCCGAGGGTCTTCACGGCGTCCAGTACCCGGCTCACCGTCGTGGGCGAAACCCCGTAGCGGCCGTTCACGGCTTTCGACACCGTGGCGACCGAGACGCCGGCCGCCGCAGCGACGTCGTGGATGGTCGGGCGCCTCGTCATGGCATCCGACCCTAGCGTGGAAATCATTTTCGAAAACGTTTGACGACCCTTCCGCGCGGGGCGACACTGCTCAGACCCGGGGCGCAGCAACACCCCGGGAAACGGCAACGCTGCCCATGACAACCGACGCCTCCTCACGGACGCACCTCGACGAAGAGAAACGGGAATCACATGAACACGCGCAAGATCCTCGCCGGAGCGGCCCTCGCCGTCGCCGGCACCCTGGCCCTCGGCGGCTGCGCCGGCGGCGGCGGCGCAGAGAACGCCGACGGCTCGGTCACCCTGACCCTGTGGCACAACTCCACCACGGGCGACGGGAAGCAGTACTGGGAAGACACCGCCAGCGCCTTCGAGGCAGCCAACCCCGGCGTCACGGTCGAGATCCAGGCCGTGCAGAACGAGGAGATGGACGGAAAGCTCCAGACCGCCCTCAACTCCGGCGACGCCCCCGACCTGTTCATGGCCCGCGGCGGCGGCAAGCTCGCCGACATCGTCACAGCGGGTCAGGCGATGGACCTCACCGACAAGATCTCGGCGGAGGCCAAGACCGCCCTCGGCACCTCGCTCGACGCCTTCGAGGTCGACGGCAAGAACTACGGCATGCCCGTCGCCGTGCTCCCCTCGGGCATCTTCACCGCGCAGGACCTGCTGAGCGCGGCCGGCGTCACCGAGGCCCCGGCCACGATCGAGGACCTCGAGGCCGCCGACGCGAAGATCCGCGCCACCGGCGTCGCCCCCATCGCGGTCGGTGCGAAGGACGCCTGGCCCGCCGCGCACTGGTACTACAACTTCGCCCTGCGCGCCTGCGCCAAGGACGTGCTCGACGAGGCCGCGCAGAGCCGGAGCTTCGACGACCCGTGCTGGCTCGAAGCCGGCGAGAACCTGCAGTCGTTCCTGCAGACGCAGCCGTTCAACGACGGCTTCCTCACCACCGCCGCCCAGCAGGGCGCGGGATCTTCGGCGGGCCTGCTCGCCAACCACCAGGCCGCCATGGAGCTCATGGGCGCGTGGAACCCCGGCGTGATCGCCTCGCTGACCCCCGACGAGAAGCCGCTCGCCGACCTCGGCTGGTTCCCGTTCCCCGAGGTCGCCGGTGGCGACGGTGAGCCCGGCGCGATCATGGGCGGCGTCGACGGATACTCGTGCTGGGTCAACGCTCCCGCGCAGTGCACCGACTTCCTGAACTTCCTCGTCAACAAGGAGAACCAGGAGAGCTACGCCGACGCCTTCCAGACCATCCCCGCCTCGAGCGAGGCCACGGAGGCCGTCACCACCCCCGCCCTGCAGTCGGCGCTCCAGGCCTACACCGACGCCCCGTACGTCTCGGTCTGGCTCGACACCCTGTACGGCCAGAACGTCGGCAACGCGCTGAACGTCGCGGTGGTCGACCTGTTCGCCGGCAAGGGCAGCCCGCAGGGCATCGTCGACGCCGTCAACGCCGCGGCCTCGCGCTGAGGACGACGGCTATGACCACCCAGCTCGCCACCTCGGCGACCGACGCCGGGTCTCGCCGCCCGGCCGGGGAGGGCGCTCACCGCGTCCCCTCGGCCGGGCGGCCGCCCGCGCGGCGCCGACTCGAGAATTGGCGCATCCGCGGCGAACTCGCGATCCTCCTGGGCCCCGCCCTCGTGGTCTTCGTGTCGTTCGTCATCCTGCCCGTGGCCCTGGCCGCCTATTACGGCTTCTACAAATGGTCGGGCTTCGGCACCCCCGTCGACTTCGTCGGCATCCGGAACTACGTCACGATCCTCACCGACCCCGCCTTCCACGAGGCGCTGGGTCACAACGCGTTCATCGTCGTCGGCTCGCTGGTGCTGCAGGGACCGCTCGCGCTCGGTCTGGCCCTGCTGCTGAACCGCAAGATGCGCGGCCAGTCGCTCATCCGCGTGCTGATCTTCGTCCCCTACGTCATCTCCGAGGTCGTCGTCGGCCTCGGGTGGGGCCTCATGCTGCAGTCGGGCGGCGCGCTCAACGGGGCGCTGGACAGGATCGGCCTCGGCGCCCTGCGCGCCGACTGGATCTCGGATCCGGCGCTCGCGATCTGGACGCTGCTCATCATCATCACGTGGAAGTACATCGGCTTCGCGGTGATCCTCTTCCTCGCCGGCCTCCAGGGCATTCCCGAGGAGCTCAGCGAGGCCGCCGCCATCGACGGCGCCTCGTACTGGCAGATCCAGCGCTACATCGTGCTGCCCCTCATGGGCCCGACCATCCGCATCTGGGCGTTCCTGTCGATCATCGGCTCGCTGCAGCTGTTCGACCTCGTCTGGATCATCTGGGGCCAGTACGTCGCCTCGACAGCGGGCACCTCGACCATGGCCACGTACATGGTCGCCAACGGCCGCAACGCCGGCAGCTTCGGGTACGGCAGCGCCGTGGCCGTGGTGATGTTCCTCATCTCGCTCGCGGTCGCCCTCATCTACCAGCGCTTCGTGCTCCGTCGTGACACGGCCGGCGCCCTCACCGGAGGCACCAAGTGACCGCCACCGCCACCCTCGTCACCCCGCGCGGAAGCAGGACCCCGCGTCGAGCCCCCGTCGGATCGAGCCGCGGCACCTCGGTGATCGTCGGGTTCGTCGCCCTGCTGCTGATCGGCATGATGCTCGCGCCCGTGGTGTTCATCATTCTGGGCGGGTTCCGCTCGAACGCCGAGATCACGGTCGACCCCTCGGGCTTTCCCACCCGATGGAACTGGGAGAACTACTCCGACGTCCTCACCAGCGGCATCTTCTGGGGGCAGGTCGGCAACTCCGCCATCGCCGCGATCGCGACGACGCTGTTCGTCGTGGCCCTCGGCCTGATGGCGGCCTACGCCCTCGCCCGTTACCGCTTCCGCGGGCGCGGGGCCGTCTACGCCCTGTTCACCGCCGGGCTCATGTTCCCGATGACCGTCGCCATCACGCCCCTGTACATCCTGGTGCGCAACCTCGGCCTGATGAACTCCCTCGCGGGCGTCATCGTGCCGCAGATCGCCTTCGCGCTGCCGTTGACGATCATCATCCTGTCGCCGTTCCTCGCCGCGATCCCCGCCGAACTGCAGGAGGCCTCCTCGATCGACGGCCTCGGCCGCCTGGGCTTCTTCTGGCGCATGGTGCTGCCGCTCGCGGTCCCCGCGGTGGTGACGGTCGGCATCCTGGCGTTCGTCAACAGCTGGAACTCGTACATGCTTCCGCTGTTCATCCTCAACAACGAGGCCGCGTACACGTTGCCCCTCGGCACGCAGGCCTTCGCCTCGCAGTACTCCGTCGACACCGCGCGCGTGCTCGCGTTCACCTCGCTGTCGATGATCCCCGCTCTGCTGTTCTTCAGCGTGTTCGAGCGACGGATCGTCGGCGGTCTCACCGGCGCCGTGAAGGGCTGACCCCGCCATGACCATCCACAACACCGACGTCGGCGCTGCCCTGGCGGCGGGCTTCTCGCCCCGGGTGCAGGCTCTCGTGGCCGACATGACCCTCGACGAGAAGCTCGCACAGCTCGTGGGCTACTGGGTAGACCAGGGCGACGAGGTCGTCGCCCCCCTCTCGGGCGAGAAGGTCACCTCGGCCGCGTACACCGACGCCACCGTGCACGGCCTCGGCCACCTCACCCGCGTGTACGGCACCCGGCCGGTCGATCCGATCGAACGCGCCGCCTGGTTGTGGGGCGAGCAGCGGCGACTGAGAACCGAGACGCGCCTGGGCATTCCCGCCCTGGTGCACGAGGAGTGCCTGACGGGCTTCGCGGCCTGGCAGGCGGCGACCTTCCCGACCCCGCTCGCCTGGGGCGCGTCGTTCGATCCGGATGCCGTGGAGCTCATGGCATCCGCCATCGGTCGCTCGATGCGCGAACTCGGGGTGCACCAGGGCCTCGCGCCCGTGCTCGACGTGGTGCGCGACGCCCGCTGGGGCCGCGTCGACGAGTGCATCGCCGAAGACCCCTACGTCGTCGGCACGATCGGCACCGCGTACGTCCGGGGCCTGCAGGGCGCCGGCGTGCACGCGACGCTGAAGCACTTCGTCGGCTACTCCGCCTCGCGCGCCGGTCGCAATCACGCGCCCGTGCACGCCGGTCAGCGCGAGCTGCAGGACGTCTTCCTTCCGCCGTTCGAGATGGCCGTGCGCGACGGCGGGGTGCGCTCGGTGATGAACTCGTACACCGAGATCGACGGGGTCCCCGTCGCCTCGTCGCCCGAGCTGCTGACCGACCTGCTGCGCCGTCGATGGGGTTTCGACGGCACCGTCGTCTCGGACTACTTCGCGGTCGAGTTCCTGCGCTCGATGCACGGTGTCGCCGGGTCGCTCGGCGAGGCGGCGCAGCTGGCGTTGGAGGCGGGGATCGACGTCGAGCTCCCCGGGCCCGACGCATATCCGCACCTGGCCGAGCGGGTGGCATCCGGCGCCCTGCCCGAGGCCGTGATCGACCGCGCCGTCGCCCGCGTGCTCGCCGAGAAAGAAGACCTCGGGCTGTTGGATGCCGACTTCGACGACGTTCCGACCGCGGTAGACCTCGACGACACCGAGCACCGGGCGCTGGCCCGCCGCATCGCCGAGGAATCGGTCGTGCTGCTGCGCAACGACGGCGTGCTGCCGCTCGCCACCCCCGGTCGCATCGCCCTGATCGGGCCGAACGCCGACAGCGCCGAGGCTCTGATGGGCTGCTACTCGTTCGCGAACCACGTGCTCGCGCATCACCCGGGCTTCGCGATGGGGTTCGAGATCCCCACCGTGCGCGAGGCCGTGGCCGCGCGCTTCGGCGAGGTCGCGTACGCCGAGGGCTGCGCGGTCGAGGGCTCCGACACCTCGGGCTTCGACGCCGCCGCCGAGATCGCACGCGGCGCCGACGTTGCGATCGTCGTGGTCGGCGACCGCGCCGGGCTCTTCGGCCGCGGCACGGTCGGCGAGGGCAACGACGCCGACTCGCTCGAGCTCCCCGGCGTGCAGCGGCAGCTCGTCGACGCCGTCGTCGCCACCGGCACCCCGGTCGTGCTCGTGCTGCTGACCGGCCGCCCGTATGCGATCGGGTGGGCGCTCGACACCGTCGACGGCCCCGCCGCGGTGCTGCAGGCGTTCTTCCCGGGCGAAGAGGGCGGCCCCGCGCTCGCCTCGCTCCTGTCGGGGGATGCCACTCCGTCGGGGCGCCTGCCCGTCTCGCTCCCCCGCTCGGCGGGCTCCCAGCCCTACTCGTACCTGCACCCGATCCTCGGCGGCCCCTCGGGCGTGACGAGCACCGATCCGACGCCCGTGCGGCCGTTCGGTTTCGGGCTGTCGTACACGTCGTTCGAGCGCGACGAGCTGCGGGTCGATACGGCACCGGCCGGGGTCACGGCATCCGGGACCGCCGCCGAGGTGCGCGCGGGCGACGCGTTCCGCATCAGCGCTCGGGTGACGAACACCGGGCGGGTGCGGGGGGCCGACGTCGTGCAGGTGTATGCGCATCGCGCCGTGGCCAGCGTCACCCGCCCCGTCGCGCAGCTCGTGGCGTACGCCCGCGTGGAGCTCGAACCCGGCGAGAGCGCCGAAGTGCGCTTCACCGTTCCCGCCTCGCGGCTGGCCTACAGCGACCGGGCGCTGCGCCGAGTGGTCGAGCCCGGCGAGGTCGAGCTGCGGCTGGGCCCGTCGTGCGCCGCGTTCGACGCCGTCGCCCCGCTGCGCATCACCGGCCCGACGTACGAGCTGAGCGTCGACGACCCCCGCGTGGTCGACGTGGAGGTGCGCCGGGGCTGAGGGCGGCGCGGCGCCCTGGATTGGTGTGGGGGCGTTGAGTGTCCAGGACACGCCGCGTGACGAGGGGCGCGAGCGGCGTGTTTTGGACACCCGACAGGGGGGCGGCGGGGTCACGCGAGCCCGCGGGGTGTCGGGGCGGCGGGGGCTTGCGAGCCCGTTGAGTGTCCAGGACACGCCGCGCGACGAGGGGCACGAGCGGCGTGTCTCGGACACTCAGCAGGGGGGGCGGGGGCTCGCGAGCCCGCCGGGTGTCGGGGCGGCGGGGGGCGCACAAGCCCGTCGAGTGTCCAGGACACGCCGCGTGACGAGGGGCGCGAGCGGCATGTCTTGGACACTCAACAGGGGGCGGCGGGGGCTCGCGAGCCCGCCGAGTGTCGGAGGCGGCGGGGTGACGCGAGCCCGCAGAGCGTCGGGGGCGGCGCGGTCGCACCAGCCCGTTGAGTGTCCAGGACACGCCGCGTGACGAGGGGCGCGAGCGGCGTGTCTTGGACACTCAACGAAAAGAGGGAGGCACGCGACGCGAGCGGAGCGACGCGCGGCGGCGAGCGGGCCGCGCATCCGCGTTAGCGTTGACCCACGCCGCCGACGCCGCGAGAGGACCGGATGACCCTGCACGACGAGACCCCTCCCCCGGCCGCGGACGCGCTCGCCACCGCCCCGACGCACCCCGACACGGTCGTGGGCAACCCGGCCTCACGGGTCCACCCCGATCGCGACGACGCCCGCGCCGACCCGTGGTCGATCGATCTGGAGCGCATCCAGTTCTCGCCGTACTTCTCGCGCCTCTCGGCCGTGACGCAGGTGGTGTCACCGTCGATCGGTGGCGCCCCCGTGCACAACCGCCTCACGCACACGCTCAAGGTCAGCGCGATCGCCCGCGTGGTGGCCCTGCAGCTGAACACCCGGTCGCGCCGAGCGGGCGAGGGCGACGTCTGCAACGCCACGGTCGTCGAGGCCGCGGCCTACGCGCACGACCTCGGGCACCCGCCGTTCGGGCACCTCGGCGAGTCGACGCTCGACCGCCTCGCCCGCACCGAGCTCGGCCTCGCCGACGGCTTCGAGGGCAACGCGCAGACCTATCGCATCCTCACCGCCCTCGACGTCGTCGAGAACGCGCCCCGCGGACTCAACCTCACGGCCGCGGTGCGTTCCGCCTCGGCGAAGTACCCCTGGGCGCCGACGGTCGACGCCGCCGACATCGAGCGGATCGGCCCGCCCCGCGGCATCCGTCGCTCCTCCGACGGCGCGTACCGCGTGCACAAGTACTCGGCCTACGACCTCGATCTCGACGACCTCGTCGAAGCGCGTCGGGGAGTGGATGCCGAGCCCCTGCGCCAGAGCATCGAGGGCGCCGTGATGGACCTGGCCGACGACATCGCGTACTCGGTGCACGACGTCGACGACTTCTACCGCGCGGGGATCCTCGACCATGCCCCCATCGCGGCGGAGTTCCGCGGCTGGCTCGACGACGTGCTCGAGTGGCGCTCCCGCGACGACGCCGAGGTGCGCGCCGAGCTCGCCTCCGGTGCGGGACTGGAGCGGCTGCGCCGCAAGATGCGCCGTGACGACCCGTGGATCGCCGACGATGAAGCCTTCCTCGCCGCGGTCAGCGACGTGGATGCCGAGATGGTCACCGACCTGCTCGCCCGCCCGTTCGACGGCTCGTTGACGGCCGAGCGGCGCCTGGCCTCGTTCACCGACCGGTGGATCCGCCGGTTCCAGGAGTCGGCGCAGCTGCGCCCGCTCGACACACCGCGGGCCGGTCCCGTCGTGCTGTCGCCGTGGGCCTGGCACCACGTCGAGGTGCTGAAGTTCGTGCACAAGCGGTTCGTGCTCAGCCGACCCGACCTGGCGATCCAGCAGCGGGGGATGAGCCGCATCCTCGCCCGCTCGGTGCGCGCCCTCGGCGAGTGGCTCGACGACGACCTCGACCGCGCGCGCACGCCGCGGCGCCTGCGCGAGCTCATCGCCCTCGCGCACGAGCAGTACGCGCAGCTCCCCGCCGATCGCCGCCCCTCGGATGCCGATGCCGAGACGCTCGCGCGCTCCCGCGGAATCGTCGACTACGTGGCATCCCTCACCGATTCGCAGGCATTCGCGCTGTCGGAGGCGATCTCGGGGCGAGCGGATCGGCTGTGGGCACTGGGGCAGCGACTGTGACGCCCCGGCGCCGACGGGCCGGCGGCGCCCCGCTCAGGGAATGAGACGCGCCGCGCGGTACCGCTCGAAGAGCCGCGTGAAGGAGTCCCGCGTGCGGTGATGCTCGGTGAAGCCCGCGAGACGACTCTTCGACATGTCGGTCATCACCTCGATGTCACGCCCCAGATCGGCATCGGTGTGCCACCACGAGGCGACCCGCGTGAGGTCGGACTCGATCAGGCCGTGCTGCTCCACGATCTCGGCCCACAGGGGTGCCGCGTCAGCCATCTGCTGCTCGAAGGGGCGGGGAGCGGTGTCGAAGCCTTCGGCCTCGACTCCGAGGTCGGCGGCGATCCGCGGCCACATCCAGCGCCAGCGGAACACGTCGCCGTTCGCCGTGTTGAACGCCTCGTCCGCGCCCTCGGGATGGGTGGCCGCCCACACCATCTGATTCGCCAACAGATCCGCATCGGTCACGTCGGTCAGGCCGTTCCACTGCGTCTCGCTGCCGGGGAAGATGAACGGTCGACCGGTGTGGCGACTGATCGCGGCCGCGACGGCGATCGTGAGGCCCATGTTCATCGCGTTGCCGACCGCGTGCCCCAACACGGTGTGCGAGCGGTGCACCGACCAGGTGAATCCTTGACGATGCGCGGCCGCGAAGACCTCGTCTTCTTGCGCGTAGTAGAAGTTGTCGACGTCGAGGCGCGGCTCGTCCTCGTGGAACGGGGTGTCGGGCATGTCCCCCTGGCCGTAGGCCTCGAAGGGGCCGAGGTAGTGCTTCAACCCGGTCATCAGCGCGACGTGGCGTACCGGGGCGTCGGTGAGCGCCGCGAGCAGGTCGCGCACCATTCCCCCGTTGACGGCGATGTTCTCGGCCTCGGTGTCCTGCCGCGACCACGCGGTGAAGAACACGTGCGTGACCGGAACGCCTCGCAGCGCGTCGGTCAGCGCGGTCGGCGAGCGCAGATCGGCGGACCGCCACGTCACTCCCGTTCGCGCCGCTCCGGGCCGACGCGACAGTGCCGTCACCTCCCAGCCGTCGTCGACCAGACGGTCGAGGAGGGCGCTCCCGGCGATACCGGTGGCGCCGACGACGAGGGCGTGTGAGGAGTCTGTCAAAACGGGGGTTCCCATCGGGTTGAGGTGAACCGGGGGAAACCACCGGCAGAGGGCCGGTATTCCGCGTTCGGCGGCGGGGATCATCCGACGGGGGTTTCGAATGCCGGGTCGCGCACGCGAACATGGACGGATGAAGTCCGCTCACCCGAGCGCCGGCGACCCCTGGCCTCACGACATGGTCGTCTCGATCGAGGACCGGCCGCATTCCGCGTGGGAGATGCTGTGGGTCCGCGAGGCTTATGGGCTCGCGCCTTCCGGGGACCTCCCTCCCCCCTTGATCGATCCGCCCGCACCCGCGACACGCTCGCTGGGTCGGACGGAACGCGCGCGCTGGGAGGCAGCCTGGTCCTCGCTGTGGACGCCGGTCATCGAGCACGCGGGGCAGCCCACCGACACCCCGGCCATGGATCGCCTCCTCCGCCAAGACCTGTCGGCCGATGAGCGCGCGACTCTCCTCGCGGAAGTCACCGGTCCGTCCTGGAGCGACGAGTTCGGCCACGAGGTGTTCCACGACCCGTCGTACCGCGACGCGGAGGAGCGTTCTCTCGAGGCCTGGCGCACGACTCGCCCCCGTCGGCTCGACGATCTCCCGGAGAGGCGCGATGTCGTCGCCCTCGCCCCTGCGTGGCGCAGAGGCCTCATCAGGGTCGTCGTGATCCCCTGCCGCGGCTCTTACGTCCGCACCCTCGGCCCGGCCGGGCTGCTCGTCACCACCGAGGTTCGCGACGACTCCGCCACGTATCGCGAAGCCCTGTCGTCCTTCGCTCCACGCTGAGCAGCGCCCTTTCACGCGGCACGGGATGCCAGGGCGTCTACGTGCGGAAGTGGGCGAGCGCGGTGTCGCCGAAGCGCACGACGCCGGACGCGAGACGGACGGCGGCACGCGTAGTCACCTCGCGCACGCCGCCCCGGCCCCGCCGCTCATGGTCCTTCGCGGTAGCGGCGTGTCAGCCCTCGGCCGCCGCGGCGACGCGTCCACCGAGCCCATCCGCCGCGGAAGGCAGAGACCGCCGACATCCCCCTTACAAGATGTCGACGGTCCCAGGTCTACTCTGCCGCACGCAACGCTGCGACGACGTCGTAACGTTCGCGAATCTGCGGCCGGTGATCGGCGTCGACAGCGCGCGTCGTCGCGACCGCCCAATCCACCGGTCCGCCCGCGAGCACACCCGCGGCCTGTCGCGCCGCACCGAGCGCAACGTACTCCCCCGCCGCCGGCACCACGATCTCGGCGTCGAAGACCTGCGCAGCGATCCGCGCGACACCCTCGTTCGCGGCCGCGCCGCCGATGAGCAGGATGCGCCGCACATCAACGCCCTGCGCCTGGATGGCCTCGAGCCCCACGGCCAGACCGCTCAGCATGCCCTCGATCGCGGCGCGCGCGAAGTTCGCGCGGTTCGTGGATGCCAGGGTCAGCCCCGTCAGCGACGCCTGCGCCCGCGGAAGGTTGGGGGTGCGCTCCCCCTCGAACCACGGCACGAGCACGACGCCCTCGGCGCCCGGCGCTGCCTCGAGGGCGAGGGCTCCGAGCTCGTCGTGCGTCACACCGAGCAGCCCCGCGAAGGCGTCGAGCACCCGGGCAGCGTTCAGCGTCGCCACCAGGGGCAGGAACTTGCCGGTGGCGTCCGCGAATCCGGCGACGGTGCCCGTGGTGTCGCGCGTGGGTGCGTCGGCGACGGCGAAGACGGTGCCCGAGGTACCGAGAGAGACGACGACGTCGCCGACCCCCGCACCCAGGCCCAGCGCTGCGCCGGCGTTGTCACCGGCGCCGGGGCCGACGAGGGCGCCGCCCGAGAGGGTTCCGGCGCTCTCCCACGGGCCGAGCACGCGCGGCAGCACGGCATCGTGCCCCAGGGCGCGGCGGAACAGCTCGAGGTCGTACCCGCCGGCGCCCCAGTACGCGGTGCCCGAGGCGTCGGAGCGGTCGGTGACGAGCTCGTCGAGCACAGCGTTGCCGGGACCGAAGCCCCGCAGACGCCAGGTGAGCCAGTCGTGCGGCAGCGCCACGGCGGCGACGCGCGCGGCGTTGTCGGGCTCGGCATCCCGCAGCCATCGCAGTTTCGTCCCGGTGAACGAGGCGACCGGCACCACGCCCGTGCGTTCGGCGTACGCGTCGGCACCGACCTCGTCGATGAGGTCGCGTGCCGCCTGAGCCGAGCGGGTGTCGTTCCACAGCAGGGCGTCGCGCACGACGCGACCCTCGGCATCGAGGGCGACCATTCCGTGCTGCTGCCCGGCGATCGAGACCGCGGCGACGTCGTCGAGACCGCCGGCCTGGGCGATGGCATCCTGGAGCGCGCTCCACCATGCCTCGGGATCGACCGCGGTGCCGGAGGGATGCGACGCGCGCCCCTCGCGCACCACGCGTCCGGTCTCGGCGTCGACGACGACGACCTTGCACGACTGCGTCGACGAATCGACTCCCATGACGAGCGCCATGCTCACCCTCTCTGCCGTCCGCGCCGTCATCGGCGCGGGTTGTTCGTGTGGTGTTCTCGTCGAGTGTCCACGACACCCGGATGTGCCCGGAGGGCGTCCGGGTGTCCCTCGACACGCGACGCGGATGCCGCGAGGTGTAGCTGAGTGTCCAGGAAACGCCGCGTCCGCTCGGTCCGGAACGGCGTGTCCTGGACATTCAACGGGGTGATGACGCGGCGGTTGGGCGGGCCGGACGGGCGGCGCCGCCGCCGGGCGGGGCAGCCGGGCGGGCAGGCCTCCCCTGGTCGAGTGTCCAGGAAACGCCGCACCCGCTCGGTCCGGAACGGCGTGTTCTGGACACTCAACGGCATGATGACGCGACGGTTGGGCGGGTCGGACGGGCGGCCCGGCCTCCCCCGTCGAGTGTCCACGAAACGCCGCACCCGCTCGGTCCGGAACGGCGTGTTCTGGACGCTCAACGGGGTGCGACGCCGAGACATCACCGGGGGCGGGGCATCGGGCCCGGATGCCGCGGCATCCGGGCCCGTGCCGTTCAGCGCGCGCCGAGCAGGTGCTCGGTGGCGAGCTGCTGCAGGCGGACGAAGCCGAAGCCCTTGCCGCCGAGGTATGCGTCGGTGTCGAAGTCCTCGTAGGCCGAGCGGTCGGCGAGGAAGTCGTCGTAGGTCTCGCCCTCGTTCAGCGTCGGCTGAGCGAGCTCGGGGACCTTCGATGCCTCGAGCGCCGCCTGCACCTCGGGGTCGGCGCGGAAGGCCGCGGCGCGCTCCTTCAGCAGCAGGTAGGTGTTCATGTTGGCCGAGACCGAGTCCCAGACGCCCGTCTCGTCTTCGGTGCGCGAGGGCTTGTAGTCGAAGTGGCGAGGGCCGTCGTAGGCGGGAACGCCGCCGGGGCCACCGTTTTCGAGCAGGTCGACGAGCGCGAACGCGTTGTGCAGGTCACCGTGGCCGAAGACGAGGTCCTGGTCGTACTTGATGCCGCGCTGGCCGTTGAGGTCGATGTGGAAGAGCTTGCCGTGGTAAAGCGCCTGGGCGATGCCGGCCGAGAAGTTCAGGCCCGCCATCTGCTCGTGACCGACCTCGGGGTTGACGCCCACGAGCTCGGGACGCTCGAGCGAGTCGATGAAGGCGATCGCGTGGCCGAGGGTCGGCAGCAGGATGTCGCCGCGGGGCTCGTTGGGCTTCGGCTCGATCGCGAAGCGGATGTCGTAGCCCTTGTCGGTGACGTAGTCGCCGAGCAGGTTGACGGCCTCGCGGTAGCGCTCGAGTGCCTGGCGGATGTCTTTCGCCGAGTCGTATTCGGCGCCCTCGCGGCCACCCCACATGACGAAGGTCTTCGCGCCGAGTTCGGCGGCGAGGTCGAGGTTGCGCAGGACCTTGCGCAGAGCGAAGCGGCGCACCTCGCGGTCGTTCGAGGTGAAGCCGCCGTCCTTGAAGACGGGGGCCGAGAACAGGTTGGTGGTGACCATCGGCGTGATGATGCCGGTGTCCTGCATCGCGCCCTTCAGGCGGTCGATCTGCTTCTGGCGCTCGGCGTCGGTGGAGCCGAAGGCGAAGAGGTCGTCGTCGTGGAAGGTGAGGCCGTAGGCGCCGAGTTCGGCGAGCTTCTCGACGGCGTGCACGACGTCGAGGGCCGGGCGGGTCGGGCCGCCGAACGGGTCGGCGCCGTTGTAGCCGACGGTCCAGAGGCCGAACGAGAACTTGTCATCGCGGGTGGGGGTGGGCATTCCTGCTCCTTCGCATGGAGACGCACGAGTGCGCGGTGACGCACGGCGGGTTTGTTGGTTCTCACAACATATAACCCGGATGCCACGGCGTCCAGCGTTCCGGTCAGATTCCCAGGGCCTCGTCGACGACCGCGAACACCGCGGGGTCCCACGTCAGCGCGCGCTCCCACGGCAGCCCGAACGCATCGGCGAAGAAGATGCTGTGCACGTCGTCGGGGAACGCGTGACGCCTCGCCTCGGGAAGCACCTCGGCGGGGATGTCGTCGGCGCGTCCGCTGCGGAGCGAGACGAGCCCGTCGTGCGGCCAGAGACGCGCCGGCTCGACCGCCGCGGCGAAGTACCCCGCGCCGATCGCGGTGACCGGGATGCCGTCGAGCACTCCCGCCTGCGCCCGATTCCACTCGCGCAGGTATCGATGGGACACCTGCTCGGCCGCGCCCTCGGAGTTCGCCGCGGCGTACGCGCGCGCCTGCGCGAGGATCGTCGTCGTCGACGGGTCGCCGTGCGCGTCGGCATCCGTGATCTCGCCCGCGACGGCATCGCCGAGCACCGCGCCGTCCCACGGGGTGCCGAGGGTGATGAGCCGCTCGGCACGCGGGTCCTCGTCGCCCAGCTCGCGGATCGCGGCGCGGGCGAACAGCCCGCCCATCGAATGCCCCACAAGGTCGACGCTCGTCACCGCGTGCTCGGCGGCGAGCCGGCGCAAGAACGCGGCGAGCGCGACGCCGGCGTCGTCGATGGTGCCGACCGAGTTGATCGTCATCTCGGCGGGCAACACGACGGGCACGTCGTCGAAGCCCTGCCACCCGGCATCGGCCCGCACCTCGCCGACACCGAGGCGGGCGGGTGCGGTGTACACCCGCAGGCCACGATCGAGAAGGTGCCGGCGCAGCGCGGTGAGCGTGTTTCCCGCGGCCAGCCCGCGGCCGGCGGCGTGATCGGGGTCGGTGTACGGCGAGACGGCCGCACCACCGGAGACGAGGACGACGGCATCGGCCATGGCGACTCCTTCACGGGTCAGGTCCCGGTCAGGATAGGGCAGCCCTCCGACATCGACCCGCCTCGGGCCCGCGCCCCACTCCCGCTCCCCCGTCGAGTGTCCAGGGCACGCCGCGCCACGCCGGGCGGAGACGGCGTGTTCTGGACACTCGACAGCCAAGGCACGCCGCCCTCGGCGTCACGGCTTCGGGAGGGCGCCAGCGCGTCAGGGCGTCAGGGCGTCAGGGCGTCAGGGCGTCAGGGCGTCAGGGCGTCAGCGCGTCACGGCGTCACGGCGTCAGCGCGTCGCCGCGCCAGCGCGTCACGGCGTCAGCGCGTCAGGACTTCAGCGCGGCAGCGCGCCCTCGATCGCGGCGATGACCTCGGGGTCGTCGGGCTGGGTCCGCGGGCTGAAGCGCGCCACGCGGCCGTCGGGGGCCACGACGAACTTCTCGAAGTTCCACGAGATGCGACCGGTCTTGCCCTCGGCATCCGGGGTCGTCGTGAGCTCCTTGTACAGGGGGTGGGCGCTGCGCCCGTTGACCTTGACCTTCTCGGTCATCGGGAAAGTCACGCCCCACGTCGCCGAGCAGTACTGCTCGATCTTCTCGCTGTCGCTGAGCTCCTGCAGGAACTGGTTGCTCGGGAAGCCGATCACGGTGAATCCGCGCTCGGCGTAGCGCTTGTGCAGCGCCTCGAGGATCTCGTACTGCCCCGCGAGCCCGCAGCGCGAGGCGACGTTGACCACGAGCGCCGCCTTGCCGTCGGTGAGCGCGCCGAAGGTCGTCTCTTCGCCCTGGAGGGTGGTGATGGGGATGCCGGAAAGGTCCATGCTCCGATCCTGGCACCGCTAGCTAGGCCCGGGGTGGGAACATCGCTTCTTCACGGCAAGCGGCGCAGGCCCGCACGGGACACCGACGCGCGCGGGCCGAGCGCTCGGCGCATGGCACAGTGGTCGCATGGTCACCGCGGGCACTCGGGGCGACGGCATGCGCCGCGCCAATCTCTCGCTCGTGCTGCGAACCGTGCACCGCGAGGGCCCGCGCTCGCGCGCCGCGCTGACCGAGGCCACCGGACTGAACCGCTCCACGATCGCCGACCTCGTCGGAGAACTGCAGCGCGGGGGGCTCGTGATCGAGCGGGCGTCCGATACTCAGGGTCGCGTGGGCCGCCCCTCACCGATCGTCGCCCCCGACCCCCGCGTCGTGGCCGTGGCGGCCAACCCCGAGGTCGACGCGCTGGACCTCGCGGCGATCGCCCTCGACGGCACGATCCTCGTGCGCGAACGCCTCGACCAACGGGCGCTGCTCACCCCCGAACGCACCGCCGAGATCATCGCCGAGCGGCTGGCGGCCTGGCGTCACGGCCCCCTCGCCGACGCCCGGATCACCGGGGTGGGCATCGCCGTGCCGGGACCGGTGCGGGCCTCCGACGGACTCGTGCGCGAAGCCCCGCACCTCGGATGGATCGACGCCCCGCTCTCGCAGTTGGTGACGGATGCCACGGCCCTCCCCGCCCACGTCGGCAACGACGCCGCCCTCGGCGCACTCGCCGAGTACCTCTTCGGTGCCGCGCGCGGAGCGCACGACGTCGTCTACCTCAACGGCGGCGCGAGCGGTATCGGCGGCGCCGTGATCGTCGGGGGCACCCCCCTCGGCGGAGCGGGAGGCTACGCGGGAGAATTCGGGCAGAACCGGCCCGGCATCGTCGACATCGCCGACCGGCGGGCGGCCGACGGCGTGCTCGAAGACGAGGTGAGCCGGGCCCACCTGCTCGCCGCCGCGGCGCTCGACGGCGGCGACGATGCCGCCCTCGCCCGTGCTCTGGCATCCATTCCCGACGTCTCCGAGGTGGATCGCCAACGGCGCATCCTCGCCACGGCCCTGGCGAACGCCGCCAACGTACTGAACCCGGCCGTGATCGTGCTGGGCGGGTTCCTCGCCGTGCTCGCGGCGCGCGACCTGGCCGGACTCGACGCGGCCGTGCGGGCGCAGACCATCCCCGCGTGCGCCGAGGGTCTACGCCTCGCCGTCGCCGAGCTCGGCGAGGACCGCCTGCTGGTCGGCGCCGCCGAGGCGGTGTTCGAGGCCGCGCTGTTCCCGGCGCGCTGAGCCGGGGCGGCTGAGCGCTGAGGCGGCGGCGCGGGGCGGGACGAGCGGAGGACCAGGGACGAGCGGAGGACCAACCGCGCCCCACGCACCCTCCGCTGGTCCCCGACCCTCCCCTCCGCACCGCCGCCGCACTCGCACGCGCCCACCCGAATGTCGGTGGTGCGGGGCAGGATGGGAGCATCCACGCGAGGAGAGCACTGATGCAGACACGACCACCCGGCGCCACCTGGTCGGGCAACCACCGCTACCGTGCCACCGAGACACTGCTGCCCGGTGACCTCGACGAGCTCGCCGAGGTCCTGACCTCGGCCGACGCGGTGCGTGTGCAGGCGACGCGTCACACGTTCAACGACGTGGGCGACACCGACGGCGTGCTCGTCTCGCTCGAGCAGCTGCCCGTGCGCATCGAGATCGACGGGGACCGCGCGCGCGTCGAGGGACTGGTCACCTTCGCCGAGCTGGCCCCGGTGCTCGAGGCCGAGGGCCGCGCCCTGCACAACCTCGGTTCGCTCCCCCACATCTCCGTGGCCGGCGCCACCGCGACAGGCACGCACGGCTCGGGTCTCGGCAACGGCAACCTGTCGAGCGCGGTCCGCGCGGTCGACGTCATGGATGCCGACGGCCAGACGCACCACATCGACCAGACGCACGAGTGGTTCGCCGCCGCGGCGCTCGGCATCGGCGCGTTCGGCGTGATCACCGCCGTCGAGCTGCAGACCGAACCGTCGTACACGGTGACGCAGCAGGCGTACACCGGCGTGGCGTGGGACGACATCGTGGGCGACCCCGAGCGCGTGTTCGGCGGCTCACGCAGCGTCAGCGTCTTCACGACGTGGGGCGACCCGGCGCACGATCTGGTGTGGGCGAAGAGCGACGACGGCGCACCGGACTGGGTGGAGGCGCTCGGGGGCCGCCCCGTCGGCGACGACATCCACCTGGGACGCATCCGCACCGTCGACAACACCACTCCGCGCGGCACACCGGGCCCGTGGCACACGCGCCTGCCGCACTTCCGCGCCGACGCCCTGCCGAGCGACGGCGACGAGATCCAATCCGAGTACTTCGTGCCGATGGCCTCCGCCCGCGATGCGCTCGCGGCGGTGCGTGCCATCGCCCCCGCGTTCGCCGCGCAGTTGCTCGTCTCCGAGCTGCGCACGGTCGCCGCCGACGAACTCTGGCTGAGCCCCGCGTATCAGCGCGACGTGATCGCCATCCACTTCACCTGGCGCAACGACACCGACGGGGTCCTCGCGGTGCTCCCGCACATCGAGGCCGCCCTCGCGCCGTTCGACGTGCGTCCGCATTGGGGCAAGGCGTTCACCACGCCCGGCGAGGCCGTGCGGGCGAGCCTCGCCCGGATCGACGATTTCACCGCCGCGGCACATCGGGCCGACCCCCGCGGCGTCTTCCGCAACAACTTCCTGCGGCGGACGCTCGGCCTGTAGCCCGGCGCACCGCCCACCGCAGGACAGACCGCGGAACGGCGTCGCCCACCGCGACGCCGCCCCGTGGCATCCGGGATCAGCGGCTGGAGTAGCCGCCGTCGATCGGCAGCGAGACGCCCGAGATCATGCCGGCGCCGTCGCTGAGGAGGAACACGATGGGGGCCGCGATGTCGTCTTCGGTGGCCCACTTGTGCAGGGGCATCGCGTCGAGGAACGGGCCCTCGATGTCGGGGCGCCCCCAGTACCAGGCCGACATCGGCGTCATCACGACGGTCGGGTTGACGCTGTTGACGCGGATGCCGTAGCCGCCCAGCTCGAGGGCGGAGACGCGCGTGATGTTGTCGAGCGCCGCCTTCGACGAGCCGTACGAGATGTGGCCGGTGAGGGCGACGAGGCTCGCCTGGCTCGAGACGTTGACGATGGCGCCGCCCTTGCCGACGCGGATCATCTCGCGCGAGGCGTACTTGGTGACCAGCAGCGAGCCGCGGGCGTTGATGCTCATGACCCTGTCGAACACGTCGATGTCGGTCTCCATGGGGGTGGCGATCTCGCCGCCCCATCCGCCGCAGTTGACGACGCCGTAGAGGTCGCGTCCCTCGATCGCGGCGCGGATCTCGTCCTCGGATTCGAGGTCGAACACGACGGGCTCGGCGCCGGTCTCTTCGGCGATGGCGGCGACGCTGTCGGCCGTGCGACCGGCGGCGAGCACGGTCGCACCGGCGGCGACGAGGTGGCGGACGGTGGTGCCGCCGATACCGCCACCGGCGCCGGTGACGAGAATGGTGCGGTCGGAGAATTCGCTCATGGGCGGGGCTCTTTCGGGTTCACGATGTCGGGGGCGACGTCGATGTCGCCGCGGCCCATGATAACCACAGAATCACGCGGATGACTTCGGTGTCATGACGAATTGATCACGGGTGTTGACACCGGTGTCATCACGGGCTTACCGTAACCGGAGTTCGACCGGCGGCCTCCCGCCGGACCCGCTTCACCGACGCAGCACTCCGATGTGCGGCGTCGCCCGGAAGGACCACACCGCTGTGACCCACACCTCGGATAACGCCGCGACGGCCGCCGCCGTCACCGTGCACCTCGACGACCTCGTCGCCCGTGCCCGGAACCTCGCGGCGACCGGCGAGCGCCGCGTGCTGGGACTGGCGGGCACCCCCGGCGCGGGCAAGTCGACGGTGAGCGATGCGCTGCTCGCCGCCCTCGGATCCGACGCGGTCCTGGTGGGGATGGACGGCTTCCATCTCGCCAACGATGAGCTCGAGCGCCTTGGTCGCCGCGACCGCAAGGGCGCCCCCGACACGTTCGACGTCGAGGGCTACGTCGCCCTGCTCGATCGCCTCCGCGCCGGCCACGCCGTCTACGCCCCGCGCTTCGACCGCGGCCTCGAGGAGTCCATCGGCTCGGCGGTGCTCGTGCCCGCCGACGTCCCCCTCGTCATCACCGAGGGCAACTACCTGCTGCACGACGACTTCGGGTGGGATGCCGTGGCATCCCGTCTCGACGAAGTCTGGTTCCTCGACATCGAGGCCGACACCCGCCGCGAACGTCTCGTCGCACGCCGCCTGTCCCACGACCATCCCCACGACGACGCCGTCGCCTGGGTCCGCGACGTCGACGAGGCCAACGCTCTCGTCGTCGAGCGCGGGCGCCACCGCGCCGATCTCGTCATCACCGTCTCCGACGCCCCCGCCGGGGGCGTCGGCCACCACGAAGGAGCTGCCTCATGAGCACCACCACGACCGTGCCCGTGCTGCAGGCGCGGGGTCTGTCGCGTCAGTTCGGATCCGTCCGCGCCCTGCACAACGTCGACTTCGAGGTCTACCCCGGAGAGGTCACCGCCCTCATCGGCGACAACGGCGCCGGCAAGTCGACGCTCGTGAAGGCCCTGTCCGGCAACCTCGCCACCGACGAGGGCGAGATCCGCTTCGACGGCACCCCGATCGACATGTCGAACCCCCAGGTCGCCTCGGGCCTGGGAATCGAGACGGTCTACCAGGACCTCGCGCTCGCCCCGCACCTCGACCCGGTGCAGAACATGTACCTGGGCCGCGAACTCCGCCGCCCCGGCCTCGCCGGAGCGCTCGGGTTCATGAAGACCAAGGACATGGCCGTCGCCTCCCGGGCCGCGTTCGACGAGCTCGGCGCCACCGTGCGCTCGCTCACCTCGCCCGTCGGTGAGATGTCGGGCGGACAGCGGCAGGCCATCGCGATCGCCCGCGCCGTGCACTGGGCGTCGCGCGTCGTCTTCCTCGACGAACCCACCGCCGCCCTCGGCGTGCGTCAGACGAAGAACGTGCTCGAGACCATCCGGCGCGTCCGCGACAAGGGCATCGCCGTGGTCTTCATCTCGCACTCGATGCCGCACGTCATCGACGTCAGCGACCGCATCCAGGTGCTGCGCCTCGGTACCCGCGTCGCCAACATCAAGGCCGCGGACACCTCCATGGAAGAACTCGTCGGACTCATGACCGGCGCCGTCACGAAGGACGACCAGAAGTGAGCACGCAGACACCTCCCACCGAGACGGTGGCCATCGGCACCTTCGACAACCACAAGACGAACCCGATCAAGGCCGTCCTGCGCACGCAGGCGTTCCAGATCCTGCTGGTGCTGCTGGCCATCATCATCGTCTTCAGCATCCTGGCTCCCGAGTCGTTCGCCCAGTGGTCGAACTTCCGCCTCATCATCCAGAACGCCTCCATCCTCGCCGTGCTCGCGGTCGGCATGACCTACGTCATCATCACCGCCGGCATCGACCTCTCGGTCGGATCGGTGCTCGTGTTCTCGGGAGTCGTCTCGGCGCTCGTGATGCGGGCCCTGGGCGGCGAAGGCTGGGGCGTCGCCACCGTCGGCATCATCGTCTCGATCCTCAGCGGCGTCTGCTGGGGGCTGCTGAACGGTTTCCTCATCGCCAAGGCGAAGATCCCGCCGCTCATCGTCACGCTCGGTTCGCTCGGCATGGCCCTGGGTCTCGCCCAGATCCTCACCGGCGGCGTCGACGTCCGCGACGTGCCCACCGTGCTGACCGTCTCGATCGGGTACGGCAACGTGTTCGGCAGCGTCCCGATCATCAGCGTGATCGCCCTGGTCGTCGTCATCATCGGCGCCATCGTGCTGCATTACACGCGCTTCGGCCTCTACACGCTGGCCGTCGGCTCGAGCGAGATCGCAGCACGCCGGGTCGGCGTGAAGGTCGACGCGCAGCTGATCAAGATCTACACGATCTCGGGCGCCCTGGCCGGGCTCGGCGGCATCCTCTCGCTGTCGCAGTTCTCGACCACCGCCATCGCGGGTCAGACCCAGACCAACCTGAACGTCATCGCCGCCGTAGTGATCGGTGGCACGTCGCTCTTCGGCGGCGTCGGAACGATCATGGGCACGGTCGTGGGTCTGTTCATCCCCGCGGTGCTGCAGAACGGCTTCGTCATCACCGGCGTGCAGCCCTTCTGGCAGCAGGTCGCGGTGGGCGCGGTGCTGATCACCGCCGTCTACGTCGACCAGGTGCGCCGCACCGCCGCCACCCGAGGCAACTCGCAGGGCCTCTGGCGCAAGTTCATCAGCGGAGGTCGGCGCGGCTGAGCCGCGGCGGCACCCCTGCTCCCTTTCCCCTCGAACCCCACCCCACCAAGAAGAACCCGACACAGGACAACCCGAAAAAAGAATGGTGATCACAATGAAGTGGAACAAGAAGGCGACCGCACTGACGGTCTTCGGTATGGCTGCGACGCTCACCCTCGCGGGGTGTTCGGGCGGAGCCGCCTCGGGCGGCGCGTCGGCCGGCGCCGACGGGTACAAGATCGCGTTCGTGCAGGGCGTCGCCGGAGACGAGTTCTACATCTCCATGCAGTGCGGCATCCAGGCCGAGGCCGAGAAGGAGGGCGCCACGGTCACGACCCAGGGCCCCGAGAAGTTCGACCCCACCCTGCAGAAGCCCATCGTCGACGCCGTCGTCGCCTCCCAGCCCGACGCACTGCTCATCGCCCCCACCGACGTGTCCGCGATGCAGGCGCCGATCGCCGCCGCTGAAGCCGCCGGGATCAAGGTCGTCCTGGTCGACACCACGCTCGAGGACCCCTCGGGTGCTGTGTCGCAGATCTCGTCCGACAACGAAGGCGGCGGCGCCGCAGCGTTCGAAGCGATCCAGAAGGCCAACCCGAACGGCGGCAAGGTGCTCGTCGTGTCGACCGACCCCGGTGTCTCCACCACCGACGCCCGCGCCCAGGGCTTCGAAGACGCCGTCGCCAAGGACAGCAAGTTCGAGTCGGTGGGGGTGCAGTACTCGCACAACGAGCCCTCCACCGCCGCCGAGATCGTCACCGCCGCGCTGCAGAAGGACCCCGACATCGTCGGCATCTTCGCCGCCAACCTGTTCGCCGCCGAAGGCTCCGCCACCGGCGTCCAGCAGGCCGGCAAGCAGGGATCGATCACCATCGTCGGCTTCGACGCCGGCCCCGCCCAGGTGAAGGCCCTCGAAGCCGGAACCGTCCAGGCCCTGGTCGCCCAGGAGCCCGCCACCATCGGCTCCGACGGCGTGAAGCAGGCCATCGCCGCCCTCAAGGGCGAAGCGACGGAGGAGAAGATCCAGACCGGCTTCACCATCCTGACGAAGGACAACATCGACACCGACGGCAAGGACGCGGTCTACAAGTCCACCTGCTGACACCCCGGATGCCGGGGCTCCCACATCCGCGTGGGGGTCCCGGCATCCCCCCTCGCGTGAGTCGCCACACTTCGTCGCTTCGGACACCGCGCCGGCGACAAATCCTGGCGACTCACGCGCGGCGCGAAGCGCCACCGCCGCGAAAGACCCCTCCCGAGCCCGTCGACGGCTCGGGCCCCCTGCCACCGCCGCACCCCCGGAGTCCCGCATGACCGATCTCACCGCCGCCGCCCTCCCCTCCCTCGCGGCGAACGTCTCCGTCCCGACGTACGACCGGGCGGCCGTGCGCCCGCGGATCGTGCACTTCGGCGTCGGCGGCTTCCACCGCGCGCACGAGGCGATGTACCTCGACCGACTGCTCGAGGCCGGGCACACCGAGTGGGCCCTCTGCGGCGTCGGCGTGCTGTCGTTCGATGCCGCCATGCGCGATGCGCTGCGCGCGCAGGACACCCTCTACACGCTCGTCACCGAGGCTCCCGACGGCACCTCGACCGCACGCGTGGTCGGCTCGATCGCGCAGTACCTCTTCGCCCCCGACGACCCCGAGGCCGTGGTCGCCAAGCTCGCCGACGCCGACACGGCCATCGTCTCGCTGACCATCACCGAGGGCGGTTACGGCATCGACGACGCGACCGGTGCCTACGCTCCGCGCGACGAGGCCACCCTCGCCGACCTCGAGGGCACCGACGCCCCGCGCAGCGTCATGGGCTTCCTCGCCGAGGGGCTGCGCCGCCGACGGGATGCCGGCACCCCGGCCTTCACGGTGATGTCGTGCGACAACATCCAGGGCAACGGTCACGTCGCCCGTGCCGCTCTGCTGGGCTTCGCCGAACGGCTCGACCCCGAGCTCGCCGCCTGGATCGCCGAGAACGTGTCATTCCCGAACTCCATGGTCGACCGCATCACCCCGGTCACCACCGACGCCACCCGTGACGCGATCGCCGAGGAGTTCGGCATCCGGGACCTCTGGCCCGTGCGCTCGGAGTCGTTCGAGCAGTGGGTGCTCGAGGACTCCTTCTCGGCGGGTCGACCGCCCCTCGACGAGGTCGGGGTGCAGCTGGTCGCCGACGTCGAGCCGTACGAGCTGATGAAGCTGCGGCTGCTGAACGCGTCGCACCAGGCGATGAGCTACCTCGGCATCCTGTCGGGAGTCGAGTTCGTGCACGAGGTCTGCACCGACCCGCTGTTCGTGGCGTTCCTGCAGGGGTACATGCACACCGAGGCCATCCCGACCCTGCGCCCGGTGCCGGGCATCGACCTCGATGCCTACTGCGACCAACTCATCGAACGCTTCGGCAGCGAGGCCATCCGCGACACCCTCGCGCGTCAGGTCGTCGACGGCTCGGATCGTCTGCCCAAGTTCCTGCTGCCGGTCGTGCGCGAGCAGCTCGCCGCGGGCGGACGCATCGACCACGCCGCGCTCGTGTTGGCGGGCTGGAGCGTCTTCCTCGAGGGACGCACTGAAGCGGGCGAGGCGACCCCGGCCGTCGACAGCCGTCTCGACGAGCTTCGGGCGATCATCGCCGAGGACCCGGCAGCCCTGCTCGACTACGCGCCCGTGTTCGGCGACCTCGGCCGGAACGCGCGACTGCGCGAGGCGTACCTGGCGGCGCGGGCCTCACTCGCCGAGCGAGGCGCTCGCGGCGCGATCCAGGCCGTCCTCGACGCCTGAGCGCGGGCTCGAGGCTCCGCTCTGCCCGTGCGCGGCGCCGACGCCCGCCGCGCGGGTGACCTCGCGCAGGAAGCCGGCGATGGCGTCGTGGAATCGCTCGGACTGCTGGTTGGCCTCGTTGCAGTGCCCCGAGGAGTCGAACGCGACCAGGGTGGCCTCGGGATGCCGAGCCACGTACGCCGCCGAACCCGCGAACGGCACCACCGGGTCGGCGCGGCCGTGCACGATGAGCGTCGGCAGGTCCGCCCCCGGGCGCGGGCCGTCGACCCAGTTCAGGGCGCGGGCGTCGACGGCCTCGACCAGGCCCAGGGCGCTGGCGCCCGCACGACTGCCGAGCACCCGCAGAGCCGACGCGCCGATCGAGCGGGGCAGGTGCGCGCCGTCGACGGCGCTGCGCACGATGCGGGTCCAATCCAACGCGGGCGCGACGAGCACGAGGCCGGTGATCCGTTCGCGGTGCCGGGACTCTTCGAGCGCGAGCATCGCGATCGTCGCCCCCATCGACCAGGCGACCAGCACGACCTCGCGAGCCCCCCGCTCGACCGCGTAGGCGATGGCGTCGTCGACGTCGCGCCACTCGCGCGTGCCGAGGGTCGAGGGCAGGGCGTCGGCGGGGGCGGCCTCCTCGTCACCGGCGTACGACACCACGAGCGACATCCATCCGGCGTCGTTCGAGGCCGGAGCCGAGCGCAGCGCGCCGTGGCGACTCGAGCGCAGCCCGTGCACGTGGATGGTCCAGCCGCCGTCGGCGTTCTCGGGGTCGCCGATCTCCCACGCCTCGGCGGTCCCGCCTCGGCGCAGCGGAATCGCGACGTGACGCGTGGGACCGACGTCTTCGGGCGCGCCGATGTTCTGCGAGGTCCATGCCGCTGTTGCGGTGCCATCGCCGAGCCCCGCCGGGCGGGTGAGGATCGAGCGGACCACACGGTCCCCCTCGACGCGGATGACGTCGCCGACCATCAGGTGCGCTCCGTCGTCGAGGCGCAGTCCGTAGGTGCCGGGCTGTCGGCTGTCGTCGGTCGCCGGCACCGACACCGTGTCGCCGGCGATCGTGACGGGCTCGAAGACCTTCGCGGCGCGCGGCGCGATCAGACGCCGTGCGACGTAGCCGGCGAGCGCCGTGTGCGCGACGGCGAGCGTGGCCGCGGCCACACCCGCGCCGATGACGAGCGGTCGGATCATGCGCGGACTCCCGGGGTTCGGCGGGTCAGGTGGGCGTCGACGTCGTCGAGCAGCGCACGCTGCGCGGGCGTCAGGGGCACGGACCGCGCGATCGCGTCGTCTTCGATGGCGACACGCAGGGCGTACAGCCGCGTGTCGACGGCCGGGTCGAGGGCGATGCCCGAGAGGTCGGTGGCGCCGCGCTCGCGAGCGAGGTTCTCGAGTCGCTCGAGCAACGACGCGCCCCGACGCCGGATGGCGGTCGCGGCGCGCGACGCGACGAAGATCCCCGCCACGAACGACACGACGCCCAGGTAGAACAGCGGGTCGAACAGGGCGCTGACCACGGCGTTCGCGGTGAAGAACCGCGTGAGGGTGAGGTCGACGATCTCGCTGAGGCAACCGAGCACGATGGCGACGGCCCCGAGACGGAACAGCAGCCGACTCACGGGCAGCGAACCGCGTGCCGAGCGCAGCAGAAGCACGCCCACGAGCGCGATCCCGCCCATGTGCAGCACGCCGTACGCCCACGCCCCGGTCGAGGTCTCGGCCGCGGTCTCGAGGAACAAGAACGACGAGGGGCCCCGATCGGGCACCGCCACGAAGAACACGACCGCGAACAGCGCCCCGAGCAGCAGGGGGAAGCGCCACCGCAGGGTGGGGATGCGCGCGGTCGCCGGGGCCGTTCCCGCCTGGATGCCGAGCCACAGGGCCACCATGGTGAGCACGTTCTGCACGAGCTTGAGGATGTTCGTGCCGCCCAGTGCCCCGTCGAGCACCTCGATCGGGATGACCGTCCCCTGGGTCAGCAGGGCGATCGCGCCGACGAGCGCGGCGAGCCAGGCGATGCGGGCGCGGGGCTGTCGCCAGGCGACGCGCGCACGTCCCACCACGACGAGGACGAGTCCGACCAGCGCCGCATCGATCAGCAGCACGGTCACCACGACAGCTCGGCGACCCGGGGGCTGGTGTACATGAGCTTCGCGATGGCGTGAGCGACGTGCTCGGCCACCAGCTCCGCCTCGACCTCGGGTGTGGTGAGGGCGGGGTTCGCGTGGGGCGAGACCGAGGAACGCTCGTGCAACGCTCCCGTGCAGTGCGCGTCGTCGAGCAGGTGGCCGAGCTCGTGCGACGCGGCGAACTGGCTGTACAGCGGCGCGTCGGCGGCGCGCACGTGGATGGTGCCCTCACGGCGGTCGGGGAAGTAGGCGAGGAATCCCGTCAGGGTCCCCCACGTGGCGGTGTCGGACTCCGCGACGACGGTGAGACGGATGTCGACGGCCGCTTCGACGGCGCGGACGACCTCGGCGAACGTCATCCCCGGCGCGAGCGCGGCGCGCGCGAGCGCGCGATCGACCCGGGCCTGCACCCGGGCACGCGTCTCGTCGGCCTGCGTCATCGCCGGTCCCCCTCGCGGTCGATCATGGTGTCGGCGGCCTGCCGCGGAGCGAGTGGGCGATGGCGCGCAGGGCGTCGGGCGACATCTGCCCGAGGGCACGGAACTGGATGCTCTCGGCCCCCGCCGCGCGCATCGCCTCGCGCAGTTCGAGCTCGGCCTCGGTGCGGTCGGTGAGCGCCTCGTCGGTGTGGTCGGTGAGGTATTCGACGGGCACGTCGGCCCACTGCGTGATCTGCCGCAGCACCTCTTCGTCGACCACGACCGTGTTCGTCGTGGCGTCGAGCAGGCCTCGGGCACCGGCGGCGACCGACGGGTCGGCATCGTCGAGGTGCCCCAGGAGCTCGGTCTCGGTGGCGGCCTGGCTCGAGATGAGTCGGCGCACGCGGTCGCTCACGGCACCGGCGGGAACCCGCATCTCGACGCGCGGAGCCGACTCCGGGCTCGCGAGCTCTTCGGGGGCGACGCCCAGGACGGCGGCGAGCGACTCGATGTCGTTGGTGTTGTACGGCAGCGAGAAACCGGCCCGCGACTGGTAATAGCTCTTCGTCATTCCGGCGCGACTGATGAGCTCACCCACGGTGAGCCCTTTCGCCTTCCGCAGGCGATCCACATTCGCCACCACTCGTCGGGAGTACCGAGAGGGTGGTCCGACAGCGCCACGACCCACGCCTTCGATCGTAGACGACCCTCACCCGGGGGGAGGTGATCGTATTTACGTGACGCCGGGAGTGCTATTTACGATCCTCTGTGCTTGGATGAATGCGAGACATCGCGTGCGGCCCCCCGGCTCGTTCCGCCCGCGTGCGTCGGATGACGCGGGGCTGCCGCTTTTCTCGCCTACGGGCGCGGCGGCATTGGGGGACGCCGCGCCCGTTCTCCCCTCTCAGCGTGAAGGTCAGGCGATGCGCCGCTCCCCCGGGCGGATGACCCGCCACCAGCTGTGGCCGTAGCCCTCGAGGGCGACCTCGAACCTCCCGTCCTTCAGCGGCACGGGACCCTCGGTGTCGCTCAGCAGGTTCACCACGCTCCACCCCTCGGCATCCGCTCCCTCGAGAGTGAGGTGAAAAGTCCGTCCATCGGGGGCGAAGTTGTGCGCGGCGACGACCATGCCGAGTTCGCTCGTCACCGAGTGAGCCAGCACGCAGGCGTGCGGCTGATCCAGGATGCCGAGCTCCCCCCACCCGATCTCGGGCGAAGCGCGGTAGTGGCGCACCAGATTCTGGACGAACCTCAGCATCGAGTCGGGGTCGTGGCGCTGCTGGGCGACGTTGACGTGCTGCGGACCGAAGCCGCCGGGAACCACCTGCGCGACGAGATCATCGCCGTCGGCGTGCGAGAAGCCCGCATCGTCGACGCCGGTCCACTGCATGGGCGTGCGAACGGCGGCGCGGCTGCCCTCGATCTCGGGGTTCTCGCCCATGCCGATCTCTTCGCCGTAGTACAGCACGGGCGCTCCCGGCAGCGAGAAGATCAGGCTGTAGACCATGCGGATGCGACGAGGGTCGCCCTCGAGCATCGACGGCAGGCGGCGGGTGATGCCGCGGCCGTGGATGCGCTGGCCCGCGTTCGGTGCGAACGCCTCGAACACCTCGTCGCGCTCGTCGGCCGTGAGCTGGTCGAGGGTGAGCTCGTCGTGGTTGCGCACGAAGTTGCCCCACTGATTGCCCCGGGCGATGTCGGGCCGCGAGAGCAGCGCATCGCGGAGGGGACCGGCATCCTGACGGGCGAGCGAGAGGAAGAGCCGCTGATTGCCGACGAAGTCGAACTGCATGGTCAGCTCGTCGCCGTCGGCGTCGCCGAAGAAGCGCAGCTGCTCGTCGTAGGGCAGGTTGACCTCGCCGAGCAGCATGGCGTGACCGCTGCGGCGCGAGACGTAGCCGCGGAGCTCGCGCAGGAACTCGTGCTCGGGTCCCTCCTGCCCGTCGATGAGGTGGGGCACGGCGTCCACCCGGAAGCCGTCGATGCCCAGTTCGAGCCAGAAGCCGATGGCTTTCGCGATCTCTTCGCGCACCTCGGGGTGGTCTGTCGCGAGATCGGGCTGGTGCCGGTAGAACGAGTGCTTGTAGTACTGCCCCGCCGTCTCGTCGAAGAACCACACGCCGTCTTCGACGTCGGGGAACATGCTCGCGGGGGCGTCGTCGGGCACGTCGTCGCGCCACTGGTAGAAGTGGCGGTACCGGTTGTCGCGACTGGTCCGCGCCTGCTGGAACCAGGGGTGCTGGTCGGAGGTGTGATTCACCACGAGGTCGACGATCACGCGCATTCCCCGGTCGTGCGCGGTCCGCAGCACCTCCACCATGTCGCCCAGTGAGCCGTAGCGGGGGTCGACGCCGTAGTAGTCCTCGATGTCGTACCCGTTGTCGCGCTGCGGAGAGGGGTAGAACGGCGCGAGCCACAGGCAGGTGACCCCGAGCTCGGCCAGGTGGTCCAGGCGCTGCGCGAGGCCCCGAAGATCTCCGATGCCGTCGTCATCGGCATCCAGGTAGGTCTTGACGTCGAGGTTGTAGAAGACGGCGGTCTTCCACCACAGGTCGCTGGTGTCGGTGAGTCTCATGCCGTCGTCACCCCCGTCGCGATGTCGGGGTGGCGCGCGGTGGTCGCGGAGGTCGTCATCGGAGCCCTCTTCTCGGGAGCGGTGGCGGCTGGTCCCCTTCGTTCTACCCACCGCACCTGATCATCGGCGGCCTCTTGCCTCGGCTGCGGCGATGTGCGTCGTGCCGCGTCGCGTGACCAGCGGAGGAGCAGGGACGAACGGAGGACTCACCACCCGCACGGGTCCTCCCCTCGCCCCACGCCCTCCGCCTGTCACCGGCCGCGGGGCAGCGCCACCGGCCGCGGCGCGCGGGTCAGAGGCGGCAGGACTCCCGCTCGACCAGCGACACGTCGATCACCGTGAGCTCGTCGAGGCCGAGGCCGGCGTCGGGCCGCAGGCGGGCGAAGACGCGCTCCGCGGCGAGCGCTCCGATGCGACGCGGATCCTGGTCGATCACGGTGACGGCCGGGGTGAGAGTGTCGGCCATCGGGAAGTCGCCGAAGCCGACGAAGGGCATCGGCGCCCCGCGCAGCACGTGCGCGAGCGCCATCGAGGAACGGGCGTTAGCCGAGAACAGCGCCGTCGGCGGTTCCGCCAGATCGCGGAGACGTGCAAGGGCGGATGCCGCGGACTCGCGGTCGGAGACCTGTGAGGCCACGAGCTGCTCGTCGATCTCGACGCCGGCGTCGCGCAGCGCCCGGCGCCAGCCCTCGACGCGCTTGGTCTCGGTGGACAGGTGCACCATGTCGCCGACGTACGCGATGCGGCGGTGACCGTGCGAGAGCAGGTGGCTGGTGGCGAGGTGAGCGCCGGCCTCGTCGTTCTCGGTGAAGGTGTCGGTGAGAAGACCCACGGGGGCACGGTCGACGAAGACGATGGGCGTGTGACCGCGCCAGCGCTCGAGCCACGAGTGGTCGGTGCCGACGGGCGCGATGACCAGCCCGGTCAGCTGGCGGCCGAGCAGGGACTCGAGCGCGGGGCGTTCGTCGTCGGGATCCTCGCCGAGGCTCGTGACGAGGGTCGACAGACCGTGGCGGCGCGCGGTGTCCTCGACGGAGCGCGCGATGGCCGCGAAGAACGGGTCGACGACGTCGGGCACCGCGACGCCGATGACCGAGGCGCGACCGGCGCGGAACGTCGTGGCCAGGGCGTTGGGCACGTAGTTGAGGTCGCGCATGGCCGCCTCCACCAGCGCGCGGGTGTCGGGCAGTACGTGGGGGTCGTCGTTGAAGACGCGCGACACCGTCTTGGTGCTCACACCGGCGCGCAGGGCGACGTCGCGCATCGTGGTCACGAGGCACCTCCGAGGTGTGGGCGAGTGGCGGGTCCGACGAGCCACCCTATCCGGCGGTCACCGCCGACCAGCGCCGAGACGGCGGGGGCCGACGCCGCCCCCCGCCGGGCGGAAGAGGCGCCCTCCCGCCCGGCACCGTGGCATCCGTCCCCCGCGCGCACCCGCGGCGAGATCGGCCGACGGGCGTCGGACGCGATCATGGACGGACCCGGCGCCGGGCGGGCGTGGTCATCTCAGCGGCCGTCGACGGCGTCGGCGAGCTCGCGCAGGCGCGGCAGGGCGCGGCCCGAGAGCAGCTCCTCGCGGCGTTCGGCGTCGATCGAGAGGCTGTCCTTCCACAGTGACCGACCGGCCATCGCGCCCGACGCACCGTTGGCGACGGCCGTGCGCACCTGCTCGATGAAGGTCTCGTGGTCGACACCGGCCGACAGCACGGCCCACGGCACACCCTGGGCGACCTCGGTCACGCGGGCGCTGGCCTCGGCCGAGCCGGGGTACTGGAGCTTCAGGATCTTCGAGCCGCACGCGACCGCCAGTTCGGCGCCGTCGACGACGAGGTCGGCGAACTTCGCCTTGTACTCCTCGTCGCTCTCGTCCTCGAGCTGGTACGTGAGCAGCTCGACGATGAGCAGCAGGCCCTCGGCCTCGCAGGCGGCGACCAGGTCGCGGATCTCCTGAGCGACGCGGGAGTCGGCATCCTGCTTGTCGGGGCGCGTGTAGTAGAGCATCTTCGCGACGGTGCCGCCCATGTCGCGGACCGTGCGGGGGGTGACGCCGGGCACGAAGCGCGTGTACTTGAGGCCGTCGACGGTCTCGAAGCCCGAGGCGTCGAGGCCCACGACGAGGCCGGTGTCGCGATCCAGCACGCCGTCGTCGACGATCTGCGGCAGCGCGACCTCGGGGTCGAGCAGGATCGCGGGAGCGTGGTTGGCGAGGTGGCGGACGAGGTCGGCCTTCACCTCGGCGAGCTCCTCGCGCGTGATGGCGTCGGAGCCGTTCGGGGCGTCCTTGATCGCGGCCTTCATACCGTTGCGCTGGTCGGCGGCGACGATGAGCATGTGACCGTCGGGGGTGCTGATCGACTGGAGCGCGCGGCGCTCGAGCGTGGTGAGTTCGTTCATGTTTCTCTCTTCTCTGGGGTGTGCGCGCGCGTGCGGTCGGGGCAGGCGCGAGGGTCGGGTCAGGAGGGGACGGATGCCGAGACGAGGCGCCGCGCCATGTCGGCGGCTCCCCACGCGACGTCCTGTTCGCGGGCGGACAGGGCGAGGTCGGGCAGGGCGTGGGCACGGGCGCGTCGGACCGAGGCCATGCCCGCCCACCCGCCGGTGAGCGTGGAGTGGGTCGCCGGGGCGACCTCGCGGTCCATCGCGGCGATGAGCTCGGCGATCTCGGCGTTGCTGTGCCGGAGGGCGGCCCCGAAGATCTCGGCGGGAGAGGCCTCGGCGTGCAGCGTCAGGCGCAGGACGCCGTCGTCGTTGCGCGCCCCGGTGACCTCGATCGCGCCGGCCGGCAGCTCACCCTCGTAGGGAAGCGCCATCACCGCGGCGTCGAGGGCGTCGCGCCCCGCGCGATCGCTGATGCCGCTCGCGTGCAGCACGCGCCGCAGCAGGAGCCCGGTCTTGACGCCGGCGACGAGCACGTGTTTGCCGGGCACGACGTGGCGCACCTCGTTGATGAGGGCGTCGGCCAGGCGCTGGCGCGCGGCGTACCCCAGGGGCGCATCGAGCACACGCAGCAGTACCTCGGCCGTGCCGAGCGAGACGTGGTACCCGTCGGCATCCAGCGTGCCGTTGGCTTGAGCGGCCACGAGGTGGTCGTGGCCGGCGACGGTGAGGGCGGCACCCGCGACGCGCGGGCCGAAGACACCGGAGGCGACGCCCCACGAGAGGCCTCCGCCACGGAGCGGGGGCAGCAGCGTGTCGTCGACGCCGAGGGCGTCCAGCATCGCGGGCCACGCGGCGCCGGAGTCCTGGTCGATGAGGCCGGTGCGTGAGGCGAGCGAGAGCTCGAGGGCGACGTCACCGCCGAGGGCGGCGACGATGAACTCGGGCAGGTCGAGCCAGCGCAGACCCGCGAGGTCGGTGCCCTGATCGCGCAACCAGGCCAGCTTGGCGACGCTCACCTGCGCTCCGAGGGGCAGGCCCGTGCGGCCGGCGAACTCCTCGCGCACCGCCCGCGGGAACGCCGCGATCTGCTCGAGGCCGCGCGGGTCGAACCAGGCGAAGCCCGGGCCCGCAGCGGCACCGCTCTCGTCGATCAGGATGCCGGTCTCCCCCATGCCGGCGACGGCGAGCGAGGTCAGCGGCTCGGCGGTCAGCGGGGCGAGATCGGCGTCGACGAGGTCGACGAGCGCATGCACGGAGGCCAGCAGGTCGGCGGCGTCGATGTCGGTGGTTCCGCCCGCTCCGACCCGCCACGGGGTGGGTACCTGAGCGCCGGCGATCTCGGTGCCGTCGTCGTCGATGACCAGCATCTTGATCGCGGTGCTGCCGAGGTCGAGCCCGGCGTGGAGGCGCGCTGACCCCGAAACCATGTCACCGGTGTCTCGCATGAGCGGCCGTCCTTTCCGGAACTTCTTCGAGTCCCGGAATTTCAAGCATGACACCGGTGACTTGCTACGTCTATGGTGGGGGTATGCCGTCGCCGTGTCAAATACCCGAATCGCTCGCCGTCGTCGTCGCCGGCACCGCCGGCAGCGGCAAGAGCACCCTGGGTCGGGCGATCGCCGAGCGCCTGCGGGCGCCCCTCGTCGACCTCGACAGCGTGACCACGCCGCTGCTCGACGCCCTGCCCGACGGCGCACTGGGCGACCACTGGCTCACATCGCCGCACTCCCCCGCGATCCGCGCCGGACGCTATGCCGCCCTGCGCGCCACCGCCGCCGACGCCCTCTCCACGGCGGGCCGCGTGGTGGTCGTGGCGCCGTTCACCGCCGAGCTGACCGGGGGCCCCGAATGGGACGCCCTATGCGAGGCCCTCGCCCCCGCCGAGCCGCACGTCGTGCACGTCGACGGAGACCCCGCCGTGCTGGCATCCCGCCGCTCCTCCCGCGGCGCGTCTCGCGACGCCCACCGCCCCGACACCGCTCCCGTGGCACCCTCGATCCCGGTCACCGCCGTCGATGCCGAGCTGTCGACGGCGCAGCAGCTGGCCCGCGTCCTGCCGGCGCTGGGGATCCGGCGGCCGATCGATGCGGACGCCGAGATCTTCACGCGCGAGTTCGACGCCGTGCTGTTCGACCTCGATGGCACGCTGGTGGACTCCACGGCATCCGTGGTGCGGTCGTGGCGCCGCTTCGCCGAGCACTTCGACGTGTCGATGGAGGCCCTGCACGCCAACCACGGCCAGCCCGCGCGCACGCTCGTGGGTCATCTGCTGCCCGCCGACCGGCATGCCGAAGCCCTCGCGCACGTCACCGACCTCGAGATCACGGATGCCGTGGGCCTTCTCCCCATCCGAGGCGCCGACGCGTTCTTCACCTCGGTGCCGGCCGAGCGACGGGCCATCGTGACATCGGGGTCGGTGCCGATCGCCACCGCCCGCCTCGCCGCCGCGGGTTACGAGCGTCCCGCGGTGTTCGTCACGGTCGACGACGTCGAGAACGGCAAACCCCACCCCGAGCCGTTCCTCACCGCCGCTGCCCGCCTCGGCGTCGACCCCGCGCGCTGCCTCGTCGTCGAAGACGCGCCGGCCGGCATCGCGGCAGCCCGCGCGGCGGGATGCGCCGTGCTGGCGCTGACCGGCACGACGGCGGAGGAGGAGCTGACCGCCGACCTGGTGGTGGACGGACTGGATGCCGTGCGGCTCGAGGTCGCGGCATCGGGAGCGCTGCGGTTGGTGCCGGCCGGGCGCCGCGACTGACCCGGGCACGAAGCGCGGGTTCGTGCCCCGCTTCCACCTGACACGAGGCAAGAGTTCTCGCCGCGGGTCACCGTCCGCGGGGTACGGACCTGCTGCGTTGCCTCAGCCGCGTCCGCGTGCCGGGTGGAGACTCCTCGTCAATATGAGCTCTGCTGCCGAATCACCGCGCGAGCCGTCGCGATCTACGCCAGCCCCACCACGAGGTCTCCCCGGATACTGCGGGCGCGCGGGGGCGCTGACTAGCGTTTTCTGGCCGCTGCCGCCGTCACCCCGACCGCGGCGGCGAGGGTAAGAGCGAGGGCAGAGAAGACGGGCCGGCGGTGGCGGATGGCCCACGTCTGAGGGCTGAAGGAGTGGGCGTCATCGGAGAAGATGCCCCGAGCACCGTGGTCACCTGCAACGGGCTCCCACAGGTTGGACGGCTGGGTGGAGCGCGGCTTGCCCGTCTCAACCTGCCCGCTGTACGCCGTCTTCGCGAGGAACCAGTCGAGGAACCGCCCGGCGAACCGCGCGCCGAGGATGGTGGCCGCGGTGGGTTCGCCCACCCAGGTACGTCGACGCGGTACGTCCGCAACGTCCGCGACCGCACGTGCACCGACTTCGGGTTCGAAGATGGGCGGCACGGGCTGGGGGTGCTCGGGGAAGCTGGACTTCACCCAGCCGAACTGCGTCGTGTTCAGCGCGGGCATATCCACCAGGGACACCGCTACGTCGCTGTGATTGTGCGTGAGTTCCGCGACGACGGCGTCGGTGAACCCATGGATTGCGTGTTTCGCGCCGCAGTAAGCCGCCTGCAACGGAATCCCTCGGTGGGCGAGGGCTGACCCGATCTGGACGACGTGCCCCGCTCCTCGCGACGTCATCCGACTGAGCGCTGCACGGGTACCGTTGACGACCCCGAGGTAGGTGACCTGTGTCGCTCTATCGAAATCCTCGACGGACGTATCGAGGAACTCCGAGATGGAGCCCGCCATGGCATTGTTCACCCACAGGTCGATGGGACCGAGCTCGTCCTCGATCGCCGACGCGGCCGCATCGACGGCGGCCCAGTCCGCAACATCGGTGCTCACGGCATAGCCTCGACGACCCCGTGCCTCGATCTCCCGGACGGTGGCAGCGAGACCGTCCCCGCCACGCGCCAGCACGGCAACATCCCACCCCCGATCCGCCAGCTCCCGACTGATCGCCCGCCCCAGGCCCGCAGACCCTCCCGTCACTACCGCCACACCACGCGCGCTCATGGTCACCCCTCATCACCGATTAGCTTCGCGGCAACCGTACGACCCGCGCCCACCGTCGAGAGGGGGTTGTGGAAGTCACGGGCGTCCGATCGCGCCGAGCTCAAGGCGGTCGAGTACCGTTCGGGCATGGCCTGGAACGACAGCGCACCCCGTGATCGGGCCGCCGCTCAGATCCTCACCGTGTTCGGCTCGCTGGTGACGGCCGCGTCGTGCATCCTGTTGTGGTCCACGCTCGCCTTCGGCCGGTTTGACGACGTCACCCGCCTTGGCATCCCGGTCTGGCTGCTGGCTGGCCTGGGAATCGGCGGGGGGCTGTGGATCGTGTGGCGCGGGATCGCCATGTACCGGGCGGATCAGTCTCCGCGTCGATAGGTGTTCCCGACCACCCCTGCGGCAAACCTCGGGCCCCGCGGCCCGGCCGCCGAGCCCCGCCGCGCGACCCAGGCCCCGAGCCCCGCCCCGCACACCTCCGGCAACCCGCCCCACCACCCGCTCCCACCCACCCTTCCCCCGCAAAACGCAGGAGTTGTGCCGAAGCCGCAGCGCACGCCCCCGCATCGCGGCCCCTCTGTCACGATGAAGCACGAACGGGCGGCAGGGCATTCAAGGGGGCAGACATGGCGCACGGCGCATCGAGCTGGTCGAGATTCTGGAACAGGGGCGGGTTCTGGCGGGCACTCCTGCTCGCGGTCGTCTATCTCGGCGTCTATCTGCTGATCGGTTTTCTGCTCAGCCGCGTGCTCGCCCCGGGCGGAAGCCTGCGGGGCGAGACGGGCAGCGCCGGCGACGTGTTCTTCGGCACCGGCGTCCCGATCCTCGTCACCGGGGTACTGCTCGTCGCCTTCGCGGCGTCGGTCGGGTGGCGCCGCGAGCTGTTCTCGCGGCAGACGCTCGGTGGGCGCCGGTGGATGTGGACCGCCGTGATCGTCGTGCTGGCGATCAACGTCTTCGCCCTGCTCTCGATCGATTACGCGGCCGCGGGGCTCCCGCTCGTCGGCGCCTGGTTGGTGACGGGACTGTTCATCGGCTTCGTCGAAGAGCTCGTCACGCGCGGCTTCGTCGTCGATCTCATGCGCAAGGCCGGTCACCGCGAGATCGCCGTGGCCCTCGCCTCGGCCGGGATCTTCGCCGCGCTGCACCTCGCCAACCTATTCACCTCGACCGAGGGCGTCGCCGTCGTGCTGCAGCAGGTCGTGTACACCTTCTTCTTCGGCCTGTGCATGTACCTCGTGCTGCGGGTGACCCGCACGCTGATCGCCCCGATGCTCGTGCACGCGAGCACCGACCCGACCCTCGAACTGCACGCCCTGTTCCCGGCCAACGGCCTGCTCGGCGTCGTTCCCACGCTCAGCACCTACATCGTCGTGCTCACCGGGCTGATTCTGCTGATCGCCCTGATCGTGAGTGAGCGCCGCCGCGCCGCCGCCGCACCCGCCTTCGAGTGAGGGGTCGATTCCCGTCGCCGCGGGGCTCCCGAGGCGGCGGGGCCTGACGCCTCACGCGCCCGACCGCGTCGCCCGCTCCAGCAGCTCCAGCACGTGCACGTACGACTCCCCCGTCGCCTTCGTCATGCCCAGCTCGCAGGTGCGGTTGCACGAGGCGTACGCGTCGGCGCCCCAGCCGGCGACCTCGGCCGCCTCGGGAGCGGTCGCGGCCTCGGTCAGCTCCGGGTGCAGCATGCCGCGATCGCCCGCATACGCGCAGCAGCCCCAGGCGTCGGGAACACGGACCTCGGATGCCACGACCGCACCGATCGCGCGGAGTGCCGGGTCGATGCCCAACTGCGTCGACGAGCAGGTCGGGTGCAGCGCCAGCAGCTCGGCCACCGGTGTCGGGGTGAGACGCGGAAGCAGATCGGATGCCGTGAAGGCCACGGCATCCAGAACCCGGATGCCGTCGTCGCGCAGCGTCGCCGCGAAACCTTCGGTGCAGCTCGACGCGTCGCACACCACCGGGAGGGCGCCGTCGCGCGTGGCCTCTCGGACGGCCGCACGCACGCGGGCCGACATGGTGGCGTGCCCCTTCGCGTAGCCCTTCGACGACCACGGGGTGCCGCAGCAGAGCGCGTCGATGCCGTCGGGGACGACCGCCGAGACGCCGGCGCGCTCCAATAGCCGGGTGAACGCCGCGGTCGCGCCGATGCCCTCGGAGGCACCGAACATGCTGCCCACGCAGGCCGGCAGGAACACCGCCACGGGCTCCACACCCGCCGCGCCGACCCGAGACCCCAGCGACCGCCGCGATGCCCCACCGGCGGGAAGCTCCGCCGAGTACCGCGGCACCGATTCGGCGCCGAGCACCGCGCGGGCGGCATCCGTCACCGTCCGCACGAGCGGCGTGGGCAGCGCCGCGGCGACCGTCAGCGCGGCGGATCCCGCGCGCGTCACCGCTCCCCATCCGGTCGCCGCCGCCGACCATCCCGCGGCCAGCACCGGGTTGGCATCCTCGCGACGGAAGCGCTTCATCAGCGTCCCGGTGTTGATGAGCACGGGGCAGGCCGTCTGGCACATGCCGTCGACGGCGCAGGTCTGCACGCCGTCGTAGTCGTAGTCGCGCTCGAGCTCCGCGACGAGAGCCCCGTCGCCGCGCTCGCGGGCTGCGGTCGACGCCCGCCGCACGACGATCCGCTGGCGCGGCGTCAACGTGAGCGATCGACTCGGGCACACCGGCTCGCAGTACCCGCACTCCACGCACCGGTCGGCCTCGGGTTCGATCGACACCGGCGTCTTCAGGTCGCGCATGTGCGCACCGGGGTCGTCGCTGATGATCACGCCCGGGTTCAGGATGCCGCTCGGGTCGAGCAGACGCTTCAGCTCGACCATCACGTCGTACAGCTCGTCGCCGTACTGCCGGCGCACGTACGGCGCCATCGCGCGACCGGTGCCGTGCTCGGCCTTGAGGTTGCCCCCGGCGTCGAGCACCAGGTCGACCATCGCCTCGGTGAACCCCTCGAACCGACCGAGCGCTTTCGCGCCCTCGAAGCGGTCGGTGAGCATGAAGTGGATGTTGCCGTCCTTGGCGTGGCCGAAGATCACGCTGTCGTCGTAGCCGAATCGCGCGAACAGCTGCCGTAGCCCTTCGCAGGTGTCGGCGAGACGCGCGACGGGCACGACCACGTCTTCGAGCAGCGCCGTCGTGCCCGAGGGGCGGGCCCCGGCGACCGAGGCGTAGAGGCCCTTTCGGAAGGTCCACGCGGCGGCGCGCTGCACCGGGTCACGGGAGAAGACGGCCGCGTCGAGCAGGTCCTCCCCGGCGAGCACGCGTGCGCCCGCCCCGGCGAGCTCCCGGAGCGCGGGAGCGTCGTCCGCGTGGTACTCCACGAGCAGCGCCGCCTGCGTGGTGGCCTCGAACCCGTGGATGGCGGCGGGGGTGCCGGCCAGACGCTGTCCGACGCGCAGGGAGGTGGCATCCATCAGCTCCAGCGTCGCCACTCCCGTCGACACCAGGGCGGGAAGAGCGCGGGTGGCCGCGTCGAGCGTGGGGAACACCGCGAGCGTCGTGGCGACGGCCGGGCGGATCGGCACCGTGCGGAACGTCGCCTCGGCGACGAACGCGAGCGTCCCCTCGGATCCCACCGTGAGGTGCGCGAGCAGAGCCGCCGGGGTGTCGAAGTCGAGGAACGCGTTGAGGGCGTAGCCCATCGTGTTCTTCATCGCGAACTGCCGCTCGATGAGCGCGACGCTCGCGCTGTTCGCGACGACTCTCTCGCGCAGCCGCATCAGTCCGGCGACCAGCGCCGGCTCGCGATCGCGCAGCAACGCGTCGGCGTCGGGGGCGGCCGTGTCGACGACGGTCCCGGATGCCAGCACCAGCACCAGTCCCTCGAGGGTGCGGTACGAGTTCTCCTCCGTTCCGCACGCCATGCCGCTGGAGTTGTTCGCCACGACCCCGCCGATCGTGCACGCCGCTTCGCTCGCCGGATCGGGGCCGAGCCGGTGCCCGTGCCGCAGCAGACGCGCGTTGACCTGGCGCACCGTGGCGCCCGGCTGAGAGCGCACGCGGCGCCCGCCGTCGAGCACGTCGATGCGCCCGAAGCCCTGCCGCACGTCGATGAGCAGCCCCGCACCCGACGACTGCCCCGACAGGCTGGTGCCGCCCGAGCGGAACGTGACGGGGGTACCGGATGCCGTGGCCGCCCGCAGGATCGCTCCCACCTCGGCCGCGTCGGCGGCGACCACCACGGCATCCGGGGTCAGCAGGTAATGGGAGGCGTCGTTGGCGTAGGCGACCCGGTCGATCGCGCGCGTGCGGACGCGCGACACGTCGGCGACCGCCGCGGTGATCTCGGGAGCGAGGACGCTCACGCGTCGCCCTCCGGGCTCAGGGCGCGAGTGAGGTCGGGCTCGGTGTCGACGAGGGCCCGGATGCCCTGGGGCGGTCCCGCGACGAGGGTCGACGCGTGCGCCACCGCATGGGCTCCCCACTCCGCGGCCGAGGCTGCGGCGACCGCGAGCGAATCGGCGCCGGCCGCCGCCGCGGCGGGCGCGCGGGTGAGACCGAGCAGGAACCCCGCCAGGGCGGCATCCCCCGCCCCCGCCGTGTTGGCGACGTGCGGGGCCTCGGCGCGGGCGAAGACCACCCGCTGGGCGGTGACGGCGAGCAGGCCGTCGGCGCCCATGCTCGCCAGCACGATGCCCACGCCGCGCGCGACGATCTCGCGCGCGGCGGTGACGACGTCGCCCAGGGTGGTGAGGGGGCGCCCGACCGCAGCGGACAGCTCGTCGACGTTCGGGGTGAGCAGGTCGATGCCGGCGGGGTCGGCGAGCAGCGCGTCGAGCGCGGCTCCGCTGGTGTCGACGGCCACGCGGGCACCGCGCTCGCGGGCCGCCGCGCGGACGGCGGTGAGGTCGACGAGGGCGTGGGTTCCCGCGAGCTCCGGCAGGCTGCCCGAGATGACGAGCCAGGGCTGCTCCCGCGCGGCGAGCTCGTCGCGCACGGCCGACACCGTGGCATCCCACGCCTCCGCCGACAGCGGCGGGGTGGGAGCGTTCACCTTGGTGGTCGCTCCGTCGGCGTCGACGATCGACGTGTTCACGCGTGTCGCGCCGGGCACCTCGACGATGCGCAGCAGGGGGGCGGTGAGTCCGCAGCGCGCGAAGCGCACGTCGTCGGCGCCGAGCACCACGACGGCGGCCGTAGGCGCGCCGCCCGCGGCGAGGGCGGCCGAGACGTTGACGCCCTTGCCGCTCACCTCCCGCGTGTAACTGTCGGCGCGGGCGAAGGCGCCGCGGCGCAGGATGCCGACGCGGTATGTCGCGTCGATGGCCCCCGCCGCGGTGAGGGTGACGATGCCGGTCATGCGGTGCGTCCGGTGATGACGTCGAGCAGTCGATGCACTTCGCCCGCGACCGCCTCGCGGCCGGGCGAGAGCCAGCGGCGCGGGTCGATGGCATCCGGGTCCCGGTCGAGCTCCGCGCGCACCGCGGAGGTCAGCACCTGGTTCAGGTGCGTGCCGACGTTGACCTTGCGCACCCCCGCGCGCACGGCGCCGTCGATGCCGGCGTCGGCGACGCCGCTGGAACCGTGCAGCACGAGGGGCACGGACAGGGCGGCGGAGAGGTCGGCGATCAGGGCTTCGTCGAGCCGCGCCGTGCGCTCGCGCATGGCGTGCTCGCTGCCGACCGCGACGGCGAGGGCGTCGACGCCGGTCTCGCCGACGAAGCGCACGGCCTCGGCGACGTCGGTGCGGACGCCCGGTGCGTGCGCGCCCTTGCCCCCGATCTCGCCTAGCTCGGCCTCGACCCAGGCGTCCACGGCGTGCACGCGTGCGGCGACGGCGGCGGTGCGGTCGAGGTTCTCGGCATCCGGAAGGTGAGCCGCGTCGAACATGACCGACCGGATGCCGACGGCCAACGCCTCGTCGACGAGCGACTCGTCGGTGGCGTGGTCGAGGTGCACGACGACGGGCACCCGGGCGGCCTCGGCCAGCCGCAGTGCAGCGGACGCCGCCGGGGCGAGCCCCCCGTGGAACGCGATGGCGTTCTGCGACAGCTGGAGGATCACGCCGCGGTCGGCGGCTTCGGCCCCGGCGACGATCGCCTCGGCGACCTCGAGGGTGATGAAGTTGAAGGCCCCGACCGCGCGGTGCGCGGCGAGCAGTTCGGGCATGTCGGCCAGCGGCACGGCGGTGTCTTTCTCGTCGGTGGTGATCGGTGGCGCTTCGCGTATTCGGCGCTTCGCGCGCGCGTGAGTCGCCAGAATCTGTCGCTGACGTGGTGGTTGATGCGACAAAGTGTGGCGACTCACGCGAAGAGCGGAGGGGGGATGCCGGGACCCCCACGCGGATGTGGGAGCCCCGGCATCCGGGGTGTCAGCAGGTGGACTTGTAGACCGCGTCCTTGCCGTCGGTGTCGATGTTGTCCTTCGTCAGGATGGTGAAGCCGGTCTGGATCTTCTCCTCCGTCGCTTCGCCCTTGAGGGCGGCGATGGCCTGCTTGACACCGTCGGAGCCGATGGTGGCGGGCTCCTGCGCGACGAGGGCCTGGACCGTGCCGGCCTGGAGGGCCTTGACCTGGGCGGGGCCGGCATCGAAGCCGACGATGGTGACAGCGCCCTGCTTACCGGCCTGCTGCACACCGGTGGCGGAGCCCTCGGCGGCGAACAGGTTGGCGGCGAAGATGCCGACGATGTCGGGGTCCTTCTGCAGCGCGGCGGTCACGATCTCCGCTGCCGTGGAGGGCTCGTTGTGCGAGTACTGCACACCCACGGATTCGAACTTGCTGTCCTTCGCGACGGCGTCTTCGAAGCCCTTCGCTCGGGCGTCCGTGGTCGAGATGCCGGGGTCGACCGAGACGACGAGCACCTTGCCGCCGTTCGGGTTGGCCTCCTGAATGGCTTCGAACGCGGCCGCTCCGCCGCCCTCGTTGTCGGACGAGATCTGCGAGACCGCGCCCGAGGGGTCCTCCAGCGTCGTGTCGACGAGCACGACCTTGATGCCCGCCGCCTCCGCCGCCGCGATCGGCGCCTGCATGGCCGACACGTCGGTCGGGGCGATGAGCAGCGCGTCGGGCTTCGACGCGACGATCGCGTCGACGATCGGCTTCTGCAGGGTGGGGTCGAACTTCTCGGGACCCTGGGTGGTGACGGTGGCGCCTTCTTTGGCGGCTTCGTCCTGGATGCCGCACTGCATGGAGATGTAGAACTCGTCTCCGGCGACGCCCTGCACGAACGCGATCTTGTACCCGCCCTCCGCGCCGCCCGACGCGGAGCCCGACGAGGCTCCGCCGGAGCACCCGGCGAGGACGAGGGTGGCTGCGGCGCCGAGGGTGGCGAACGCGAGAACCTTGCTGTTCCACTTCATTGTGATGACCGTTCTCTCTTGGTGGGGTCGGATGCCGGGCCTCAGCCGCGGCGTCCTCCGCTGACGAACTTTCGCCAGAGGCTTTGGGTGTTGCCGCGGGTCGCGGCGGTGCGGCGCACCTGGTCGACGTAGACGGCGGTGATCAGCACCGCGCCCACGGCGACCTGCTGCCAGAACGGCTGCACGCCGGTGATGACGAAGCCGTTCTGCAGCACGGCGGGGATGAACAGGCCCACGACCGTGCCGAAGATCGTGCCGACACCGCCGAACAGGGACGTTCCGCCGATGACGACGGCGGCGATGACGTTGAGGTTGGTCTGCGACTGTCCCGCGATGGCGGTGGTCGAGAACTGCGAGAGGGCGAGGATGCCGGCGAGGCCCGCGAGTGCTCCCGACAGGGTGTAGACCGAGATGAGGTGGCGGTCGACTTTCACGCCGACGCGGCGGGCGGCCAGCTCACTGGAGCCGACGGCGTAGGTGTAGAGCCCGAACTTGGTGAAGTGCAGCACGATCGCCCCGATCACGACCACGACGAGGGCGATGACGCTGATGATCGGCAGCGACCCGAACACGTTGCCGTACCCGATCGACACCGTCAGCACGGTGGGAACGTCGCGCACGTCGACGCCGCCGGTGAGGATCTGCGCGAGGCCCAGGGCCATGCCGAGCGAACCGAGCGTGACGATGAGCGGCGGGATCTTCGCCTTGGCGATGAGGAAGCCGTTCAGCAGCCCCCAGCAGACGCCGCTGAGGATCGACACCAGGATGCCGATCGTGGCGACGCCCCACCCTTCACCGCCGAGCGCTCGCATCACGAGGGCCGAGACGACGCCGGAGAACACGAGCACTGATCCGATGGAGAGGTCGATGCCGGAGGTGATGATGATGTACGTCATGCCGACGCCGAGGACGGCGAGGATCGAGGCGTTTTGGATGATGAGGCGGAAGTTGGACCACTGGGCGAACGAGTCCGGCGCCAGGGCGCTGAAGATCAGCACGATGACGATGAGGATGATGAGGATCTGGAAGGCCTGCGCCTTCAGCAAACCGACGAAGAAGTTCGGTTTCGAATCGTCGAACGTGCCGATGGCGACGGTCTCCGTCGGAGGTGTCGTGGTGCTCATTTCTGGTCGTCCTTCGTGACGGCGCCGGTCATGAGCCCGACGAGTTCTTCCATGGAGGTCTGTTTCGCGTCGATGTTCGCCACCCGGGTCCCCAGGCGCAGCACCTGGATGCGGTCGCACACCTCCATCACGTGCGGCATGGAGTGGGAGATCAACACCACCGCGATGCCCTTGTCCCGCACCCGCCGGATCGTCTCGAGCACGTTCTTCGTCTGACGCACACCGAGAGCGGCGGTGGGTTCGTCGAGGAACACCAGGCGTCCGGCCCAGTGCACGGCACGGGCGATCGCGATCGCCTGCCGCTGCCCACCCGACATCTCCCCCACCGGAGAGGTGAGCGAACGCACCGTCGCGCCAAGCTCATCGAACGCCGCACGGGAGGCGACCGCCATGTCCTTCGTCTTCATGAACCCCAGCGCACCGGCCAGGCCCGGGCGGCGGATCTCGCGGCCCAGGTACATGTTCTGCACCGGATCGAGATGCGGGGCCAAGGCCAGGTCCTGGTACACCGTCTCGATCCCCAACGCCGACGCGACCTGCGGATTCGACATCTCGATCGGCTGCCCATCGAAGAGGATCTCGCCCTCATCGACGGCGAGATTGCCCGACAAGGCCTTCACCAGCGTCGACTTCCCCGCACCGTTGTCACCGATCAGGGCGGTGACCTCCCCCGGATAGACCTCGAAATCCACATTGCTCAACGCCCGGACAGAACCGAACTGCCGCGACAGTCCCCGCGCCTGCAGCACGGGAACGGCGGTGGTGACTGACGACATCGTCAGCTCCTTTCGTTGGTGAGAAGAGGGCTCTCGTCCGCGACGAGAGAAGAAGAGAGGAACGCCTCGGCGACGTCCTCGAAGGACCGGGATGCCGCGTCGGCGGCGAACGCGGCGAACAGCGCCGCGCCGTACGCGGTGCCCTCGTCGTGGGTCGAGACGGTGACCTCGGGCAGCAGCGCCGAGCGCGAGCGCACGACGGACGCCATGGTCGACCAGCCACCGGTGAGCACCGTCGAGGTGGGAGGGGCGACCTCGCGGTCCATCACGGCCATGCACTCCGCGAGCATCTCGTTGCCGTGACGCAGGCTGGCCGCGAACAGTTCGGCGGGGCTGAGTCCGTCGCTCTGCGCGACGATCCTGAGCACGCCGTCATCGTTGCGGGCGCCCGACACCACGAGACCGCCGTCGGCGAGCGTGCCGTCCACGGGAAGAGCCACGGCCGCGTCGTCGATGACCGCGCGCCCCGTGGCATCCGTGATCCCGAGCAGCTGCAGCACCCGCCGCATGAGCAGTCCCGACTTGGTGCCCGCGAGCAGCACGTACTTGCCCGGGATGACGTGGCGCACGCAGTTGATACCGGCGTGGGCGAGACGCTCGCGCGCGGCGAACGGAAGGGTGTCGTCGAGCACGCGCACGAGCGCCTCGGCGGTGCCCATCGAGTCGTACAGCTGTCCCGTGTGGGTGGCGCCGACGGCGACGGCCGAGACGAGGTGGTCGTGTCCCGCGATGGTGAGGGCGGCGCCGCGGAAGCCCGCGGGCATGGCCGGGTCGCTCAGCGTGCCGACCGCCTCGCCGGCGCTGACGCGAGCGCCGAGGATCGTCTCGTCCACCCCGAGCACGTCGAGCGCCGCCTGCCAGGGGGTGCTGTCGTCCTGGTCGATGAGTCCTGTGCGCGAGACGAGCGAGTACTCCGCCACGCGGGGCCCGCCGAGGGCGTGCACGACGAACTCCGGAACGTTGAGGAAGGTCGTCCCGGCGAGCGCGATCCCCCGGTCCCGCAGGTGCAGGAGCTTGGCGATGGATGCCAGGGGCCCGACCGGCAGCCCCGTGCGGCCGGGGAACTCGGCGCGGAACGCGTCGGGGGTCGCCGCGATCTGAGCGGCGCCGCGCGGGTCGAACCACGCCATGATCGGGGCGAGCGCGGTGCCGTCGGCGTCGAGCAGCACTCCCGCCTCGGCCATGCCCGACACCCCGAGGGCGACGATGCGATAGCCCGCGTCGAGGCGTTGGTCGGCCTCGGCCGCGAGCTCGCGGACGACAGCGATAGCGCGGTCGGCGGGCATCTCGGCCTGGCCGTGGTCGAGGTTGGTCCAGGGTGAGCGGCGGCTCGCGACGAGCACCTGGCGCCCGTCTGGGGTGGCGACCAGCAGCTTGGTGCTGGTGCTTCCCATGTCGATGCCGACGACGTAGTCGCTCACCGCACTCCCCCGCCGCGCAGGGTCCCGGGCCAGCCGGCGCCGGGCGCCGCGACGAGCACGTCGGCCGCGCCCGTCAGGCGCCAGGCGCCGAAGGCGTGCGGGACGGCGTAGACCTGTCCGCGCTCGACGTCGACCGAGCCCGCGTCCGACACCAACGCGCCGGCCCCTTCGCGCACCAGCACCACCGCGAAACCGGCTTCACGGGCGGCGGTCTCGCCGGCCGCGTCGAACAGGCGGAAGTACGGGTCGGCGGCGGCGGGCAGCAGCGAGCGGAAGTCGTTCCCCGCCGGCGTCGCGCCGGCCGTGCTGATCAGGGCGTCGAGGGCTGCGGCATCCAGCTTCTCGGTCGACACGGCGGGCATGACGGCGTCGAAGCCCAGGTCGAGGTGCGATTCGTCGCGGGTCGAGGTCGTGACCGACCACTCGAGCAGGATCGAGAAGTCGGTGGGCTCCTGCACCTCGGCGACGAAGATCCCACCGTCGATCGCGTGCACGGTGCCGGCGGGCACGAGCACGCCCATCCCGGGGCGGACGACCACGCGGTTCATCCGCGAGAGCATCCACTCGCTGTCCTGCGCGTCGCGGCGGCGGTCGAGCTCGTCGCGGTCGACGGCCTGGTTCCACCCGACGTGCACGGCGCAGTCGTCCTCGGTCTCGAGCACGTACCAGGCCTCGGTCTTGCCGTACGGGCAGTCGAGGTGCCCGCGCGCGAACTCGCGGTCGGGGTGCACATGCACGGGAAGACGCTGGCGCGCATCGAGCAGCTTGACCAGGATGCCGAGATCCGCGGCGTCGCGTCCCCCGCGGGCCCCCACCCACGCGGCGCGGTCGGCCGTGACCAGGTCGCGCAGGAACGCGCCGTCCTCGGCGATCGCGAGGCCGATGGTGTCGGAGCCGAAGCGCGAGACGGTCGAGCCGAGCCACTCCTCGGGCTGGCGGTCGGTCTCGGGCACGATGCCGCGGAGGGCCGCGATGCGGTCACCGCCGAGGTAGAAGTGCTGCACGGGGTTCGGGGGCAGCAGGACGGGCTTCATCACGAGGCTCCGATCGGTTCGGAGGACGACACGGCGGCGACGCCGGAGGTCTCGGTGCGGGCGAGGGCGAAGGCCGTCGCCACGAGCGCCGCGGCGGGCTCGATCACGGCGACGGAGAGGGCGGCGGCCTCGGGCGGGGCGGACTGCCCGGCCGACGCCGACGGGGCGGGCTGCCCGGCAGGTGCCGAGGGGGCGGGCTCCCCGGCAGGCGCCGAGGGCACGGCGGGCCGCCCGGCGGACGCGGGCTGCGCGACGGACGCCCCCTCCGCGGCGACGGCGGGCAGGGATCCGGCACCGACGCCGACCTCGCCCGATCCCCGCGGGACGAGGCGGGTCGGCACGACGATGCGCGCGGGACCCTCGTCGGGGCGCGCGGCGCGCTGCCGCAGCAGCCGGAACGCCGCGACCGCGAGCAGGCGCGGGTCGTGGTCGACGTAGGTGATCGCCGGCTCCAGCACCTCGGCGAGGGTGAAATCGCCGAACGAGATGAGCGCCGGCATGCGCAGGCCCTTCGCGCGGATCGCCCGGACCGTTCCGATCGCCGCGAGGCTGGTCGCGCAGAGCAGCGCGGTGGGGGCGTCGCCGCGTTCGAGCAGGCGCGAGGCCTCGGCGGCCTCGCCTCGGCCGAAGCGCTCGTGGGTGACGACGAGCGAGGGATCGAACGGCAGACCCGCCGCTTTCAGAGCCGAGCGGTAGCCGGCCAGGCGATCGTCGACCGTGGGATAGGGCACGTCCTCGCCCATGAAGGCGATCCGACGGTGCCCGTGGGCGACGAGGGCGGCGGTGGCCTCCGCGGCGGCGCCGAAGTCGTCGATCACGACGGCGTCGATACCCGGGCGCGAGCGGTCGATGCAGACGACCGGAAAGCGGGTGCGCAGCCCCGCGAGGGTCGCGGCGTCCACGGCGACGGGCGCGACGATGAGGCCCGCGAGGCGGTGCCCGGTGAGGCGGTCGAGCTGGGTGCGCTCGTGGGCGGCGTCGTAGCCGGTGCTGGCGAAGATGACGCTGAGTCCCTCGGCGACGGCGAGCTCTTCGACGACGCTGACGAACGCGGCGAAGAACGGGTCGCTGATCGCGTCGATCAGAATGCCGATCGTGTCGGCGTCGCGCCGCTTGAGTTCCCGAGCGCTGCGGTCGGGGACGAAGCCCAGTTCGCGCACGGCCCACAGCACGCGATCGCGGGTGGCGGGCAGCACGCCGGCTTCGTCGTTGACGACACGGGACACCGTCTTGGGGCTGACCCCCGCGGCCGTGGCGACGTCGATGAGTCGGGCGCGCGACCGGGGCGCCATGGCCTCGGTGGCCGCCGTGGCGGCCGGTCGCTCGTCGTGCGTCATCGCATCTCCGACATCGTTGTCATTGGGGACGAAACCCTCGGGCGGGCTGCGCTGGAGTCAGCATGAGCCCGATGGGACAACGTTGTCAAGTCACGGAAGCATCTCGGATGACAGCGATGTCGAGACCGAGCTCCCACGAGGCTCCGGGGGCGAGTGCGCGCAGCAGCCCCCTCGCCCGCGCGTCGCCGCGACCGAGGATCGTCGCGGCCGTCGCCGGCTCCACCCCGAGCACCACCCCGCCCTCCTGCGCCACGCGCCACTGGAACATCCCCGGCAGCACCGAGGTGTCGAACGAGATCCGGATGCCGAGCCCCGACGGCGCGATCACCTCGGCGCTCACCCGACGGTCGGTCGGCAGTTCGTGCGCGAACACCTGCTCGGGGTAGTGCGCGACGGGTTCGGGGAACTCCGCCCACGACGACAGTCCCGCCTCGGCCGCGGCGTCACGCGGCTGCACCCCCGTGGCGGGAGAGCGCAGCACCGAGCCCGTCGCCACCAGCGGCCAGCCGAGGTTGACGTGGTACAGCACCATGGGCTCCACCTCGCGGGAGCCGCGGTTGACGATCTCGTCGCGCAGCTCGATCCGCCCCTCACCGAGCGGAACCCGCACGCTCCGCCGCAGCTCCAGATGGGCGCCGAGCACCGTGGCCTCCACAACGACCGCCTCGACCACCACGGCGTCCGGGGTCACCTCGGCTCGGGTGACGGATGCCGAGAGCCCGCTGTACCGCCCGTGCTGGGGGTGCTCCCCCTCGGCGTCGACCGACGGCGGGCCGAACGACAGCAAGCCGCAGGTCGTGACGAGGCCTCCCCCGAACGAGGCGCCGAAGCCCCCCGCTCCCGGCCGCGGCCAGCCCGTGGGCGACACCCAGGCGAGCGGCACACCACGGTGACGCACCTGACCGAGATCGAGGCCGCGGTCGGGCAGCAGCTCGACCTCGAGGTCGCCCGCGATCACGCGCAGGCGCCGGGTTCCGGCATCCGGTCCGTCGGTGCGCACCGATGCCTCCACGCTCGCGACCTGCGCCGTGCACCCCGCCCTGCGGCGCGCCTCGTCGATCGTCGATCCGTACAGCTCGCCCATGAGCGCCGCCTTCCTCGCCGTTGCGCGGCCCACGTTAGCAGTCGTTGACAACGTTGTCTCGCGCCCCGCATACTGACGGTCGAGCGCAGAGCCGCGCCCCGACCCGACGTCTCGGAGACCCACACCCCATGTCGAAACCCCGCCTCCACCGCCTCTTCAACGCGACCTCCGGCCGCGCGCTCGACGTCGCCGTCGACCACGGCGCGTTCCACGAACACGGCTTCCTCACCGGTATCGAAGACATGGCCGCCACCGTCCGGACGCTCGTCGAAGCCGGCCCCGACGCCGTGCAGCTCACGCTCGGCCAGGCTCCGCTGCTGCAGAGCGTCCCCGGCAAGCAGAAGCCCGGCCTGGTGCTGCGCACCGACATCGCCAACGTGTACGGCGACCCGCTCGAATCCCCCCTGCACAGCATCCACGTGCCCGACGCGATCGAGGTCGCCGTGCGCCTCGACGCCGTCGCCGTGTGCGTGAACCTGCTCGATCTGCCCGGGGAACCCCAGGTGCGCGAGCAGTGCATCCGGTCGATCCTGGCTCTTCGCACCGACGCCGAGCGGTACGGGATGCCGCTGATGATCGAGCCCCTCGTCATGCAGACCAAGCCCGGCAGCGGCGGGTACGGCGTCGACGGCGACACCGCCAAGATCGTCACCCTCGTGCGTCAGGCACGCGAGCTCGGCGCCGACCTCATCAAGGCCGACCCCACCGACGACATCACCGAGTACCACCGGGTGATCCAGGCCGCCGGAGACACTCCCCTGCTGGTCCGCGGCGGGGGGCGCGTCGACGACCGCACGCTCCTGGAGCGCACGCGCGCCGTGCTCGAACAGGGCGCCCGCGGCATCGTCTACGGCCGCAACGTCATCCAGCATCGCGACCCCGCCGGCATCACCGCGGCCCTCATGGCCGTCGTGCACGACGACGCCTCGGTCGACGAGGCCCTGAGCCTGATCGGCGGTGCCGCATGACCGGCAAGAAGGTAGGCATCGGCATCATCGGCGGAGGGCTGATGGGCCGCGAGATCGCCGCGGCGCTGCGCCGCTGGCCCGCCCTCATCGACCACCCCGTCGAGCCCGAGCTCGTGGCCGTCTGCGACATCAACCCCGCGGCGCTCGAATTCTTCGAGCGCATCGACACCGTGCAATTGACCACGACCGACCACCACGAGCTGCTCGCCGACCCCCGCGTCGACGTCGTCTACATCGCGGTGCGCCACGACCTGCACGAGCGGTTGTACGTCGACACCATCCGCGCGGGCAAAGCTCTGCTGGCCGAGAAGCCGTTCGGCATCGACCGGGCCGCCGCCGACGCGGTCGTCGCCGCCATCGCCGACAACCCCGTGTCGTTCGTGCGGGTCTCGAGCGAGATGCCGTTCTTCCCCGGCGCCCAGTGGGCCGTCGACTACGTGCGCTCGGGAGCCCTGGGCCGCATCGTCGAGGCGAACTGCTCGTTCCTGCACTCCAGTGACATCGACGTGGACAAGCCGTTGAACTGGAAGCGGCAGAAGCAGTTCTGCGGCGACGCGGGCGTGCTCAACGACCTCGGCATGCACACCTGGCACGTGCCGCTGCGCCTGGGGTGGACGCCCGAGAAGGTGGTCGGCATCCTGCAGGACATCGTCACCGAGCGCCCCGGTCCCGACGGCACCCCGCAGCCGTGCGACACCTGGGACAACGCCGTGATCCACTCCTGGGCCCGCCACGACGGCGCCCCCTTCCCGCTCACCACCCAGACCAAGCGCATCGCGCCGGGCCACAAGAACACGTGGGAGTTCGAGGCCATCGGCATGTCGGGCGGCGTGCGCTTCAGCACCAAGAACCCCAAGCAGGTCGAGGTCTTCGCCGTCATCGAGGTCCCCGGCGTCGGGCGAGAGCAGAGCTGGCAGAAGATCGACGCGGGCAGCCAGTCGGTGTGGCCCACGGTGACCGGAGCCAACTTCGAGTCCGGCTTCTCGGATGCCATCCTGCAGATGTGGGCGGCCTTCCTCGCCGAGTACGTGGGCGAGCTCGGCGACGGCTTCGGCTGCGTCCGCCCGGATGAGGCCGCGCTGACGCACCGGCTGTTCGCCGCCGCCATCGCCTCGCACGAGACCGGCACGCTCGTCGCTCCGAGCTCTGTCTGACCTGCTCCCGCCAAACCCGTCGAGTGTCCAGGACTCGCCGCATCCGTCGCGCTGGCAGCGGCGTGTCTTGGACACTCGACGGGCGCATCAGCCCCCGCCGACGCGCGGATCCCGAAGTCGGCCAGCCCGGATCCCGAAGTCGGCCTGCCCGGGTCCCTATGCTCGGAGGATGCCGTGCCCGACGGCATCCGAGGAGACTCATGCGCAAGACCGGCCGCCCCACGATGGTCGACGTGGCCGCCGACGCGGGCGTGAGTCTCAAGACCGTCTCGCGCGTCATCAACGGCGAACCGAACGTCGACCCCGCGATGACCGAGCGGGTTCAGTCGGCCGTCGCACGACTCGGCTACCACCGCAACGCCCTCGCCGCGAGCCTGCGCTCCGGCAATCGCGACACCGTGGGCTTCATCGCGGCCGACCTGTCGAACACCTTCTACATGGCCGTCGCCGCCGCCGTCTCGACCGTCGCGGCCCGTGAGCGCATGCACCTGGTCATGGCCTCCAGCGAAGAAGACGCCGACACCGAGCGCACCCTCGCCCTCGACCTGTGCCAGCGCCAGGTCGGCGGGCTCATCGTCGTGCCGACGGCCGACGACCACTCCTATCTGCGGCGCGAGGTCGAGCTCGGCACCCCGGTCGTCTTCCTCGACCGTCCCGGCAGCGGTGTGCCCGCCGACGCGATCCTGCTCGACAACCGCGGCGGGGCGCGCGCCGCCGTCGCCGAACTGCTCGAGGCCGGACACCGCCGCATCGCCGTCCTGATGGACGCCCGCGGGATCTACACGATGGCCGAGCGCTGGGCGGGGGTCCACGAAGCCTTCCGCGCCGCGGGACGCGAGCCCGATCCCGCGATGGTCGTCGACGGCCTCCACACCCCGGCGGTCGCCCACGAGGCGATGCAGCGCCTGCTCGACCTCGACGATCCGCCCACGGCCGTGTTCTGCGCGAACAACCGCGTCACGATCGGCGCACTCGAGGCCATCCTGCCCCGCGGAGCCGACGTCGCCATCGCCGGCTTCGACGACTTCGAACTCTCACGTCTGCTCCCCCGGCGCATACGGATCGTCGACTACGACGTGGCCGACCTCGGCACGCGCGCGGCCGAGACGCTCCTCGCCCGCAGGGCCTCTCCCGCGACGGGGTCGCACACGCACCTCGTTCCGACGCGCCTGGTGGACCGGGGCGGCGTGCGCTGAGTCGACGCGCCTCGCGCACGTGCCGTGGCGAGGGAACGCGCGTCGCGGGTGATGTCGCGGACGAACTTCTCGTTGCCGTCCGACGGCGGAGGGCGCACATCGATCCGCGCGCGCCGTGGCACGCGGAAGAGTGAGAGATCGCCCACCACCCACCCGGGAGCGATGCATGAGTTCTTCCCCGCCCGCCGACGGGTGGTTCGCGATCGCCCACGGCGCCCTCGACGTGCGGGGGTCGGCCCTGTTCGACGCCGGTGCCGAGATCCTGATGGTTCCGACCGACCCCGGTGATGCCCTGTGCCTGGTGGGCGCGGGCGCCGCCCTCTGGCGTCGGCTGATCGAGCGGGCCCCCGTCGGCGACGCCGACCTCGAGCCGGCGGAGCGCGAGATGCTGGCCCAGATGAGCGTCGCGGGCCTCGTCTCCCGCGATCCCTCCCACCCCGCGCGAGTGCTCCGGCTCGACCCGCCGACGCTGTCGTCGCCGCTGCACGAGCTCGTGTACGCCCTGACGGCCCGCGTGGCCGCGCAGCACGGCATCCCCTGCGTGTTCACGAAGGGCCCGGCGCTCTTCCTCCAGGGGTTGCGCGAGCGCGAGCACTCCGGCGACGTCGACGTGTGGTGCGACCCGGCGCAGGGCGACATCCTGGCCGCGGCCCTCGAGCCGTGGGGGTGGTCGCGCGAGCCCGATCCGTGGCGCGGCACCTCGGTGCACCACACCGCCACCATGACGCCACACGGCTGGGGCTGCGAGATCGACGTGCATCGCCGCTTCCCCGGACTCACCCTCGCCGACGCCGACGCTCTCGCGATCGTGCTCCGCGACGCCGAGCCGATGCGCTTCGCCGGCGTCGAGATCCGGGTGCCGCGCGCCGACACGCACGCCGTCCTCGCCGCCGTGCACGCCGTGCGCCCCGTCATCGGGGCGGGACCGCGCACGCGGGCGGCGTCCGACACGGCCGCCCTGCTGCTCGCCCGGGCACCCGGTTCCCTCGATCGCGCGCGCGAGCTCGGCGCGGTCGGCGTGCTGCGCGACGAGCTCGCCCCCCTGGCTCCCCCGGGGTCGCTCGACGGCGACCACGGCGTCCCGCGCGACTGGGCCTGGCGCGCCGAGTCCAGCCGGGCCCGCGCCTACTGGGCGGCGCTTCGGGGCGAGCCCCCGACGACGCGGGCGCGTCTGCTCCTGCGCTTCGTCTGGCCGCCCGACGACATCGCTCTCGCCTCGGCCCGCCGCGCGGGTGAGGCCACCGACGACCCCGACCGGGCACGCCGCCGGCGCCTGGTCCGGGGCCTGCGCGAATGGCTCCGCGCGCGCGGATGACGACGCGCCCGGCGTCGAGGGGTGAGGAGCAGCGTGAACGAACGATGAGCACCGCCGCCGCGCGTATCCCCCTCCGTCGATGAACCCGGGCGCGGCCCGCGCTTCACCCGGGTGCTCACCTTTCGGGGCGCGCCAACCGCGGCGAGCGCGGCGCCGAAGCTGAGACGTCGTCGCACCGCGTGCGCCCGCCCTCCCCACTCACCGCCGTCTCACTCCGGAGCCCTCCCGCATGTCTGCTTCCGACACCCCGCTCGTCGTCAACGGCCGTTTCCTCACCCACCCCACGACGGGGGTCCAACGATTCGCCCGCGAGATCGTGCGCGAGCTCGCCCCCCTCACCGACCTCGTGGTCGTCGCCCCACCCGGTCGTCTCCTCGACGCCGACCTGGGCGTCGAGATCCGACAGGTCGGACGCCGCAGCGGTCACCTCTGGGAGCAGATCGATCTGCCCGCGCACCTCCGCCGGTCGGGCACTCCCCTGCTGCTCGGCCTGGCCACGACCGGGCCGGTGCGCTATCGGCCGCAGATCGTCGCGCACCACGACATCACCTACGTGCGTCATCCCGAGAGCTTCGCGCGATCGTTCCGCCTGCTCTACCGCGCCCTGATCCCGCCCCTGCTGCGCTCGAGCGCCCGCGTCATCACCGTGAGCGGGTTCTCGGCGCGCGAGATCGCCCTGCATTACCGAGTGCCGGCCGACAAGCTCCGCGTGGTCGCCAACGCCGTCTCGAGCGACTTCCCCGCCGACGGCCCCGCGCACGACGAGGGGTCCCCGTACCTGCTCGCGGTGTCCTCACCGAACCGCCACAAGAACTTCGACGCCCTGCTCACGGCCTTCGACCGGGCCGATCTGCGGCAGATACGCCGCCTGCTCATCGTCGGCAACCAGGCGAGGGCCTTCCACACGTCGATGAGCGCCACCGCCGGCGACCGGGTGCGCTTCCTCGGTCGCGTCGACGACGACGAGCTCGCGCGCCTGTACCGCGGCGCGACGGCGTTCGCCTTCCCGTCGCTCTACGAGGGCTTCGGGATCCCCCCGCTCGAGGCGCAGCGCATGGGTACGCCGGTGCTCGCCGCGCGGGCGGCCTCTCTTCCCACCGTGCTCGGCGACTCCGCCCTGTGGGTCGACCCGAGCGACCCCGACGACATCCGCCGGGGGATCGAGCGCCTCGACGGCGACCCCGCGCTGCGGGCCGAGCTCTCCCGTCGCGGTCGCCTGAACGAGAGCCTGTACTCGTGGGCCGACTCCGCCGCGCGCGTGGCCGCGATCGTGGCGGAGGTGCGCGCCGAGCTCCGCCCCTGACCGGCGCCGTTCCGCGGGCGCGTCAGACGACGGCCCGTCAGCGAGACCCGCCGTCGGCCACCTCGCCGAACCACGCGCGCTCCAGCGCCACCCGCTGCGCCCGCGCGGTGCGATCCCCGAGGTAGGCGCCCCACGCCGCGTGATTCGCGGCGCTCCACGCCCCGAGCCGGCCGGCGCGAACGGCATCCACGAAGCCGCCGAGACCCTGCTCGATCGTCAACGCGGGCGCAAGCCCGGGCAAGGCGGGAATGGCGCGCGCGAGGATCGGCGCCCCCACCGCGTGGGCATCGAGCAGCGCGATCGGGAATCCCTCCCACGCCGCGGTGTGCAGGTAGAGGTCGAGCCCTCTGAGCTGCGCACCGACCTCGGTCGCGGGGAGCCAGCCGGTCACGTGCACCCGCGGCTCGTCGTGCCCCGCGGCGGCGGCGCCCCCGTCGGCGCTGCCGATCCACCGGGCCTCCACGGGTTCGGCGAGCGCCGCGCGCAGCTCCTGCACCCGCGCGCGGAAGTAGTCGGGGTCCTTCTGGGCCGCCCAGCGCCCCAACATGCCCACGCGCAGCGACGCTGCCGCCGTCCGCGCCCGCCGAGCGGCGATCGGCGCGGCGGCGTCGGGAAGCGACGAGACGTTCGGGACCGTGACGATGCGCTCCGGCGCGACACCCAGGCCGAGGGCCTCGGCGCTCTCCCCCGGGCCGCACGCGGCCACGACGGTGGCGCGCCCACGCAGCAGCGTCTCGACGGCGCGGAAGGCCGCGCGCACCGGTGGGGCGACGTCGGTGCGCACGAAGGCGTAGCAGTGAGGGGTGTAGACGACGCGGGCGCGGCGCGGCGCTCCCCACAGCCGGAGGTACGCACCCGGAAAGGTCGAGTGCGCGTGCACCACGTCGAACGACGCGGTGCGCAGCAGATGTCGCAGCCCGAGAACCGCCCGCCCCATCGATGCCGTGTCCCACTCCCGATGGCTCGCGGTGGTTCCTTCCCACACCGCGGCGGGGGCGCCGTCCGAGAACGGCGCGGCGATGACGTGGTCGACGCCGGCCGGGGAGTTCGCGACGTACGTCCGCACCGCGACGGGGACACCTCCCGTCACCCGGTCGACGAGGTGCAGGACACGGCGGGGCGCGGGGGCGGTCACCCGTCGACGCTAGGGATCCCCCGCGCCGTCACCGGCGGGCGAGGGCGGCGGCGCCCCCGGGTGAAGCGTGGCGTGCGCGGCATCCGCAATTCCGTCAAGGCCCCCGGCCGACACGGGGGCCGGTGCGTACCGTCGGGCCATGACTTCCGCTCGCGACCAGTTCACCTTCGACAACCCGGTCACCCGCTACGCCCGCGTCGAGCCGCCCGTTCAGCATCAGCCCGAGCCCGGCGTGCAGGCCGATATGACCCCCGTGCCCGACCTCGGCGAGAAGACCTACCGCGGCCTGGGCCGCCTGGTCGGACGCAAGGCACTCATCACGGGCGGCGATTCCGGCATCGGCGGGGCCGTGGCGATCGCGTTCGCCCGCGAGGGCGCCGATGTCGCGATCGTTCACCTGCCCGCCGAGCAGCGCGACGCCGACCACATCCTGCAGCAGATCCGGGATGCCGGGCGCACGGGCGTCTCGATCGCGATCGACATCTCCGATCCGAGCGCGTGCCGTGAGCTCGTCGCCCAGGCCGCCGAGGCGCTCGGTGGCCTCGACATCCTGGTGAACAACGCGGGCAAGCAGGTGATGGTCGACAAGGTCGACGACCTGTCCGACGAGCAGTTCGAGCAGACGTTCCGCACGAACGTCTTCGCCCCGTTCTGGATCACCAAGGCCGCGCTCGCGCACCTTCCCGAGGGCGGCACGATCATCAACACCGCGTCTCTCGAGGCCTACGTCCCCGCCCCCGACCGCCTCGACTACGCCGCCACCAAGGCGGCCATCAACAACCTGTCGAAGGGCCTCGCCCAGCAGCTCGCCCCCCGCGGCATCCGGGTCAACGTCGTCGCCCCCGGTCCCACGTGGTCGGCGCTGCAGGTGAGCCAGGGCGTCTCCGACGACCAGATGGAGCACTTCGACGACGAGAGCACCTACCAGCGCGCGGGGCAGCCCGCCGAGATCGCCCCGGCGTTCGTGTTCCTGGCATCGGCGGAGTCCAGCTACGTCTCGGGCGAGACGTTGAACGTGAACGGCGGCATGGTCACGCCCTGACCGGCCCGCCTCGCGCCCGGCCCCGCCCCGGGCCGAACTCCTGACTTCTCCACCTCCGCCGATGCCGCGCGCCCTTCACCCGCCCGGTGGCGCCGGTTTCTCAGGAGTTCGGAACGCATCCCGCCGCCACCGCCGCGAGGCCCGCGGTGCCCTTGCGCAAAACATCCCGATCCGCAACCGACCCTTCCGCACCCCCGCGGTAAGCGAGCGTGAAGACATGCCCTCCGAGAACGCCGTCGCCCCGGGCGAGGCGCCCATCACCCTGTACATGCTGCACGCGCTCGGCGCGAGCGCCGACTCCTTCGATCGCGTCGCCGCACAGCTCTCGGGCCGGGTGCGCGTCGAGGGCATCGACCTCCCCGGCTTCGGCTCGGCGGCGGCCGCGACGGACTCCTCCCTCGACGCCACCGTCGCCCACGTCGTCCGCCACCTCGCTGCCCACGCGCGCGGCCGGTGGATGCTGGGCGGCCACAGCATGGGCGGCAAGGTCGCCGCACTCGTGGCCTCCCGGATCCTGCGCGGAGACGCCCCCCTGGTCGGCCTGAGCGGCATGGTGCTGATGGCGCCGTCGCCCCCGCGTCCCGAGCCGATGGACGAGGAGCGCCGCGAGCTCATGCTGTCGTGGGTGTCCGACGGGGCGATCTCGCAGACGGATGCCGAGACCTTCCTCGAGCAGAACACCGCCGAGCCGCTCGATCCCGAAGCCCGCCGCCTCGCCCTGGCCGATCTCGGACGCACCTCTCCCGCCGCGTGGCGCGCGTGGCTCGAGACGGGCAGCCGCATCGACGCGACCGCCGAGGTCGGCACCCTCGACCTCCCGGCGCTCGTGCTGGCGGGCACCGACGACGCCGATCTCGGAGCCGCGGCGCAGCCGGGCCTGCTCGCCGCGGTGTACCCGCGCGCGCGGTTCGTCCCCCTCGACGACACGGGGCACATGATCCCCCTGGAGCGCGCACCCGAAGCGGCCGACGCGATCGCACGGTTCGCGACCGACGAGGCGCTGCTCGGCCCCGTCGTCCCCGCAGAGTGGGCGACCCTCATCGCCGGCGAGCGCGTGGATGCCCGCGTGCGTGGCATCCTGAACCGTCGCGCGGTTCCCGACGACCGCGGTTACGCCCCCGAAGTGCTCGACGTCGCACAACTCATGCTGCTCCGCGAGATCGCCGACATCGTCGTCCCGCAGGAGGGACCGGCGATCGACCTCGCCGCCCGCGTCGACGCGCAGCTCGCGCGCGGTGAGGGTGACGGGTGGCGAAACGCCGACCTGCCGCCCGACCCCGAGGCGTATCGAGCGGGGCTCGACACCCTGGCATCCGTGTGGCCGACCGACCCCGTTGCGCGCGAAGACGTTGTGCGCGCCGCGATCGAGGGAACGACGGAGGCGACGGGCTCCTTCGACGCCGCTCAGCTGACGGCGTGGCTCGAAGACGCCCGCAACGACCTCGTGCGGCAATGGCTGGCCCACCCGGCGAGCATGGCGCGCGTCGGGTACGACGGGTTCGCCACCGGCGGCAGTCCGATGCGCGGCTACGTGGAACTGCGGCTGGGACGCCGAGAAGACTGGGAGCCCGCCGGTGTCGGCGGCTCGATCGCGGCGGGAGACGCAGCATGAACCTCGAGCAGATGCGCACCTTCACCGACGACGAGATCGTCGACGTCGTCGTCATCGGCACGGGCGCCGGTGGCGCGCCCCTGACGGCGGAGTTGGCGGGCAAGGGCCTCAGCGTCGTGGCGCTGGAGGCCGGACGCCACTTCTCGCTCGACGACCTGACCCCCGACGAGACCGAGGCCGTCGAGATCAACTGGATGTCCGAGCGCCTCAGCGGCGGCGACGACCCCACCGCGTTCGGACCCAACAACAGCGGGCGCGGCGTCGGGGGCTCGATGCTGCACTGGGGGGCGTTCACGCCCCGTCCCGACCGCCGTGACCTGAAGCTGCGCACCGAGTCGGGGCAGGGCCGCGACTGGCCCGTCGACCCCGACGAGCTGCTGAGCTACGTCGAGCGCGTCGAGGGCGACATCGGCGTCTCCGGCCCCACGCCGTACCCGTGGGACCCGAGCCGCCGGTACGCCTACGCGCCGGCGAAGCGCAACGCGCCGGCGAACCTCGTGGCGAAGGGCTGCGACGCCCTCGGCATCCGCTGGGCCGACGCGCCGGCGGCCGTGCTCACCCGGGCGCGTCTGCAGGATCACCACGGCGAGCGCGGCGCGTGCGTCAACTGCGGCGAGTGCCACCAGGGATGCCGTAACGACGCCAAGGCCTCCACCGCCAACACGTATCTGCCCGCGGCGGTCGCCGCCGGGGCCGAGATCCGCAGCGAGGCGATGGTGCACGGGATCGAGCTCGACGCCCGCGGTCACGTCGAGGCGGTCGTCTACCGCAAGGACGGTGTCGATCGACGCCAGCGCTGCCGGACCCTCGTCCTGGCCGGAGGCGGGGTCGAAACGCCCCGACTGCTGCTGCACACGGGTCTGGCAAACGACAACGGTCAGGTCGGCCGCAACTTCCTCGCCCACGGGGCGACGCAGGTGTGGGGCCGGTTCGACGAGCCGGTGCGCGGGCACCGCGGGTATCCGTCGTCGCTCATCAGCGAAGACATGATGCGTCCCGCCGACGCGGACTTCGCCGGGGGCTACCTCGTGCAGAGCCTCGGCGTCATGCCCCTCACTTTCGCCACCACGCTCACCCGCGGGGGCGGCCTGTGGGGCCCGGAGCTCATGCAGCGGCTCGACCAGGCGCGCTTCATGGCCGGCATCGGCATCAACGCCGAGTGCCTGCCGTCCGACGACAACCGGCTCGAGCTGGTCGACGAGACCGATGAGTTCGGCATCCCTCGCGCTCGGGTGACGTTCACCGCGGGCGAGAACGAGAAGGCGATCGACCGCCACGCCACCGCGTTCATGCTGCGGGTGATGCAGGCTGCGGGGGCGCGCGAGACGATGGTGCTGGCCCGCTCGGCGCACACCATCGGCACGTGCCGCATGTCGGACGATCCCTCCGACGGGGTGGTCGACGCCGACGGTCGCTCGCACGAGATCCCCAACCTCTGGATCTGCGACAACTCGGTGTTCCCGTCGGCGATCGCGGCGAACCCGGCGCTGACGATCATGGCCCTGTCGCTGCGCACCGCCGACCGTATGCTCGCCTCAGCCGCCTAACCCGCCCCCGCCGCGCCCGCCCCGCCGCCCACCCCCTGTTGAGTGTCCAGAACACGCCGCGGGGCCCGGTGCGCGGGCGGCGCGTCGTGGACACTCAACAGGCTGCCGCCGAACACGCGAGAATGGATGCCATGAAGCTCGAGCACCTCGTCCGGTTCACCGCCCTCGCCGAGGAGCTGCACTTCCCCCGCGCGGCGGAGAAGCTCCGCATCCCCCTCGCCTCGCTGTACACGACGATCGACAAGCTCGAAGAAGAGGTGGGGCAGCCGCTCGTGTCGCGCACCCCGCCCACGCAGCTCACCCCCGCGGGCCAGTTGCTCCTCACCGAGGCCCGGCACCGCATCGCCGACGCGCCGCCCGCGGCTCCTCGCCAGAAGGCACCCGGCGGAGGCAAAGCCAAAGCGTCCAAGGGAAAGGGCCGCGCCCCCATCGTCAAGGGCGAGCCCAAGCCGTACAAGAAGCGCCAGGGGCGCTGACCCCCGCCCTCCCCACGCATAAACGCTGATCCTGCACAGAAACGCGCTGTCTGAGCGTTTCCGTGCAGGATCAGCGTTTGTGCGGGTCTCCCTACAGCTCGGTCACGACCCCGGCCTCGACGCGCCAGCGCCGGTCGGTCTGCACCGCGGCGAGCATGCGCCGGTCATGCGTGACGAGCAGCAGCGTGCCGGTGTACGACTCCATCGCCTGCTCGAGCTGCTCGATGGCGGGCAGGTCGAGGTGGTTGGTCGGCTCGTCGAGCACGAGCACGTTGACGCCGCGGGCCTGCAGCAGGGCCAGCCCCGCGCGCGTGCGTTCCCCCGGCGACAGCTGGTCGACGGGGCGGGCGACGTGATCGGCCTTGAGCCCGAACTTCGCCAGCAGCGTCCGCACCTCGCCCGCGTTGAGCTCCGGCACGAAGCCCTCGAAGGTCTCGGCGAGCGGGCGCTCCCCCACGAACAGCGAGCGCGCCTGGTCGATCTCGCCGATCTCGACGCTGGCGCCGAGGCTCGCCGAGCCCTCGTCGGGCGCCTGACGACCCAGGATGCCGCGCAGCAACGTCGATTTGCCGGCACCGTTGGGGCCGGTGATGCCGATGCGCTCGCCCGCGTTGACCTGCAGCGACACCGGGCCGAGGGTGAAGTCACCCTGCCGGAACACCGCGGCGGACAACGTAGAGACGACCGAGCTCGACCGTGGCGCCGACCCGATCGTGAACTCGAGCTGCCATTCCTTGCGGGGCTCCTCGACCTCGTCGAGCCGCGCGATCCGGCTCTCCATCTGTCGAACCTTCTGCGCCTGCTTCTCGCTCGATTCGGCCGCGGCCTTGCGGCGGATCTTGTCGTTGTCGGGTGACTTCTTCATCGCGTTGCGCACACCCTGACTCGACCATTCGCGCTGGGTGCGAGCCCGCCCGACCAGGTCGGCCTTCGTCTCGGCGTACTCCTCGTACTTCTCGCGCGCCTGCCGGCGCACCGTCGCCCGTTCCTCCAGGTAGGCGTCGTAGCCGCCCCCGTACACGCGGTGGGAACTCTGCGCCAAGTCGAGCTCGAGCACTCGCGTGACCGAGCGCGCGAGGAACTCGCGATCGTGGCTGACGAGCACCACGCCGCCCCGCAGCCCCCTCACGAACGTCTCCAGTCGCTCGAGGCCGTCGAGATCGAGATCGTTGGTGGGTTCGTCGAGCAGCGCGATGTCGAACCGCGAGAGCAGCAGCGCCGCGAGCCCCACGCGCGCGGCCTGCCCTCCCGAGAGCCCGGTCATGTCGGCATCCGGTCCCACCTGCAGGCCGAGGTCGGCCAGGACCACCGGCATCCGCTCGTCGAGATCGGCGGCTCCACTGGCGAGCCAGCGTTCGAGTGCGGTGGCGTAGGCGTCGTCGGCCCCCACCGCATCGGGATCTCCGAGCGCGGCCGCGGTGGCGTCCATCTCGCGTGTCGCCTCGGTAGACCCGGTGCGGCGGCCGATGTACTGGGCGACGGTCTCACCGGGCACGCGTTCGTGCTCCTGCGGCAGCCAACCGACGAAGGCGTCGGCCGGCGCGAGGGTGATCGACCCGCCCTGCGGCTCGTCGACGCCGGCGAGCAGACGCAGCAGCGTGGACTTGCCCGCACCGTTGGCCCCGACGACCCCGATCACGTCCCCGGGGGCGACGGTGAGGTCGATGCCGTCGAACAGGGTGCGGTGTCCGTGGCCTCCGGCGAGGCCCTGTGCGACGAGCGTTGCGGTCATCCCTCTAGTCTCTCAGGGCACGCTGACGCCCCCGTCACCGCGCCCGCGGATGCGACGTGGCGTACACGTCGCGCAGCGCGTCGACCGTGACGTGCGTGTAGATCTGCGTCGTGGCCACCGACGCGTGGCCGAGCAGTTCCTGCACCACCCGCACGTCCGCCCCACCCTGCAGCAGGTGCGTCGCGAACGAGTGCCGCAGCGTGTGCGGCGAGACGTGCGCGGTGAGTTCGGCGCGTTCGGCGGCGGCCTGGATGATCAGCCAGGCGCTCTGTCGCGACAGCGGCGCCCCGCGCACCCCGAGGAACAGTCGCGGTGTGGCGCGTCCCCGGGATGCCAAGCCCGGACGCACCCGCGTGAGGTACGCCTCGATCGCGGCACGCGCGTAGGAGCCCACCGGCACGATGCGCTCCTTGTCGCCCTTGCCGCGCACCCGCAGCAGGTCACCGTGCGCGGTGTCGTCGACGTCGAGCTGCACGATCTCCGACACCCGCGCGCCGGTCGCGTACAGCAGCTCCAGCAGCGCCCGATCTCGGATCGCCGACGGTTCCGCCGCTGAGGCGTCTTCGGTCTTGGGCGCGGGACCCGCGGCATCCAGCAGCAGGTCGACCTGGGCGATGGTGAGCGCCTTGGGGAGACGGCGGGGTGCCTTCGGGGGCCGCAGTCGACCCGTCGGGTCATCGTCGGCGCGCCCCTCACGCACGAGGAAACGGTGCAATCCCCGCACCGACGACTGCAGGCGCGCGAGCGACGACGACGCAGGAGGAGGTTCCGCCGACGCGCGTTCTGCGGCGAAGTCGGCGATGAGAGCCGGCGTCACGGCATCGATCGTCGTCACCCCTCGCTCCCGCAGCCAGGCGACGTACACCGTCAGGTCACGGCGGTACGCGGCGGACGTGTGGTCCGAGAGCCCACGCTCGAGCGCGACGTGGCGGAGGTAGGTCTCGACCGCGCGCTCGAGCTCCACGTCAGGCCGACGCGGCCTCGCGGCGCAGCACCTCGGCCGCGGCGAGCGCGCCGGTGGCGAGGATGCCGTTGCGCAGGCGCCCCGACAGCACACCGTCGATGACATCGGCCAGCGGCACCCGCTCGACGCGCATGTCGGACTCTTCGTGCTCGCGCTGGTAGTCGGTCTCGACCGTCGTCAGTCCCCGCGCGAGGAAGAGGTGCACGACTTCGTCGTTGCCACCGGGGGTGGTGTGCATCGACACGAGGTGCTGCCACCGCGACGCCTCGAGGTCGACTTCTTCGGTCAGCTCGCGCTTCGCCGTCTCGAGCGGGGGTTCGCCGGCCACGTCGAGGAGCCCGGCCGGGATCTCCCAGTCGCGTTCCTTGATCGGGTGCCGGTACTGCTGGATGAGAACCACGCGCCCGTCGTCGTCGATGGCCACCACCGCGGCCGCTCCCGGGTGGGCGACGTACTGACGGGTCATCTCGCCGTCGCCGTAGCGCACGGTGTCGGAGCGGACGTCCCACACCGCGCCCTCGTAGACGAGCTCGCTCGAGAGCACCTCGAGCTCGACGGATTCGTCGCGCAGTTCTTCCACGTCAGTCCTCCTCGACGTCGAACAGCTCGCTCGAACGGTGACGGTCGAGAGCCGCCGCGACCAGGCCGCTGAACAGCGGGTGGGGCTCGGTCGGGCGCGAGCGCAGCTCGGGGTGGGCCTGGGTGGCGATGTAGTACGGGTGCACGTCGCGCGGCAGCTCGACGAACTCGACGAGGTCGAGGTCGGGGTTGAGGCCCGAGAACACCAGACCGGCGTCGCTCAGCTGCTGGCGGTAGGCGTTGTTGACCTCGTAGCGGTGACGGTGGCGCTCCGAGATCTGCGACTGCCCGTACAGGTCTGCGGCGAGCGAGCCGTCGGCGAGGGCGGCCGGGTACAGGCCCAGGCGCATCGTGCCTCCGAGGTCGCCGCTCTCGAGGATGTCGACCTGCTCCGCCATGGTCGCCACGACGGGGTGGACGGTGTCGGGGTCGAACTCGCTGGACGAGGCACCCTCGAGACCGGCCATCGTGCGCGCGTACTCGATGACCATGCACTGCAGACCGAGGCAGATGCCGAGGGTGGGAATCCCCTGCTCGCGCGCGAAACGCAGCGCGCCGAGCTTGCCCTCGATGCCGCGGATACCGAACCCGCCGGGCACGATGATGCCGTCGACAGCCGCCAGAGCCTTCTCGGCGCCCTCGGGCGTCTCGCACAGGTCGGACGGGATCCACGTGATCGTCACGTGGGTCTCTTGGCCGAAGCCGCCCGCCTTGATCGCCTCGGTGACCGACAGGTAGGCGTCGGGGAGGTCGATGTACTTGCCGACGAGCCCGATGGTGACTTCGTGCTTGGGGTTGTGCACCGCCTGCAGCACACGCTGCCACCGCGACCAGTCGACGTCGGCCGCCTTGTCGAGGTCGAGCGCGTCGACGATGTAGGCGTCGAGACCCTGATCGTTCAGCATCGAGGGGATGTCGTAGATGCTGGGCACGTCGATCGCGTTGACGACCGCGTCTTCGTCGACGTCGCACATGAGCGCGATCTTGCGCTTGTTCGACTCGGTGACGGGACGGTCGCTGCGCAGCACCAGGGCATCGGGCTGGATGCCGATGGAGCGCAGCGTCGCGACGGAGTGCTGGGTGGGCTTGGTCTTCTGCTCGCCCGACGCGCCCATGAAGGGCACGAGCGAGACGTGCACGAAGAAGACGTTCTTGCGGCCGAGCTCGTGGCGGATCTGGCGTGCCGATTCGATGAAGGGCTGCGACTCGATGTCGCCGACCGTTCCACCGATCTCGGTGATGATCACGTCGGGCTGCGGGCTCTCACTGGCCTGCAGGCGCATGCGGCGCTTGATCTCGTCGGTGATGTGCGGAATGACCTGCACCGTGTCGCCGAGGTACTCGCCGCGGCGCTCGCGCGCGATGACCTGCGAGTAGATCTGGCCGGTGGTGACGTTGGCCGCCTGGCTCAGCTCGATGTCGAGGAAGCGTTCGTAGTGCCCGATGTCGAGGTCGGTCTCGGCACCGTCATCGGTCACGAAGACTTCGCCGTGCTGGAACGGGTTCATCGTTCCCGGATCGACGTTGAGATACGGGTCGAGCTTCTGCATGACCACGTGCAGGCCTCGCGCCGTGAGGAGATTGCCGAGGCTTGCCGCCGTCAGGCCTTTTCCGAGGGAGGAGACCACTCCTCCGGTGACGAAGATGTGCTTCGTCGTGAAGATCTTGTCGTCTGAATGTCCCGCGTCCGAAGTCTGCATCACGGGCTTCGATCCTATCAGTCAGCTCGGTCGATGGTTCTCGCGGATCTCATCCGCCTCGTTCGGGAGTCTCCCACCACCCTCCGACATCCGCATCACCGCAGCGTGAAGATCGTGCGGCGAGCGCGCGTCACCGAACGGAGCGTCCCGTTTGCAGCAGCTCCCGGGCGTGGGTGAGGGCGGCGTCGGAATCGCTCAGGCCCGACAGCAGGCGAGCCATCTCGGCCTCGCGTTCCGCGCCGTCGAGTCGCCGGACACTGGATGCCGTGACCGCACCGTCGTTGCCCTTGACGACGGTGAGGTGGTTCCCGGCGAAGGCAGCGACCTGGGCCAGGTGGGTGACGGCGATGACCTGCGACGACTCCGCCAGCCGTGCCAGCCGGCGGCCCACCTCGATCGCCGCGGCACCGCCGATCCCGGCGTCGACCTCGTCGAAGACGAACGTGGGAACCGGGTCGACTCCGGCGATGACAACCTCGATGGCGAGCATGACACGACTGAGCTCTCCGCCCGAGGCCCCGCGCGATACGGCTCGCGGATCCGCGCCGGGGTGCGGAGCGAGCAGGATCGTGACCTCGTCGCGGCCGTGCCCGGCGGGAACAGCGGGGGCGACCTCGACCGTGAGCCGGGCGTCGGGGAGCGCCAGAGCGTGCAGCTCCTCGGTCACCGCGGCACCGAGGCGCGCGGCGGCGTCCCGTCGCGCGGCGCTGAGGTCTTCGGCGGCCGCATCCAGTTCTGTCGCGGCCGCGTCGCGCTGCGCGCTGAGGCGTTCGATACGGTCACCGTCGTCGTCGAGTTCGACCAGACGGGCCGAACCCGTCTCGAGCAGTGCGATCGCGGCATCCACCGATCCGTGGGCGCGAACGAGACCCGCGAGCACGCCCCTTCGCTCGTCCACGGCCGACAGCTCGTGCGGACCGGACTCGTCGAGATCGGCGAGGTACCCCGACAGCGCCACCGACGCGTCGGTGGCGCTGTAGCCGAGATCGGCGACCTGTTCTCCGATCGCCGCGAGCGCGGCGTCGCTGCCCGCGATGCGTTCGAGGGCTCGGCGCGCCTCGGCGAGCAGGGTGACCACGTCAGGGGTGCCGTCGTCGTTAGACAGCGCCGCGTGCGCGGTGACCGCCGCCAGGCGCAGTTCCTCGGCGTTCGCCAGACGCTCCGCGCGCCGAGCCAGTTCGTCTTCTTCGCCTTCGACGGGGGCAGCGGCTTCGATCTCGGCGATCGCGGCTCGCAGCTGCGCGGCTTCTCGGGCGCGATCGTCGCGATCGGTGGTGAGGGTGGTCAGCTCGGCGTCGAGGGCGCGCCAGGTGTCCCACGCGCCGCGGTAGGCGGTGCGGGCCGCCGTCACCGGGCCGCCGCCGAAGCGGTCGAGTGCGTCGCGCTGTGCCGACGAAGACTTCAACCGCAGCTGGTCGGACTGCCCGTGCACGACGACGAGATCGTCGGCGAGGTCGGCGAGCACACCGGCCGGAGCGGTGCGTCCGCCGACCGTCGCGCGTCCTCGTCCCTCGCTCGAGACGGTGCGACCGAGATACAGCTCAGCGCTGCCGCCGCCCACCGGTTCGACGTCACCGCCGGCCTCGCGCACGCGGGAGGCCACGGGGCCGTCCTCGGGAACGAGCCAGACGCCCTCGACCGTCGCCTGCGCCGCGCCCTTGCGCACGGCGCTCGAGTCGGCGCGCTGGCCGAGCAGCAGTCCGAGACCGGTGACGACCATCGTCTTGCCGGCGCCGGTCTCGCCCGTGATGGCGGTGAATCCCCGCCCCATGGGCAAGGTGGCGTCGGCGATCACACCGAGATCGCGCAGGCGCATCTCTTCGATCATGACGGTCCCCCCGCCACGCCCCGCCAACCCGTCACGGGGAGGTGGAACTTGCGCACGAGGCGATCGGTGAAGGCGGCCGGGTGCAGCCGTGCCAGCCGCACGGGCCGGGACGACCGGCGCACGACGACGCGCGCACCCGGGGGCAGGTCGTGCGAACGGCGACCGTCGCACCACAGGATGCCGCTGCCGCTCGTGCGCTCCAAGACCTCGACCGCGACAGTGGCCTCGGGGCTCACCACCAGGGGGCGCGCGAAGAGCGCGTGCGCCGACAGCGGCACGACGGCGATCGCCTCGACGGTCGGCCAGACGATGGGGCCCCCGGCCGAGAAGTTGTAGGCGGTCGAGCCGGTCGGGGTGGCGACGACGACGCCGTCGCAGCCGAACGACGACAGCGGGCGACCGTCGACGGCCATGACGACCTCGAGCATGCGCTCGCGGCTGGCCTTCTCGACGGTGGCCTCGTTGAGCGCCCACGTCTCGAAGATGACACGGTCGTCGGCGTCTTCGATCTTGACGGCGAGCGCGAGGCGCTCCTCGACCGTGTAGTCCCGGTCGATCACCCGACGCACCGCGTCGTCCATGTCATCGCGTTCGATCTCGGCGAGGAATCCCACGTGCCCCATGTTGATGCCGAGGATGGGGGCCGTGCTTCCGCGCACCATCTCGGCCGCGCGCAGGATGGTGCCGTCCCCGCCGAGGACGATGGCGAGCTCGACGTCGTCGATGCCCACGTCGACACCCAGGGTCGCCACCCCCTCGAGTCCGAGGCGCTCGGCGAGTTCGGGGCGGTCCTCGGCCGAGACGACGGGAGTCGCCCCCGCCGCGCAGATGGCCGTGATGATGCGTTCGGCGGCATGGACGGTGTCGTCACGGCGCGCGTGGACGACGAGGAGGATTCGGCGATCGCTGGGGGTCATCGGCTTCCGGTCAGTCGGGTCACGGTGCTCTCCCATTGTGAGGGCTCTGTGCCGTGGACGGCCGAGAACCACGCGACGTACTCCTGGTTGCCATGGGTTCCGACGATCGGCGACGCGATGAGACCCGCGGTGCGCAGGCCCACGTCCCACGCGGCCCACAGCACGCCGTGCACGGCGTCGGACCGCAGAGCCGGGTCGGTGACGAGCCCACCCTTGACCGCGGTGCGGCCGACTTCGAACTGGGGCTTGATGAGCAGCACGACGTCGGCGGTCGGATCCATCGTCTCGACGATCGCGGGAAGAACGTGGTGGAGCGAGATGAACGAGAGATCACCGGTGACGATGCGTGGCCGCTCGTCGACGCCCGTCGCGGCGGCGAGAGAGGCGGCGGTCATGAACCGCACGTTATACCCCTCGACCGACACCACGTCCGGGTCGGACTCGACGACGGTGGACAACTGCCCGTGGCCCACGTCGACGGCCAAGACGGGGCGAGCGCCGCGTTCGCGCAGAACCTGGCTGAAGCCGCCCGTCGACGCGCCCAGGTCTACGGCGGCGACACCGTCCACGACGATGTCGAAAGCGTCGAGCGCCGCCAGCAGCTTGTGGGCTCCCCGACTGACGTAATGGTCGGATCCGGCCACGTCGATGACGCTGTCGTCGCCGACCTGCGCCGACGTCTTGACGACCGGACGCCCGTCGACGCTCACGAGCCCGTCGACGACGAGCTGAGCGGCGTGCGAGCGGGAGCGGGCGAGCCCTCGGGCGGCGAGCTCCGCATCGAGACGGGGAGTCACGCCCGCCGCGCTGCCGGGGTGTCGGTCGGTGCCGATTCGAGGCGGCGCGCCAACTCGTCCTGCACGGCGGCGTAGGCCTCCGCGCGCGCTCCCAGCGGCTGCTCCTCGATCATCCGCAGGCGATCAACGAGTTCGGGAACGGCATCGGGGGCGGAGCTGTCCGACATGGATGCCATGCTACCGACGTCAGCGCACGCGGAACGGGTCCGCGTACAGCTGTTCGGGTACGCGGAAGCCGAAGATGGCGCGTCCGGAGTTCCAGATCGCCGCGGCTCCGGCGCGCAGAAGGTCGATCTGCCGACCGCCCTCCGCGACGATGCGCAGGTCGACACCATCGACCTCGACGATCGCGTCACCCACGCGGGTGCGTGCGCCCTTGACGATGGTCTCGGGATACGGTTCGAAGAGTTGGCGCAGATCCTCGACGATGTAGTCGGGACGCTGCGACGCAATGGCCGCGAGCACCTGCTTCGGCCGGTCGATCCCGGTCAGTACGAGCAGCGAGGGCATGCCCGCGGTCCGCGCTCCCTGGATGTCGGTGTCGAGCCGGTCTCCGATGAACAGCGGCGCCTTCGCCCCTGTCCGGGTGATCGCCTCGTCGAAGATCGGACGCTCGGGCTTACCGGCGATCGTCGCCAGGCGTCCCACCGCCGTGTGCACGGCCGATACGAGGGTGCCGTTTCCCGGGGCGATGCCACGCGCCTGCGGAATGGTCCAGTCGGTGTTCGTCGCGACCCACGGGATGCCGCCGTCTTCGACGGGGGTAGCAAGCGCGTAGGCCGCCTCCGCCAGGTGCGCCCATCCCACGTCGGGGGCGAAGCCCTGCACGACGGCCGCGGGGGCGTCGTCGGCGCTGCGGGTGACGACGAAGCCGGCCTTCTCGACCTCAACGACGAGACCCTCGCCGCCGATGACGAGAAGGGTGGAGCCCGCGGGCACGAGGTCGCGCATGAGCCGCATGGCCGCCTGCGGACTCGTCGTGACGTCCTCGGCGGCGACGCGGAGTCCGAGCGACGAGAGGTGCTCCGCGACCGATGCATCGGTGCGCGAGGCGTTGTTGGTGATGTAGCCGAGCCGGCGCCCCTCGTCCTGGGCCCGGTTGAGACTGTCGACGGCGTGCGGGAGCGCACCGGGGCCCGCGTACACGACGCCGTCGAGGTCGGCGAGCACGACGTCGATGCCGTCGAGCGGAGTCGACGCCGTCCTGCCGCGGCCGAAGATCATCGCGCGTCCTCGTCGGGGGCGGAGGACTCCGTCGAAGCGTCAGAGTCAGCGTCAGCCTCGTCGACGTCCACTGCGCCAGCAAAAACCGCATCGGCGTCAGCATCAGTGACATCGGCGTCATCGGTGGAGGTGTCGCCGAGGTCTTCGATGTCGTCGACGCCAGGCTCTTCTGTCGGGATGACCCCGGATGCCACGTCCACACCGCCCTCGTCGTCGATGAGTTCGATCTCCTCGACGACGATCACTTCGCGGTCGGCGACGCCCGCTGCGGCGTCGAGGGCGTCGGCGGCGATCTGTGCACGGCGTTCCCATTCCGCCGCTTCGGCGTCACGCCCGAGCTCCTCGAGCACCGCGGCGCGAGCGCTGAACAGCGCGGGGCTCCACTCGAACGCACGGTCGGGGTCGGCCTCGGGGATGTCGAGTTCCTGGAGCGCCCGTTCCGTTTCTCCGAGGTCCAGACGAGCACCGGACATCGCGATCGCGAGCTGCACGCGGACCGGGACGGAGAGCTTCGAGCGGTCCACCGCGCGGCCCTCTTCCAGCGCGCGGTCGGGTTTGCCGACTCCGCGCTCGCTGTCCACGATGAGCGGAACCTGATCGTCGGAGCCTGTGATTCGACGGTGGGTGCGCAGCTCTCGCAGGGCGAGGGCGAAATCCCCCACCGCATAGGCGGTGATGGCGACCGTCTCGCGGACGACGCCGACACGGCCGGCGCTCCGAGAGGCGGCCAACGCGTGCTCGTGCGCGAGCGCGGGGTCTTCGTCGATGAGACGCGCGGCCATCGCGAGATGGCGGGCGACGTTCTCGGCGTTGTCCTTGCTCAGCGTCTTCAACTCGTTGCGTGCCGCGCCCGGCAGATCCCAGGCCGTGATCTCTTCGGGGATCTCCGGACCCCGCTCGCGCCGGTCCTGCGGCGGACGCGTGGCACGTGCGTCGTCACGATCGAAGCGGCGGGGTGCGCCCGCACCGGGACGACGGTCGCCCGAAGGACGACGGTCATTCCCGCCGGCGAAACCGCGACTGTCGCCCTCGCGACGGTACGGACGATCACCGTCACGCGGCGGACGCGAGTCGTCGTCGCGACGGTAAGGACGATCGCCATCACGCGGCGGACGCGAGTCATTGTCGCGACGGTAGGGGCGGTCGCCGTCACGCGATGGACGGGAGTCACCCGAACGGGGCGGACGTGAATCGTTGTCGCGACGGAACGGGCGGTCACCATCACGCGGCGGACGCGAATCATTGTCGCGACGGTAAGGACGATCACCGTCACGCGATGGACGGGAGTCACCCGAACGGGGCGGACGCGAATCGTTGTCGCGACGGAACGGGCGGTCACCATCACGCGGCGGACGCGAATCATTGTCGCGACGGTAAGGACGATCACCATCACGCGGCGGACGCGAGTCGTTGTCGCGACGGTAAGGACGGTCACCATCACGCGGCGGACGCGAGTCGTTGTCGCGACGGTAGGGGCGATCACCGTCACGCGATGGACGGGAGTCACCCGAACGCGGCGGACGCGAATCGTTGTCACGACGGAACGGGCGGTCACCCTCACGCGGCGGACGCGAATCATTGTCGCGACGGAACGGGCGGTCGCCGTCACGCGATGGACGAGAGTCACCCGAACGCGGCGGACGCGAATCGTTGTCACGACGGAACGGGCGGTCACCCTCACGCGGCGGACGCGAATCCCCCGAACGCGCAGGACGCGAATCATTGTCCCGACGGAACGGGCGGTCGTTGTCGCGCGGAGGACGGGCATCGCCCTCACGACGGAACGGACGGTCGCCGCGTGGCGACGCCCCGTCCCTTCCGGAAGACTGCCCGCGACCGGACGCGCGGTCGCCCGAGCGTCCTCCGTTGCTCTTGCGATCGTTCGCGTCATTCGTCGACATGACTGGCCTTCCCGGGAAATGTGCCCGTAAATGCGAAATGGCCACCCAACATTGGGTGGCCATTCCGACTAAAAGAAGTCCGGCGGTGTCCTACTCTCCCACAGGGTCCCCCCTGCAGTACCATCGGCGCTGAGAGGCTTAGCTTCCGGGTTCGGAATGTAACCGGGCGTTTCCCTCTCGCTATGGCCGCCGAAACACTATTGATGTTTCAAAAACCAACAACGACATGATCATTGTTGAGTTCCCGACCGTACATCGAGAACCACTCAGTGGACGCAAGCACCAAAAACGGTGTGTTATCAAGTCATCGGCTTATTAGTACCGGTCAGCTTCACGTATTGCTACGCTTCCACATCCGGCCTATCAACCCAGTAGTCTGGCTGGGAGCCTCTCGCCCCGAAGGGCATGGAAGTCTCATCTTGAGGCCGGCTTCCCGCTTAGATGCTTTCAGCGGTTATCCATCCCGAACGTAGCTAATCAGCGGTGCTCCTGGCGGAACAACTGACACACCAGAGGTTCGTCCAACCCGGTCCTCTCGTACTAGGGTCAGATCCTCTCAAACTTCCTACGCGCGCAGCGGATAGGGACCGAACTGTCTCACGACGTTCTAAACCCAGCTCGCGTACCGCTTTAATGGGCGAACAGCCCAACCCTTGGGACCTACTCCAGCCCCAGGATGCGACGAGCCGACATCGAGGTGCCAAACCATGCCGTCGATATGGACTCTTGGGCAAGATCAGCCTGTTATCCCCGAGGTACCTTTTATCCGTTGAGCGACAGCGCTTCCACAAGCCACTGCCGGATCACTAGTCCCGACTTTCGTCCCTGCTCGACCTGTCAGTCTCACAGTCAAGCTCCCTTGTGCACTTACACTCGCCACCTGATTGCCAACCAGGTTGAGGGAACCTTTGGGCGCCTCCGTTACATTTTGGGAGGCAACCGCCCCAGTTAAACTACCCACCAGGCACTGTCCCTGAACCGGATCACGGTCCTAAGTTAGATATCCAGAGTGACCAGAGTGGTATTTCAACAATGACTCCACACTCACTGGCGTGAATGCTTCACAGTCTCCCACCTATCCTACACAAGCCACACCGAACACCAATACCAAGCTGTAGTAAAGGTCACGGGGTCTTTCCGTCCTGCTGCGCGTAACGAGCATCTTTACTCGTAATGCAATTTCGCCGAGTTCGCGGTTGAGACAGTTGGGAAGTCGTTACGCCATTCGTGCAGGTCGGAACTTACCCGACAAGGAATTTCGCTACCTTAGGATGGTTATAGTTACCACCGCCGTTTACTGGGGCTTAAATTCTCAGCTTCGCCTTACGGCTAACCGGTCCTCTTAACCTTCCAGCACCGGGCAGGCGTCAGTCCGTATACATCGTCTTGCGACTTGGCACGGACCTGTGTTTTTAGTAAACAGTCGCTACCCACTAGTCTCTGCGGCCACCACACCCTTTCGGAGCAAGTCCTAATAAGTGGATGGCCCCCCTTCTCCCGAAGTTACGGGGGCATTTTGCCGAGTTCCTTAACCACGATTCTCTCGATCTCCTTGGTATTCTCTACCTGACCACCTGAGTCGGTTTGGGGTACGGGCGGCTTGAACCTCGCGTCGATGCTTTTCTTGGCAGCATAGGATCACCCACTTTTTATCCGCATCGTGTCTCAGCCTCAATGAGTGACGGATTTGCCTATCACTCGGCCTACGCACTTGCACCAGGACTACCATCGCCTGGCTTGGGCTACCTTCCTGCGTCACACCTGTTAATACGCTAGCCGCACCAGCATGGGGTCGAGCGTTCACACAGACGTCCATCACCCCGAAGGGATCCAAACAATTCTGAGCTAGGACTCTTAGCACCACTGGATTAACTTGGGCGGTTCTTCGCCGGTACGGGAATATCAACCCGTTGTCCATCGACTACGCCTGTCGGCCTCGCCTTAGGTCCCGACTTACCCAGGGAAGATTAGCTTGACCCTGGAACCCTTGGTCTTTCGGAGGACGTGTTTCTCACACGTCTTTCGCTACTCATGCCTGCATTCTCACTCGTGTGGCGTCCACGGCTGGGTCACCCCGCCGCTTCACTCGCCACACGACGCTCTCCTACCCATCAACACGGCTGGACCACGAAGGCCTACCAAAAATGCTAATGCCACAACTTCGGTGGCGTGCTTGAGCCCCGTTACATTGTCGGCGCGGAATCACTTGACCAGTGAGCTATTACGCACTCTTTCAAGGGTGGCTGCTTCTAAGCCAACCTCCTGGTTGTCAAAGCAACTCCACATCCTTTCCCACTTAGCACGCGCTTAGGGACCTTAGTTGGTGGTCTGGGTTGTTTCCCTCTCGACTATGAAGCTTATCCCCCACAGTCTCACTGCTGCGCTCTCACTTACCGGCATTCGGAGTTTGGCTGACGTCAGTAACCTTGTAGGGCCCATCGGCCATCCAGTAGCTCTACCTCCGGCAAGAAACACGCAACGCTGCACCTAAATGCATTTCGGAGAGAACCAGCTATCACGAAGTTTGATTGGCCTTTCACCCCTATCCACAGCTCATCCCCTCAGTTTTCAACCTAAGTGGGTTCGGTCCTCCACGACGTCTTACCGTCGCTTCAACCTGGCCATGGATAGATCACTTCGCTTCGGGTCTAGAACACGCGACTCAAACGCCCTATTCAGACTCGCTTTCGCTACGGCTACCCCACACGGGTTAACCTCGCCACGTATCACTAACTCGCAGGCTCATTCTTCAAAAGGCACGCTGTCACCCCTACTAAGGAGGCTCCAACGGTTTGTAAGCAAACGGTTTCAGGTACTATTTCACTCCCCTCCCGGGGTACTTTTCACCTTTCCCTCACGGTACTTGTCCGCTATCGGTCATCTGGGAGTATTTAGGCTTATCAGGTGGTCCTGACAGATTCACACGGGATTTCTCGGGCCCCGTGCTACTTGGGATACTTCTCACGCCAAGAACAGGCATTTCGACTACGGGGTTCGCACCCTCTATGACCGGCCATTCAAAACCGTTCGTCTATACCTACTTGTAACGTCGACTGCTCGGCAGAACAATCAGAAAAGTCCCGCAACCCCCAACGTGCAACACCTGCCGGCTATCACACACGCTAGGTTTAGCCTCTTCCGGTTTCGCTCGCCACTACTTACGGAATCGCTTTTGCTTTCTCTTCCTGTGGGTACTGAGATGTTTCACTTCCCCACGTTCCCTCTACCCGCCCTATATATTCAGGCGGGAGTCACCAGGTCGGCACGCCGCCCAGCGGGGTTTCCCCATTCGGACACCCTCGGATCAAAACTCGCTTATCAGTTCCCCGAGGCTTATCGCAGATTGCTACGTCCTTCTTCGGCTCCAGATGCCAAGGCATTCACCGTTTGCTCTTAAAGACTTGAAATCACATGAGTTGAATCGTCAAAAAATTGACTAATGATCTTTAAGATCATCTTCACGACACCATCCCGAAGGACAATGTCGAAGATGCTCGCGTCCACTGTGTAGTTCTCAAAGTACGGGCGGTACCCCACCCCAACCACCGGAACACCGGCGCCGAGACGAGGCCCACAAGGAAACAGCCACCAACCACCCCAGCCCGAAGACTGACGCAATCAGCGCCCGGTCCCTCAGGACCCAACAGCGTGCATGTACTACCCGAACCAACCCCATCCCGTTCCCACCGCAAGCGGTGTACTAAGGACGAAGAAAACCCGAACAGCACCCCATCAAATGTTCCACCCATGAGCTACCGGCAGACACATTCGGTCTGATCCGGCGCCTGGACACCACACGCTCCAAAGAACCCGTGATGCCAGATGCTCCTTAGAAAGGAGGTGATCCAGCCGCACCTTCCGGTACGGCTACCTTGTTACGACTTAGTCCTAATTACCGATCCCACCTTCGACGGCTCCCTCCACAAGGGTTGGGCCACCGGCTTCAGGTGTTACCGACTTTCATGACTTGACGGGCGGTGTGTACAAGACCCGGGAACGTATTCACCGCAGCGTTGCTGATCTGCGATTACTAGCGACTCCGACTTCATGAGGTCGAGTTGCAGACCTCAATCCGAACTGGGACCGGCTTTTTGGGATTCGCTCCACCTCACGGTATTGCAGCCCTTTGTACCGGCCATTGTAGCATGCGTGAAGCCCAAGACATAAGGGGCATGATGATTTGACGTCATCCCCACCTTCCTCCGAGTTGACCCCGGCAGTATCCCATGAGTTCCCACCATTACGTGCTGGCAACATAGAACGAGGGTTGCGCTCGTTGCGGGACTTAACCCAACATCTCACGACACGAGCTGACGACAACCATGCACCACCTGTTTACGAGTGTCCAAAGAGTTGACCATTTCTGGCCCGTTCTCGTATATGTCAAGCCTTGGTAAGGTTCTTCGCGTTGCATCGAATTAATCCGCATGCTCCGCCGCTTGTGCGGGTCCCCGTCAATTCCTTTGAGTTTTAGCCTTGCGGCCGTACTCCCCAGGCGGGGAACTTAATGCGTTAGCTGCGTCACGGAAACCGTGGAATGGTCCCCACAACTAGTTCCCAACGTTTACGGGGTGGACTACCAGGGTATCTAAGCCTGTTTGCTCCCCACCCTTTCGCTCCTCAGCGTCAGTTACGGCCCAGAGATCTGCCTTCGCCATCGGTGTTCCTCCTGATATCTGCGCATTCCACCGCTACACCAGGAATTCCAATCTCCCCTACCGCACTCTAGTCTGCCCGTACCCACTGCAGACCCGAGGTTGAGCCTCGGGATTTCACAGCAGACGCGACAAACCGCCTACGAGCTCTTTACGCCCAATAATTCCGGATAACGCTTGCGCCCTACGTATTACCGCGGCTGCTGGCACGTAGTTAGCCGGCGCTTTTTCTGCAGGTACCGTCACTTTCGCTTCTTCCCTGCTAAAAGAGGTTTACAACCCGAAGGCCGTCATCCCTCACGCGGCGTTGCTGCATCAGGCTTCCGCCCATTGTGCAATATTCCCCACTGCTGCCTCCCGTAGGAGTCTGGGCCGTGTCTCAGTCCCAGTGTGGCCGGTCACCCTCTCAGGCCGGCTACCCGTCGACGCCTTGGTGAGCCATTACCTCACCAACAAGCTGATAGGCCGCGAGCCCATCCCAGACCGAAAAATCTTTCCAAACACGACCATGCGATCACGTCTCATATCCAGTATTAGACGCCGTTTCCAGCGCTTATCCCAGAGTCCAGGGCAGGTTGCTCACGTGTTACTCACCCGTTCGCCACTGATCCACCAAGCAAGCTTGGCTTCACCGTTCGACTTGCATGTGTTAAGCACGCCGCCAGCGTTCATCCTGAGCCAGGATCAAACTCTCCGTAAAAGAAAAATGCCCACCCAACCGGAATAAGGTCAAGGCAAGCGAGTTCAATCTGACCAAACAGGAAGTCAAAACTGACTATCCAGATGCCAACCCCCAAAAAGAGGATTGGACTTTGATCCAAAGGAATTCTCGCGATCCGAAGACCAACGAGGATAAAATTGGCATTTGACAAGTGCACGCTGTTGAGTTCTCAAGGAACGGACGCACCCACAGAAACAATCTCTCGACCTACCCGTGAGGCAATTCACGCCTACGACCCACGATCCCTTGTCTCTCACTGTGGGACCTGTAGAAGATCAACGTCGTGAGAAGCGGGCCGAAGGCCAGACCAGAACGTTACACCATTCGGTGCGTGTTCTGGGTGGTTCACCACTTGAGAGGATGCGGGGCCTTTCGGCCGAGCCGCTCTCCCCTGTGGGGCGAACAAGTAAAAGATTACGTGCGGGACACCGACTCGGCGAATCCAGGCACATCCCGGGCGTGTCACGGCGCCGGATCACCGGAATGACGCGGAAGTCGCCGCTCCCCCGGAGACCCGCCCCGTCACGGGTGCGGGTCTCATCCGATCAGACCGACGCGGGCTCGGCGGCCTTGTCGACCGGCAGCGGCCAGAGGGCGTCGAGCAGCTGACGCACCCACGCGAGGAGGTTCGCATCATCGGCATCCTGCGGAAGCGGAACCACCATGGCGTCTCCCCCCGCGACGAGCTTCGCCTTGGGGTACAGGCGTTGGAGGCGCACCCGCATGGAGTCGGCGAGGTTCGCCGGTGCGACCCGCAGGTTCGACCCCATCGCGACCACGTCGGCGAGACCCGCCTGCGCGGCCCGCCGGCGAAGTCGAGCGACGGCGATGAGCCCCTCGACCTCGGCCGGTGGCTCGCCATACCGGTCGCGGAGCTCCTCGACCACCAGGTCGATGGCGTCGTTCTTGGCCGTGGCGGATGCCGCCGCCGACAGCTTCTGGTACGCCTCGAGGCGCAACCGCTCACTGTCGATGTAGAACTCCGGCAGACGCGCGTCGATCGGCAGTTCGAGACGGAGCTCGGTGGGGCCGTCGACGTCTTCGCCGCGGAACGTCGATACGGCCTCGCCGATCATGCGCAGGTACAGATCGAACCCGACGCCGGCGATGTGCCCGGCCTGTTCGGCACCGAGCAGGTTTCCCGCGCCGCGCAGCTCGAGGTCTTTCAAGGCGACCTGCATGCCGCTACCCAGGTCGTTGTTGACGGCGATGGTCTCGAGACGGTCGGCCGCCGTCTCGGAGAGCGGCTTCATCTCGTCATACAGGAAGTACGCGTAAGCCCGGTCGCGCCCACGGCCCACGCGTCCGCGCAGCTGGTGCAATTGCGAGAGACCGTACTTGTCGGCCCGGTCGATGATGATCGTGTTGGCGTTCGAGATGTCGAGGCCGGTCTCGATGATCGTCGTCGAGACGAGCACGTCGGCCCGGCGCTCCCAGAAGTCGTCGACGACCTGCTCGAGGGCGTGCTCCCCCATCTGCCCGTGCGCGACCACGACGCGCGCCTCAGGGACGAGTTCGGAGAGGTGGGCGGCGACCCGCTGGATGGACGACACGCGGTTGTGCACGTAGAAGATCTGTCCCTCGCGCAGGAGTTCGCGGCGGATGGCAGCAGCCACCTGCTTGTCGTTACGCGGACCCACGTACGACAGGATCGGATGCCGGTCCTCGGGCGGAGTCGCCAGCGTCGACATCTCGCGAATACCGGTGACCGCCATCTCGAGTGTGCGCGGAATGGGCGTGGCACTCATGGCCAGGATGTCGACGTTCGTCTTGAGCTTCTTGAGAGAGTCCTTGTGCTCGACGCCGAACCGCTGCTCCTCGTCGATGATCATGAGCCCGAGGTCTTTGAAGTGCACCTTCTCGGTGAGGATGCGATGCGTTCCGATGACCATGTCGACGGTACCGTCGGTGATCCCCGCCAGCGTCGCCTTCGCCTCTTTGTCGCTCTGGAAGCGCGACAACGGCCGAACCGTGACCGGGAAGCCCGCGAAGCGCTCGGCGAAGGTCTCGAGGTGCTGTTTGACCAGAAGCGTCGTCGGCACGAGCATGGCGACCTGCTTGCCGTCCTGGATCGCCTTGAAGGCGGCGCGCACGGCGACCTCGGTCTTACCGAAACCCACGTCGCCCGACAGCAGGCGATCCATGGGGATCGGCTTCTCCATGTCGGCCTTGATCTCGTCGATCGTCTGCAGCTGGTCGAGGGTCTCGGCGAACGGGAAGGCCTCTTCGAGCTCGCGTTGCCAGGGGGTGTCGGGTCCGAAGGCGTACCCCTTCGACGCCATGCGCGCCGAATACAGCTTCACCAGCTCGACCGCGATGTCGCGGACCGCCTTGCGTGCCCGCCCCTTCGCCGCCGCCCAGTCGCCTCCGCCCATCTTCGACAGCGTGGGCGCCTCGCCGCCGACGTACTTCGACAGCAGGTCGAGCTGGTCGGTGGGGACGAAGAGCTTGTCGCCCGGGTACCCGCGTTTGGCCGGGGCGTACTCCAGGACGAGGTACTCCTTGGTCGTCTTGACCGCGTTGCGCCCGCCGCTCGACACCTCGCGCTGCGTGAGTTCGAGGAACTTGCCGATGCCGTGGGTGGCGTGCACGACCACGTCGCCCGGCTTCAGCTGCAGCGGGTCGACGACGTTGCGGCGGCGCGACGCCAGCTTCTTCGGGCCGCGGTTGTCACCGCTGACCGAACGACCGTAGAACTCGGTCTCGGTGATGACGGCGAACTTCGCCTCGGGCAGGTGGAAGCCGCGTTCCAGCGGTGCGCACACGACGTGCGCGACCCCCGGCTCGGGGGGCGTGCGCACCTCGTCGACGCGTCGCGCCGCGATGCCGCGCTCGGCCAGCACGTCGCGCGCGCGATCGACCATGCCGGGGCCCGACGCGGTGACCACCACGGACCACCCGTCGGCCAAGAGGAGTCCGACGTGCGACGTCGCGCCGTCGACATTGCCCTGGTACGAGGGGACGGGATCGGCCTTCACCCGGTACGCGGACTCCTCACCGACCACGAGGCCCTCGTCTTCGGCATCCGCTGCGCCCGAGTCGAACGCACTCAGCTGCCACCACACGCCGCCACGTCCGCTCGAGATCTCGTGCAGGTCGTGCAGGGTCACGAAGTCGCCCGAGTCGAGGTCGACGGGGGTGTCGGCGCCGGCAGTCGCCGCCGACCACGCGGCCTCGAGGAATTCGCGGTTGGTGTCGCCGAGCGTCGTGGCACGCGCCGTCGAGCGCTCGGGGTCGACCAGGGCCACGGCGCTGCCGCCCGGGAGGTAGTGGACGAGGGTGACGAGGTCGTCGACCAGCACCGGGATGAGGGACTCCATGCCCTCTGCGGGGATGCCCTCGGCCATCTTCTCGAGCAGCTGACGCAGACCCGGGTAGCCGTCGCGCAGGTCGGCGGCACGGGAGCGCACCTCGGCGGTGAGCAGGAGTTCGCGGCTGGGGTTGAGCGACACGGATGCCACGTCTCCCGGCAGAGAGCGCTGATCGGCGACCGAGAATGCCCGGATCTGATCGACCTCGTCGCCGAAGAACTCAACGCGGAAGGGGTGGTCGGCCACGGTGGGGAACACGTCGAGGATGCCTCCGCGCACGGCGAACTCGCCGCGCCGCGAGACCATGTCGACGCGGTGGTAGGCCAGCTCGACCAGGCGCATGATGACGGACTCGAGCTCGTGGCCGCGTCCGCCCACGACGAGTTCGATCGGCTCGACGTCGCCGAGGCCGGGGGCCAGCGGCTGCAGGGCGCTGCGCACCGAGGCCGTGACGACGAGGGGTGCCCGCCCATCCCACGCCGCGATCCGCCGCAGCACGTCGAGGCGGCGTCCGACCGTCTCGGGGCTCGGGCTGAGCCGCTCGTGCGGCAGCGTCTCCCACGCGGGGAAATGGAGCACCTGCGCACCCGGAAGGACGGCGTCGAGAGCCGGGCCGAGCGACTCGGCGCGTCGGCCGGTCGGGGTGATCACGAGGACGGCACCCGGCTCACCCGCCGCACGGCGTCGTTCGACGAGGCCCGCGATGACGGGGGCGTCGAGTCCGTCGACAAGGGAGAGAGACAGGTCGGCGGAGGCCGCAGAAGCGGCCTCACGGTACGACTCAGCCTGCTCGAGGGCGCGCACGATCCCGGGAACTGTCACTCGCAGAAGTCTACGCGGGGGTACCGACATCGGACCCGGCTGGACAGTCACGGTCGCCCGTAATCGACACCCGGATTCGGCTCACCGTCCGCTCGGGCGTTCTCGTAGAGTGGCCGCATGTCCTCTCCGAGCGCCCCGAACGGCCCGGTCTTCGCCGCACCGCACGTCGCGCCCCCGGCCGGCACGCTGCTGACTCCCCCGCCCGTCGCACGTCGAGGACGCCCCCTGGGAACCTGGGCGCTGCTGCTGTCGCTCATCGCCACCGTGCTGGCATCCGCCGTCGGAGGGTTCCTCGCCTTCCGCATCGCCCGGGGCGTCGGCCCCGACCTCCTGAACTCGACGACGGTCGACTGGCGGATGTTCTCGCCCGTACGCGACCTGGTCCTCGCCGCAGAGGTCACGTTCTGGGCGGCCACCGTCATCGGCCTCATCGCCTTCGTGCTCGGTGTGGTGGCCACGGCCCGCGGCGCGGGTCGCGGCGCGGGCATCGGGGCGATCGTGGTGTCGGTGCTCGGACCCCTTCTGTTCGTGGCGTTCGTCGTGATCGCCGTCGTCGGTGGAGTCGCCACGATGCCGACGGGCGGCGGCTCGGTCGTCTGAGCCCGCGTTACCGTGCGCTGACGCGGTGCGTCCAGCCCGGGCGGGCACCCCGTCGTCGTTCCTACACTGGAGCGACGGGCGGATCGCGCCCGTCTCCGACCTGAGGAGGACACCGTGAGCAGCGCCACCCCACCGCCCCCCGAGCCCTACGACCCGCCCATCGCGCGCGCCGGCGCCGCGGAGTCCGCGTACGGCGCACCCGCCGCACCGGCCTATGCGCCCCCGCCGTCGTCCCGCGGGGCGAAGGGTTCGCGGACCCTCGGCCTCATCGCGTTCCTCGCGTCGATGCTCGGCGTGGTCGTCGGCATCGTCTGCGCCCTCATCGCGGGCCTGCAGAGCGGTTCCCTGGCGCAGTACGCCGACGCCAGCGGCGAGATCGACCCGAGCACCCTCCCGCCCGGTACCGAACAGACCGCCATCCTGATCGCCGTCCTCAGCGTGACGGCCTTCGCGGTCTACGGCATCTTCGGCCTCTGGGGCTTCATCCAGGGCATCGTCGCGGCGGTCAAGAACCGCGGACGCGGCTGGGGAATCGCCGCCGTGGTCATCGCCGTGCTCGGCGGCATCGTCGTCATCGTCGCCTTCGTGGGCGGGGTCGGCCTGGGAGTGGCGCCCAGCATGTGACACCGACACATCGACGGCCCCGATCTCTCGAGACCGGGGCCGTCGTCGTTCGCACCCGCGCGGGTCGCGGTGTCAGCTGCGGGGGGCGTGGAAGCGCTGCTGCGCGGCCACCAGGCCCTCGTCGACGAGCATCTCCACCGCGTCCGCCGCATCGGACACGAGGATGGGGAGCGTCTGACGCTCGGTCGCGCTGAAGGGATCGAGCACCCAGTCCGCGGGATCCTGCCGCCCCACCGGCCGGCCGATGCCCACGCGCACCCGGGGGAACTCGGGCGTCGCCAGTGCCTTCGCGATGTCGCGCACGCCGTTGTGGCCGCCGTGACCCCCGCCGGTCTTCAGCTTGATCGTGTCGTAGGGGATGTCGAGCTCGTCGTGCACGACGACCACGCGCTCGGGCTCGGTGCCGTAGAACCGGGCGAGACCGGCCACCGGGCCGCCCGAGACGTTCATGAAGCTGTTCGGCTTGGCCAGCACGAGCTTCGCCGCGCCCGGCCGCAGCCAGGTCTCGACGACGCGCGCGTTCGCCTTGTGCGCGCGGAAAGCCTCGCGGCGGCGGGATGCCAGCTCATCCATGACCATCTGACCGATGTTGTGCCGGGTCGCCTCGTACCGCGGGCCGGGGTTGCCGAGACCGACGATCAGCCAGGTGTCTGCCATGGCATCCATCCTTCCGGGTCCGCGCTCGGACCCCGCACAGAGAAAACGAGGGGGCGCGAAAACGCGCCCCCTCGTGGTCGGCAGGCCGTGACGCGGCCCGCCGGAGATCAGTTCTGGTCGCCCTCGGCCTCTTCGGACTGCTCCTCGGCGACCTCTGCGTCGGCTTCGGCGATCTCTTCGTCGGCAGCGAGCGTGTCGAGGGGGACCGAGACGCCGATGATCAGCGTGTCGGGCTCGGTCACCAGAACCGCGCCGGCGGGGAGGGTCAGGTCGGCGGCGGTGATCTGCGTGCCGTCCTCGGCACCCTCGACCGAGACCTCGATGTTCTGGGGGATGTGGGTGGCCTCGACTTCGAGCGACACCGTGGTGTTCTCGAGGTTGGCGACCGTGCCGGAGAAGGGCTCGCCGACGACCGTGACGGGCACGTCGACCTGGACCTTCTCGCCCTTGTTGATCACGATCAGGTCGATGTGCTCGATGATCTGACGCACGGGGTCCTTCTGCACGTCCTTGACGAGGACGAGCTGGCCCTTGCCTGCGATGTCGAGGTCGAGCAGCGCGTTTGCGCGACGGATGAGCAGCGCGACCTGGTGGCCCGGCAGCGCGACGTGCTGGGGATCGGTGCCGTGACCGTAGATGACGGCCGGGATCTTGCCCGCGGCGCGGAGGCGACGGGCGAAGCCCTTGCCGAAGTTCTCGCGGAGTTCCGCGACGACCTTGTTGTCTTCCGACATGATGTTCTCCTCGCGGGTACGTGTCCCGCAGCTTGTGAGCGGACCGGGTCCGCGCGTGTGTGGTCTGGATTCGACTCGAACGCGATCGCGTGAGGAAAGCCGGAAGCCTGCATCACCGCGTCGATCACGGATGCCGCGTGCACCTGACGGTGCGCGGCATTCCCTCGCCGAAGTTCCCCGGAAGTCTACCAGCGCGGGACCGTCGGCACGACCCGCTCGGAGGTGGGCCTCCTCGACGCTCACTCGGGGCTCGACGAGCTCCCGCGGCCACCGCCCCGATCACCCTCGCCGATGCGTGCGGCACCGCCGGGGGTGCGGAGCCGCGGAGGCGCACGGCGTCGGTTCGGTGGGCGCGACGGTAGAGTCGAGAGGCCAATCGACCCGGAGGATCATCATGGACAGCGGCTTCTTCTCTCACGTCGTGCTCTGGGTCATCGGCGGCATCGCCGCGGTCGGCCTGGTCGGCACGGTCGGCGCCCTCTTCACCCTGGGCCGCTCGGCGGCGTACAAGAAGCACTGACGCCGTTCAGTCCTCTCGGGCCACGCCCCGCATGGCGTCGTCGGCTTCGCGGACGATCCACCGCATCGCGTCGGCGGCCTCATCAGCGCGCCCGGCGGTCACGGCGAACGCCACGTCCTGATGCCAGCGCACAGCGTGCGGGTTGGCGTCGTGCGGCATCAGTTCGTGCAGCGTGCGCCCGACGAGCACGGATTCGACGACCGTGCCGAGCGCGGCGAACATCGCGTTGCCCGACGCGGAGAGCAGCGTCCGGTGGAACCGTACGTCGGCCGCGAGGTACTCCCCGCCGTCGGCGTGGTTCTCGGTACGCGCCATCTCCATGACGGCGGAGACGAGCTCCCGACGCTGCGCGTCGTCGGCGTGGACCGCCGCCCCGTGCGCCGCGAGCGGCTCGATGGCCGCGCGTAGCTCGCCGAGTTCGCGCAGTTGCGCATCGCGACCAGGTCCGGCGAGACGCCAGGCGATGATCTCCGGGGCGTAGACGTTCCAGTCCGTCGCCGGCAGCACCTCGACGCCGGTCTTGCGTCGCACCCGCACCAGCCCCAGCGACTGCAGCACGCGCACCGCCTCGCGTCCAGCTCCGCGTGACGACCCCTCGGCGAGTTCGCCCGTGACCAGGCGGGACCCCGCGGCGATCTCGCCGCGCACGATGGCGGAGCCGACGCGGTCCACGAGTGCGTCGTGCAGGGTCGGCACGGGCGGACGGTCCATCGTCATCCCCCGATGATGACAGACGTCATCCGGACTGACAGACATATTTGTCGTGCAGAATTCGTCATCCTGTGCTTTTATGTACGACAAATAGACCCGCGGCATCGCTGCCGCCCGCCGGACCAAGGACGCTCATGGCCATCACCACCCTCTCCCCCGCGCTCGTGCTCGCCGCCGCCGACAGCGGTCCCGCCGCACCCGCCGGGCAGCTCATCACCGCCGCCCTCGTGGGCGTCGCGCTCATCGTGGTGCTGATCACGTGGGGCAAGCTGCACCCCTTCCTCGCCCTGACCATCGGCGCCTTGACCACCGGTGTCGTGGCCGGCATGGCGATCCCCACCACCGTGACGAGCTTCACCGGAGGCTTCGGATCCACCATGGGCGGGGTGGGCATCCTCGTCGCCCTCGGCGCCATCTACGGCAAGCTCCTGGCCGACTCCGGAGGAGCGGACCGCATCGTCGACACCCTCGTCGCCCGCGCCACCCCGCGCAGCCTGCCGTGGGTCATGGGGCTCATCGGCGCGATCATCGGACTGCCGATGTTCTTCGAGGTCGGCCTCGTGCTGCTGGTGCCCGTGATCATCCTCGTGGCCCGCCGCTCGGGCGTCGCCCTGATGAAGATCGCGATCCCCACCCTCGCCGGCTTGTCGGCGATGCACGGTCTGGTGCCCCCGCACCCCGGCCCCCTGGCCGCCATCGACGCTCTCGGCGCCAACCTCGGCCTCACCCTCTTCTTCGGCGTCATCGTGGCGATCCCCGCCGTCATCATCGCCGGCCCCCTGTTCGCGCCCATCGCCGCCCGCTGGGCTCCGGTGCCCGTCCCCGAGCTCTTCCTCTCGGCCGAGGAGAAGGGAGACGAGCCCGCGCGACGCCCGTCGTTCGCCGCCACCCTCGGCAGCATCCTGCTGCCCGTCTTCCTCATGCTGCTGAAGGCCGTCGCCGACATCGTCGCGCCGGGCTCGACCGACGCGTGGAAGGTCGTCATCGACTTCCTGGGCCTGCCGATCATCGCGCTGCTGCTCGCCGTGCTCGTCGGCTTCGTCGTCCTCGGCCGCGGCGCCGGCTTCGACCGCGCCCGCCTCACGACCGTCGTCGGCTCCTCTCTCGGTCCGATCGCCGGCATCCTCCTCATCGTCGGCGCCGGTGGAGGCTTCAAGCAGGTCCTCGTCGACACGGGCATCGGCAAGGTGATCGCCGACCTCGTCGCCGGTTCCAGCGTGTCGGTCCTGCTGCTCGCCTGGCTCGTCGCCGTGGTCATCCGCGTGGCGACCGGCTCGGCGACGGTGGCCACCATCACCGCCGCCGGCATCCTCCAGCCGCTCACCGAAACCCTCGACGCCCCCATGACCGCGCTGCTCGTGCTGGCGATCGGTGCGGGATCGGTGTTCCTCAGCCACGTCAACGACGCCGGATTCTGGCTCATCAAGGAGTACTTCGGTCTCGACATCCCGATGACCCTGAAAACATGGACCGTGCTGGAGTGCGTGATCTCGGTCACGGGCCTGGCCGGCGTCCTCGTGATCAGCGTGTTCGTCTGAGTCGAGCGAAGGGAACCCCGACATGACCTCCACACCGACCTCTGCCGCACACGTCGACCCCGAACGGGCCGCCGCGTCGTCGGCATCCGCTCCCCCCGTCCTCGTGTTCATGGGACCCGCCGGAACCGGCAAGTCCACGGTCGCCGGCATGCTCGCCGGTCGCCTCGGCTGGGACTTCCAAGAGGGCGACGACCTGCACCCGCAGGAGAACGTCGCCAAGATGGCGGCCGGTCACGCGTTGAACGACGACGACCGCTGGCCCTGGCTCGACCGGGTCGCCGGCTGGATCGACGGGCAGATCGCCGCCGGACGCCCCGGCGTCATCACGTGCTCGGCGCTCAAGCGCAGCTACCGCGACGTGCTGCGGCGCGAGCAGGTGTCGTTCGTGCTGCTGATGGGCGACCCGAAGCTCGTGCTCGAACGTCTCCTGCGCCGCCAGGGCCACTACATGCCGCCGTCGCTGCTGACGTCGCAGTTCGAGACCCTCGAGATCCCGGATGCCGACGAGCAGGCGATCCGCATCGACCTCGACATGACGCCCCAGGAGCAGGTCGACGAAGCCATCGCCCTGCTCCGCCTCGCCACCCCCTGAGAGACACGCGGGTCGAGCCGATACAGTGGCAGCGGCAGCCCGCGTGCGCTCGCCCACCCCTTTCTCGCACCCGAATACGGAGCAACGAATGACGTCGACCCCCTCCCCGACCGGACCTTCGACCGACCAGGATCAGGCCCCTCACGAAGCCGCCCAGGTGCACGAGGGTGCGCCCGGCATCGAAGAGGTGGACCGCCCCACCGTCGAGGCCGACTCCCGCCCCCAGGGCGAGGGCGACGGCCGCGCCAACATCGGCGTCGTGGGCCTGGCCGTGATGGGCTCGAACCTCGCGCGCAACCTCGCCAGCCGCGAGGGCAACACGGTCGCGGTGTTCAACCGCAGCGCCGACAAGACCGAGCACCTCGTCGAGGCGCACCCCGAGGCCGAATTCGTCCCCTCATTCTCGTACGCCGACTTCGCGGCGTCGCTGTCGGTTCCGCGCACGGCGATCATCATGGTCAAGGCCGGCCGCCCCACCGACTTCGTCGTCGACGAGCTGGTGAAGGTGTTCGAGCCGGGCGACATCATCGTCGACGGGGGCAACGCCCTGTTCACCGACACGATCCGCCGTGAGAAGGCCGTGCGCGACACGGGCATCAACTACGTCGGAATGGGCGTCTCGGGCGGAGAAGAGGGCGCGCTGCTCGGCCCCTCGATCATGCCCGGCGGCTCCGACGAGGCCTGGGCCACCCTCGGCCCCATCCTGAAGTCCATCGCCGCGGTCGCCGAGGGCGAGCCGTGCGTGGCGCACGTCGGCCACGACGGCGCGGGCCACTTCGTGAAGATGGTGCACAACGGCATCGAGTACGCCGACATGCAGCTCATCGCCGAGGCGTACGACCTCATCCGTCGCGCCACCGGCAAGAGCCCGGCCGAAATCGCCGACGTGTTCGCCGAGTGGAACCGCGGGGAGCTCGAGTCGTACCTCATCGAGATCACCGCCGAGGTGCTGCGCCAGACCGACGCAGACACCGGCAAGCCCCTGGTCGACGTGATCCTCGACCAGGCCGGCGCCAAGGGCACCGGCGCCTGGACGGTGCAGACCGCCCTCGACCTGGGCGTCCCCGTCTCGGGCATCGCCGAGGCCACCTTCGCCCGGTCGCTGTCGAGCCACCCCGAGCAGCGCGAGGTCTCGCGCGAGCTCCCCGGCCCCTCGGGCACGGACGTGCTCGCGGGCGCCGACGCCGACGCGTTCATCGAGCAGGTGCGCCTGGCGCTGTACGCCTCGAAGATCGTGGCGTACAGCCAGGGCTTCGACGAGATCCGCGCCGGTGCCGCCCAGTACGACTGGAACATCGACCTGGGCGCCGTGTCGAAGCTGTGGCGCGGCGGCTGCATCATCCGCGCGCAGTTCCTCAACCGCATCGCCGAGGCCTACGACGCCGCCCCCGAGCTGCCCGTGCTGCTGACCGCTCCGTACTTCGTCGAGGCCCTGGGCCGCGCGCAGGACGCGTGGCGCCACATCGTCTCGCTGTCGGCCGACAGCGGCATCCCGGCCCCCGCGTTCAGCTCGTCGCTGGCGTACTACGACGGCCTGCGCGCTGAGCGTCTGCCCGCCGCCCTCATCCAGGGCCAGCGCGACTTCTTCGGGGCGCACACGTACCGCCGCATCGACAAGGAGGGCACGTTCCACACCCTCTGGTCGGGCGACCGCACCGAGATCGAAGCCGAGGACACCCACTGATCAGGGCCCTCTCGAAGCGGCGGCGAGCACTGCTCGTCGCCGCTTCGGCGTTGTACGCGTTCGGTCTCTGGTGGATGACGCTGCGCCCCTCGATCTACGACGCCGGTGTGGGCGGCATCCTCACCGCCGTCCTGCGCGTGCTGGCGGCGTGGCCGCCCACCGCGTGGGTCACGTTCGATGTGGTGGAGTCCGCCTCGAACGTGGCGATGTTCGTCCCCCTGGGACTGCTCGTGCTCGGCTGGGGCGGGCGGTGGTGGCACGGCATCCTGATCGCGCTGCTGCTGAGCATCGCGATCGAGACCACCCAGCTGGTGTTCCTTCCCACGCGCGTCGCCGATGCGCGCGACGTCGTCGCGAACACCCTCGGGGCCGGTCTCGGCGTGGTCGCGCTGGTCCTTCTCAGGCGCCTGCTGCCCGGCTCTCAGGATTCCCATAACCCACGCCATAGAAAGCTCATAGATACGCGAGCACAATGAGTTCCATGACCGCGACCGCCCCCGCCCCCGCCTTCACCCGCCCCGACGGGAGCGCCCTGCGGGTGCTCGTCGTCGACGACGAGCAGATGCTCACCGATCTGCTCTCGATGGCCCTGCGCATGGAGGGCTGGGAGGTGCGCACCGCCGGGTCGGGCTTCGACGCCCTGTCGGCCGCCCGCGATTTCGAACCGGATGCCATGGTGCTCGACATCATGATGCCGGACCTCGACGGCATGGCGGTATTGCAGCGACTGCGCCACTCGGGCAACGACGTGCCCGTGCTCTTCCTCACCGCGAAGGACGCGGTGGCCGACCGCGTCGCCGGTCTCACCGCGGGCGGCGACGACTACGTCACCAAGCCGTTCAGCCTCGAAGAGGTCGTGGCGCGGCTCCGGGGCCTCATGCGGCGCGCGGGCACCGCACTCACCCGCGACTCCGAGCCCATCCTGCGCGTCGGCGACCTGTCGCTCAACGAAGACAGCCACGAGGTCGTGCGCGGGGGCCACGAGATCGAGCTGACGGCGACCGAGTTCGAGCTGTTGCGCTTCCTCATGCGCAACCAGCGGCGCGTGGTGTCGAAGGCGCAGATCCTCGACCGCGTCTGGAACTACGACTTCGGCGGACGCTCCAGCGTCGTGGAGCTGTACATCTCGTACCTGCGCAAGAAGATCGACGCCGGCCACGAGCCGCTCATCCACACGGTGCGCGGCGTCGGCTACATGATCAAAGCCCCCCAGTGAGCATTCCCCCGCGACCGGCGCCGCCCCCCGCGACCGCGGGCGAGAGGTTCACGCGCCTGCGCCGGCCCTGGACCCTGCAGGCGCGCCTGATGACGGCGGTCATCGGCATGGTGGCGTTCATCCTCGTGATGATCGGCATCTCGACCAGCGCGATCCTGAGCCAGATCCTCTTCTACAACCTCGACGCATCGGTCACCGACGCCGCCTCGTCGGTGCAGTCGCAGATCGGATTCCAGAGCACGGCCGAAGAAGTGCTCGAGGCGGGCCCCCGCGACCCGGGCACCCTGCTCGTGATGAACTCGCGCAACGCCCTCACCGGCGCCGTGGTCAGCGAGGGCGGCGCGCGGGCCCTGACCACCGACGACCTCGGGCAGATCGCCGACAGCCTGCGCTCCACCGACCCCGCCGCGCAGACGGTGAACCTGCCCAACCTCGGCGAGTACCTCGTGCGCTCCTACAGCTCACCCGGCGGGGTCGCCTTCTTGGTCGGGCTCCCCCTGTCCAACGTCACGGGCTACATCGGGGCCATCCTCACCACCGTCGCCCTCGTGACCGCCGGCGGCCTGCTGCTGCTCGCCGTCGTCATCGCCATCGTCATCCGCCTGGGGCTCAAGCCGCTACGCGCCGTCGCCGAGACCGCCACCCGCGTCGCCTCGTTGCGCATGGACCAGGGCGACGTGTCGATCACCGAGCGCGTCCCCGCCGACCAGGTCGACGAGCACACCGAGATCGGTCAGGTCGGCCTCGCCCTCAACTCCCTCCTCGACACCGTCGACGCCTCGCTGACGGCTCGCCAGCGCAATGAGGAGCTCATGCGCCGCTTCGTGGCGGATGCCAGTCACGAACTGCGCACGCCCCTCGCATCCATCCGCGGGTTCTCGGAGTTGTCGCTGCGAGCCATGCGCCAAGCGCACGACGACGAGAGCCGCCAACGCATCGAGCTGGCCGTCGAGACCACCGAGCAGTCGCTCGAACGCATCCAGGCGCAGTCGCTGCGCATGACGACGCTCGTCGAAGACCTGCTGCTGCTGGCGCGCCTCGACGAGGGCCAGGAGCTCGTCTACGGGTCGGTCGACCTCACCCGCCTCGCGGTGGAGGCCGTCGGCGACGCGCGTCCCGCCGGACCCGACCACGCCTGGACCATCGACGTGCCCGACCAACCGGTCGAGCTCGCCGGCGACTCCTCGCGTCTGCATCAGGTCGTCGCGAACCTCCTCGCCAACGCCCGCACGCACACGCCGGCGGGCACCGTGGTGGCCGTCTCGGTCGCCCACGAGGGCGACGAAGCCGTGCTGCGCGTGCACGACGACGGCCCCGGGATCGATCCCTCGGTCGCTGCGCAGTTGTTCGAGCGCTTCGCCCGCGGCGATCGCTCCCGCGACCGCAAGACCGGCGGAACGGGTCTGGGGCTCTCGATCGCCCGCGCGATCGTCGAGGCGCACAACGGCACGATCGGCGTGCGGAGCACGCCCGGCGACACGACCTTCGAGGTGCGCCTGCCCGCGAAGCCCGCCGACCCCGTGTGAGCCGACGCGCTCAGTCGGCGCGGCGCTCGAAACGCGCGGGGCCGGTCTGGCGGGCGGCGCGCACGCGCCCGGCCATCTCGGCGTCGAGGAGCGCGTCGACCTCGTCGAGGGCCCACCAACCGACCTCGGTCATCTCGCCGTCGACCGGCACCGGCTCGCCCGAGCGCCACGTGCAGGCGAAGACCAGGTCGAGGTAGTCGCTCTGATCGCCGTTGTCGTACGTCACGCGCGGGATCTGGTGAACCCAGACCAGTCGGTCGACGTCGATGCGCACGCCGGCCTCTTCTTCGGCCTCGCGCGCCGCGGCGTCGGCCGGCTCCTCGCCCGGGTCGACGATGCCGGTGATCGGGGTGAGCCGGCCCGAGTCGCTGCGGCGACCGAGCAAGACGTCGTCGCCGCGGACGATCACCGCGGTGACGCCGACGAGCGGCAGGGGCATGGTGCCGACGTGGCGGCGCAGCTCGAGGACGAAGTCGGGAGTGGGCACGCGTTCACTGTAGACCGAGCCCGGCGGACGGCCGGGTCGATCCCCCGCCGCCCGCCGCCGCATACGCCACCTCGGCCGCTCAGTACCCCGCGAACGCGTCGGTCGTGAGCGACTTCGCCTTCCCCAGGGCGGGTGCGAGAGCCGCGATCAATCGCGGCGGGCCCGACACGTAGGCCGCACGCTGGGCGAGGTCGGGAACGGCGCGCAGGAGCCCCTCGGCATCCACCCGATCGGGTCCCGCCCAGACCCACCCGGCCGGCAGATCGACCGGCTCGTCGGGCGAGAACACCACGACCGGGATGCCACTGGCGACGATGTCGTCGCGGAACGCGAGCTCGTCCGACCCCGACACGACATAGGCGAGCACCGCGTCGCGACGCTGACCCGTGGCGGCGAGGTGCCGCAACTGCGACACGAACGGGGTCACGCCGATGCCGGCCGCCACCATCAGCACGGGCGCCGTGGGGCGTGCGGGGAGCACGAAGTCGCCCCACACGCCGGTCACCGCGAGCGTTCCGCCGGGCTCGACCGCGGCGAGGGCCTTCTTGTACGACGACTGCGAACCGTCCTTGAAGGCGATGCGCACCTCGGGCAGGTCTTCGGGGGCCGAGGCGATCGAGAACTCGCGGCGCGTTCCGCGGCCGTCGGGGCGACGGTGGGGCACATCGAGCTCGAGGTACTGCCCGGGCGAGAACGAGAAGGGTCGCGCCGCGTGGAACGTCAGTTCGCGCACGGTGGGAGTGAGGTCCCGCCGCCGCTCCACCCGAAGTCGCACCGCGGCACGCAGGCAGAACAGGAACGCCACGAGGTTTCCGATCAGCAGGGCGCGCTCCTGACCGAGCGTGATCGCGCCGACCGCCAGCGGCCAGCCGGCCAGCACGCCGACCACGACCGCCACGACGTACTGCTGCGCGCGGCGCGGGGGCAGCGTCAGGGGCTCCGAGAGCATGAAGGCCCCCAGGAACAGGAACGGCGACGAGAACGCGACCTGCAGCAGCACGGTCGGCACATCGACGGGGAACCCCGCCGCCTGGAACTGCACCGTCGTGCGCACGAAAGCGACCGTCATGGCCACGAGCCAGAAGGTCACGACCACGGGGAGCTTGTCGGTGCGCACCAGCAGCAGCACGCCCAGCACGAGGACGGGGGCTGCCATCCACGGCGAGCCGACCCACCAGGCGGAGGAGCCCAGATCGGGCGCCCAGATGCTGACGATGGTCAGCACGGCGGCTCCCGTGGCGGCCGGGTTGAAGATGTGGCGACCGCGCCAGGCGAGCAGGTACTTCGATGCGGATGCCACGACACCCGCGAGCACGAGACCGGCGAGGCCGATCGGCTCCAGCGTCGGCCGCAGCACGAACAGCAGGATCGCGGCGGTGATCAGCGAGGACTCGAGCCGGCGCGGCATCCGGAGCAGGCTCTGCGCCGCGAGATCGGTGAGGGCGCACGCGAGCGCGAGCACCACCGCGCTGACGACGATCTCGAGCGGCTGCGGACCGACCTGGCCGGCGAACGACAGCACGAGCGCGATCAGCGCCAGAAGGCCCAGTGAGAACATCACGAGCCGGTACATCGAGACCCGGCCGATCAGGCCGAGCACGCGGGTGGAACCCGCGGTGAGGGTGGTGGTCACGAGAAGACCTCTCCGTCGAATCCGGGCGACCACTCCACGCGGCCGTCGGTACGCATGCGCACCCAGTGCGCCTTCCAGGTGGCGGCGAGCTCGGGCCCGCCGTCGAAGAACAGTGCCGTCGCGAGGGCGTCGGCCCGCATCGCGGTGTCGGCGAGCGCCCAGGTCGCCGCGAAGGCGCGCACGGGCGCTCCCGTGCGGGCGTCGAGGACGTGATGGAGCCCGTCTCCCCACGCGCGTCGGTTGATCGCCGAGGCGCACAGCGCGCCGTCGACCACGGTGGCCACGCCGATCGCGCGCGTCGAATCGTAGGGGTGCTCGAGGGCGACGCGGATCGGGGCCCCGCTCACGGCCAGGTCTCCCGAGCCGTCGACCACGACGTCGCCGTCGACGTGACGGCGCACCGTGTCGTGCACGAGGTCGACCAGCCGCCCCTTGCCGAGGGCGCCGACGTCGATCGTCGCGGGTGCGCCCAGGGCGAGCTGATCGCTCCCCCACGTCAGGGTGTCGCGCCACGACGGTGCGGGCTGCGGCTCACCCCGGGGGGCGAGCGTGAGTCGCGCGTCGTAGCCCAGACGGGCCAGCGAGTCGCCGACCAGCGGGTTGACCGCACCGCCCGTCGCGGCGTCGAGCTCGTCGTACATCGAGAGCATGGCGTGCGCGTCGTCGGGGGCGGGCACGGATGCCGCCCGGCCCTCGGCGAGGGCCGACACCAGCGAGTCGTCGCGGAAGCGCGACCACTCCCGGTCGAAACGCTCGACGACGGCCGACACCGCGTCGCGGGCGATCGAGGGCAGGGGGTGCGCCGTCTCGATCGCCCACGACGTGCCGATCGCGTCGAAGACCCAGGTCGAGCCCGTCGCGGTCGGAGTGGACACGAGGGTCAGGCCTTCGCCTCGGTCTTGATGGTGTCGACGGCCTTCATGAATCCGCCGCTGGTCAGCGACGAACCGGCCACCTTGCTCACCGAGATCTCGTCGAGCTTCTTGCCGACGACCTCGTCCTTGATCCCGCCGATGAACTCGCCCTGGTAGCGCTGCGATTCAGCCGCCTGCGGGTCGCCCGTCACCGTGACGTCGGTGACGGTGTCACCGGCCAGGACGAGGGTGACGTCGATGGTCTCGACGCTCTCGGGGGTGGCGTACTGACCGGTGGCCTCGTACGTGCCGTCCGTGTAGGTCCCCGCGGCCGTCGAGCCGCCGGCGGCAGCGCTCGCGGTGGCGCTGGGGGCAGCGCTCGCGGCGCTGGTCTCGGCGGGGGCCGCGGCGTCGGTGGTGGTGGTACCGCCGGAGCATCCGGCGAGGGTGACGATTCCGGCGACGCCCAGCAGGGCGGTGCCGATGCGGACGGGACGGGGTACGGCTGTGGTGCGGATCATGAGGGTCCTCCTTCGGTCGTGCCTCGCGGCGCGTTCGTTCTCACGGTAGGGACACGACCTTGGTGGCGTTCCGGTTCACACCTTTGTGCGGGCTGTGAACGAGGACGCGAAAACCCCCGCCTCGAACCGCAGGCGGGGGTTTTCGAACGGTCGCTTACGCGTCGCCGCCGAACATGCTCGTGACCGAGCCGTCCTCGAAGACCTCGTGGATCGCGCGGGCCAGCAGCGGAGCGATCGGCAGCACCGTGAGCCGGTCGAAGCGGCGCTCGGGCGGCAGCGGGACGGTGTCGGTGACGACGACCTCGTCGATCGCGGCATCCTGCAGTCGCTCGGTGGCCGGGTCACTGAAGATCGCGTGGGTGGCGGCGACGATGACCTTGCGGGCACCGGCGGCCTTGAGCGCCTGCGCGGCCTTCTGGATCGTGCCGCCGGTGTCGATCATGTCGTCGACCAGCAGGCAGGTGCGGCCGTTCACGTCACCGACGATCTCGTGCACCGAGACCTGGTTGGCGACCTTCGGGTCACGGCGCTTGTGGATGATCGCGAGCGGCGCGCCCAGGCTGTCGGACCAGGTGTCGGCCACGCGCACGCGGCCCATGTCGGGCGAGACGACCGTGAGGGTCTCGCGGTCTTCGCCGGTGAGCGTGTGCTGGAAGTGCTCGAGCAGCACGGGCTTGGCGAAGAGGTGGTCGACGGGGCCGTCGAAGAAGCCCTGGATCTGCGCTGCGTGCAGGTCGACGCTCATGATGCGGTCGGCGCCGGCCGTCTTCAACAGGTCGGCGACGAGACGGGCACTGATCGGCTCACGGCCGCGGCCCTTCTTGTCTTGCCGCGAGTACGGGAAGTACGGAGCGACGACCGTGATGCGCTTGGCCGAGGCGCGCTTGAGCGCGTCGAGCATGATGAGCAGCTCCATGAGCCACTCGTTGACCGGCGGCCCGAAGGACTGGATGACGAAGACGTCGCACCCGCGGATCGACACCTCGAAGCGGGTGTAGATCTCGCCCGAGGCGAAGGTGCGGTGCTCGGTGGGGGCCAGTTCGGTGCCCAGGTGATGGGTGACCTGTGCGGCGAGGTCGAGGTGCGAGCGTCCGGACGCGACGACCAGCCGCTTCTTCGTCTTGGCGACGAGGCCGGGGGCGATGCCGTTGTCGCGGTCGAGATCTACACGATTCTTCTTACGAGCCATCGGCCGCTTCCTGTTCAGCCCGGGCCCGCGCGGCCACGTCGGCCGCCGCAGTGCCCGGTCGGTTCTTCTCGACCCACCCCTCGATGTTGCGCTGGGGTGCCACGCTGAGCGCCAACGCACCGGCGGGGACGTCCTTGCGGATGACGGCGCCGGCGCCCGTCTTGGCGCCGTCTCCAATCGTAACCGGCGCGACGAAGACGTTGTGCGAGCCGCTGTGCACCTCGTCGCCGATCACGGTGCGGTGCTTGGTGAGATCGTCGTAGTTCGCGGTGATCGCTCCCGCGCCGAGGTTGACGCCGCGACCGATGTCGGTGTCGCCGATGTACGACAGGTGGGGCACCTTGCTGCCCTCGCCGATGGAGGAGTTCTTCACCTCGACGAACGTGCCGACCTTGCCGTTCACGCCGACGCGGGCATTCGCGCGCAGGTAGGCGAAGGGGCCGACGGTGGCTCCCGCTTCGACGACCGCGAGCGTTCCATCGGTGCGCGTGATGGTGGCGTCCTCGCCCACCTCGCAGTCGACGAGGGTGGTGTCGGGTCCGATCGTGGCGCCCGAGGCGATCACGGTGGCACCGCGCACGTGCGTGTTGGGCAGGATCGTGACGTCGGGGGCCAGCGTCGCGGTGACGTCGATCCAGGTCGTGGCCGGGTCGACGACGGTGACGCCCTCGAGCTGCCACCGGCGCACGGTGCGGGCGTTGAGGGTGCGTCCCGCCTCCGACAGCTGCACGCGGTCGTTGACGCCGAGGGCCGCGGAGGCATCGGGGGTGACGGATGCCGCGACCCCGAGCTGCGCGTCGCGGAGGAGCCCGATCACGTCGGTGAGGTACTTCTCGCCCTGGGCGTTCGCGGTCCCCACGAGCGCCAACTGCGCGCGCAGGGGCGCTGCCTGGAAGACGTAGACGCCCACGTTGATCTCGGTGACCGCGGCCTCGTCGGCCGTGGCGTCCTTCTGCTCGACGATGCGGCGGACGCCGTCGGCGTCGTCGCGGATGATGCGGCCGTAGCCGAACGGCTGGTCGACGCGGGCGCTCAGGAGCGTGACGGCCGACCCTCCCGTGCGGTGAGTGGCGAGCAGCTCGGTGAGCGTTCCGGTCTCGAGCAGCGGCACGTCGGCGCTCAGCACGAGCACGTCGCCCTCGAACCCCTCGAGCGCCTCCAGCGCGGCCTCGACGGCGCGGCCGGTGCCCGTGACCTCGTCTTGATCGACGACGACGACACCCGGCGCGAGCTCGGCGACGGTGTCGGCGACCAGCTGCCGCTCGTGGCGCACGACCACGACGATGCGCGCCGGGTCGAGGGATGCCGCGGTGTCGAGCACGTGACCGACGAGCGGACGACCACCGACGGGGTGCAGCACCTTGGGGGTGCGCGACCGCATGCGGGTGCCTTGACCCGCGGCGAGGACGACGACGGCGAGCTCGGTCGGTGTTGTCATGCTCCGCCGCCAGGATTCGAACCTGGACCTAACAGCTCCAAAGGCTGTCGTGCTGCCGTTACACCACAGCGGACCGTGCCCGCGGGCACCGGTCAAGTCTGCCAGACGACGCCGTCTCGCACGGGCGGCGCGACGCGACGGCGACGGGCTCTCGACATAATGAGACGGTGAGCCGGGACAGCGACGAGGTCGACCGCATCGTCGATGCGTGGATGCATCAGCGCCCCGACCTCGATTTCTCACCCCTAGAGGTGCTCTCGCGCGTCGCACGCTTGTCGCGTCACCTCGACATCGCGCGCAAAGAGGCGTTCCGGCGCAGCGACATCGAGTCGTGGGAGTGGGACGTGCTGTCGGCGTTGCGCCGTGCCGGCGAGCCGTATCAACTGAGCCCCAAGCAACTGCTGCAACAGACCCTGGTCTCGAGCGGCACCATGACCAATCGCATCGACCGACTCGTCGCCCGCCGTTTCGTGCGCCGCGAGGCCGATCCGCAAGACGGACGGAGCATCCTGGTGACCCTGACCGAAGACGGACGCGTGCGCGTGGACGCCGCGATCACCCGGCTCGTCGATGCCGAGGCCCTGCTGCTCGAGGGACTCTCGCGCGGCGACCGCGATCGCCTCGCGACGCTGCTGCGCAAGCTCAGCCTGGGGTTCGACGCATGAGCGCCCCGGTCGAGGCGCCGTCGGCGTGGACGCGCGTGAAGGCGTGGTTCGACGTGCGTTTTCGCTCCCCCGCCGCCATCTACGGCTTGATCGTGTTCGCCGCCTTCGTCACCATCGCCGACGACCACGCCGAATCGGTGTGGGAGGTGCTGCTGACGTCGACGGGTTCGCTGTTCGTGTTCTTCATCGCCCACGTCTTCGCGCACACGCTCACCGAGCACGCCACGCACGGCCTGCGTCACGCCACGCGCGAGGGCATGCGTCACGGCGCGGGCATGCTCTACGCGTCGGTGCCGGCGATGCTCGTGCTCGTGTGGGCCGGCGCCACCGGCGTCTCGGTCAGCGACGCGGCCGAGCTCTGCGGGTGGACCACGTTCCTCGTGCTCGCGCTCCTCGGGTACAGCGCCTACCGGCGCCGAGGCGCGGGTCTGCTCGGTCGCCTGCTCGGGGGCTTCGCCACGGCGTGCCTCGGCATCTTCATCGTGCTGCTCGAGCTCGTCATCCACTGAGTGCCGCGCCGCCGCGCGCGGCGCGTGGCGGGACCGGCGGCCGGGGTCAGCCGATGGCCTCGGTGAGTTCGAACCACGTCATCTCGAGCTCGTCGCGCTCGCTCTCGAGCTGCGAGATGCGCTGCATCTCGGTGCCGAGGCCCACGTAGTCGCCCTGGTCGTGGTCGGCCAGAGCAGCCTTCGCCTTGTCGATCTGCTGCTGCAGCTTCTCGATGCGTCGTTCGGTGGCCGAGGCCTCCTTCTGCGCGGCGCGCAGCTCGGCGCCCTGCAGCCCCGGAGCCGCGGCCACGGTGCCGGATGCCGCGGACCGAGAGGGCTCGGCATCCTGGAGCGCGCGCAGCCGCAGGTATTCGTCCACGCCCCCGGGAAGGTGGCGGAGCTTGGCGTCGAGGATCGCGAACTGCTGATCGGTGACCCGCTCGAGGAAGTAGCGGTCGTGCGAGACCACGATGAGCGTGCCCGACCAAGAGTCGAGCAGGTCTTCCATGGCGGCGAGCATGTCGGTGTCGAGGTCGTTGGTGGGCTCGTCGAGGATCAGCACGTTCGGCTGGTCGAGGATGACGAGCAGGAGCTGCAGGCGCCGCTTCTGACCACCCGAGAGGTCTTTCACGGGCGTCGAGAGCTGGGCGCTCGAGAAGCCCAGGCGCTCGAGGAGTTCTCCGGGGGTGAGCTCCTTCGCCTTCGAGCCCGTACCGAACGAGTACGTCGTGCGCAGATTCGCGATCACCACGCGGACGGGGTCGTTCATGTGCTGATCGAGCTCGTCGAGGCGCTGGGTGAGGGTGGCGACCTTGACGGTCTTGCCGCGCTTCACGCGTCCGCTCGTGGGTTCGAGCGAGCCGGTCACCAGGTTCAGCAGCGTCGACTTGCCGGCGCCGTTGACGCCCAGGATGCCGGTGCGCTCCCCCGGTGCGATGCGCCACTCGATGTCTTTCAGTACGGTGTGGTCGCCGTACGTCACGCCGACATCGAGAAGATCGACGACGTCCTTGCCGAGGCGCGCGACGGCGAGGGACTGCAGCGCGACGCGGTCGCGGATCTCGGGCACGTCGGCGATGAGCTCGTTGGCCGCGTCGATGCGGAACTTCGGCTTCGACGTGCGCGCGGGGGCACCGCGGCGCAGCCACGCGAGCTCTTTGCGCGCGAGGTTCTGCCGACGCTGTTCGATCGTCGCGGCCTGGCGGTCGCGCTCGACGCGCTGCAGGATGTAGGCGGCGTACCCGCCCTCGAAGGGCTCGACCAGGCGATCGTGCACCTCCCAGGTGGCGGTGCAGATCTCATCGAGGAACCACCGGTCGTGCGTCACGACGAGCAGGCCGCCGGCCGAGGGCGCCCACCGCCGCCGGAGGTGCCCGGCCAGCCAGGTGATGGCCTCGACGTCGAGGTGGTTCGTCGGCTCGTCGAGGAAGAGCACGTCCCAGTCGCCCGACAGCAGCTGGGCCAGTGCCACGCGACGGCGCTGCCCGCCCGAGAGGTCGCCGAGGCGCGCGTCCCACGGCAGGTCGCCCAGGAGTCCGGCGATGACGTCGCGCGTACGCGCGTCGCCCGCCCACTCGTGCTCGGCGCGCTCGCCGACGACCGCGCGGCCGATGGTCTCGTCGTCGTCGAGGGTGTCCTGCTGATCGAGCACGCCGACGGTCACACCGCCGCGCACCGTCACGCGGCCGCCGTCGGGCTCACGGATGCCGGCGAGCATGCCGAGCAGGCTCGACTTGCCGTCGCCGTTGCGACCGACGATGCCGATGCGGTCGCCCTCGTTGACGCCGAGCGAGACGGAGTCGAAGACGACCTTGGTCGGGTATTCCAGGTGCAGGGCTTCGCCCCCGAGCAGATGTGCCATATCCGTCCCAGGCTACGCGGTGCGCGGTCTCGCGCGCGCTGCGCAGGGAACGACGGAGGCCGCCCCCGAGCGGGGACGGCCTCCGATGTTCGGGGTGAGCGGCCTCAGCTGAGACCGGCCTGCGAGAGCCAGTCCGCGGCGGCGGTGCTGGCCGATGCCTGCTCGCTGCCCTCGACGCGGTCGCGCAGATCGATGAGATCGTCGGTCGTGAGCTTGGCCGAGATGGCGTCGAGTGCGTCCTTCAGCTCCGGCGTGTCGATCGACGTGCTGAGCAGGGGAAGAACGTTCTGCGCGGCGATGAGGTTCTCGGGGTCCTCGAGCACGAGCAGGTTCTCGGCCTTCAGTGCCGGCGACGTCGTGTAGATGTCGGCGACCTGCACCGTGTTGTCGACGAGGGCGCGGACGGTGTCGGGGCCACCGAAGTCCTCGTAGGGCACGAAGGTCACGTTGCTGACGCCGTACACCGACGCGAGGCCCGGGAGGCCGTACCCCAGCTCCGCGAACTGCGGGTTGGCGCCCAGGCTGAAGGGCTGGACCTTGGCGAGGTCGCCGATCGAGGTGAGGCCGTTCGCCTGCGCGTACGACTGGGTGACGACGTAGGCGTCCTTGTCCTCCGCGGCGGCGGAGGCGTAGACGGTCAGGTCGTCCTTGGACACGGCATCCGTCAGCGCGGCGTCGACGTCTTCGGTCGTGCGCTGCGTGAAAGCGGTGTCGTAGTACGCCAGCAGGTTGCCGTTGTACTCGGGGATCAGGTTGATCGAACCGTCCTGCAGGGCGGGGATCGTCTGCTGACGCGGTCCGATGTTGAACTTCGTCTGCACGTCGAAGCCCTTGGCCTTCAGAGCCTGGGCGTAGATCTCGCCGAGGATCTCGCTCTCGGGGAACGCGAACGAGCCGACGACGATGGTGCTGGAGTCCCCTCCGGCATTACCGGTTTCGGGAGCGGTGGGATCCGCCTGCGAACACCCTGCCAGGGCCACGACGGCCCCGACCGCGATGACGCCGAAGGCGACCCGGCCTTTACTGAAAATGCTCATGCTGTGACATTCCTCTCTTGGGTTGGTGTTTCCACCACCGTCTCGGGACGGGACGCCCGTCGACGGAATCTGTTGCCGCGACGCCCGGAGACTGCTCCGGGGCCGCGGGTGAGTCGTTGCACGATCGCGAACAGCGCATCCACCACGAGCGCGAAGGCCGTCACCAGGATGGCTCCGCCGAGGATGCGGTCGTAATCGTTGAGGCCGATACCGCTGCTGATGATGCGGCCGAGCCCGCCGAGACCGGCGTACGACGCGATGACCGCGGTGGCGATCACCTGCAGCGTGCCCGCACGGAGCCCGCCGATGATCAGCGGCAGGGCCAGCGGAATCTCGACGCGCGTGAGGATCTGCATCTCGGTCATGCCGATCGAGCGCGCCGCGTCGATGGCCGGTCGCGACACCGACTCGAGACCGGCGTACGCACCCGCGAGGATCGAGGGGATCGCCAGGAGCACGAGGGCGATGGTCGTTCCCCAGAAGATGCCGGAGTTCCCCTTCACCAGGGCGCCCAGCACCATCGTGAGGAAGAACAGCACGCCCAGGGTCGGCAGCGCGCGCATGGCGCCCGTGAAGCCGATGACGAACTGTCGGCCGCGACCGGTGTGCCCGATGTAGAACCCGAGCGGAAGGGCGATCGCCGCGGCGATGACCACCGCGACAACCGTGTACAGCAGGTGCTCGAGGAGCCGGTCCTGGATGGGCAGGGGCGACACTCCGCCGGGCTGCCAGTTCTGCGGCGCGAAGATCCACGCGATCGCGTCGAGGAAGAGATTCATGCGCGACCCCCCGGAGACACTTCGTCGACCGCTGCGGTGGGCGCAGTGCCCCCGGCAGCGATGGGGGCGGCCACGACGGTGCGCTTGCCGCGCCGCTGGGCGGCACGGTCCACCCTCGCCCAGGGCATGAGGATCCTGCCCGCGGCGACGAGGATGAGATCGAACAGCAACGCGATGAGCAGGGTGGCGACGATCCCGACGCCGACCTCCTCGAGGTTGTTGCGCTGCTTGCCGTTGGTGAACAGGTAGCCGAGGTTCTCGGAGCCGATGAGCACGCCCACCGAGACCAGGGCGATCGTCGAGACCGATACGACGCGCAGTCCCGCGAGCATGACCGGGCCCGCCAGGGGGAACTCCACCTGCCAGAACCGCCGCCAGGCCGAGAAGCCCATCGCGGTCGCCGCCTGCTTCGTCTCGGCCGAGACCGAGAAGAACGCGTCGGAGGTGGCGCGCACCATGATCGCGACCGCGTAGATGGTCAGCGCCACTATCAGATTGGTGTCGCTCAGAACGCGCGTTCCGAGGATCGCGGGCAGGATGACGAACAGCGGCAGCGACGGGATCGTGTACAGCAGGCTCATGGCCGTGATCACCGTGCCGCGGGCGAAGCGGCCCGTGAGGGTCAGCCTCCCGAGCGGGATCGCGATGAGGAACCCGAGCACGATCGGGATGATGCTCAACCGGATGTGGTTGAGGGTCAGATCGACGACCAGGGGGAAGTTGCCCCAGAGCCACGTCACGACAACGGCTCGTCTCTGAGCGCACCCTGGGTGCGTCCCGAGGCATCCACCACGACGGTGCCGTTCTCCGTCTGCTTGAGGTGGAGCGCCCGCTTGCCCTTGACCGCGCCGATGAAGCTCGCGACGAAGTCGGATGCCGGATTCTCGACGATCTCGCTCGGGCTTCCGACCTGCGCGATCTTCGCACCCTTTTCGAGGATGACGACCTGGTCGCCGAGCAGGAAGGCCTCGTCGATGTCGTGGGTGACGAAGACGATCGTCTTGCCGATCTCGCTCTGCAGGCGCAGCAACTCCTGCTGCAGTTCGTCGCGGACGATCGGGTCGACGGCACCGAACGGCTCGTCCATGAGCAGAATATTGGGGTCGGCAGCGAGCCCGCGGGCGACGCCCACGCGCTGCTGCTGACCGCCGGAGAGCTGACTCGGGTAGCGGTCGGCCATCGCGGTGTCGAGCCCGACGGTCTTCATCAGCTCGAGCGCGCGTGCCCGGGCCGCCTTGCGGTTCTGACCCTGCAGCACCGGAACGGTCGCGATGTTGTCGGCGACCGTGAAGTGCGGCAGCAGGCCGGAGTTCTGCATGACGTAGCCGATGCTGCGGCGCAACTGCACCGCGGGCTTGCCGCCGATGTCGTCGCCGTCGATCGCGATCTCGCCCGACGAGGGCTCGACCATGCGGTTGATCATGCGCAGCAGCGTCGTCTTGCCGCACCCCGACGATCCGACGAACACGGTCGTCTTGCGCGAGGGGATCACCAGACTGAATTTGTCGACGGCACGCGTGCCGTCGGGGAAGACCTTGGAAACGGTCGAGAATTCGATCATCTGCGTGCCCGACTCAGTCGGAGACCACGACCTTGCGGTCGAAAGCGACGTAGCCGGCGAAATCCTTGCCCACGCGGTCGACGGCACCGGGGCGCAAGTCGGGGTACGACCACGCTCCGTCGGTGAGCTCGGCCCCGTCGAGCGAGATGGTCCAGTACTGGGCCGCCCCCTTCCACGGGCAGGTGTACGCCGTGGGGCTCTGCTGGAGCGCGCCCTCGCGGACCGCGGCCGGCGGGAAGTACCAGTTGCCTTCGATGGAAGCCAGGTCGTCACGGTCGGCCTCGGCGATGACGACGCCGTCGAGTACTGCCTTCATGGGGTCCCCCTTCGTGGCACCCCGCGGGTACGGCACCCTGCGGTGGCGATCCACCTCGGTCGAGGCTACCCACGCGAAAATCACGCCAAGGCCAGATTGCCCTGTGTGACACGCTCGGGTATGGTGCCCGCCGGTCAGGCGACGCGGGCTCCGGCGACCGGACCGTGCACGTGCAGGGCGACGAGACCGGCCGCGCTCAGGGTGATCTGAAGATCGAGGGCGGAGGCTTCGTCGGCGGCGAGGAAGGCCAGCGTCGGGCCCGACCCCGACACGATCCCCGCGAGGGCCCCGGAGCTCTCGCCCCGTTGCAGCACGCGCGCCAGGTCTGGGCGCAGGTGCAGCGCGGGCGCCTGAAGGTCGTTGCGCAGGGTGGCGGCGAGCATGCGGGCGTCGCCCTGGCGCAGGGCGTGCAGCACGTCGGGGTCGACCGCGGGATCACGGGGTGCGGGCCCGATGTCGACGGCGTTGCGCTCGCGGTGCGCGTCGAGCTCGCCGTAGACGACGGGCGTCGACATTCCGACCTCGTTGGGCACGAGCACCCAGTCGAATCGACCGCGCGCGAGAGCGGGACTCAGTTCGTCGCCACGCCCGGTTCCCACCGCCGTGCCACCCAGCAGGGCGAAGGGGACGTCGGCCCCGAGGCGGGCGCCCAGGCGCGCGAGTTCACTCGACGGCATCCCGAGTCCCCAGAGCGCATCGCAGGCCACCAGTGCCGCCGCGGCGTCTGCCGACCCGCCGCCCATTCCTCCGGCGACGGGGACGGCCTTTCGCACCGCGAGGTGCACGCCCCGATCGATCCCCGCCGTCTGGGCGAGCAGGCGCGCCGCCCGCACCGCCAGGTTGCGTCCGTCGGTGGGCACGCCGTCGACGTCGACCGGTCCGCGCGCGGCGACCTCGAGCGTGATGTCATCGGCCGGTGTCGCGACGATCTCCTCGTACAGCGACACGGCTTGGAAAGCCGTCGCGAGCTCGTGATATCCGTCGTCGTGAACGTCGCCGACCTCGAGGAAGACGTTGATCTTCCCGGGCGCGCGGACGCGGACGGATTCGGGCGACGCGGGGGTCATCGCCCCGCCCGCAGACCCGTGCGCCCGGCCGCGTCGCCGTGTGCGAAACTGGAACGTCGGCCCGCTTCCCGCCGTCGCTCACGCGAGGTCACGGGAAGGTCCGGGCCGGAACGCGCGATTCGAGTCACTCTTCGACAGTAGCGCGCCCCCCGTGTCGATCGGCGCCGTCGCCGAAACGCGACCGAAACGCCGGAACCATACGGTGTCCCAATCCCGTCCACCCCTTCCGAGGAGGCAGTATGCGCCCGATGGTCCCCCTGTCGATCGACGCCGATCCCTGGCGCGCCCTGCTGTCCCGGTCCGATATCCGGATGCACGACGGCATCCTGCACGTCATCGACGACACCGCCCCTCCCGCGGTCGCGGAACGCGACGATCTGCTCACCGCGGCCGCCGCCATCGAGGCCGCGGGCGTGCGGGTGATGCTCGTTCGCGATGCCAACCGTCGCCCCAAGCTCGTCGTCGACACCGCCGACGCGATCGCCGCGATCGCTGCCCTGTGCGATCCCGATCTCGGTCCGGTGTATCTGAAGGCACGCGGCGAAGACCCCGTTCCGGCGCACAGCGTCGTGCCCGCACCCGGGACCGTCCAGGCCTACGCCGTCTTCCGCCCCCGCACCTCGTCGGAGGGCTCGTACCGCTACGGCGCGGCACTGGCTCCCCGCTTGGAGCTGTGGCGTTTCGGCAAGACGACGATCGAAGCGCCCCGCCCGAGCGCCCTGACCCGACGTCGCTTCGCCGCCGCCGATCTCGACCTGGTCGAGGTCGAGCGGTACGGCCGCACGTGGACGACGGTGTCGGGCATGTTCGATCCGCACCCCAACGAGTTCACCGCCGACGTCGACATGGTCTTCTCGTGGGTCGACGGCTCGTCGAGCGAGTTCCAGCGTCAGCGCGCCGCGCGCATGCAGGGCTACGTGGTGGGCGACGGCGATGACAACGCCGCCCGCTACCGCCAGGTCGACGAGCTTCGGTATGCGCTTCGGAGTGTGCACATGTACGCCCCGTGGGTGCGTCGCATCTTCATCGCGACCGACTCCCCCACGCCCGAGTGGCTCGCCGACCACCCCAAGGTCACCATCGTGCGCAGCGAGGAGTTCTTCGCCGATCCCTCGGTGCTCCCCACGCACAACTCCCACGCCGTCGAAGCCCAGCTGCACCGCATTCCCGGGCTCGCCGAGCACTTCCTTTACAGCAACGACGACATGTTCTTCGGTCGTCCGGTCACTCCCGAGCTGTTCTTCAGCGGCGGGGGCGTGAGCCGGTTCGTCGAGAGCGGCGTCCGCATCGGCAGCGGCCCGTCGCACGTCGACCGCTCCGGACACGACAACGCCCTGCGGGTGAACCGCGCCCTGCTGAAGGAGCACTTCAACCGCGTCATCACGCTCGACCTCGAGCACTGCGCGACGCCACTGCGCCGCTCGGTGGCCTTCGAGCTGGAGCAGGAGTTCGCCGAGGACTACGCGCGCACCGCCGCCAGCCGGTTCCGTTCGGCGACAGACATCTCGGTGACCAACAGCCTGTACCACCACTACGCCCTGGCGACGGGTCGCGCGGTCATCACCACGCAGCCGCGGACACGGTACGTGCAGACCACGCAGCTCGACTCGCTGCGCACGATGGAGCGCCTGGTCTCGCGACGCGACACCGACATGTTCTGCCTCAACGACGGCAGCGTGCCCGAGATCCCCGAAGAGGTGCGCGTTCCCGCCCTGCGCGCCTGCCTCGAGAGGTACTTCCCGGTCGCCGCTCCGTGGGAGAAGCCGTCGGTCAGCGCAGGATCGGCAGCGGCGTCGTCGGCGGCGACACCCGTCCGCTGAGTTCCCGCGCGCTCGGGACCAGGATCCCGGCGTCGTGCAAGCGTCGCTGCGACTCGGCGGCGTCGACGTACTGCAGGGCCTCGGTGGCTGCCAGCGGCACGACCGAGTGCACGATCGTCTCGTCGTAGATGTGCACGGTGTTGAAGCCCTGCGCGGCGTCCTGCGGCCGGGTTCCCCCGGCGGGCACCATGAGGTCCTGCGTGTAGCAGGTGGCCGAGGCGACCGACACCGGGATGCCGGCGAAGGTGGCGAACGTGGAGTAGTGCAGGTGACCGGCGAGGATCGCCCGCACGTCGGTGCCGCGCAGCACGTCGGCGAGGCTCCGCTGATCGCGGAGTTCGACCGAGGCGGCGAGGTCGAGCACGCTCGGCACGGGCGGGTGGTGCATCGCCAGCACGGTGCCCAGCGGGGCCGGTGTCGCCAAGACGTCGGCGAGCCAGGCCAGCTGCGCGGCGCTGACCTCGCCGTGGTGCGCGCCGGGAACCGAGGTGTCGAGCGTGACGATGCGCAGTCCGTCGAACTCGTCGACGCGGTCGACGGGCGCCGCGGGGTCGGCGCCGTCGTCGGGCAGCAGGTGCGAGCGGAAGGTGGCGCGGTCGTCGTGGTTGCCCATCACCCAGACGACGCGGGCGTCGAGGCGCTCGGCGAGGGGGTCGACGAGCGCGCGGACGCGGTCGTACGCGTCGGCCTCACCGAAGTCGGCGAGGTCGCCCGTGAAGACGAGCGCCTGCGGCCGGATGCCGGACGCCTCGATCGACGCGACGGCTCGGGCGAGATACGCCTCGGCGTCGACCCTGTCGTAGAGCCGGCTTCCTCCCGCACGCAGGTGGGTGTCGCTCAGGTGCAGGAGCACTCGCTCAGCGCGGGGATACTCGGCGTAACGCATCTCGTTCCTCTCGGGCCGTCGGGTACGACCTCGTCACCGGCGTGATGCTCCCGGTTGGCTCGAAATGTTACCGGCATGTTTCGCGAACGCGTGATGAACACGGTGCGAATTCGCCCAGATGCCTCTCGATTTCGGCCATGAGAAGCGCGGCACGACCGCGCCCCCTCGGGCGGATCGGCGTCCACCCGGCCGACCGTGCCCCGCGCCGAGCGCCGCCGCCCGACAGCGGAAGCGCCGCGCGTCAGAGGGCGGCGATACGGGCGTAGTCCTCGACCGTGAGCTGCTCGCCCCGCAGCGTGGGGTCGACGCCGGCTCTCTCGAGCTGAGCCGATGCCTCGGCCGCGGTTCCACCCAGCACGGTGGACAACGCCTGGCGCAACATCTTGCGGCGCTGCTGGAAAGCGGCATCCACGATCTGGAACGTGCGGCGTCGATGCTCCTCGGAGCCGCGTACGTCGGCGTCGCGTTCGAAGGCGACCAGCACGCTGTCGACGTTCGGCACCGGCCAGAACACCTGACGCGACACGGTGCCGGCGAGCCGCCACCGTCCGTACCAGGCCGCCTTGACGCTCGGCGCTCCGTACACCTTCGATCCGGGCGGGGCGGCGAGCCGCTCCCCCACCTCGGCCTGCACCATGACGACGCCGCTGCGCAGGTACGGGAACGTCTCGAGGAAGTGCAGCAGCACCGGCACCGAGACGTTGTAGGGCAGGTTCGCCACGAGCACCTCGGGCTCCCCCGGCAGCGACTGCACGCGCAGCGCGTCGGCGTCGATGACGGTCAACCGGTCGGCGGGCACGTCGTGCGCTGAGGCGGTGGAGGGAAGACGCTCGGCGAGGCGGTGGTCGATCTCGACGGCGACGACCGACGCACCGGTCTCGAGGATCGCGAGGGTGAGCGAGCCGAGCCCGGGGCCGATCTCGACGACACGGTCGGATGCCGAGACCCCGGCGACGTGGACGATCTTGCGCACGGTGTTGGCGTCGACGACGAAGTTCTGCCCGAGCTTCTTGGTGGGGGTGACGTCGAGGTCGGCGGCGAGCCGGCGGATCTCGGCGGCACCGAGCAGGGAAACGGGCATTGTTCCACTGTAGTCAGCCTCGCTGCGCGCTCCGGGTGACAGGAGTAGCGTGTGCGGGTGAGTCAGACCCAGTCGATCCCCGCGAATGCTTTCACCCTGCGCAGCCCCTTCGGTCGACGAGCCGTGGTGCTCTCGATCGCGGCGGCCGTCGGCGGCTTCCTCTTCGGATTCGACTCCTCCGTCATCAACGGCGCCGTGCAGTCCATCGAGACCGAGTACACGAAGGCTCCGACCCTCACCGGCTTCGTCGTCGCGATCGCGTTGATCGGCTGCGCGGTGGGCGCGATCGCCGCCGGCGCCCTCTCCGACCGCTTCGGTCGTCTGAAGGTCATGATGATCGGCGCCGTGCTGTTCTTCGCGTCGTCCATCGGATCGGCGCTGACGTTCAGCGTGCTCGACCTCACCATCTGGCGCGTGATCGGCGGGCTCGGCATCGGGATCGCCTCGGTGGTGGCCCCGGCCTACATCGCCGAGGTGGCCCCGCGTCAGATCCGCGGCAGCCTCGCGTCGCTGCAGCAGCTGGCGATCACGCTCGGTATCTTCGCCGCCCTGCTCAGCAACGCCGTCCTGGTCGGGATCGCCGGTGGCACCGCCGACAACCAGCTCTGGTGGGGACTCGAGGCCTGGCGTTGGATGTTCCTCATCGGCGTGGTGCCGGCAGCGGTCTACGGTCTGCTGGCCTTCACGATGCCCGAGTCGCCGCGCTTCCTGCTCGCGCGCGGACGCACCGACGAGGCGCGGGCCGTCTTCGCCCGCCTCGTGCCCCCGGCCGACCTCGAGAAGACCCTCACCGAGCTCACCAACGGTCTCGAGGCCGACCGCCGCAACAAGAGCGCGTCGCTCGCGGGCAAGGCCCTCGGACTGCAGCCGATCGTCTGGATCGGCATCATCCTGTCGGTCTTCCAGCAGTTCGTCGGCATCAACGTGATCTTCTACTACTCCACGAGCCTGTGGCGGGCGGTCGGCTTCGACGAGAGCAACTCGCTGCTCATCGGCGTGATCACCTCGGTGACGAACGTGCTCGTGACCCTGATCGCGATCTGGCTCGTCGACCGCGTCGGCCGCAAGCCCCTGCTGCTGGTGGGCTCGGCGCTGATGGCGCTCTCGCTCGGCACGATGGCCCTGGCGTTCTCGTTCGCCACGGGCTCGGGGCAGGACGTCTCGCTCCCGGGCGCCTGGGGTCCGGTCGCGCTCGTCGCCGCCAACCTCTTCGTCGTCGGGTTCGGCGCGTCGTGGGGACCGCTCGTGTGGGTGCTGCTCGGCGAGATCTTCCCCAGCCGCATCCGCGGCAAGGCCCTCGGCGTCGCCGCCGGCGCGCAGTGGCTGGCCAACTTCCTCGTGTCGTGGACCTTCCCGCAGCTCGCCGACTGGTCGCTCACGATCACGTACGGCGCCTACGCGTTCTTCGCGGCGCTGTCGTTCGTCTTCGTGCTGTGGAAGATCCCCGAGACCAAGGGCATGGAACTCGAGCAGACCGAAACGTTGTTCGTGCGCAAGCCGAAGACGCAGAAGAGCTGACAGGATCCCTCCATGACGAACAACTCGAAGTCCCACGAAGAGATCCGCGAGGAGCGAGAAGCGGCGCAGAAGGAGAAGGACCGCCTCGAGCGCGCCGAAGAGGCGCGACTCGACGACGAGAAGCGCTGAACCCGGCGCCGGCCTAGAACTCGCCGTAGACCTCGAGCGTGTTCGCGGCGACCTGCGCGGCGAGTTCGTCGGCATCGATTCGCAACTCGGCCGCCAGGAACCGCAGCGTCACGGGGATCAGGTACGGCGCGTTCGGGCGGCCGCGGTACGGCGCCGGGGTGAGGAACGGCGCGTCGGTCTCGACGAGGATGCGCTCGCGCGGCGTGACGGCCAGCGCGTCGCGCAGGTTCTGCGCGTTCTTGAACGTGACGTTGCCCGCGAACGACAGGTAGTACCCGCGGTCGGCCGCGATGCGCGCCATGTCGGCGTCGCCCGAGAAGCAGTGGAACACCGTCTTGTCGGGAGCGCCGACGCGCTCCAGCGTCTCGAGTACGGCTTCGTGGGCGTCGCGGTCGTGGATCTGCATGGCGATGCCGTGCTTCTTGGCAAGCTCGATGTGCGCCTCGAACGACCGCATCTGCGCCGGGATGCCGTCGGCCTCGGTGCGGAAGAAGTCCAGGCCCGTCTCGCCGATCGCCCGCACGCGCGGCTCGGCGGCGAGCTCGTCGATGACCGCGATCGCGGCATCCAACTCCCCCGCCCGCTCGTACACGGGGGCCTCGTTGGGGTGCACGGCCACGGCCGCGAGCACACGCGGGTGCGTGCGCGCCGCCCACGCCGACCACCGCGACGAGTCGATGTCGCCGCCGGCCTGCACGACGCCGTGGACACCCACCGCCAGGGCCCGCTCCAGCTGCTCGTCGAGCGACAGGCCGGTGTCGCCGTCTTCGATCTCGAGGTGCGTGTGGTTGTCGTAGACGGGTACGCCGAGCGGCTCGGGCGCGGGCGGGTAGCTCACGTCGCGGCGCCCGTCGACGGAGCGCTCACGCACGTACTGGCTGGGATCGACGCCGTCGATGGTTCCGCGCGGGCGCTCGACGGGCGTGGAGCCGGCGGGGGCGGACCCTTCGACCGGCTCAGGGGTCACGGGCGTCACGCCTGCTCGACGCGCGGGAACAGCGGCGAGAGGCCGGCGACCGACGTCCCCGCCCGCAGCACGCCCCAGGCTCCCGCTTCGCGGAGGGGCTGATCGCGCACGCCGCCCAGGCTCTCGGCGGCACCGAGGGCGGTCCACAGCTTGTCGGTCGCGACGGGCATGACGGGCGACAACAGCACCGCGAGGGCGCGCAGTCCCTCGGCGGCGGTGTACAGCACGGTGCCGAGGCGCTCGCGCTTCGTCTCGTCCTTCGCCAGGGCCCACGGCTCGTTCTCGGTGATGTAGCCGTTGAGCGCGTCGACGATCGTCCAGATCGACTGGATGGCCTCGTCGATGCGGAACCGCTCCACGGCCGCGTCGGCGGAGGCCGCGGCATCCGCCACGATCCGCTGAATGGCGAGATCGCCCTCGGCGTATTCGCCGGCCGGGGGCACGATCCCCTCGAAGTACTTCTCGATCATCGCGATGGTGCGGGATGCCAGGTTGCCGAAGCCATTGGCGAGCTCGGCCTGATAGCGGGCCGACAGGTCCTCCCACGAGAACGAGCCGTCCTGGCCGAAGGCGATCGCGGAGAGGAAGTAGAAGCGGTACGCGTCGGAGCCGAAGACGTCGGTGATCTCGGTGGGCGCGATGCCGGTGAGCTTGGACTTCGACATCTTCTCGCCGCCGACGAGCAGCCAGCCGTGCGCGAAGACGCCGCGGGGCACGTCGAGGCCGGCGGCCATGAGCATCGCCGGCCAGATGACGGCGTGGAAGCGCAGGATGTCTTTGCCGACGACGTGGAAGGCGGGCCAGCGGCGGGCGAACTCCTCGGCGACCTCTCCGGTGACCGGGTCTGTGCCGTAGCCGACGGCGGTGGCGTAGTTGAGCAGCGCATCGACCCACACGTAGATGACGTGCGAGGGGTCCCACGGAACCGTGATGCCCCAGTCGAAGGCCGAGCGCGAGATCGACAGGTCTTTCAGACCGCTGCGCACGAACGACACGACCTCGTTGCGCGCCGACTCGGGGCGCACGAAGTCGGGCTCGGTCTTGTACAGCTCGAGCAGGCGGTCCTGGAACTCGCTGAGCTTGAAGAAGTAGTTCTTCTCCTGCAGCAGCTCGAGCGGCTTGGAGTGGATCGCGCAGACCTTGAGCCCCTCGAACGGCCCGGTCCCGTCGACGATCTCGGCTTCGGGCTTGAACTCCTCGCAGCCCACGCAGTACAGGGCCTCGTACTCGCCCGCGTAGATGTAGCCGCGGTCGAAGAGAGCCTGCACGAACTGCTGCACGCGCTCCTCGTGGCGGGGCTGCGTCGTGCGGATGAAGTCGTCGTTGGCGACGTCGAGGGTCTCGAGCAGCGGGAACCACGACTCGGTGACGAGCTTGTCGACCCACTCCTGCGGGGTCACGCCGTTGGCGGCGGCCGCGCGCAGCATCTTCTGGCCGTGCTCGTCGGTGCCCGTGAGCATCCAGGTGTCGTCGCCCGCCTGGCGGTGCCAGCGCGCGAGCGTGTCGACGGCGACGGTCGTGTACCCGTGCCCGATGTGGGGCAGATCGCTGGGGTAGTAGATCGGCGTCGTGATGTAGAAGGATCGGCCGGAAGTCACCTGAGGATTCTACGGGGGCGCGCCGACGCGCCCGACCGCGTGACGCGTCAGCGTTTGACGGCCAGTCCCGCCTGGTACAGCTCGCGCGAGGAGTGGCCGGTCAACGACGCCACCTCGGCCGCGGCCTCTTTGAGTCGCGTGCCGCCACGCACGAGTTCGAGCACCTGGGTCACGGCATCCGGGAATGCGACCTCGCGCGCACTGGCGCCGCCCACGACGATCGCGATCTCTCCGCGCACGCCCTCGGCCGCCCAGGCGGCGAGTTCGGCGAGGGTTCCGCGCTTGACCTCTTCGTACAGCTTGGTGAGCTCGCGGCAGACCGCCGCGGGGCGATCCGCGCCGAAGGTGGCGGCGAGGTCGTCGAGAGTGGATGCCAGCCGCGACGGCGACTCGAAGAACACCAGGGTGCGTTCCTCCGACGCCAGCTGCGCGAAGGCGCGACGCCGGTCGCCGGGCTTGCGGCGGGGGAACCCCTCGAAGGCGAAGCGGTCGGTGGGGAGTCCCGCCACCGCGAGGGCGGTGACGACCGCACTCGGACCGGGCAGGGCGGTGACCGTGACGCCGGCGGCGGCCGCCGCGGCGACCAGACCGAAACCGGGGTCGCTGACGGTGGGCATGCCCGCGTCGCTCAGCACGAGGAGGTCGTCGACGCGCGCGAGCTCGACGAGTTCGGCGGCGCGCTCCTTCTCGTTGTGATCGTGCAGGGCGATCAGGCGAGGACGGTTCTCGACGCCGAGGCCGGCCATGAGCCGCTGGGTGGTGCGCGTGTCTTCCGCCGCCACGACGGTGGCGTTCTCGAGCGCTTCGATGAGACGCCGCGAGGCGTCACCCAGGTTGCCGATGGGCGTCGCCGCGAGGATGATCACCGTTCCACCTTAGGCTGGGGGCCGTGAGCACCGTCGGCCCTCCTCTGCTGGCCCCGATCGAGCGAACGCGACTCGACCGGTGGCGTGACGCGATGCTCCTCGATCCCCGGCGTCTGCGCGTGTGGCGATGGCTGGCTCCCGCCCTCGTCACCGTCGTGGCGGCCGTGCTGCGTCTGATCGACCTCGGCAATCCGCACCAGCTCGTGTTCGACGAGACCTACTACGTGAAGGACTCGTGGAGCCAGTGGGTGCTCGGGTATCCCTCGACGTGGCCCGAGGGCGCCGACGCCAGCTTCGCCGCCGGTGACACCGACGTCTTCACCGGCATCGGCAGCTACGTCGTGCACCCCCCGCTCGGACGCATCCTGCTCGGCGCCGGCATGGCGGTGCTCGGCCCCGACTCCGCGACCGGATGGCGCCTGTCGGCCGCGGTCTTCGGCACGGCCACGGTGCTGCTGATCTACCTGTTCGCGCGGACGCTGACGCGATCGATTCCGCTGGCGACCGTGGCATCCGGTCTCTTCGCCATCGACGGCCTCGGCATCGTGCTGAGCCGCATCGCGCTGCTCGACATCTTTCTCACGTTCTTCGTCGTGCTGACGTTCTGGTTCGTCGCCCTCGATCACCGGCGCACCGGCGATCGTCTGGCCCGTCTCGTCGCGGCGCGCGAGGGCGATCCGCCCCGGTGGGGGCCGATCCTCTGGAACCGCCCCTGGCTGCTCGCCGCGGGTGCCGCAGCGGGAGCCGCGACCGGCGTGAAGTGGTCGGGCCTGTACGTGCTCGCCGGGGTCGGGATCTACGCCGTCGTCACCGACGCGCTCGCGCGCCGCCGCGCGGGTGTCGTGCAGTGGCCGATGGATGCCGTGCGCCAGGGCCTCGCCTCGTTCGTGCTGCTCGTGCCGGTCGCCGCCGTCGTGTACCTCGCGAGCTGGTCGGGCTGGTTGTTCACCTCGGGCGGGTATATGCGCGGCCTCGCCGCGTCGGCGAGCGGGTTCTGGTCGTGGGTGCCGCAGCCCCTGCAGAACCTGTGGGCCTATCACCAGGCGATGTACAACTTCCACGTCGGGCTCGTCACCCCGCACAGCTACGCCAGCCCCGCCTGGCAATGGCCGTTGCTCGTCCGCCCGACGTCGATGTATTGGCACCAGGACGACTTCGGGGTGAACGGCTGCGCCCTGCCGGACGGCTGCACCGAGGCGATCTCGAGCCTCGCGAACCCGCTCATCTGGTGGGCCGGGGTCGCGGCATCCGTGTATCTGCTCGTGCGGTTCGTCATCGTGCGGGACTGGCGCCACGCGCTGGTGCTGACGGGGCTCGCCGCCACCTACGTGCCGTGGCTGCTGTACCCCGAGCGCACGATCTTCCAGTTCTACACGGTGGCGATGCTGCCGTTCCTGGTGCTCGCGCTCGCGTTCGCCCTGCGCGACATCGCCCAGGGGACGCGCGGCATGTCGCGCGCGGGCGGTCAGGGTGTCGTGCTCGTCTTCGTGGTGGTGTGCGTGGGGATCTCGGCGTTCTGGTACCCCGTGTGGGCGGGGCTGCCGGTGCCGTACGAGTTCTGGCGCCTGCACAACTGGCTGCCCACCTGGATCTGACGTGAGCCGCGGCGACGAGTGGCTGCACGACCCGCGGCCGGTGCAGCGGGTGAAGCTGTTCCGCGATGCCCCCGTCGACCACGCCGCGTGGCCGGCGACCGTGCCGGCGGTGGCGCAGTTTCTCGAGGTCGCGGCGGGCGACGGGTGGGAGTTCGGTCCCGGCGTCACTTTTCTCGTCGGCGAGAACGGTTCGGGCAAGTCCACCCTCATCGAGGGCATCGCCGAGGCCGCCGGGCTTCCCGCCGAGGGGGGCTCGACGAACGGCGGCACCGAGACCCGCCGCAGCGAAAGCGCCCTCGGCGAGTGGCTGCGTATCGAGCGCAGCCCCCGCGCGCCGCGCTGGGGCTTCTTCTTACGCGCCGAGACCATGCACGGCTACTACTCGTGGCGCGAAGAACTGGGCGGCCCGGCGCCGAGCCTGCATGAGATGAGCCACGGCGAGTCGTTCAACGCCCTGCTCGACGAAGCCCTCGACCACGAGCACTACGTTGCGGGCCTCGCGTGCCTCGACGAGCCCGAGGCGGCCCTGTCGTTCTCGTCGACGCTGCGCTGGCTGGCGTCGCTCGACCGCATGCGCTCACGCGGAACGCAGGTCATCTGCGCCACCCACTCCCCCGTGCTCGCCGCCCTGCCGGGCGCGACGATCCTCGAGCTCGGCGAGTGGGGTATTCGCGAGAGTGAGTGGGAAGACCTGGAGCTGGTGCGACTGCACCGGGGGTTTCTGGACGCTCCGGGACGGTACCTGCGGCATCTCCTGGAGTGAACGAGCGGGTTCAGCCCCGATACCCCACGAGGCAGGCCTCTGGCGGACTCCCGATCCGCTCAGTCCACGAGCATCGTCGTCATCGCCACGCGGAGATTGCCTCTGGTCGTGACGCAGGATGACCGGCGGACGTCGGGGCAACAAGCGCGGCTACGGAGTTGTCCGGCCTTCGCTGGAACTCCACTCGCCACGCATCCGCCGCGGACGAATCCGCCGACCTGCCGCACGAACGGCACGCGCTTGACGTACGTCTTGGTGACCGAATACGCGCCATCGCCCTCGCCCGTGCGCGGAGGCTGCGTCGTGACGCCGGCGATCCCGCCGCTCGACGGGGAGCTTTTCGACGTTGATGTCACGGACTCGAGGAGAGCCTTGAGATCCGCGGGCGCCAGTGAGTCCCCCTGCCACGTCGCGACCGCATCGCCGATGGGCGGCGGCCCGATCGGCTCCACCGGCGGAGCCGGCTCTACCCGGACGTCAGACGGGACATCGAAGGATCCCTCGGGCATCTGCGGTTCCTCCGATGCCTCGTCGTTCGCCGGGAGGGCCGGATCGTCGGCGCGCCAGGCTACGCCACCCGTCGGCGGCGTCTCGGCGTGCGCAACGTCAGTCGGGACCGCGAGTCCGACCACGAGGGTGAACGTGGTCGCGACGGACAGGGCAACGAGACGAAGGACAGAGAGCATATGCACCCCCGGGACCCGCCGGCGCGGCGGTCGACGTCGCCTGAACTCAGACAACCTCGATCATGCGCGTGGCTCCGTTCGGGGACAGTCGTCAGGTGTGGAATCACGGGGCGAGCCGGCACCTGATTCACCCTCAGACTCATCTTGGTGAGCGGCACCGGCGTCGGAGAATCCGGCGGACCGAGCGGCGTCCGGCACTCGCCGACGTGCAGTCCCGGCTCAGGCGCTCCGCAGCGCCGATGCGTCGGACGGCGGCCACGCTGCGCCCGCCGCGTCGAGGCTCACGACGGCGTCGGCGATGCTCGTCTCGAAGGCGAGGAGCGGTTGCCACCCGGTCTCAGCGCGTAACCGAGACGCGTCACCGCGGATCGATGCCGGGTCGGAGGGACGGATGCGATCGGGATCGACACGCAGCGGGGGGATCTCGCGCCCCACGGCGGCGCAGATCGCGTCGACGACGTCGCGGCCGGAACGAGCCACACCCGAGGCGACGTTGTACAGCGAATGGGTCAGGGCCGGCGCGTCGGCGAGAGCGAGATAGGCGCGGGCGACGTCGCGGACGTCGGAGTAGTCACGGCGAGTGTCGAGGTTGCCGACGGTCAGCGGCTCACCAGGGACGGATGCCGTGAGCTGGCGCGCCAGGTCGGGCACCAGGAAGCCGGGACCCTGCCCGGGACCGAAGTGGTTGAACGGTCGCGCCACCACCGCGTCGAGTCCGCGCGCGCGGTAGAACGCGATCTGGTTCTCGACGAGGATCTTGCTGACGACGTAGGGCGACGAGAATCCGATCGGCGAAGACTCGTCGCGCACCGACTCACCGGCGGAGGCCGCGTAGACCGCGCCGGAGCTGACGGCCACGATCCGCGCACCGTCGCCGGAACGCAACGCCGCCTCGCAGAGCACGGTCGTCATCGCGCTGTTGTCGGCGATGTACTGCTGCGGTCGGTCGAACGACGCCCCGACGGCGGCAAGACCGGCCAAGTGCACGACGGCGGCGTCCGCCGGCGCCGACGCCGGCCACTCGTGCCGCAGGTCGACGCCCGCGTAGCCGTCGAGCGCCTGCTCGATCCCGGATGCCACCCGCTCGGTGCGGCCGATACCGAACACCGACCATCCGGCCTCGGCGGCCGCTCTCGCCAGGTGACCGCCGACGAAACCGCCGACGCCCGTGATGACGAGGCGCTTCATCCCGCGGCGACCGGCGCGGCGCTGAGGGCCAGGTCGTGCGCGACCATGCGACGCGTCATCTCGGGGAGATCCACCTGACGGCGCCAGTTGAGCACGCTCTCGGCCTTGGCCGGGTCTCCGAGCAGCACGTCGACCTCTGCGGGTCGGAAGAACGCCGGGTTCTGAATGACATAGGGGCGCCACTGGTCGATGCCCGCCGCGGCGAACGCCAGCGTGAGGAAGTCCTCGATCGAGTGGGTCTCGCCCGTGGCGAGCACGAAGTCGTCGGGCTGGTCGTGCTGCAGCATGCGCCACATGCCCTCGACGAAGTCGCCCGCGTATCCCCAGTCGCGCCGCGGGGTGAGGTCACCGAGTTCGAGGTGGGACTGCCGTCCGGTCACGATGCCCGCGACGGCGTCGGTGATCTTGCGGGTGACGAACTCGACGCCCCGTCGCTCGCCCTCGTGGTTGAACAGGATGCCGCACGAGACGAACATCCCGTAGCTCTCGCGGTAGTTCGTCGCCGCCCAGTGGCCGAACAGCTTCGCGACGCCGTAGGGGCTCCGGGGGTGGAAGGTCGACTGCTCGGTGTATCCGGTCGCGGGGCGGTTGTAGTCGAGACCGCCGAACATCTCGGAGGTGGACGCCTGATAGACGCGCGTCGACCCCGCACGTCCCGCCAGGCGCACCGCCTCAAGCACGTGGAGCACCCCCTTGCCCGTGACCTCGGCGGTGAGGAGCGGGTTGTGGAAGGAGTACCCGACGTGGCTCACGGCACCGAGGTTGTACAGCTCGTCGGGCTGGCTCACCTCGACGGCGCGGATGAGGGACGTGAGGTCGGTGAGGTCGCCCTCGATAAGGGTGACGGCGGGGAACTCGAGCGCGAACGCGTCGCGACGCGGGTTGCGCTGCCCACGGACGAGACCGAAGACGTCGTACCCCTTCTGCAGGAGCAGCTCGGTCAGGTGTCCCCCGTCTTGACCCGTCACTCCGGTGATGAGAGCTCGGGGCGGCGTGTTCGTGGTCATGGGCGGGTCCTCTTCTGCCGGATCGGGGGCGCCGGACAGGGCGCACCGTCGAGATCCTGCGCCCACCGCGCCGGCCTCCGCGGGCGTGCCCGCGCCGCTCGCCCCGGGTGAAGAAGGTCATACCCGCCCGTTGCCGCGGTAGTCGCCCCCGGAGGCGAAGGACCGCGCGGGCGCTGTTCATCCGGGCTCTCACCCGGCGTCGGACGGTCCGCGGACCACCGCGCGGGGGTCGGAACGCACCGGCCGCGCGCAGCGGGGAAACGCGCGGAGAGGGCGGACCCGCCTCAGACCAGTCGCGCCGGATCCGTCGTCGGCAACGCGCACGTGAACGCGCGGCAGTCGTACGCCGTCGCCTCGCCGGCCAGGGCGCTCTTTCCTACGAACAGCTCGAAGCCCGCCGCGGCGAAGGCCGCGGCCTGTGCCGGCGACACGACGACGACCACGTCGGCGGCGACGCGGCGCGCCGCGTCGGCGATCTCGGCATCCGAGTCTCCGACCACGACCACCTGGCGCGGGGCGGCGGCGAGTCCGAGGGCCACCTCGAGGATCGCGCCGTGCGCGAGCGGCGCGGCGAGAGCCGCGTCGGCGGCCACGCGCACCAGCGTGTCGGCGGCTTCGCAATAACGCTCCCCCGCGCCCAGACGCCACAGGTCGAGAGCGGCGGCGGCGAACGTGGAGGGGCCCGAGGGAGCGGCTCCGTCGCTGGGCACCCCGCGGGGCTGCATCCCCTGCGCGGTCAGCACGGGATCCCCGCCGCCGGGGGGAGCGATGCCGTCGTCGCCGAGGCACAGATCGATCAACGCCCGGGCCCGCTCGGCGTAGGCCACCTCGCCGGTCGCGCGGGCGAGCGCGAGCAGACCGCGGGCGAAGCCGCCGTAGTCCTCGAGCGTCGCGGGCGCGGCGGAGCGGATCTCGTCGAGCGAGGCGCGGCGGAGCGTCCCGTCATCGGCGACGTTGTTCTCGAGCACGGCGTCGGCGGCCCAGCGGGCGGCCTCGACGAAACGGGGGTCGGTGCGGGTGCCTGCGGCGGCGAGCGCGGCGATGGCGTGGCCGTTCCAGCCGGTGACGACTTTGGCATCCAGCGCCGGCGGAGCCAGCCCCGCCCGCTCTTCGGCGGACGCGCGGTAGTAGCCGCCCTCGTTGCGCGCGCCGTCGATGATCGACTCGGAGTCCTGGGCCGCGGCGATCCCGCCGGAGGGGAGCTGGAGCACGTCGACCAGGAAGCGCGCGGCGTCGGTGGCGGTGACCTCGTCTCGCGCGGCGAGCGCGACCTCGACGAGGCCCGCGTTGTCGGTGAGCATGCGCTCGAAGTGGGGCACGCTCCAGTCGCGGCGCGTGGCGTAGCGGAAGAAGCCGCCGTCGACGGTGTCGTGCAGCTCGGAGTCGCGCATCGCCGCCAGGGCACGGGATGCCACCGGTGCGGCCTCGGGGGCGGCGTCGACGAGCGCGGGGTGCTGCAGGAATCGCAGCACCGGGGTGTTGGGGAACTTCGGTGTCTCGAACGCCGGGCCCGCCGCGAAGCCGGAGTACTCGCGGTCCTCGCGCGCGGCGACGGTGCGGGCTGCTGCCGCGAGCTGGTCGAGCGTGGGCGGCGCGTCTGCGGCATCGGTCGCCGCGGCGGCGAGCGCGTCACGCAGCGAGGAGCCGGTGGCACCCACCTCGTCTCGCCTCAGGGTCCACGCTTCGCGCACCGCGGCGAGCACCTGGCGGAACGACGGCTGCGGGGGCCGAGGCACCGGCGGGAAATACGTGCCGGCGTAGAAGACGCGCCCTTCGGGGGAGGCGAACACCGTCAACGGCCACCCCAGATGGGGAGTGAAGGCGGAGGCGGCGTCGAGGTAGGCGGCGTCGACGTCGGGATGCTCCTCGCGGTCGACCTTGATCGAGACGAAGCCGTCATCGAGGACGGCAGCGGTCTCGGCATCCTGAAAAGACTCGCGCGCCATGACGTGGCACCAGTGACAGGTGCTGTACCCGATCGAGATCATCACGGGCACGTCGCGGCGCGCAGCCTCGGCGAACGCCTCGGGCCCCCAGGGGAACCACGAGACGGGATTGTCGGCATGGGCCCGCAGATACGGGCTCGAGGCGTTCGCCAGGCGGTTCAGGTCAGTTCACCTCATCGGGGTGCGAGCCCACGCGGCCCGAGCCGTCGCCCGGGTCGACCTGGTCGATCGCGGCCATCTCGTCGGCGGTGAGCTCGAAGTCGAACAGGTCGAAGTTCTCTTCGAGGCGCTCGCGGCGCACCGACTTGGGGAACACGATGAAGCCGTGCTGGATGTGCCAGCGCAGCACCGCCTGGGCGGGCGACTTTCCGTGGGCTTCGGCGGCATTCTTGACCGCGGGCAGCTCGAACAGGTCGTACTTGCCCTGGCCGAGGGGGCCCCACGACTCGATGTGCATGTCGTGCTCGGCGCCCCACGCGGCGATCTCGCGCTGGCTGAGGGCGGGGTGCAGCTCGATCTGGTTAACCACGGGGGTGACACCGGTCTCGGCGACGATGCGGTCGAGGTGCGGCACCAGGAAGTTCGAGACGCCGATCGAACGGGTCTTGCCCGCCTCGCGGATCTCGATGAGCTTCTGCCACGCGTTGAGGTAGTTGTCGGCCTGCGGGGTCGGCCAGTGCACGAGGTACAGGTCGACCGCGTCGAGTCCCAGCTTCTGAAGGCTCTCGTCGATCGCGGAGTGCGGGTCGTCGCCGTCGTGGCGCGAATTCCAGAGCTTGGTGGTGACGAAGAGCTCGTCGCGGGGGATGCCGCTGGCGGCGATGGCCGCACCGACGCCCTCTTCGTTCTTGTAGATCGCGGCGGTGTCGATGTGGCGGTAGCCGACCTCGAGGGCCTCGGTCACCGCGCGTTCGGCGTCGTCGGCGGGGACGAGGAACACGCCGTAGCCGAGCTGGGGGATGGAGTTTCCGTCATTGAGCTGCACAGAGGGAACGGTCATGGCATCCACCCTAGGAGGCGCCTCCGACATCGGATCCGGGGGTTGACGGCCCCTACGACAGCGGAGGAGCCGAGGCCGCCCGGGCGAGCGCGTCGGCGACGAGCCGCACGTTCTCGGTGACCGATCCGGCGGTCACCCGCACCCGCTGCTGCGCCGACGCGTCGGCGAGGAACGGCCCGCCCGCGGCGACCGCGATGCCCTCTGCGGCGAGGTAGACGAGGGCGGCGCGCTCGTCGCGGACGGGCAGCCACAGGTTGATCCCGTCGGGTGCGCCCACGTCGATGCCGAGACGTCGCAAGGCCGCGGCCATGCGATCGAGCCGATCACGGTAGATGAGGCGGGCCGTGCGAACCGGCGCGACGGAGCGCGGGTCGATGAGCAGTTCGAGCAGCACCGACTGCAGCAGCCGCGACGTCCACCCGGGTCCCAGCATGCGACGGCGCACGATCCGCTCGACGATGTGAGCGGGTCCGCCCAGCGCGGCGATGCGCAGATCGGGGCCGTGCGACTTCGAGAAACCGCGCACGTGCACGACCTGGGCGGGGATCCACCGCGCGAGGGTGACCGCCGGGGCGGTGGCGATGAGAGCGGAGTGGTCGTCTTCGATGACCGTCACCGCGCGTCCTCCGGGAACGGTGAGCAGCACGTCTGCCAGGCGTCGCGCCCGCTCCGCCGACATCGACACCCCGGTGGGGTTCTGCGCCCGGGTCTGCAGCACCAGCGTCGAGGGCCGCTGCGCGAGCACGCGGGCCAGGGAGGCGGGGAGGATGCCGTCGGCGTCGCTCTCGAGCGGGATCACGACGCCGCCGGTGGCATCGACCAGGTCGAAGATGTACGGGAAGCCCGGTGACTCCACCGCGACCCGGTCGCCGAAGCGCACCACCTGCTCGACCGTGCGGGAGATGCCGTCGAGTGCCCCGTCGACGACGGTCAACGCCTCGACCGTGCGCACCGGCCACTCCTCGGCGAGCACGTCGTGCAGTTCGGGGAGCACGGGCAGGTCGTGATAGCGGCCGGTGTCGGCGCGAGGTCGCGCGCGCGAGAGCGCCCGCTCGATCGAGGGGAGCATCGCCGGATCCGGCGTGCCGAGCGACAGATCGAGACGGATGCCGTGCGCGCCCCGTCCGCCGAGTCCGCTCGGGGTGGGTGTCGGTGGCATCGCCCGCTCGCTCGAGGACATTCCGCGCACCCGCGGGCTCAGCCACTCGCGACGCTCGGAGCGCACGAAGGTGCCCGAGCGACCGTGAGAGGTGACGACTCCCGCCTGGGCGAGCGCGCGCCAGGCCGCGGCGACCGTTCCGGTGGACAGCCCCAGGTCGGCCGCCATCTGCCGGACGGTGGGAAGGCGCTCCCCCGGCCCGAGCGTGCCGTCGGTGACGAGGCGGGCGATCTCGGCCGCGAGCCCCGCCGCGGAGCGGGACTCGAGGGCGCGGGGCGAGAGCATGCGGCTCCAATTAACGACGAAGTCACCCGACGAAATCGTCGGGAAATGTTCAGGCGCGACAGTAACAGAACGACCCGCACGAATGCGACCACTCGCACTCCCCGGCGGGGCAGAGACCGAGGAGGACCCATGACGACGGTGCGAGCGGCCATCACGCAGACCACGTGGACCGGTGACAAGGAATCGATGCTCGACAAGCACGAGCAGTTCGCCCGCGACGCCGCAGCCCGCGGCGCCGAGATCGTGTGCTTCCAGGAACTTTTCTACGGTCCCTACTTCGGCATCACGCAGGACCAGAAGTACTACCGCTACGCCGAGCCCGTCGACGGGCCGATCGTGCAGCGCTTCGCCGCCCTGGCCAAGGAGCTGGGACTGGTCAGCGTGCTCCCCATCTACGAAGAGGCGCAGACAGGGGTGTACTACAACACCTCCGTGCTCGTCGACGCCGACGGCACCGTGCTCGGCAGCTACCGCAAGAACCACATCCCCCACCTCGAGAAGTTCTGGGAGAAGTTCTACTTCCGCCCCGGCAACCTCGGCTACCCCGTGTTCGAGACCGCCGTGGGCAAGGTCGGCATGTACATCTGTTACGACCGCCACTTCCCCGAGGGCTGGCGAGAGCTGGGCCTGAACGGCGCGCACATGGTGTTCAACCCCAACGCCACCAAGCCCGGTCTGTCGAACCGCCTGTGGGAGGTCGAGGGGCCGTGCGCCGCGGTCGCCAACGGCTACTTCGTGCTGCAGCCCAACCGCGTCGGACGCGAAGACAACGAGTACGGCGACGAGGCGGTGTCGTTCTACGGCAGCAGCCAGGTGATCGACCCCCGCGGCAACCACGTGGGCGCGATCGGCTCGGCCGAGCACGAAGAGCTGCTCATCCGCGACCTCGACATGGACCTCGTTCAGCAGATGCGCGACGACTGGCAGTTCTACCGCGACCGTCGTCCCGACACCTACGGCGAGATCGTGGAGGCCTGACATGGCCACCACCCTGATCACGGGCGGCACGGTGGTCTCGGCGACCGGGCGCACCGCCGCCGACGTGCTCCTGGACGGCGAGACGGTCGCCGCCGTGCTGTCACCCGGGTCGACCCTGCTCGGCCACGACCTCGCGGCATCCGTCGACACCGTCATCGACGCCACCGGCAAGTACGTCATCCCCGGCGGGATCGACGCGCACACGCACATGCAGCTGCCCTTCGGCGGTACGAGCGCCTCCGACACGTTCGAGACCGGCACTCGCGCCGCCGCGTGGGGCGGCACGACGACCATCGTCGACTTCGCGGTGCAGCGCGCCGGCGAGCGCGTGCAGGACGGCCTGGCGCACTGGCACGAACTCGCCGCCGGCAACTGCGCGATCGACTACGGCTTCCATCAGATCGTGGGCGGAGTGGATGCCGATTCCCTCGCCGCACTGCCGGGCCTGATCGACGAGGGCATCTCGAGCTTCAAGATGTTCATGGCCTACCCCGGCGTCTTCTACGCCGACGACGCCCAGATCCTGCGGGCGATGCAGGTCGCCGCCGACGCCGGACTGCTCACGATGATGCACGCCGAGAACGGTCCCGTCATCGACGTGCTCGCCGAACAGCTCATCGCCAAGGGCAAGACCTCGCCGTACTTCCACGGCGTCGCCCGCGCCTGGCAGATGGAGGAAGAGGCGACCCACCGCGCCATCATGCTGTCGCACCTGACCGGCGCGCCGCTGTACGTCGTGCACGTCAGCGCCAAGCAGGCGGTGGAGCAGCTCGCCTGGGCGCGCGACAACGGCCAGAACGTCTTCGGCGAGACGTGCCCCCAGTACCTCTACCTGTCGCTCGAAGACCAGCTCGGCGCGAACAGCGAGCAGTGGGGCGACTTCGAGGGCGCCAAGTGGGTGTGCTCCACCCCCCTGCGCTCGAAGGACGAGGGCCACCAGCACCACATGTGGCAGGCGCTCCGGACGAACGACATCCAGATGGTCTCCACCGACCACTGCCCCTTCTGCATGAAGGACCAGAAGACGCTCGGCCAGGGCGACTTCCGCGCGATCCCCAACGGCATCGGCTCGGTCGAGCACCGGATGGACCTCATGTACCAGGGCGTCGTCACGGGACAGATCACCCTCGAGCGCTGGGTGGAGCTGACCAGCACCACTCCCGCGCGCATGTTCGGCATGTACGGCAAGAAGGGCGTCATCGCGCCCGGTGCCGACGCCGACGTCGTCGTCTACGACCCGGCCGGGCACACCTCGATCGGCGTCGGCAAGACCCATCACATGAACATGGACCACTCCGCGTGGGAGGGCTACGAGATCGACGGCCACGTCGACACCGTCATCTCTCGCGGCAAGGTCGTCGTCGACGACGGCGCGTACCTCGGATCCCCCGGCGACGGGCGATTCGTCAAGCGCGGCCTGAGCCAGTACCTGGTCTGAGAGGAACCCCATGGATTTCGGTGTCGTCCTGCAGACCAATCCCCCCGCGGCCCGCACGGTGCAGCTGTCGCAGCTGGCCGAGGCGCACGGCTTCAGCCACGTGTGGACCTTCGACTCGCACCTGCTGTGGCAGGAGCCGTACGTCATCCACTCCGCCATCCTCGCCGCCACCCGCCGGGTCACCGTCGGCCCGTTCGTGACCAACCCCGCCACCCGCGACTGGACGGTGACGGCCTCCACCTTCGCGACCCTCAACGAGATGTACGGCAACCGCACGATCTGCGGAATCGGCCGCGGCGACTCCGCCGTGCGCGTGACCAACGGTCGGCCCACCACGCTGAAGGCCCTGCGGGAGTCGATCCACGTCATCCGCGAGCTCGGCAACTCCCGCGCCGTGGAGTACAACGGTGCGACGCTGCAGTTCCCCTGGAGCCGCGGGTCGGAGCTCGAGGTGTGGGTCGCCGCCTACGGACCGCTCGCGTTGAAGCTGACCGGCGAGGTGGGCGACGGCTTCATCCTGCAGCTGGCCGACCTCGACATCGCCGAGTGGATGATCCGCACCGTCCGCCGCGCGGCCGAAGACGCCGGGCGCGACCCCGACGAGATCTCGTTCTGCGTCGCCGCCCCCATGTACATCGGAGACGACACCCCCGAATCCCGCGCGCACATGATCGAGCAGTGCCGCTGGTTCGGCGGCATGGTCGGCAACCACGTCGCCGACATCGTGGCGAAGTACGGCGGCGACTCGTCGGTGCCCGCCGCGCTGACCGACTACATCGCGGGGCGCACCGCGTACGACTACAACTCGCACGGAAAGAGCAACAACGACCACGTCGACTTCGTGCCCGACGAGATCGTGGAGCGCTTCTGCGTGCTCGGCACCGCCGAGGAGCACATCGCCAAGCTCGAGAAGCTCCGCGCCCTCGGGGTGACGCAGTTCGCCGGGTACCTCCAGCACGACAACAAGGAGGAGACGATGCGCGTTTACGGCGAGACGGTCATTCCGGCGCTCACTCCCCCGGTGACGGCGAAGCGGTGACCGACCAGGTGCTCGCGCCGGGGACGACCACCGCGGTCGTCCCCGAGGAGCGGATGCCGCGGGGCGGCCGTTCCTCGCGCGGGCGCGCCACGGCGATCCGCGTCGGCTGGGGAGTGCTCGGGATCGCCGCGGTCGTGGCGGTGTGGGAGCTCTACAAGCTGCTCGGACCCGCCGACGGCGTGACCGTCGGAAGTGACGGATCGGCCGGATCGGGCGTCATCCTGCTGCCGCGCAGCCACGATCGCGCCATGCCGCACGTGGGAGACATGGTGGTGCGCATGTTCGCGCCCACGAGCGGAGGAGACACCCCGCCGCTGATCGTGTCGGTCGCGGGAGCCGCCGGCATGACGCTGGGCCTCGCCGCCCTCGGCTGGGTGATCGGCGTCGTGGTCGGCTCGCTCCTGGGCGTGGCGATGCAGCGATGGCGTCTCGTCGAGGCGGGACTGCTCCCCTGGATCGTCGTGAGCCAGATCGTGCCGCTCATCGCCTTCGCCCCGGTGGTCAACGCCATCGGCACGCAGGTCGACCGCTCCGGTTTTCCCTGGCCGCCGTGGCTCTCGGTGGCCCTGATCGCGTCGTACCTGGCGTTCTTCCCCGTCGCCGTCGGCATGTTGCGAGGCCTCTCGGCCCCGGATGCGATGCACCTCGACCTCATGCGAGCGAGCTCCGCCGGGTGGTGGCAGACGCTCTTGCGCCTGCGGCTGCCCGCGGCCGTTCCCCACCTGCTGCCCGCCCTGCGCCTCGCCGCCGCGTCGGCGGTCGTCGGCGCGGTCGTCGCCGAGGTCTCGATCGGCCTGCGCGGCGGCATCGGCCGCATGCTCATCCAGCTCGCCGGCCAAGCCTCGTCCGACCCGGCCGCCCCCTGGGCGCCCACCTTCGGCACCGTCGTGATGGGACTCGTCGCAGCCGGCGGCGTCGCCCTCGTCGGCGTCGCTCTGCACCGTTTCCGTCGCGGAGAGGACACCGCATGACCACCCAGACCGCCACCGACCTCGCCGTCCGCGCCGCGGGCGTCGGCAAGGTGTTCCCCAGCGCCGGAGGCGAGGTGACCGCGCTCACCGGCGTCGACCTCACCGTCGCCGCCGGTGAGTTCGTCTCGCTGATCGGACCCTCCGGCTGCGGCAAGTCGACGCTGCTGCGACTCATCGCCGACCTCGACAGTCCGACCGACGGCGAGCTGACGCTGTACGGGAAGTCGGCGCGCCAGGCGCGACTCGACCAGGACTACGGCATCGCCTTCCAGCAGGCGGCGCTGCTGCCGTGGCTGACGGTGGCCGCGAACATCGCTCTTCCCCTCGACCTGCACAAGTGGCCCCGCGCCCGCCGCGACGCCCGCGTGGCGGAGCTCGCCGAACTCGTCGGACTCACCGACTTCATCGGCCGCTACCCCGACCAGCTCTCGGGCGGCATGCAGCAGCGCGTCGCGATCGCCCGCTCCCTCGCCGCCCAGCCCCGACTGCTGCTGATGGACGAGCCGTTCGGCGCACTCGACGAGATGACCCGCGAGCGGTTGCAGTCCGAGCTCGCGCGCATCGCCGCCGAGACCGGAGCCGCCGTGGTGTTCGTGACGCACTCCATCCCCGAGGCGGTGTTCCTCTCGGACCGCGTGGTCGTCATGAGCCCCCGACCCGGACGGATCACCGACGTCATCGACACCCGCCCCGGCCGCGAGCGCGACGATGACCTGCGCGAGTCGCCGGAGTTCTTCGCCCGCGTCACCGCCGTGCGCGAAGCGTTGCACGGCACCCCCGTCCACCGGGCGAACGAACGATGAGCGGGGTACGCCTCGTGGCGCGGACGTCCGTGGCATCCGCGGTCTCGATCAGCGCATCGGATGCCGTGACCCGGCGCACCGTGGCCTCCCTTCCCGCCGGAGGTGGTCGATGAACGCCATTCCCCTGCCGGGCTGGGCGCGCCTCGCCGCCCCCGTCGTCGTGGGTCTCGCGGGGTTGCTCGCCTGGTACGCGTTCGTCGCCTCGGGCAGCGCGCCCCGCATGCTGCCCGACCCGTTCGCCGTCGCGACCGAGCTCGTCGCGCGCTTCCCCCTGGTGTGGGAGGCCGCCGGCATCACCGGCACCAATGCCCTCGTGGGACTGCTCGCCGGAACCGTCGTCGCCGTGCTGATCGCCGCCCTCGCCGCGACCTGGCGACCGGTCGACGGCATGACCGCCCCGCTGGTCGCGGCCCTCGCGGTGGTACCGATCGTCGCGCTCACCCCCATCCTCAACACGATGTTCGGGGCCTCCAGCCAGTTCGGCCGGCAGGCCGTGGCCGGGATCGCGGCGTTCGTGCCGGTGTTCGTGAACACGCTGAGGGGCCTGCGCCAGACCCGGCCCGTGCAGCGCGACCTGTTCCGCGCGACCGCCGCCACCGGCGGACAGACCTTCCTGCGTCTGACCCTCCCCACCGCGCTGCCCTACCTGCTCACGGGCGTGCGGGTCGCGGCATCGCTCGCCGTCATCTCCGCCCTGGTCGCCGAATACTTCGGCGGTCCCGCCGACGGCGTCGGCACCGCCATCGCGACCTACGCCAAGTCGGGCCGCGCGGCCCTGGCGTGGGCGTTCGTGGGCGGCGGTATCGCGATCGGTCTCATCTTCTTCGCCGTGACCGCGCTGCTCGAACGCGTCGTCGCGCGACGCCTCGGCGCGCTGCGCCCGCCCGGCTGACCGGCATCCCGGTCCTCACAGAGCCTGCACCACCACGACACGCTCCACCCGAACCGGAAGGACCATCCATGAGACACAGCACCCGTCGCGCCCTCGGCGCGGTCGCCGGGGTCGCCGTCGCGGCCCTCACACTGTCGGCCTGCTCGGGCGGAGGCTCCGAACCCGCGGCATCCGAGGGCGACTTCACGCCCCTGACCTCGGTGAAGCTGCAGCTGCAGTGGTTGCCGCAGGCGCAGTTCGCGGGCTACTACGTCGCCCTCGACCAGGGCTACTTCCAGGAGGAGGGCTTCGACGACGTCGAGGTACTGCCCTCGGGCGGCGACATCGTGCCGCAGGACGCGCTCGTCGCGGGCGATGTCGACTTCGCCGTCGCGTGGGTGCCGAAGGTGCTCGGCACGATGGAGAACCAGGGGGTCGAACTCACCGACATCGCGCAGGTGTTCCAGAAGTCGGGAACCACCCAGGTGTCGTGGAAGGGCTCGGGCATCACGAGCGTCGACGACTTCGAGGGCAAGCGCATCGGCTCGTGGGGCTTCGGCAACGAGTGGGAGATCTTCGCCGCGATGGCCGACAAGGGCCTCGACGCGTCGACCGTGCAGATCACGACGCAGGACTTCTCGATGAACGCCCTGCTCGACAAAGACGTGGATGCCGCCCAGGCGATGACCTACAACGAGCTCGCGCAGCTGCTCGAGACGGTCGACCCCGCCACCGGGAAGCTCTACACGATGGACGACATCGACGTGATTTCGTACGAGGACACCGCCGGGGCCATGCTGCAGGACGCCCTCTGGGCCGACACGCAGCGGCTGGCCGACGACCCCGCCTACGCCGACGCCGCGAAGCGCTTCCTCAAGGCCGTCGTCAAGGGCTGGGTGTACGCCCGCGACAACCCCACCGAGGCCGCGGACATCACGTACGCCGCCGCGACCGCGCCGGGCGTCGACGCGTTCCCCGTGGGCCCCACCCACCAGCTGTGGCAGATGAACGAGGTCAACAAGCTCATCTGGACCGGCGGCGACTTCGGCATGATCGACACCGCAGCCTGGGACAAGACGGTCGCCGGAGCGATGAAGGCCGTCAACCAGGACGGCCTGAACCTCATCACCACCGAGCCCGCCGACACGGCCCACTCCAACGAGTACATCGAGGCGGCCCTGTCGGAGCTGAAGAACGAGGGGGTCACCGTGGACGGCGACTACACGCCGATCGAGGTGACGCTCACCGAGGGCGGTCAGTAGGACCCCGTCGACGGGGCGACCGGGTCACCGGTCGCCCCTTCGACGCGCGTAAGGCGTGCGGCCTCGCCCCCGGCGGGGCCGTTCTCACGGGGTCGCCCCGACGCGCCGCGCACAGGGGGGCGCGGGTCAGCGTGGTTGACTGACCCGATGCAGAGCTCGCCCCCCGCCCAGCGCTCGCGGGTCCGCCCGGCATCGCCTCGTCGGCGGTGGATCAGAATCATCGCCCTCACGGTCGCCGTCATCGTCCTGGCCGCGCTGGTCGTGGGCGGCTACACGGCGTGGTCGCTGTCGCAGAGGCTTCAGGATGCCGCGGTGCCCCTCAACGACGCGCCCTCTCAGGCTCCGTCACTCAGCACCTACGACGAGCCGTTCTCGCTCCTGGTCGTGGGCACCGACGAGTGCGACGACCAGGTCAAAGACGCCTTCGGCGAGCGCTGCACCGATCCCGGCGCCGAGGGCAACCGCAACGACGTCAACCTGCTCGTGCACGTCTCGACGAACCCGCGGCGCGTGACGGTGGTGTCGTTCCCCCGCGACCTGCAGGTCGCGATCCCGGACTGCACGCGCGAAGACGGATCGATCTCGTCGGGCGTCGGGAAGGCCTCGATCAACACCGCGTACGAAGCGGGCGGGCTGACCTGCGTCGCCGACACGGTGTCGGATCTGTCGGGCCAGCCGATCCCGTTCGCCGCGAAGGTCAGCTTCGGCAACGTCGTGAACATCACCGACGCCGTCGGTGGGGTCGAAGTGTGCATCGGCGGCGACGGCATCGACGACTACGACGCGGGCATCGCGTGGGAGCCCGGGCTGCGCGTGGTGAAGGGGTACGACGCCCTGGCGTTCCTGCGCACCCGCAAGGGCATCGGCGACGGCAGCGACCTCGCGCGCATCGGCAACCAGCAGCAGTACCTCTCGCGGCTGCTCAACAAGCTGCGCAGCGACGAGGTGCTCTCGAACCCGGCGACCTTGATCGGCCTGGCCAACACCGCCGTCGACAACATCACCCCGAGCGAGAGCCTGGCCGACCCGCTGCGCCTCGCGCAGCTCGGCTACACGCTGAAAGACGTGCCCCTCGGCGACGTCACCTTCGTGCAGTACCCCGTGGTCGACGACCCGTCCGACACCAACCGCGTGATCCCCGACGACGCGGCGGCGGCCGTGCTCTGGGACGCCCTCGCCCGGAACGCTCCCCTCGCCCTCACCGGTGAGGCGGGCGCCAACGGCGGCGTCGAGATCGATCCGTCGCAGCCGCAGCCGGCACCCGTCGAGACGACGCCGGCACCGGATGCCACGACGGCGACGCCGGCGCCGGAGGTCGTCGAGCTGCCGGGCAACGTCAGCGGGTCGAAGGCCGACCAGTCCACGTGCTCCGTCGGAAACGGCTGATTCCCGGGCGGGGCAGACGGGGGCGTCCTCGATGCGAGACGATCGGGGGGTGAAGAACGCCTCGCGCTCCGCGGTCCTGCTCGTGCTCACCGCCCTGACGTTGACCGGCTGCGTGCCGCCACCGGCTCCGGCGCCGAGTCCGACGGCATCCCCGTCACCGACGCCGACGCCGACGGTCACACCGACGCCGACGGCCACGCCCGACCCGGCGGCGGCTCTCAGCCTGGAAGACAAGGTGGGTCAGATGTTCATGGTCGGCACCTCGGTCGACGGAGCCGACCCGACCACCCTCGCCGCCGTGACCGACGATCACATCGGCGGGATCTTCCTGCACGGACGATCGGATGCCGGAACGGAGGCGACCGCCGCGCTCGTCGACGGATTCACCTCGGCCGTCGCCGCGGGCGACCCCGAGCTGTGGGTCGCCACCGATCAGGAGGGCGGGACCGTGCAGGTGCTCTCGGGCCCGGGGTTCGACGAGATCCCCTCGGCCGTCGACCAGGGCGGTCAGGACGACGCCACGCTGCGGGCGAACGCGGCGACCTGGGGCGCGCAGCTCGCGCAGGCGGGCGTGAACATGAACCTCGCCCCCGTCGCCGACATCGTCACGAGCCCCGAGACGGCGGCATCCAATCCCCCGATCGGCGAGCTCGCGCGCGAGTACGGCTACGACGGCGCCACCGTCGCCGCGAAGGCCGGTGCCTTCGCCGACGGGATGCGCGACGGCGGCGTGCTGCCGACGTTCAAGCACTTCCCGGGCCTCGGTCACGTGGGTGAGAACACCGACACCACAGCCGGCGTCACCGACGACTTCGTCACCGCCGACGGCGCCGACGTGGGCGTGTACTCGACCGTGCTTCCCGGGGGTCCCGCGGTGGTCATGCTCTCGACCGCGGTCTACGCCAAGATCGACCCGAACGCCCCCGCCGCCTTCTCGCCCACCGTGGTGGGTGTGCTGCGCGACACGGTGGGGTTCGACGGCGTCGTGACGACCGATGACCTCTCGGCCGCCCAGCAGGTGCAGGCGTGGTCGCCGGCCGACCGGGCGACCCTCGCCGTCGAGGCGGGAATCGATCTGCTGCTGGTGTCGGCCGACTCGTCGGTCTACCCCGAGATGCGACAGGCGGTGCTCGCCCGGGCGCAGGCCGACAGCGCGTTCGCGGCCAAGGTGGATGCCGCGGCCTCCCGCATCCTCGCGCAGAAGGCGTCGATGCCCTGACGGGTCTCGGCGCTCCGCCCGCATCGGGGGGCGCGCACGGCACCCGACGGCGGACACCGCGATAGGCTCGAAGGCTGTGTCTGTCGAACCCGTCATCGTCTACCCGCCCGAGCTGCCCGTCAGCGCCGCGCGGGACGAGATCGCGCGCGCCATCCGCGACCACCAGGTCGTGATCGTGGCCGGGGCGACGGGCTCGGGCAAGACCACGCAGCTGCCCAAGATCTGCCTCGAGCTCGGGCGCACCTCGATCGCGCACACGCAGCCCCGCCGCATCGCCGCGCGCACGATCGCCGAGCGCATCGCCGAAGAGATGCAGGTGCCGCTGGGCTCCACCGTCGGGTACAAGGTGCGCTTCACCGACAAGGTGTCGGCCGACACGCGCGTCGCGCTGGTCACCGACGGCATCCTGCTCAACGAGATCCACCGCGATCGCCTGCTGCGCCGCTACGACACGATCATCGTCGACGAGGCGCACGAACGCTCGCTGAACATCGACTTCCTGCTCGGGTACCTGCGCCGCATCCTGCCGAAGCGCCCCGACCTCAAGGTCATCGTCACCTCGGCCACCATCGACCCCGAGAGCTTCGCGCGCCACTTCGCCGCTCCCCCGGCCGAGCCCGGCGGCGATCCGGTTCTCGCGCCGGTGATCGAGGTGTCGGGTCGCACGTATCCGGTCGAGATCCGCTACCGACCGGCCGGTGGGGCCGAGATCGTCGAGGGTGCGGGCGAAACTCCTGAGGATGGGGATGCCGACGGCACGGATGACGCGTCATCCCGCCGCCGCGAGGCGTCCAGCCCTCAGAAAATCAGGAGTTCGGCCCGGCCCGCCGCCAAGCCCGGGCGCGACGCCGACGAGATCGACGAGGTCGGAGCCGTGGTGGCGGCCCTGCGCGAACTCGACCGGGAGTCGTCGGGCGACGTGCTCGTGTTCTTCCCCGGCGAAGCCGAGATCCGCGATGCGGCGGATGCCATCCGCGGGGCGTACCGGAACGACGCCGCGCCCACCGAGGTGCTGCCGCTGTACGGACGCCTCTCCGCCGCCGAACAGCACCGCGTGTTCGAGCGTTCGAGCGTCGCCGGTGTGCGCCGCCGCGTCATCCTGGCCACCAACGTCGCCGAGACGAGTCTCACCGTTCCCGGCATCCGGTACGTCGTCGACACCGGCACCGCGCGCATCTCGCGCTACAGCAACCGCTCGAAGATCCAGCGTCTGCCGATCGAGGCCGTCTCGCAGGCCTCGGCGCAGCAGCGCTCGGGCCGCGCGGGACGCACCTCGCCGGGCATCGCGATCCGCCTGTATTCCGAAGAGGACTTCACCCGGCGTCCGGAGTACACCGAACCCGAGATCCTGCGCACCTCCCTGGCATCCGTCATCCTGCAGATGCTCTCGCTCGGTTTCGGCGACATCCAGGCCTTCCCGTTCCTGACCCCGCCCGATTCGCGGGGCGTGAAGGCGGCGTTCGACCTGCTCGTCGAGCTCGGCGCGGTGAAGCTCCCCGCCCGCGGCGAGTCGGGAACGCCCCGTCTGACCGAGATCGGCCGCGAGATCTCGCGCCTGCCCATCGATCCCCGCTTCGCCCGCATGCTCATCGAGGCGCGCCGCAACGACGTGCAGTCCGAGGTGCTGGCGATCGTGTCGGGCATGTCGATCCAAGACGTGCGCGAGCGCCCCGAGGAGCGCCGCGACGAGGCCGACCGGTTCCACGCACGTTTCACCGACCCCACCAGCGACTTCCTCTCGCTGCTGAACCTGTGGGAGTACCTGCAGGAGAAGCAGGCCGAGCTCGGCTCCAGCGCCTTCCGACGCCTCTGCCGCAGCGAGCACCTCAACTACGTGCGCGTGCGGGAGTGGGTCGACGTGCACCGGCAGCTGCGATCGTTGGGCGGCGAGCGCGGCTCCGACGACGGCGGGCGCGGTGGCGAGGGCGGGCGCGGCCCCGGCGACGGCGGGCGCGGGCGCGGCGGTCGGAACCATGTCCCACTTTCGGCGGTCTCAGACCCCTCCAGGCCGCATGATTCGGGACACGGCTCGCATGAATCGGGACGAGGTTCGCACCGCGGCCCCCAGCACGACGCCTCCGCCCCCGAAGGTCACGCCGCCGGCGATGCCATCCACCGCGCCATCCTGTCGGGGCTGCTGTCGCATCTCGGCATCCTGGATCCGCGCACCGTCGCGCAGGCCAAGGATCGCAAGGCACCGGGAGAGACCCGCCCGACCAAGGGCGAGTACATCGGCGCGCGCGGTGCGCGATTCGCGGTCTTCCCGGGCTCCGGGCTGAAGAAGCGGCGTCCGTCGGCGGTCATGGCCGCCGAGCTCGTCGAGACCTCGCGGCTGTTCGCGCGCACGGTCGCCGCCGTCGACCCGGCGTGGGCGGAGGACCTCGCCCCGGACTTGGTGAAGCGGTCGCTGAGCGAGCCGCACTGGTCGAAGGATGCCGGGGCCGCCGCGGCCTACGAGAAGGTGACGCTCTTCGGGGTCGAGCTCGTCGGCCGGCGCCGGGTGCAGCTCGCGCGCTTCGATCGTCCGCTCGCGCGCGAGATGTTCGTGCGGCACGCCCTCGTCGAGGGCGAGTGGGACCCCTCGGTGCTCGACAAGCGGCTCACCGCATTCCTGCGTCGCAACCAGGAACAACGCCGCCTGCTCGAGAAGATCGAGGAGCGGGAGCGCCGCCGCGACATCCTCATCGGCGACGAGGCGGTCTTCGCGTTCTACAACTCGCGGATCCCCGCCGACGTCAGCGACGTGCGCTCGTTCGAGGCCTGGTGGAAAGACGCCTCGAACCGCACGCCGCACCTGCTCGACCTGCGCGAATCCGACCTCACCGGCGACCGCGCGCAGGGCGATGACCGGGCCTTCCCCGCCCGGTGGCAGCAGGGCGACCAGACGCTGAACCTCGCCTACCGTTTCGAACCCGGCGCCCCCGACGACGGCGTGACGGTCGTCGTCCCCCTGCCGTTGCTCGCGCAGCTGCGGCCCGACGGCTTCGACTGGCAGGTGCCGGGCATGCGCGACGAGCTCGTGACGGCGTTGCTGCGCGCCCTGCCCAAGACCATCCGCCGCAACGTCGTGCCCGCCGCCGACTGGGCCGAGAAGTTCAGCGCCGAGCTGGCGGAGAAGGGGCCCGAGCAGGCCAACGGCCTGCCGCGCACCACGCTCGTCGACTCGCTGGCCGCGCTCGTGCAGCGCGTCGCCAACCAACGCGTGAGCGCCGCCGACTTCGAGCTCGAGCGCGTCCCCGGTCACCTGATGGTGTCGTTCCGCGCGGTCGACACCCGCGGCCGCGCGATCGGCAGCGACCGGGACCTCGGCGCCCTGCAGCGCCGCCTGGCCGACAAGGCTCGCTCGAGCGTCGAGTCGACCATCGCGCGCCCCTCGACCCGCGCGTCAGCGCGCGTCGCCGAGGCCTCGCCCGCGTTCGCCTCGCGCGCGAAGCTCACGACCTGGGACCTCGACGAGCTGACCGAGGTCGTCGACACCCCGGTCGCCGGCGGCGTCGTGCGCGGCTACCCGACTCTCGTCGACGAGGGCGACAGCGTGGCGCTCCGCGTCGAGGCGACCCCCGAGGACGCCGCGCGGAACACCCGCGCCGGCATCCGCCGGTTGATGCTGCTCGCCGTGCCCTCCCCCGCGACGTACGTTCTCGATCACCTCACCGCGAACGAGAAGCTCGCGCTCGCGGCATCCCCGTACCAGAACGCGAAAGCGCTGATCGAGGATGCGCGCGTGGCCCTGGCCGACGACATCCTGCTGCGCGAGACCCCCTCGGGCCTGGTGCGCACCCGGGCCGACTTCGAGCGGGTGCGCGACGCGTTCTCGGCGGCATCGGTGGACCGTACGTTCCAGACCGTGTCGCTCGCGGCGAAGATCCTGCTCGGCCAGCGCGAGGTGGAGCGGGCGATGAAGGATGCCGCGTCCATCACCCTGCTCGGAGCCCTCAACGACGTGCGGGGGCAGCTGAAGGGCCTGCTGTTCTCGGGGTTCCTCTCGCGCGCGGGCCTGCCCCGGCTGCAGCACTACCCGCGTTACCTCGCGGGTGCTCTCGACCGGGTGAAGACCCTGTCGGACAACCCCGGCCGCGACCGCCAGCGCATGACCGAGTACGAACGGACCGCCGCCGGTTTCGTCGAGGCGGGGGGTGTCATGCCCCTCCCGGCGGACGCGCCGGCGAACCTCGTGCAGACCCGCTGGCTGCTCGAGGAGCTGCGCGTGAGCCTCTTCGCCCAGCGCCTCGGCACGGCCGAGCCCGTGTCGCCCCAGCGCATCGCCAAAGCCCTGAAGTCCTAGTCCCCGCCGACCCGACCCGGCCCGCGGCGCGGGAGGGACGGGGGCTCAGACGCCCAGAGCGCTCCCCCACTCGCGCAGCAGCGACTCCAGGGCGCGGCGCTGGGCGGGAGTCAACGACGCGAGCAGGCGCTGCTCGTTCGCCGCGTGCGCGACCACGGCCTCGTCGATCACCCGGCGGCCCTCGGCGGTGAGCGAGACCACGCGACCGCGACCGTCGCCGTCGCTCGCGCTGCGCGAGACGAGACCGGATGCCACGAGCCGATCGACGCGTTTCGTCACCGCGCCGGTGGTCACCATCGTGTGGCGCGCGAGCTCACCCGGGGCGCAGGCGTAGGGCTCGCCGCCGCGACGCAGGGCGGCCAGGATGTCGAACTCGCCCTCGCCCAGACCGAAGCGCCGGAAGACGCGGAGCAACTCGGCCTCGAGGTGATCGGTGATGCGGCTGAGGCGCCCGAAGATCTGCATCGGTGAGGCGTCGACGTCGGGCCGTTCGGCGGCCCATTGCTCGACGATCCGGTCGACGTGGTCGGCATCCATGCCCCCACTATATCTTCCGCGGAAGCTATAGTGCCTTCCATGGAAGATAAATGGCGTGTCGTCGCCGTCACCGCGGTCGCCCCCATCGCCTGGGGAGCGACCTACGTGGTCACGCGACATCTTCTGCCGGCCGATGCCCCGCTCTGGGGCGCGGCGCTCCGCGCCCTCCCCGCGGGCCTGCTGCTGTGGGCCCTCGCCCGCCGCCGGCCGCGCGGCAGCTGGTGGTGGAAGGCGCCGGTGCTGGGGCTGCTCAACTTCGGCGCGTTCTTCGTCCTCGTCTACCTCGCCGCGCAGCTGCTGCCCTCCTCGATCGCCTCGTCAGTGATGGCGCTCTCGCCGCTCACCCTGGCGGGTCTCGCCTGGCCCCTGCTCGGCCAGCGCCCGACCCTGCGCTGGGCCGCGGGAACCCTGCTCGGCGTCGTGGGTGTCGTGCTCGTGGTGGGCTGGAGCACCGGAGTGGTGCCGGCGCTCGGGGTGGTGATCTCGGCCACCGCACTGCTGGTGTTCTCGCTCGGCGGCATCCTGGCCACGCGCTGGAGCGACGAGGTGCCGCTGCTCGCGACCACCTCGTGGCAGCTGATCGCGGGCGGACTGGCCCTGACGGTGGCGGCCGTCGCCGTCGAAGGCGCACCGCCCCGGGTGGATGCCGCGGGGATCGCCGCCTACGCGGGCATCGCCGTCGTCGCGACCGCGCTCGCCTTCGTCTGCTACTTCACGGGCCTGCGCCACCTGCCCGCCGGCACGGTGGGACTGATCGGACTGCTCAATCCCGTGACCGGGGTACTGCTCGGTGTCATGGTCGGTGGCGAGTCGCTCGCGGTCGCGCAGATCGCCGGGATCGTCCTCGTGCTGGCCGCCATCGCCGCCTCGCGCCCCGCCCGCACCCGCACGTGAGTCGCCGGTGTTCGTCGCCCGCGAGCCGAGCGGGGCGACGAATACCGGCGACTCACACGGTTCAGGACGTCAGGGACACCTGCCCCAGCTCGGCCTCGACGTCGACGACCGACGTCGCCGACGGTGAGGTGCGCAGGCGGTTGTCGACGTTGCCGAGGCCGCCGTCGATCGTCACGTCGTACGCGTCGTCGGGCAGGGTGACGTCGGCCGAGCCCGCGGTGACCTTCACCGTGGTGCGGGCGGGCGCGACCCCGTCGAGGGTGGCCGACAGGTTTCCCCCGGCCACCTCGAACGTCGCGGTGTCGACCCCGGTGAGCGTCGTCGACGCGGCACCCCCCGCCACCGAGACGTCGAGGGTGCGCGCGCTGCCCGACAGATCGACCGTGCCTCCGGCCAGTTCCACGGTCAGCGACGCCAGGTCGATGTCGAGATCGAGCGCACCGCCGGCCACGTCGATGCGAGCGTCGAGATCGGTGGTCGCCGACGTGCGGGGCAGGGTGAGGGTGGCCGAGGTGGCGTCGCCGGCCCATCCGACGAGTCCCGCCCGGGGCGAGCTCACCCGCAGCGTGTCGCCGTCGCGCTCGAACGTCCACCCGCTCGAGTCGCGCCCGTTCGTGTCGAGCCGGGCGTCGGCGACGTCTCCGTACTCGATGGTGAGCGCCCCACCGGCCACCTCCACGTCGAGGTCGGTGAGACCGTTCGTCGAGGTCTCGCCCGCGTCGACGGCGGTGCCGCTGTCGCGGAAGGTCGCCGCCGCAGACACGCCCGTGCCGACGACCGCGCCGAGGAGCACGCATCCGCCCACGACGATGGTCGCGATCGAGACGGCGAGGGCCGCGCCGCGCCGGCGGGGAGGGGCCGGCGGGGTGGGATCGAGCGGGGGCTGAACGGTCATGAGGAAGCTCCAGTGTGGTCGTGGCCCAGGTGGACGAGGGCGGCGATGACGCGGCGGTTGCCCGTCTCGCCCTGCTCGAGGCCCAGCTTGGTGAAGATGGCGGTGATGTACTTCTCGACGCTGGCCTCCGAGACGAACAGCGCCTGCGCGATCGACTGGTTCGAGCGCCCCTCGGCGATCAGGGCGAGCACGGAACGCTCGCGCTCGGTGAGACTCTGCAGGCGCTCGTCGCGGCGACGCCGCGCCAGCAGCTGCCCCACGACCTCGGGGTCGAGCACCGTCGCCCCGCCGGCGATGCGGACGAGCGCGTCGAGGAAGTCCCGCACGTCGGCGACCCGGTCCTTCAGCAGGTAGCCGAGCGCCCCCTGCCCGTCGGCGATGAGGTCACTGGCGTACTGCTCCTCGACGTACTGCGACAGCACCAGCACGGGGAGTCCCGGATGCCGCGACCTCAGCGCGATCGCGGCGCGGATGCCCTCGTCGGTCCAGGTCGGCGGCAGCCGCACGTCGAGGATGCAGAGTTCGGGCGCGGTCTCGGCGACCGCGGCCTCGAGGCCGTCGGCGTCGGCGAGGGCGGCGACCACCTCGTGGCCGTCGTCGGCGAGCACGCGCACGAGCCCCTCGCGCAGCAGCACGCTGTCTTCGCAGATCAGGATGCGCACGGTACGTTCACCTCCACCGTCGTCGGACCGCCCTGGGGGCTGTCGATGCGGGCCGTGCCGCCGGCGGCGGTGACGCGGTTGACGATGCCGTCCAGGCCCCCGCCGGGGACGATGCGCGCACCGCCCAGCCCGTCGTCCTCGACACGGGCCCACAGGGTCCCGTCTTCGCGGAGGCGCACGTGCACGCGGCATCCGGTCGCCCGGGAGTGCTTGGCGGCGTTGGTCAGCGCCTCGGCGATCGAGAAATACACGGCCGCCTCGGCCGGACGGCTGCAGCGGCGCGACAGACGCACGTCGAGGGTGACCGGGATGTGCGAGCGCGAGGCGAGCGCCGAGAGGGCGGCATCCAGTCCGCGATCGTCGAGCACCGAGGCGTGGATGCCGCGGGCGAGCTGGCGCAGTTCGGTGATGGCCGACTTGGTCGAGGCGTGCGCTTCGGCGACGAGAGCCTTCGCGGCCTCGGGGTCGTCGTCGATTTTGGTCTGGGCCAGGCCCAGCGTCATGCCGATCGAGACGAGGCGCGGCTGGACGCCGTCGTGCAGGTCGCGTTCGATGCGCGTGCGCTCCACCTCGGCGGCGCGGACGGCTCCGGCGCGGCGGGTGTCGGACGTCCGTGCCTGCTCCTCGAGCTGTGCCTCGCGGGAGGGGACGAGGATGGCTCGGGCGATGACCCCGTGGAGCACCGCCAGGCCGACGATCGCGGCGAGCGACGCCACGAAGACGAGGAGTCCCACGAGCGGGGCGGCGACCCCCTCGAGGGGGACGAAGCCGAGCAGCCGCGTGTTCGACCACCCGAAGATCGGGCTGATCATCAACGCCAGGCCCCAGGCGGCGAGGCCGGCGACGGCGAGCGTGATGATTCCCAGCAGCGTCGCGATGGTGAACGAGGCCACCGCGCGCCACTGCCCGGGGTCTTTCGCCTGCAGCCAGATCGTGTCGAGGACGCCGACGAATCCGGGGCGGGGGCTCCGCCGTGGACGCAGCGGCGGCAGCCCGAAGCCGTAGAGGCCGTCGAGACGCGCGCGCTCGAACCAGGCGATGGCGAAGAGGACGTAGACGAAGGCGACGAGCACGATGACGCCGACGAAGAGGGCGGCGAGCAGTCCGAGACCGGCGCCCAGCATGCCGAACAGGGCGCTGAAGACGGCGGGACCGATGAGGCCGAGCGCGGCGAGGTGCGCGGCGGCACCGGCGACCCGGCCGGGAGAGGCGACGCGGATGCGCGGCGGGGTCGGCGCAGCCGTGACGGCCGCGGGTGCCGACGCGGGCGCGGTCGTGCTCGCGGCGGGGTCGGTGCCCGAGGGCGCCGGCGGAGGAGGCGGAAGGACGGATGCCGTGGTCATGGGTTCCACGCTAGGGGTGAGCCCCGCGGGGGCACCGCCCGGCCAGCCCCCGTGCGCGTTCGGGTTATCCCGAAAGGTCGTCGGTGCGCAGCCAGCCGGTATCGACCAGGGCCGTGTCGACGTCGTCGGGCCGGAGGATCTCGGGCGACCCGCTCGTCACGTCGGCCTCCGGCGCGCGGCGGGCGAGGAGCGCGTCGATCGCATCGACGGTCGCCGGTACCAGGGCCCGCGGGTCGGCGAAGACGGTCGCGGCGATCGCGCCGTCGTGGAGCGCCCGCGCCGTGACGGTGTCGGCGCCCGAACCGACCACGAGCGGGGCCGGCGCAGGAGCAGCCGTCGACGAGGGAACGGGGGTGGGAGACGGCGAGGCGTCGTCGTCGGCCGGCGGGTCGGTGGTCACCGCGGTCACGACGCCGCGCGTGACGGCGTCGCCCAGGGCCAGCAGCGCGGTGGGGGCCGGGTCGGAGCGGCCGAGCGCGCGAGCACGGTCCTCGGCCGCGTCGGCGACGTCGAGGGGATCGTCGGCGACCGCCGCCTCGTCCCACGTCGCTCCCGCCACGAGGGTGAGACGCCCGTCGACGGCGGCCGGAGCAAGGGTCGCCACGGCAGCGTCGTACCGACGCCGTTCCCACGCGTCGTCGGCCGTCGCCGCGAGCACCGCGACACGGGCGGGCGCGACGACCGGAGCGGAATCGTCGGGGCTCGTCCCGGCGTCGGGCCCGGTGCTCTCGTCCGGGTCGGAGCCGGCGTCGGGCTCGATCGTCGCCCCGGCGTCGGACCCGGCGTCGGAGGGGCCGTCGCCCGGGTCGACGGCATCCGGGGTCACCTCGGGCAGCTCCGCGAGCAGAGCCTCAGCCTGCGCGCGACCCAGCTCCTCCGGCTCGACGACCGCGGTGAAGGCGACGGCGTAGGCGGTGGAGGTCCGCCCGAAGAGCACGACGGGGTCGGCCCCCTCGGACGGGGGCGCCGCCGCGGAGACGTCGCCCGGCAGGGGCGCCACGATCACGGCATCCGCACCCTTCGTGCGCATGTTCTGCACCTGCGCGCCCTGCGTGCGGGCGTCATCGGCCGCGAACTGCAGGTCGACGCGATAGCCGCGGTCGCGCAGAGCCGCGGACAGGGCGTCGCCGGCCCGCACCCACTCGGCGTCGGCGGTCGAGGGAAGAGCGATGCCGATCACCCCGGCACCGTCGCTCGTCCCCGTGGTGCGCGCGGTCGTGGACGTGCAGCCGGCCAGGCCCAGGGCGAGGACGGCCACGAGGGCGGCGGCGGCACGGAGAGGCGTGCGGGGGGTCACCCGCTCCATCCTGCCCCACACACGGGAAACGCCCCGTCGCGCGAGGCGACGGGGCGTTTCGGGACGAGCATGGATCACCCGCGGGTGCGGTTCTTGTTCCACACGTCGAAGGCCACGGCCAGCAGCAGCACGAGACCCTTGATGAACTGCTGCACGTCGGTCGAGATACCCATGAGCGACATGCCGTTGTTGAGCACACCCATGACGAGACCACCGGCGATCGCGCCGACCACGCGGCCGACACCACCCTGAACGGCGGCGCCACCGATGAACGATGCGGCGATGGCATCCAGCTCGAACAGGTTTCCGGCGCCGGGGCCGGCCGAGTTCAGGCGACCCGTGAAGACGATGCCGGCGAGGGCCGCGAGCACGCCCATGTTCACGAACAGCATGAAATCGACGCGACGGGTGTTGATGCCCGACAGCTTCGCCGCGGTGCGGTTGCCGCCGATCGCGTAGATGTGGCGACCGAAGACGCTCCGGCTCATGACCGTCGAGTAGCCGATGACCAGCACGGCGAGCACGACGAGGACGATCGGGGTCCCGCGCGAGCCGGGAGCGACACCCAGCAGGTAGGTCAGGTACGCGATGAGCGCGCCGCCACCGACGATCTTGAGGATGAACCACAGCTGCGGCTCGTTCTGCAGCTCGAGCGCGGCGCGCTTGGCGCGCTGGCGCACCTGCGACACGACGAACATGACCAGGGTCAGCACGCCGAGGGCGACGGTGATCCACTCGGCGGGCGAGCTGGCGGCCGGGAACAGGTCGGGGAAGAGATAGCCACCGCCGAGCTGGCGGTACTCGGTCGGGAAGGGCGTGATCTGCGTGTTGCCCAGCGTCATCTGCGTGAGGCCTCGGAACAGCAACATGCCCGCCAAGGTCACGATGAACGCTGGGATGCCGATATACGCCACCCAGAAGCCCTGCCACATGCCGACCACGGCACCCAGGAGCAGCGACAGCAGGATGCCGAGCCACCAGGGCAGGCCCCACTGCACGATGAGCACACCCGAGACGGCACCGACGAAGGCCGCGACGGAACCGACCGACAGGTCGATGTGCCCGGCGATGATGATCATCACCATGCCGATCGCGAGGATCAGGATGTAGCTGTTCTGGACGATGATGTTCGACACGTTGCCCGCGGTGAGCAGACGACCGCCGGTCAACGCCTGGAATAGCAGGACGATGACGATCAGCGCGATGAAGATGCCGATCTCGCGCAGCCGAGAGGTGAAGAACTGCAGCATGCCGCCGGCACCGCTGCCGGTGCCGCCGCCGACGGGACCCTTCGGCGTGGCGGGACCCTGGGGGGTCACGGTGTTGTCAAGCGCTGACATGGTCGGCTTCCTTTTCCTTGGTCATGAGCACCATGAGGGCCTCGGGAGTGGCCTCTTCGATGGGCAGCTGGCCGGTGATGTGGCCTTCGCTGAGGGTGTAGATGCGGTCGCAGATGCCGAGGAGCTCGGGCAGCTCCGAAGAGATGACGAGCACCCCCTTCCCCTGCGCCGCGAGGGAGTTGATGATCGTGTAGATCTCGTACTTCGCGCCCACGTCGATGCCGCGGGTGGGCTCGTCGAGGATGAGCACCTCGGGGTCGGAGAACAGCCACTGCGACAGCACGACCTTCTGCTGGTTGCCGCCGGAGAGCTTTCCGACCACCACGTCGACGCTGGGCGCCTTGATGTTCATCGACTTGCGGTAGCGGTTCGCGACCAGGTACTCCTCGTCGCCGTCCACGAACCCGCCCTTCACCAGCTTGCGCATCCCGGCGAGCGAGATGTTGCGCTTGATGGTGTCGATGAGGTTGAGGCCGGCGCCCTTGCGGTCTTCCGTGACGTACGCGAGCCCGCTGCGGATGGCGGCGGGAACCGTGGAGGTGTCGGCCTTCTTGCCGTTGATGTAGACGGTGCCCGAGATGCGCGAACCGAAGCTCTTGCCGAACACGCTCATCGCCAGCTCCGTGCGACCGGCGCCCATCAAGCCCGCGATACCGACGACCTCGCCGGCGCGCACCGTCAGGTTGGCCTCGTGGATGACGACGCGGTTGGCGTCGGTGGGGTGACTGACGTTCCAGTCCTCGATGCGCAGCACCTCGTCGCCGATCTCGACGTCGCGGTCGGGGTAGCGGTTCTCGAGCTCGCGGCCGACCATCCCGCGGATGATCCGGTCCTCGCTCGTGCCGCCGGTGGCGACATCCAGCGTCTCGATCGTGCGACCGTCGCGGATGATCGTGACCTCGTCGGCGATCGCGCGGATCTCGTTGAGCTTGTGGCTGATGATGATGCAGGTGATGCCCTGCCCGCGCAGGTGACGGATCAGGTCGAGCAGGTGCTCGGAGTCGTCGTCGTTGAGGGCGGCGGTGGGCTCGTCGAGGATGAGGAGCTTGACGTCCTTCGACAGCGCCTTCGCGATCTCGACGAGCTGCTGCTTGCCGACACCGATCTCGTTGACGGGCACGTCGGGGCTGTCGCCCAGGCCCACGCGGGCGAGGAGCTTCGAGGCCTCGCGGTTCGTGGCATCCCAGTCGATGAGACCGCGGTGCGTGATCTCGTTGCCGAGGAAGATGTTCTCGGCGATGGACAGGTAGGGGCTGAGGGCCAGCTCCTGGTGGATGATGACGATGCCGGCGGCCTCGCTGTCGCGGATGTCCTTGAACTCGACGGTGTTGCCGTCGAAGACGATCTCGCCGCGGTAGTCGCCCGCGGGGTACACACCGCTGAGCACCTTCATGAGGGTCGATTTGCCGGCGCCGTTCTCGCCGCAGATGGCGTGAACCGTCCCGCGCGCGACGGTCAACGACACGTCGGCGAGCGCGATGACGCCGGGGAACTCCTTGGTGATCGAGCGCATCTCGAGGATGGTGCTCACGAGGTCCTCCTTGCAGAACCGGCTCGTGGCCGGTCGGGATGATGGGGCGGGGGCGCTGCGCGCCGACCCGCAGGAGCCTCCGCCGCGACCCGGTCGGGCCGCGGCGGAGGCGGGGTGGGAGGGTCGGAACCCTCCCGGGGGATCAACCCAGGTCGGCCTCGGTGTAGTAACCGCTGTCGATCAGGAGTTCCTTGTAGTTGTCCTTCGTGACGATCGTCGACTCGAGGAGGTACGAGGGGACGACCTTCTTGCCGTTGTCGTAGGTCTTCTCGTCGTTGACCTCGGGGGTCTCGCCCTTGCGGATGTCGTCGACCATGGTCACGGCCTGCTTCGCGAGCTCGCGCGTGTCCTTGAAGATCGTCGAGTACTGCTCACCGGCGATGATCGACTTGATCGAGCCGGCCTCCGCGTCCTGACCCGTGATGACCGGCAGCGCGTTCGCCGCGTAGCCGCCCGAGGTGAGGGCCGAGATGATGCCGATCGACAGGCCGTCGTAGGGCGAGAGCACGCCGTCGAGCTTGGTGCCGCCGATGACGGTGAGGATGTTCTCCATGCGCTTCTGCGCCGTCTCGGGCAGCCAGCGGAGGATGGCCGCCTGGCCGAACTCGGTCTGGCCGGAGGGAACCGTCAGCACACCCTTGTCCATGTAGGGCTTGAGGGTGTCCATGGCGCCGTTCCAGAAGTACGTCGCGTTGTTGTCGTCGGGGCTACCGGCGAACAGCTCCACGTTGAACGGGCCGGCGGCGCCGGTCTCGGCGCCCGACGCGTCGAGCACGCCGAGGCCGGTCAGGAGCGACGTGGCCTGCTGGACGCCGACCTTGTAGTTGTCGAACGTCGTGTAGTAGTCGACGTTCTCGGTGCCGTTGATCAGGCGGTCGTACGCGATGACGGGGATGTCGGCGTCCTTGGCCTGCTGCAGCACGTCGGTGAGCGTGGTGCCGTCGATCGAGGCGACGATGAGCGCCTTGGCGCCCGAGGTGATCATGTTCTCGATCTGCGAGACCTGCGTGGGGATGTCGTCGTTGGCGTACTGCAGGTCGACCTGGTAGCCGAGCTCTTCGAGCTGCGACTTGACGTTGTTGCCGTCGGCGATCCAACGCTCCGACTGCTGGGTCGGCATGGCGACGCCGATGATGCCGCCGGCTTCTGCCGAGTCGCCGCTGCCGGCGCCGGTGCGGTCTCCCGCGCAACCGGCCAGGCCGATGCCGAGCGCGAGGACGCCCGCTCCTGCGATCGCCTTGAGCATGCTGTGCTTCTTCACTCTGGTTCCCTCCGTTGGGTGTTTGTCGCGATGTCTCCCGAGGAGCCCATCGCGGGCAGTGCTGACGACGCACGTCGGGCGCACGGTCGGCGGGGCGAAACGGAGGCGGTCGATGAGGCGGGTCACCCGCGTCGTTCGAAACGTCTTCGTCTCGACGGATCCGCTCCGCAGCGAGTCCCGTCGGCCGTGTGACCCGGTCATGTGACCGTTCACATTGTGTGAGTGATGCTACCTCGCGCTGAGCAGTGGCTGTCAAGTCCCGATGCGTTCGCGGTCCAGCCGTTGCCGAAACGTGACGAAAGTCACCACGACGGCGGAGCCGTCGACGAGCGCACGATCAACCGCAGGTGATCGGGCTCGCCCGCGGCGATGTCCTCCACGTCGACCCCGAGGGCGGTGAGCAGATCGATCACGGCGCGCGTGCCGATGCCGGCGAAGTCCTGCCGCACCGTTGTCAACGGCGGCCACAGGTGCGCCGATTCGGGAACGTCGTCGAAACCGACCACCGAGATGTCCTCGGGCACCGAGCGACCTATGGCGCGAACGGCATGCATGAACCCCAGGGCCATATGGTCGTTGCCGGCGAAGACCGCGGTGGCATCCTCGGTGCGCAACAGCTCGAGCCCCGCCTCGAAGCCGAACTGCGCGCTCCAGTCCCCCAGCACCGGCGGCCGGGGGGAGAGATCGTGGGCGTCCATCTCGGCGAGGTACCCGCGCATCCGATGGTCGGCCTCGACCCAGTCGCGGGGCCCGGCGATGTGCAGGATGCGGGTGTGCCCCAACTCGATGAGATGACGCACCGCCGCCCGCGCGCCGGCGGTCTGGTGGTTGTGCGACGAGGTCGTGCCCGTCGACGACACGATCTGCACGGGCACCGGGAGCTGCAGCTCGTCGAGGATCGGCAGCACCCGCGTCTGGGGGGCGACGGCGATGAGCCCCTCCACCGACTGCTGCATGAGGTGGTCGATCGAGGCGCGCACGTCGTCGGGCGCGCTGGTGGCGAGGTTGGTCACCGTCAGGCGGTATCCGGCCGCGCGCGCGGCCGACTCCACGGCCTGGATCATGGTCGCGACGCCGAACGTCGTGGTGCGCGGGCCGAGGACGCCGATCAACCGGGAGCGACTGGTGGCGAGGGCGCGGGCCGCCTGGTTCGGCACGAACTTCAGCTCGGCGATCGCGGAGCGCACCTTCGCGGCCGTCTCGGGTCGCAGCTGCGGGCTGTTGTTGATGACACGCGAGACCGTCTGATAGGACACCCCCGCCAGACGGGCGACGTCGCGGATGCTCGGGGCGCGGCCCGGTGCTTCCGGGATGTCGGTATCGCTCATGGTCCGCCTCGTCGCGGGTCGCGCGCTGTTGCGTGACCGGTCACACGAGACTAACCGACGCGCCCGCCTCCCCCGTCGGCCGAGGTTTCCCCCCGTCCACGGGGCGTCAGGACTCCAGCAGAGCGCGGTAGAACCGGATGCCGCGGAGCCACACGTCCACGCGGATGCGCTCGTTCGGAGCGTGCAGCGCGTCACGCTCCGCGCGGGTGAGGTGGAACGGCGCGAAGCGGTACACGGCGTCGGTGAGACCGGTGTAGAAGCGACTGTCGCTGGCGCCGAGCTGCAGATACGGCAGCGCGACCACGTCGTGGCCGAGGGTCGCCGACACCGTCGCCGACAGCCGCCGCCAGGCCTCGCCCCGCCACGGCGACACGGGCGAGGGTTCCCCGCCGTGGCGCAGCTCGATGTCGACGAGCGGGTCGGCCACGGCGCGGCGAAGGTGGATCGCCACGTCGGCGAGGGTGTCGCCGGTGAGCAGGCGGACGTTGACCCCGGCGCGGGCGACCGTGGCCAGCACGTTGTCGCCCGCCGCTCCCTCGAGACGGGTGACGACGGCGGTGGTGCGCACGAGCGCGTTCGTCTCGGGGCCGACCCGCGCCAGCGCCCTCGTCAGCAGGGGCGCCGTGACACGGCCGTGCCGGAACACCGTGCCCAGCGGGGGCGCGGCGTGGGCCGCCGCCGTCGCGAGCATGGCCCGCACGGGTGGGGCGAGGCGCAGCGGGAACGGGCGGCGACGCAGGCGATCGACGGCCCGGGCGAGACGGGCCGTCGCGGGCATGGCGGGCGGCGTCGAGGCGTGTCCGCCGGCCTCGCGCGTCACGAGGTCGAACGTCGCGACTCCGCGTTCGGCGACGCCGATCATGGCGGTGGGCGCGGCGACGCCGGGGACGGCTCCCTCCACCACCGCTCCCCCCTCGTCGAGCACCAGGGCCGGACGCACGCCCCGCTCGGCGAGCAGCGCGGCCATCGCCTGGGCCCCCGTGCCGCGGGTCTCTTCGTCGTGGCCGAGGGCGAGCCAGATGTCGGTGCGAGGGACGACCCCGTCGGCCAGGGCCTGCTCGACGGCCTCGAAGATGGCGACGAGGGCGCCCTTATCGTCGATCGCCCCCCGGGCGTGGATCGTGCGGTCGGCTCCCTCGCCCACGATCTCGGCCGAGAACGGCGGATGCCGCCACTGCTGCCCCTCGACGGGGACGACGTCCTGGTGCGCGAGGAGCACCAGGGGCGCGGCGTCGGTCGTTCCCGCCCAGCGGTAGAGCAGCGACCGCCCCGCGACGACCTCGCGCTCGAGCCGGCTGTGGACGAGCGGGTAGAGACGTTCGAGGGCGGCGTGGAACGCGGCGAAGGCCTCGTCGTCGACGTCGGCGGGGTCGAACCGCGACACCGTCGCGATGGCCAGGAGCTCGCGGAAGCGCTCGACGGGCGTCATGCGACGAGCCTAGACGGCCGCTCCTGTCGCCGTGCGGCCCGGCGGGCCCCCGGAGGGTTGCGCGCCGATACGGTGGGGGTATGACCGGACTGCACTGGGGCATCCTCGCCACGGGCGGCATTGCGCACGCCTTCACCTCCGACCTGCGTACCGCGGGTCTCCACGTCGCCGCCGTCGGCTCACGCCGCATCGAGAGCGCTCGAGAGTTCGCCGAGACCTACGGCATCCCGAACGCGCACGGCTCGTACGACGACCTCGTCGCCGACCCCACGGTCGACATCGTGTACATCGCCACCCCGCACCCCGGCCACGTCGACACGGCGCTGCTCGCCCTCGACCACGGCAAGCACGTGCTGGTCGAGAAGCCGTTCACGCTCAACGAGGTCGAAGCCGCCGCCATCCGCGACAAGGCCGCCGAGAAGGGTCTGCTCGCCATGGAGGCGATGTGGACGCGCTACCTGCCGCACATGGTGCGCATCCGCGAGATCCTCGCCGCGGGAACGCTCGGCGAGATCCGCGTGGTGTCGGCCGATCACACGCAGAAGATCTCCACCGACCCCGCGCACCGCCTCAACGCGCTCGAGCTCGGCGGCGGTGCGCTGCTCGACCTCGGCATCTACCCGATCTCGTTCGCCGTCGACGTGCTCGGCCTTCCCGAGCGCATCACCGCGCTGGCGCGCCTGTCGGATGCCGGGAGCGACGCCGAGGTCGCCACGGTGTTCGCCCACGCCGGCGGCGCGGTGTCGACCACCGTGTCGTCGTCACGGGGCGCCGGCACCAACTCGGCGCAGATCGTCGGCACCGAGGCCCGCATCGAGATCGATCGGGTCTGGTACACCCCGACGTCGTTCCGCGTCGTCACGCCCGACAACGCGGTGGCCGAGCAGTTCACGAGTGAGGTCGAGGGACGCGGCATGCAGTATCAGGCCCTCGCGGCCGAGCGTCTGATCGCCGCGGGAGCCACGTCGAGCGACGTGCAGCCGATCGATGAGACCGTGGCGATCATGGGCGTGCTCGACGAGGTGCGCCGGCAGATCGGCGTCGTCTACCCCGGGGAGCGCTGAGCCCGCCTCACGGTCCCCGCACGCGCGGGGCGGCACACGCGGGCGGCACGCCGGCAGGGGTGTCGACTACCCATGGACCGCGGGGACGGGTCAGACTGGACGGTATGCCCGATACGCAGACCGCCCGCGTCGCCGTCTACCTCGACTTCGACAACATCGTGATGTCCTGGTACGACCGCGTGCACGGGCGCAACGCCTACTCGCGTGATCGGCAGAAGATCGCCGAGAACCCCATGGATCCCGAGATCGCCGAGCGTCTCACCAAGGCGACGATCGACGTGGGCGCGGTCATCGACTACGCGGCGTCGTTCGGCACCCTCGTGCTCACGCGCGCCTACGCCGACTGGTCGGCGCCCGTGAACGCCGAGTACCGCTCGCAGCTGGTCGCGCGCGCGGTCGACCTCGTGCAGCTGTTCCCCGCCGCGGCGTACGCCAAGAACGGCGCCGACATCCGTCTCGCGGTGGATGCCGTGGAGGACATGTTCCGCCTCCCCGACCTGACCCACGTCGTCATCGTCGCCGGTGACAGCGACTACGTTCCCCTCGCCCAGCGCTGCAAGCGGCTCGGACGGTACGTCGTCGGCGTCGGCGTGGCGGGGTCGACCGCGAAGTCGCTCGCGGCCGCGTGCGATCGCTTCGACGCCTACGACTCGCTGCCCGGCATTCCGAAGCTGGCCGAGACGAAGAAGGACAAGGATGCCGCTCCCTCGCGGCCGCGCACCCGGAGTCGTTCGAAGGATCCCGCGGTCGACCTGCTCGAGCGCGCCATGCAGCTCGAAGCCGAGCGCGCCGACGGCGAGTGGCTGCACGCGTCGGCGGTGAAGGACCTCATGAAGCGTCTCGACCCCTCGTTCAGCGAGAAGGCCCTCGGGTTCCGCAGCTTCTCGGACTTCTTGAAGGCGCAGACCGCCCACGTCGAGGTCGACGAGGAGTCGAACGTCGTGCAGGTGAAGGCCGTCACGCGGAGCTGACCCGGGCGACGGGGGATCCCGTCGGCCGAGGTTCCGGAGGCGGGGATTCCCGCGACCGGGACCCCGTCGACGGGAAGCCCGGCGACGGGGATCGCGGCGACGGCGCGCCCGATGCGCCGACGCCGGGCTCCGCGCGCGGGGGCCTCAGCGCCTCTCGGCGCCCGGGGCGACGTGGGCGAGCACGCGGTCCCAGACCGACGTCAGCGTCACGTGGCCGTTGACCGATCCGATCTCGTCGTCGGGCACGATCTGCATCTCGGCCGACCGCATCCGCTCGACGTACCACTCGGCATCGCCGGTCGCCGCGGGACCGTCGCCGCCGACGATCACGAGCGCCTCCGCGTCGAGATGGTCGAGCAGGGGCGTGCGCAGATCGCGGCTGAGCGGGTCGGACGGGCTCTCGACCCCCACGATCGCCAGGCGATCGACGACGGGACCCATCGCCGCGGCCAGGTAGATCGCGATCGCTCCCGCCGACCGCTCCCCCACCAGGCCGACGGGGACTCCCGGGGCCTCGCGCTCGACAAGCTCACGCAGGGCGTCGACGGTGAGCGCGGCGGGGGTCTGCCCGCCGAACACCGGCGGGTCTTCCAATTCGGGGGCGTCGAGACCGACCGCGATGATGCGCACGTCGTAGCCCGAGGTCACCCGAGAGTCGGGGTCGGTCGTGGACACATCGCCGGTGCGCAGCACGAACACCGCGCGCGGAGCTCCGGGAGTGCCGAAGCTGCGGTAGCCGAGCTCACCGTCGAGCCAGGGGGCCAGACTCATCGAGGGGTCCTTTCGTCGTGCTGTCGTGTCGTCCCCGGCGGGGAGGAGTCATCGGGGCGGTCGGCTCGTCGGTCATCCGGCCGTCGGCCGAGCATCGTGGGTCGAGCATCGTCACTCGACGGTCGCGTCGGCGGCGCTCCCACTGCTGCCCGCGCCCACGCCGTCACTACCGCCCGCGCCCGCGGGGAGCATCGCCCGCAGGGTGTCGATCGTGTCGGCGTCGACCGCCGTCTTGTCGGGACGGTATGCCTTCACCCGGGCGAAGCGCAGCGCCACGCCGCCCGGATACCGCACCGATCGCTGCACCCCGTCGATCGCGATCTCGACGACCGTATCGGCGACGACCCGGATGCCGCCCGGCACCGCTCCCGTCTCGCGCTCGGCGAAGTGCGCGGTCTGCCACCGCAGGGTCTCGTCGGTCAGGCCCTTGAAGGTCTTGCCGACCATGACGAAACCGCCGGGTTCGCCGAAACGACCCTCGGGATCGCGCGCCCCCAGGTGCAGGTTCGAAAACCACTCCGCGCGACGCCCCGAACCGCGTTCGACGCCCAGCACGACCAGGTCGAACGTGTGCACGGGTTTGACCTTGAGCCAGCTCTTGCCGCGTCGACCCGCGGAATAGCTCGCGTCGAGGCCTTTCACCATCACGCCCTCGTGCCCCGCGTCGAGAGCGGCGCGGGCGAAGGAGTCTGCCGCGTCGACGTCATCGGTGAGCAGGGCGGGGATGCGGTAGACGCCGGCCACGCGCTCCAGCTCGTCGAGGCGGGCCTCGAGGGGGTCGTCGATCAGGTCGCGCCCGTCGACGTGCAGGATGTCGAAGAACCAGGGGCGCAGGGCGATCTCGCGTGCCGTCTCGGCCCCGAAACGCGCCATCGTGTCTTGGAACGGGCGCGGGGCACCGTCGTCGTCGAGCGACAGCGTCTCGCCGTCGAGGATCACGTCGTCGACCGGCAGCGCGCGCGCGACCTCGACGATCTCGGGCACGCGGTGCGTGACGTCGGCCAGCGTGCGCGTGTAGACCGTGACCTCGTCGCCGTGTCGGTGCACCTGCACCCGCGCACCGTCGAGCTTGTACTCCACCGAGGCGCGACCGGCCGTCTGCAGCGCCTCGGCCACGGTCGCCGCGGTCGAGGCGAGCATGGGCTGCACGCCGCGACCGACGACCAGGCCCACGGCGCTGAGATCGTCGACCGACCCGGTGAGCGCGACGCGAGCCGTCTCGCCGAGATCGCCCGACAGCATGGCGGCCCGACGCACGAGCGCGCCGTCGCGGTCACCGGCCCGGGCGATGGCATCCACCAGCACGCCCTCGAGCGCTCCGGTGCGCAGCTCGCCCGTCATGATGCGGATGAGCAGGTGCCACTCGTTCGCGGTGGCCCGCGAGGCGAGATCGTCGAGCAGCCCCGTGCGGACCGCCGCCGACCCCGCTCCCCCGACCTCGACCAGGCGCGAGAAGGCGTCGTCGACGTCGCCGACGGTGAGCGTCGAGGTGTCGGCGTGCTCGCCGCCGCGTGCCGAGAGCGTGCGCCACCCGACGCCCAGGCGGCCCTGGCGCGGAGACGCGGTCAGCAGTCCCACGGCGGGCTCGATCTCGTCGGGGGCGAGCGCGCGCAGCACCGCGGCGAGCGCGTCGACCTTGGCCAGGCGGGATCGGGTACCCGTGACCGTCGTGAGGGCCGTGTCGATATCGCCGAGGAGCATGTCGGCATCCTGGCATCCCCCTCCGACATCGCCCGTCGGCTTGCGCGGGCGGGACGGTCGTGGCATCGGGGGTGACCGGGGCGCCAGGTCGCACGGCTGCGTCGTGAGCCCGGCCGATCGTGCCGCCCCCGCACGCCCGCCCTGGTGAGCGAGCCCCGCGACACCGCTCATCACACGTTGCCTCGGCTCGCAACCCCCGACTCGATGTCGGAGGTTCGGGGTGTGCTGGACGCCTCCCCCAGGAATGAGGCCCCGTGAACGCTCCCGCCACCCTCGAACAGTCCGCCCGCACCGCCCGCGACGTCTTCGGCTGGGACGACCTGCTGCCGGGCCAGGCCGAGGCGATCGACGCGGTCGTGAGCGGCCGCGACACCCTGGTGGTCTTCCCCACCGGTGCCGGCAAGTCGGCCGTGTACCAGATCGCCGGGTGCGAGCTCGGCGGAGTCACGGTCGTCATCTCGCCCCTGCTGGCCCTCCAGCGCGACCAGATCGACTCCATCGACGCGGCTCCCGACGCCCCCGCCGCCGTCGCCCTGAACTCCCGGGCCGGTGCCGCCGCGCGCGCCGCGGCGTGGGCGGCCATCGAGGGCGACGACGCGGTCTACGCCTTCCTGGCCCCCGAGCAGCTCGCGAACCCCGAGGTGTTCGACCGCCTCGCGCACACCGACGTGCGGCTCATCGTCGTCGACGAGGCGCACTGCGTCTCGGCGTGGGGGCACGACTTCCGCCCCGACTACGCGCGGATCGGCGACGTCGTCGACGCACTCGGCCACCCTCCCGTGCTGGCGTTGACGGCCACGGCATCCGCCCCCGTCCGCGACGACATCGTCGCCAGCCTGCGCATGCGCGAGCCTCACCTCGAGGTGCGGGGCATGGACCGCCCCGAGATCCACATGGCCGTGCGGCGACACGAGCACGACGCCGACAAGCGTCGCGCCGTCCTCGCTGACGTGCAGGATGCCGGCGGCCCTGCGCTGCTGTACGTGGCGACCCGAAAGGGAACCGAGACCTACGCCGACGAGCTGGGCGCGCTGGGCCTGCGGGCGGCGGCCTACCACGGGGCCATGGCGCAGAAGCGGCGCGACGAGGTGCACACGGCGTGGAGCGCGGGCGAGCTCGACGTGGTCGTGGCGACCTCGGCGTTCGGCATGGGCGTCGACAAGAGCGACGTGCGCCTGGTCGTGCACGCCGACGTCACCGAGTCGCTCGACTCGTACGCGCAAGAGATCGGCCGGGCGGCGCGCGACGGTCAGCCGGCGCGGGCGATCCTGCACTACCGCGCCGAGGACTTCTCGCTCCGGTCGTTCTTCGCGGGCGGCCACACCAAGCGCGCCGACATCGCGGGCGTCTGGGACGTGCTGCAGCGGGCCGAGAGGCCGATGCGCGCGAAGGACATCGCCGACGAGGGCGGTCGTTCCGTGCGCGCCATCGGCCGCGTGCTGAACCACCTGGTCGCCTGCGATCTGGCCGTATCGGGAGCCGAGGGCGTCTCGATCCTGGCGGAGGTGTCGGCCGGCGACGCGGTGAGCGCCGTGCGTGAGCGCGACGAGGCCGAGGAACGCATCCGCGCGTCGCGCATCGAGATCATGCGCGGCTACGCCGAGACGGTCCACTGCCGACGCCGGGCCCTGCTCGAGTACTTCGGCGTCGAGACCCCGAGCCACTGCGGATCGTGCGACCGCTGCGACACCGGAGCCGCCGCGCCGATCGACGAACCGGCCGCCGCGGACGACACCGACGGCATCCGCATCGACTCCACGGTCGAACACGGCGAGTTCGGCGTGGGCACGGTCATGGCGATCGAAGACGACCGGCTGACGGTGTTCTTCGCCGACCACGGCTACAAGGTTCTCGCTCGCGCGGCGTTCGAGCGCGGCATCCTCGAACTCGGCGAGGCGGCGTAGTCGCGGCGGATCCTTCTTCGCGGCGGGACCGCGCGCAGGATCGACCGCGTCGGTGACACCCGCCCTGGGTGCAGCGCAGGGGTCGTCACCGCGGCGAAGACAGGGTCCGGGCGCGGCGCGGGGTCATCGAGCCCGCGTCGACCACCACGCCCACGCCACGAGCGGTACCTGCAGGAACAGCCGCGCGAAGCGGGCACGCTCGGTGTTCAGACCCGGCGCCGAGCGCCCGGTGCGCCACTGGTGCACGTTCCCCGGGAACACGGCGACGAAGAACGCGGCGATCGCGGCTCCGATGCGGCCGCGCTCGCCAGGCAGGGCGACCAGTGCGGTGCCGAGCAGCACTTCGACAGCCCCGGATGCCACGACGATGGCATCCTTGTCGAGGTGCAGCAGGCGGGTGGCCCACCCCGGCACGACGATGCGATAGCCCCGGCGCCCCCACGTCACGTGGCTGACGCCGGCGCCGACGAGCAGCAGAGCCAGGCCGCCGCGGGCGACGGAGCGGATGGTGAGACCTCGATGTCGTGCCATCGGGTCAGTCTGCCATCCGTGCCGGGGCGCGGGGTCGCCGCGCGGGTCGCGACTCAGCTCAGGTTGCGCAGGTCGGTCAGCGAGCGAGACGCGAAGGCGATCTCGTCGAACACCGCCGTCGCGTCGGGCCCCATCGGCGCCTGCGCGAGAAAGCCCACCGCGACCGCCGTCGACTCGGCACCCAGGCGGAACACCCGCACGAAGTGCCACGACACCCCGTCGAGCGAGAAGTGGAAGACGAAGGCCGGGCCGGTGCGCGCGACACGCAGCCACACCGCGTCGGTCGTGAAGACCGGCCCGTTCGCATCGTCGGAGAACCCGTCGGTCACGACGCTGACGACCATGGCCTCCCCCTGCGGGGAGTACTCGTTGCAGAGCTTCGCCCACCGGTCGGGATCGGACCAGAGCGCGAGTGCTCCCGCGTCGAAGGTCGAACGCGCGCCGACGACGCGCACACGCGCCGAGAGGACGAAGTCGGTCTCCGGTGCGGCGAAGGCGAGCGCCGTCGCGGCATGCTGGGCCGCACCGCCCGCCGAGTCGTTGGTCCAATCGACGCCACCGGCCGACCGCAGGGTGAGCGCGCGCGCGGTCTCGTCGTACTCGGCGTCGCCGTCGACGCCGGTCCAGTGCAGGGCGGGAAGGCCGGGGAGAGAGAGGGTCACGACGGCACCCTATCGGTGCGGTCGCTCGGCGTTGCGGATGCTCCGCCGCGGCGGGGTCGCGTGCCGAGGTCGGCCGCCGCGCGCCACAGCCACTCGACCGGACCGGCCGAGAACCGCCGAAGCCACAGGTGCGCCGCGGCGGCGACGACCGCGGTGATCACGAGGAAGGCCGCCACCGTCACCGGCACGCGCCAGGGCGCGAGGGTGGACGCGAGCCCGAAGCCCCAGCCGTAGAAGAGCGCCCCGCCGAGGAGGTTCTGCAGCAGGTAGGCGCTGAGCGCGACCCGGCCGATCTCGGTGGCGCGGCGGGCGAACCACCCGCCGGTGCCCCGACGCACGCAGAGCTCGACCACGAGCCCCAGGATGCCGAGAGCCACGACCGGGGCGACCACGTACCGCTCGAGCAGCAGCCCGGCGGAGGTCGCCGACAGCGCGAGGACGAGGTCGACGGGAGCCGCGCAGAGCCCGGCGATCATGAGTCGGCGACGCAGTCGAGCGCCCTCGGCCGAGAACACCCCCGCCCGCAGAAGTGCAGCGCCGGCGAGGAACATCGCGAGCGAGAGGAAGCCGATGAGCACGGGTTCGGCGCGGAAGACCGCCGCGTTGTCGAGGCGGAACGCGGCGAGACCCAGGAACGATGCGTCGGCGTAGGGGCTGGGCTCGGACGGCAGCGGGAGGTCGGCATCCGCCCCGGGAAGAACGGTCAGCACCAGGACGAGGAGCGACATGACCGCGAGGTGGATGCCGCCGAAGACGACGATGAGGGCTCGTTGGGCCCGCGGGCGCGTCAGGAGCAGGAACGACACGACCGCGGCGGTGACGGCGTACCCCATCAGCACGTCGAACTCGGCGATGAGGATGTAGTTCACGACGCCGTCGACGAAGAGCAGGGCGGCGCGCCACAGATAGCGCCCGGGCCACCGTCGCTGCTGCCGCACGGCCGAGCGGTGCTGGATCGCGAGTCCGACCCCGAAGGTCAGCGAGAGCAGGGCGAGGAACTTGCCCTGCGCCAACGCCATGAGGGCCAACTGCGTCGTCGCCGCCGCGGAGGATTCGCTCGACAGCACCGGCGCACTGAGCATGCCGAGCAGGCCCCAGGGGTGCGAGAAGACCCAGACGTTGGTGGCGAGCGTGCCGACGATGGCGATTCCGCGCACGACGTCGAGGGCGGCGAGACGGCCCCGATCCGGCAATACGTTCGTATTGTTCACGGCTTCACCGTAGCCTACGACGGTGGATGAATCAGCCCCCTCTTCTGCGCGCGGAGGAAAAGACGCCATCGCCGAGGCGGTGCTGCGCGTGCTCTCGACGGGCGGGGCCGACGACCTGAGCGTGCGCAAGGTCGCCGCCGAGGCGGGCGTCTCGGTCGGGGCGGTGCAGCACCACTTCCCCACGCGCGCCGCGCTGATCATCGGGGCGATGGATGCCGTGAACGCCCTGTTCCGCGCGCGTATCCGCTCCGCACTGGCCGAGGCGGCCACCGCGCGGGAACGCCTCTCCACCGTGTGCGAGGAGCTGGCCTGCCTCGGCGACGCCGGTCCGCGCGACGCCATCGTCTGGACGGCCTTCGCCTCGCGCGCCGGAACGGACCCCCGGGTGCGCGACATCCACGTGCAGGGCTGGCGAGCGGCCGAGGGTTTCGTCCAGACCCTGTTGACGGAGGCCTATCCCGACGCCGGCATCACGCCCGACGACGCCGCATTGCTGCTGGCCACCCTCGACGGCATCGCCGTCGCGCGGGGCGCGGAGGGCGACGACCGCATGGCGCGCGACCGCGCGCGGCGGATCATCGCCGCCGTACTGGCCCCGTTCGCCGACCGGCGGTGACGGCCGCCCCTGTCGCCGTGACGCCCGTCGCCGTAGGACGCGCGCGCCCGACGCTGCCGCTCCGGGCCGTTCAGCTCAGAGGGGAAGCCTCGGTACCGAGGCCAGCAGTCGGGTCGTATAGGGATGCTGCGGGCGCGAGAGCACCTCGGCCGTCTCGCCCACCTCGACGATCCGGCCGCCCTCGAGCACGGCGATCCGCGCGCACAGGGCCGACACGATCGTGAGGTCGTGCGAGACGAGCAGCATGCCGATGCCGCGCTCGCGGGCGAGCGAGCGGAGCAGGTCGATCACCTGCATGCGCACGCTCGTGTCGAGGGCGCTGACGGGCTCGTCGGCCAGCAGCAACCGCGGCGACGGGGCGAGCGCGCGGGCGATGGCGATCCGCTGTCGCTGGCCGCCCGAGAACGCGTCGGGGTAGCGCTCGGCCGCGTCGGCGGGCAGCCCCACGTCGGCGAGCAGGCCCGCCACCCGGGCGCGCCGGTCGCCCTCGATGCCGAGCGATCGCAGCGGTTCGGCGATGGCGTCGCCGACCTTCATGCGCGGGTCGAGCGACGAGAAGGGGTCTTGGTAGATCGGTTGCACGGCCCGGCGGAAGGCCCGCAGCGCCACGCGGCGAGCGGGCAGCGGCGCGCCCTCGAAGTGGACGGTGCCTCTCGTGGGCGCGCGGAGTCCGAGCGCGAGCTGCAGCAGCGACGATTTGCCGGCTCCCGACTCCCCCACCAGGCCGACGCTCTCGCCGGGGGCGATCGCCAACGACACGTCTGTCAGCACGGGGCGGTCGGCCCGGTACGCGAAGTCGACGTGATCGAGCGACAGGATCGGGACCGTCATCGCGTCTCCTTCGGCAGCAGATCGTCGAGGGCGCGGGATGCGGCGACGAGCTCGCGCGTGTAGGGCTCGACCGGCGCCGAGACGAGCGTCGCGGTGTCGGCGACCTCGATCTGTCGCCCGCCCTTCATCACGAGCACCCGGTCGGTCATCCTGGTGACCACGGGGAGGTCGTGGCTGATGAACAACAGCGCCATGCCGCGTTCGGTGACCTCGCGCTGCAGCAGATCGAGGACGCCGGCCTGCACCGTCACGTCGAGGGCGGTCGTCGGCTCGTCGGCGATGAGCAGGTCGGGAGAGCCCGCGAGGGCGAGGGCGATCGCGACGCGCTGGCGTTGGCCGCCCGAGATCTCGTGGACGTACGACCGCGCGACGCGCTCGGGCTCGGCGAGCTTCACGTCGGCGAGCGCGTCGAGGACGGCGCGCTTCAGCTCATCACCGCGCAGTCCCCGGTGCCGGCGCAGGGGCCAGGCGAGCTGTCCGCCCACGCGCATGAGCGGATCGAGCGAGGCCAACGGCTCCTGGAACACCGCGCCGAGGACCGTGCCCCGGACGCCGTCGAGCGTGCGCTGCGATGCCGCCACGGCATCCACGACGCCCTCCGACGAGCGGACGCGAACCGCTCCGCGGGCACGGAGCGGATGGGCGAGCAGGCCCAGCGCGGCGAGGGCGGTGAGCGACTTGCCCGACCCGGACTCGCCGATGATGCCGACCCGCTCGCCCGGGGCGACCGAGAGCGAGACGGATTCGACGAGGGCGCGGTCGTCGAGATCGACGCCGAGGTCATCGAACTCGAGCAGGGGCGCGGTCATCGGATGCTCCTCGAGGCGGGGTCGGCCACGTCGCGCACGCCGTCGGCGAGCAGGTTGATGCCGACGATCGTGGCGACGAGCAGGATGCCGGGGAGCAGCGCCGCCGTCGGAGCGATCGTCACGGTGCTCTGGGCCTCCTGCAGCATGCGGCCCCAGGACGCGTTCGGCGGCGGCGAGCCCAGGCCGAGGTACGACAGGGACGCCTCGGCGATCACGGCGCCGCCGAACTGGAGGGCCAGCGGCACGATCAGCGTCGGCCAGACGTTCGGAAGCACGTGCCGCCAGACGATGCCGAAGGTGCCGGTGCCGGACGTGCGGGCTGCCGTGACGAAATCCCGCCCGAGCACCCGAACGGCCGTGACGCGGGTCAGCCGCGCGATCACGGCGGATCCGGCGAGGCCGATCGCGAGGATCGCCGACTCCACCGACGCTCCGCGCCACGCGACGATGAGCATGGCCAGCAGCAGCGTGGGGAAGGCGATCGCGATGTCGAGAAGGCTCGAGATCGCGTCGTCGATCACGCGACCTGTCACCGCGGCGACGAGGCCGACGACGATACCGACGACCGCGGCGATCACGACGGACCCGACGCCCACGAGCATCGCCAGGCGCGCCCCGATCATCAGCTGAGAGAAGAGGTCGCGACCGAGCCGGTCGGTGCCCGCCCAGTGCTCCGCGCCCGGTGGGAGCAGACGGCCACCGCCGGTGTCTTCGGGGGCGAACGGCGTCCAGAACGACGAGACGATCGCGATGACCGCGATCGCGCCGAACAAGACCGCGCCGATCGTCAGGTTCAGCGAGCGGCGACGCCGGGGGGCGGGGCGCTGCGCCACGATGACGACGGGGGGAACGGCGCTCATGCGACGGCCTTCGCCCGGCGGTTGCCCGACAGCGTCCCCCGCAGGCGCGGGTCGATGAGACGTTGAGCGACGTCGGCGACGAAGCCGAGCAGCAGCACGAGGGCGGTGGAGAACAGGATCACTCCCTGCACGCTGGGGAAGTCCTGCTCGCGAATGGCGACGAGGAGCATGTCCCCGAGTCCGGGGAGGGCGAACACGCGCTCGATGATGACCGCGCCGACGAACGTCGTCGACAGTTGGATGGCGAGGATCGAGATCACCGGCACGACCCCGTTGCGGATGCCGTGTCGCCACAGCGCCGTCGAGAAGCTCTGCCCCGTGGCCCGGGCGGCGCGCAGGTACTGCTGGCCGAGCACGTCGAGCGTCGCGCTGCGCACGTAGCGGGCCAGGTCGCTGCCGGCGACGATGGCGATGGTCAGCACGGGGAGGGTCAGGGCGAACAGAGCGGCGCCCGGATCCTCCCAGTCGCGACGGGGGAAGCCACCGGCGGGGAACAACCGCCAGTTCAGCGAGAGCACGCCCACGAGCAGGATGCCGACCCAGAAGACCGGCACGGCTCCGCCCAGCTGCGACAACGCCGAGAAGGTGGTGCCGTACCAGGTGCGCGACTTCCACGCCGCGAGGAACCCGACCGGCACCGCGATGATGACCGACAGCGCGAACGACAGCAGCGTCAACGGCAGGGTGACGTTCAGTCGACGGAGGATCTCGTCGCCCACCGACAGTCGGTTGGTGAAGCTCTGCCCCAGATCGAGTGTCGCGAGCTGGCCGACGTAGTCGACGAACTGCTCCCAGATCGGCCGGTCGACGCCCAACCGGGCTGCCGCCGCCTGGATCTCGGCATCCGTCGCCCCCACCGAGATGAGAGCGAAGACGGGATTGCCGAGCACACGCAGCACGACGAACAGGATCACCACGGCCAGCGAGAACGCCAGCAGCAGCAATCCTGTCCGTCGAATCAGATATCGCCCGATGATCAGGCCTTCTGGATGCCGTAGACGTAGAACAACGAGTTCAGGCCGTTCTCGGGCACGCCCGTCACGCCGGGCGCGGCCACGCGCAGCTGCGGGTTGAGGTACAGCCAGACGCTCGCGGCGTCGTCGGAGATCTGCTGGTTGACCTGACGGATGAGCGCGGTCTGCTCCTCGACGCTGCCGGCCGCCTCGGACTCCGCCAGCCACCGCTGCACATCGGCGTTGTCGTAGCCCCAGTAGAAGTCGGGGTTGCCGTAAAAGTTGATGTCGCGGTCGTTGACGTGGCCCTGGAGCGTCGCCTGGAAGTCCTTGTCGGTGTAGACCTGCTGGTACCACTGGTCGTCGGTGATGATCTCGATGTCGACCGTGATGCCGACCTTGGCCAGCTCCGACTTCAGGAACTCGGCGACCGTGGAGTGCACGCCCGAGTCGGGCGTCTTGATCGAGAACGTGAACCCGCCCGCGTACCCCGCCTCGGTGAGCAGCTGCGCGCTGAGGGCCGGGTCGTAGGGGTTGTTGTCGGCGAGGTCGATGTACCACGGCTCCGACGGCGGGACCATCGAGCCGATGAGCTGGCCGCGGCCGTCCCAGATGGCATCCAGCAGCTTCTGCCGGTCGATCGCCGAGTAGATCGCCTTGCGCACCTTCACGTCGTTGAACGGCTCGATGCGGTCGTTGAACGCGAGCAGCTCCTTGGTGGTGGAGGTGCCCTCGATGATCTGGAAGCCCGCCGCCTCGAACTCGGCCAGGCTGTCGGGGTTGGCCTGGCTGGTGACGAGGTCGACGGCGCCGGTGAGCAGCGCGTTGTTCAGCGCGGTGGGGTCGGCGTAGTACTGGTAGACGACGCCTCCGTTGGCGGGCGCGTCCGCCCAGTAGTCGGGGAACACGTCGAGGCTGATCGAGTCGCCCTTGCGGTAGTCGGCCAGCTCGTAGGGGCCGGTGCCGTCGGCGGTGGCGGTGAGGTCGCCCGCCTCGGAGTTGACGATCCAGACGTAGCCGAGGTTGTAGGTGAAGCTGATCGACGGCTGCTTCAGCGTCACCTCGACCGTCGAATCGTCCACCGCGGTCGCGGTGTCGATGACGCTCAGCTGACGCTTGCGCGCGGCGATGGAGTCGTCGCCGATGAAGCGCTCCAGGCTGTAGACCACGTCGGCGGCGGTGAGGGCCTTGCCCGAGTGGAAGGTGGCGTCGCGCAGCGTGAACGTGTAGGTCAGGCCGTCGTCCGACACCGCGGTCTCGGCCGCGAGCAGGGGCTCGACCTCGGCGTCGTCGGTGATCTTGAACAGACCCTCGTAGACGTTGCCGGTGAACACCTCGGTGACGCCCGACGACCCGCCGAAGATCTGGTCGAGGTTGGTGGGCTCGTTCTGCGAGCCGACGACGATCTCGGCCTGCGGGTCGGACGCACCGCCCGAGGCGGAGCCGTCGCCCGTGGCGGAGCCGCCTCCGGCGGCGCATCCGGCGAGAACGAGCAGTCCGGCGGTGGCGACCGCGATGGCGGCGCCGAGGCGGGTGGAGCGGAAGCGTGAGGACACGTCGATTCCTTCTGGTGGTGAGGGGCGGGGACGCGCCGAGTGCTGTGGGCGCGGGTGGAGCGGGGTGAGGGATGCCAGGGGGCTGGCGGCATCCGGATCGGGTCAGGGGTGGAAGTCGCCCTCGAAGCGCACGCGCTTCTCGCCCGCGCGAACGGGGAACGGCAGACGGTTCTGCGGGGGCGGAAGCGGGCAGTTCATCTGGCTCGAGAAGCCGCACGGCGGGACGATGGCGCGGTTGAAGTCGACGTCGATCTCGACGCTCTCTCCCGCGGCCAGGGGGCGGTCGGATGCCGGGCGGTCGAGGAAGAGGAAACGCCCGGCGCCGTAGCTCTCCACGCCGTTGGTCGCATCGCCGAACACCAGCTGCAGCTTGGCCGTGCCCGCGTAGGTCGTGTCGAAGGCGGCCAGGCGGAACTCGCGACCGTCGACCTCGAAGACCAGATCGCCCGAGACGGGGAGGGCGCGCGTCGCACCGTCATCGCGAATGTGCTCGAACGGAACCACGCGCTCTTCGTCGACGAGCTCGAAGCGTCCCCGCAGAACCCACGACGGGTCGTAGTCGTAGGTCTCGATCGCCTCGAACGCCTGGTTGGCGGGGGAATCGCGCCGCCAGATGCGGTACCCCTGCTGCGTCTCGCCCGAGTCGATGTCGGCGCGCTGCAGGCGGGTGAGCAGCGCGTCGTCGGGATGACCCGCGCGGGCGGCGGCGTCGTCGACGGCCGGGGTGCCGGCGGGCGACCAGTGAGTCAGGACGAGAGCGAGCGGCCCCTGCGGGGCGGTGACGGCGGCATGGCGCGCGGCGATCCACTGGGCGTGGGCGGCCGGAGCCGTGTCGTTCGAGGCGGTGGGGGGCGAGGAGGACATCATCATCAGTCTCACAACGCCGCGCCCGTCGCGAGAAATTCCGTGACGGACTGTTTCCGTTCGGGAGCCCGGAAGGTGCCCCTCCCGCACGGTCCGGTGCGACAGCCGAAGTACGCACCGTGACGGCGGCGCCCGCCGGCAACACGCGGTGGCACCTGCCCGCCCTCCGGCGCGCCGGATCGCTCAGCCGGGCGCGGGAGCCACGCGCCGGGCGAAGTCGACGTACGCCTCGACGGTGTCTTCGGGCACGATCGCGCGCAGCACGACCTCGTCGGCGGCCGCCGTGTACGCCGCGAGCGCGTCACCCAGCTCGGCGGCATCGCGGATCGTCGTGTCGACGGCATCCACCCCCATCCGTGCGAAGTTGGCCGCGTAGTTCGGGAACGAGGCGTAACGGGCCGTCTCGGCGTCGAGACGCTCGCGCGCGGCCGAGTCGATCGCCGTGCGCACGTAGACCGCGACGTGCGCGGAGGGAGCGACCGTGTGCAGCGCCTCGGACTGCGCGTGCGCCTCGGTGGGCGGCACCCAGTTCAACAGCACGCCCTCGGCGTGCTCGGCGCCCGTGCGACGCATTTTCGGGCCCAGCGCCCCGACGAGCACCCGTGGGATATCCGCGGCGTGCAGCACCTCGATGGCCCCGCGCACCCGCGCGAGCGCGCCCTGCTTCGCCATTCCCGAGCCGATGCCGAGGGTCAGGCGGTCCAGCGGAAGACCGAGCGATGCCACCGCGGCGGCGATCTCGTCGGCGGGGCGCCGGTCGACGGGAACGACGCCCGTGGCCAGACGCAGGCGTTCGGTCACGCGGCCCGCGGCCGCGAGGGCGGCGAGGGCATCGCCGTCGGGGGTGTCGTTGATCCAGAGCGTGTCGAAGCCGGCGCTCTCGACCGCCGGAGCGATCTCGGCGATGGCCTCGGGGCCCAGCGAGCCGGCGAGACCGAGAGAGACGGCACCCCGTGTCACGAGACGCCTCCGGCGTGGGGAACGGCCACCGCGACCTGGCCCACCGCCGAGAAGAACGCCGCCAGGTCGACGTCGTCGGTCGGCAGGAGCACGACGTCGTCGACGCCGGCCGCTTGGAAGCGCGCGACCCCCTCAGCGACCTCGGACACCGAGCCGGCGAGGACCCGGTCGGCGGCATCGTCGCGATCGGCGAGCACCGCGGTGGCACGAGCGCGCGCGTCGGGACCGAAGGCGGTGAGCACGTAGGCCACGATGTCGGCCCGACCCTCGCGGCCGGCCTCGGCCCGCCCCGCCTGCACGGTCGCGACCGCGGAGGCGATCTCGGCGACGGTGTGCCTGCTGTCGAGCACCACCCCGTCGGCCACGGCACCCGCGAGCGCCAGCGTCTTGGGCCCCTCGGCCGCGGCGTACACGAGCGGCGCCTGAGCGGGCGGCCAGTCGAGAGCGACGTCGCGCAGCTTCACGTAGCGTCCCTCGGTGCTCACCGTCTCGCCCGCAAGCAGAGACCGCAGGGCCGGCAGGTGCTCCTGCATGAGCGTCAGGGGCGAGGCGGCCTTCGCCCCGACCTGTCGCATCCAGTCCTGCACCCCGTGGCCGAAGCCGGGCAGCAGACGCCCGGGGAACATGCGCTCGATCGTGGCGACCTCCATCGCCGACGCGGCGACGTTTCGCAACGGAAGGGGGGCGATCCCGATGCCGATGCGCAGGTGATCGGTGACGGCGAGCGCCGCAGCGGCGGCCGCCCACGCCGACGAGCGGAAGCAGTCCTCCCAGAGCCACAGCTCGTCGACCCCCGCGTCTTCGGCCGCGCGCGCAGCGTCACGCAGCTTCTCGGGCGGGTGCGGGTACGGGCTGAAGATCGTGCCGATACGACTCATGCGTCTACTCTGCCGGGCCCCTCCGACATCGGGCGAGGGGGTGGCGCGAGTCGTGCCGATCCAGCTGGGTCCTTCACGGGCCGGGCCATCCGAGGGACCACCATTGCGGCGCGCCCACAGACGACGAACGCCCCGGGACCGAGGTCCCGGGGCGTTCGTCCTGTCTTACGCCGCGAGCGCCTGTGCGGCCGCCCCGACCACGAAACCCGTGGGGGTGGCATCCACCGTCACCGCTCCGCCGTCGACCAGGTCTCCCGACACGAACAGGTCGGCGACGCGATCGTCGACCTCGCGCTGGATGACGCGGCGCAGGGGCCGGGCTCCGTACTCGGGCTCGTAGCCCACCTCGGCCAGCCGGTCGACGGCCGCGTCGGTGACGTCGAGCGCGACGCCCCGTGCCGAGAGTCGGCGCGAGGTCGCGTCGAGCAGCAGGCGCACGATCCGGCGCAGCTGCGTCTTCTCGAGCTTGCGGAACAGCACGATGTCGTCGATGCGGTTGAGGAACTCGGGCCGCATGGCCTCGCGGAGCTTTCCCATCACGCGATCGCGCAGATCGTCGTCGGCGAACTCGCGGCCGGTCGTGGTGAAACCGATCGCCCCGGAACGGGATGCCAGCACCTCGGCGCCCAGGTTGGAGGTCATCACGATCACGGTGTTGCGGAAGTCGACCGTGCGCCCCTGGCCGTCGGTGAGACGACCGTCGTCGAGCACCTGCAGCAGCAGGGTGAAGACGTCGGGGTGGGCCTTCTCGATCTCGTCGAACAGCACCACCGAGTAGGGAGCGCGACGCACGCGCTCGGTGAGCTGGCCGGCCTCGTCGTAGCCGACGTATCCGGGAGGGGCACCGATCAGCCGCGACACCGTGTGACGTTCGCCGAACTCGCTCATGTCGAATCGGATCACGGCGGCGTCGTCGTCGAAGAGCGAGCCCGCCAGGGCCTTCGCCAGTTCGGTCTTCCCGACGCCGGTGGGGCCGAGGAACAGGAACGATCCGACGGGACGGCTCTCATCCCCCATGCCCGTGCGGTTGCGGCGCACGGCCTTGGCGACGGCCGCGACGGCATCGGCCTGCCCGATGACCCGGGCGTGCAGTTCGTCCTCCAACTGCGACAGGCGGCCGCGCTCGGTGGCCGTGAGGCGAGCGACGGGAATCCCGGTGGACCGGCTGATCACCGCGGCGATCTCGGGCTCGTCGACCACCGCAGCCGATCGCGGCCGGGTGGTGGCCGCGTCGAGCCGCGCCTGCACATCGGCCATCTCGTCTCGCAGACGTGAGGCTTCCTCGTAGTGCTCGGCCGACACGGCGGCGTTCTTGTCGGCCTCGAGGGTCGCGAGTCGGGCGAGCAGATCCGTGGTGTCGACGCGCACGCCCAGCTTCAGCCGCAGACGGGCGCCCGCCTGGTCGATGAGGTCGATCGCCTTGTCGGGCAGCACGCGGTCGGGCAGGTACCGGTCGCTCAACTCGACGGCGGCCCGGAGGGCGTCGTCGGTGTAGGACACGGCGTGGTGCTGCTCGTAGGCCGCGCGGAGCCCGTGCAGGATCTCCACGGCATCCGGGATCGACGGCTCCCCCACGCGCACGGGCTGCAGACGGCGCTCGAGTGCGGGGTCCTTCTCGATCGTGCGGTACTCGCGCAGGGTGGTGGCGCCGATCAGGTGCACGTCGCCGCGGGCCAGGCGGGGCTTGAGGATGTTGCCGGCATCCATCGACCCGTCGCCGCTGCCGCCCGCACCGACGAGTGTGTGCACCTCGTCGATGAAGACCACGAGCTTGTCGGATGCCGCGATCTCGTCGAGCGTCTGGGTGAGGCGCTCTTCGAAGTCGCCGCGGTACCGCGCTCCGGCGAGCATGGCGGCGAGATCGATCGAGACCACACGCGTGTCGCGCAGCTGCTCGGGCACGTCACCGGCGACGATCGCCCGCGCGAGTCCCTCGACGACGGCGGTCTTTCCCACGCCGGCCTCGCCGATGAGCACGGGGTTGTTCTTCGTGCGACGGCTGAGGATCTCGAGGGTCTGCTCGATCTCGTCGGAGCGCCCGATCACCGGGTCGAGTGCGCCCGCGGCCGCGCGCGCCGTGAGATCGGTGCCGAAGCGGTCGAGGTTCGGGGTGACGGATGCCGACTCGGCGGGCGCGTCGACCTCGTCGCCGCCGACGACGGTCTCACGCACGCCCTGGGTCAGGGCTTCGGCGGTGACTCCGGCCTGGGCGAGGATCTGGCCGGCGGGGGCGTCTTGAGCGAGGACGAGGGCGAAGAAGAGGTGGTCGGGGTCGACGTAGGTCGATCCGGCCGCGCGGGCGACCTGGAAGGCGTGGAACAGCGCGCGCTGCACCGAACCCGCGACGACCGCACCGTCGACGTCGGCGGCAGGACCGGCCGCCGGCAGACGGCTCTCGGCCGCGCGGGCGATGGCGGCGGGGTCGGCTCCCAGGCGCGCGACGGCCTCGTTCGCGGGGGATCGTCCCACTAGGACGTGCAGCACGTGCAGAGCGTCGAGCTCGCGCTGGCCGCGGCCGAGCGCGAAGCGGCCGGCGGCCTGCAGGGCGTCCTGGGTGCGGGCGCTGAGGAAGCGGCTCAGATCGATCGAGCGTTCGGCGCGCGCCTGCTCGCCCGCCAGGTAGCGCGCGAGGAACTCATCGAACGACTGGGCGCCGTCGTCTGCGGCGCCGGGGGTGACATTCTCGGGCAATTCCGTCTCCTGATACGTGAGTGCAACGGACTCAAGTTTGATACTTGAGCGTCGACGTATCAAGGTAACGCCGCTGCTCGCGGCGTATTCCCGGTCACAAGCGCAACGTCGGATCGACCTCGTTCCATAGCTCGATCGTCTGCACCAGCCAGAACACGGCGAACAGCGCTACTGAGACGGCCTCCCCCCACAGGATCACCGGAACGGCCGCCGTGTCGACGCCCGCGAGAAGCGCCCCCACGAGAGCCGCCAGCGTCAGAACGATGGCCACGGCGACCGCGCCGTACGCGAGGCGAACACCCCGCCCGCGCGACGAGCGCGGATGCGGGCGCCACGCGGCGAGGGCGGCGACAGCGGCGATGAGGAGGAAGAACCCCACGGCGGCCGCCTCGTGCACGATCACGAGGAACGACGTCGGCGACACCCCCGCCCAGACCGCACCGGCGACCACCAGCGCCGCGACCGTCGCCGCCGTCAGCGTCACCCCGCGACTCGTCGTGCCCTGCACCCGGGCGAGGATCAGTGCGGCGATGACCCCGAGCAGCACGACGGATGCCACGGCCACGGCGTTGTTGACCACGGTCGGCATCACCGCGTCGGGAACGCACGCCGTCGCCCCGGGGCAGCCCGAGCCGGGCCCCGCGACCGCCGTGGGCAGGTAGGCGATCGCGAGGGCGAGGACCGCGGCGACGTCGAGCAGAGCCTGCTCGAGGCTTCGCCCCGACAGCGCCAGCAGCGCGAGGGCGATGGCGCTCAGCGCCCCGACGAACACCGGTCCGGCGGGCGTGTAGTACGCCGAGCTGATCGACGGCAGCGGGTCGCCGCCCGCGATCTCGATACCGACCGAGAGGGCGAGGAAGACCGTCGCGCCGATCAGCGCCAGGCGCACGTACCGGTACGTGCGCTGCGTGGACGTCGTGCGAAGGCGCATACCGACATCGTGGCAGCGGCTTCCGACATCGTCACCGAGGCGCCCGGGCCCCGGAGAAGCGCGTGAGGACCGGAGGCACCGCGAGGGGCGGAGACGCGCAAGGGTCGCCTGTGATGTCGGGGGGTTCTGCCACACTCGTCGGCATGCGCGAATTCCTCTCCGGCGCCGGGCTCCTGGCCCGCGGCCTCGGTCAGTGGCGCCGCACGCCCGGCGCGATGGCCCTCGGACTCATCCCGGGAACGGTGGTCGGCCTGGTCTTCGCCGCAGCTCTCGTCGCGTGGGGTTTCGCTCTGCCCGGCCTCGTCGTGGGCTGGACGCCGTTCGCCGACGACTGGGTGCCGTTCTGGGCCGACGCGGCCCGCACCGCCCTGGGCCTCGCGTCGTTCGGCGCGGCCCTGCTGCTCGTCGTCGTGTCGTTCACCGCCGTCACGCTGCTGGTCGGCGAGCCGTTCTACGACCGCATCTGGCGCGCCACGGAACGCAGTCACACGGGTCGCGTCCCCGACACCGACTACGGGTTCTGGCGCGCCGTGGGCGACAGCGTCCGATTGATCTCCCGCGGCATCCTCGCCGCAGCGGCGGCCTGGCTGCTCGGGCTCATCCCCTTCGTCGGCGGCGTCCTGGGCTTCGTCACCGGAGTGGTGCTGACCGGCTGGCTGCTCGCCGACGAGCTCACCTCGCGCGCCCTGTCGGCGCGGGGTCTCGATCGCCGCGCGCGCCGCGACATCCTGCGCGCCCATCGCGCTCGCGCCCTCGGTTTCGGGGTCGCCACGCAGCTGTGCTTCCTGGTGCCCCTCGGTGCCGTCGCGGTCATGCCCGCCGCCGTCGCGGGCAGCACCCTCTGGGCGCACGCCGCTCTCGACGAGATGCCCCGTCGACCCGCCGCGCCGCGCCCCGTCGCGGTCCCGCCGGCCGACCCGGCGCGATAGCCTGGACCGACCGAAGGGATCTTCATGTTCATCGTCTCGCTCATCCTGTTCGTCGGGGGCATGCTGCTCACCGGCCTCTCGTTCTCGCTCGCAGCCCCCGCGCTGTTCTTCGCCCTGGGCATCATCCTGGTCTCGGCGTCGTTGGCTCTCCCCTTCCACTTCGGCACCCGGTAAGCCGCTCGGCGGCACGGCACACGGCAGAGAGCGCGGGCGACGATGTCGACGTACACGGTGGCCGATTACCTGCTCGATCGGCTCGCCGAGTCGGGCGTCCGTCATCTGTTCGGCGTTCCCGGTGACTTCACCCTCGCGTTCCTCGACCATGTCGAGCGGCATCCGCTGATCGAGTGGGTGGGGTGCGCGAACGAGCTCGGTGCCGGGTACGCCGCCGACGGTTATGCCCGCCTGCACGGTCTCGGTGCCCTCAGCACGACCTTCGGCGTGGGTGAGCTCTCGGCCATCAGCGCGGTGGCGGGCAGCTTCGCCGAGCACGTTCCCGTGCTCCACGTCGTCGGCGCACCGACCACCGCCGTCCAGGCGGCGGGCCGTGCGAGCCACCACTCGCTCGGCGACGGCGACTTCGGCCACTTCGCCCGCATGACCGCCGAGGTCACCGCGGCGCACGAGGTGCTGTCGGCGACCGATGCCACGACCCAGATCGACCGTGTGCTCGCCGAGGTGCGCCATCGGCGCCTGCCGGGGTATCTGCTCATCCCGGCCGATGTGAGCGAGGCTCCGGCTTCTCCCCCGGCCGCGGCGCTTCCCGCCCCCGACGTCGTCACCGACCCCGCCGTGCTGGCCCGGTTCCGCGATGCGCTGGGTGCCCGCCTCGAGGTGGCCGACTCGGTCTCGGTGCTCGCCGACATCCTCGTCGCGCGTCTGTCGGCCGAACCGTCCCTGCACCGCGTGCTCGCGCAGGGCGTGCCGCACGCCTCGCTGCTGTGGGGGCGCCGAGTCGTCGACGAGTCGGCTCCGGCTTACCTGGGGTCGTACCTCGGCGCAGCCAGTGCCCCCGCCGTGCGCGACGGGATCGAGACCGCCGATCTGCTCGTCATGGCGGGTGTGCAGTTCACCGACCTCACCAGCGGGTTCTTCTCGCAGCGCATCGATCCGGCACGCACGGTCGAGATCCGCGGCGAGCACACGCGCGTCGGAGACGATGACTTCCGCCCGCTCGCGATGCGCGACGCGCTCGACGCCGTCGCCGACGCCCTCGCCGCACAGGGCGATCGCTTCCGCGCCCCCGCGGTCGACGTGGTGCCGGCCGCACGCGAGCCCCTCGACCCCTCGGCCACGCTGAGCCAGACGGCGCTGTGGCGCGAGATCGCCGGTTTCCTGCGCGACGGCGACACCGTGCTCGCCGACCAGGGCACGTCGTTCTACGGCATGGCCGGCGAACGCCTCCCTCACGGCGTGGTCTTCGGCGGCCAGCCGCTGTGGGCGGCCATCGGCTTCACCCTTCCCGCGATCCTCGGCGCGGCCCTCGCCCGCCCCGAACGGCGTCCCGTGCTGCTCATCGGCGACGGCGCCGCTCAGCTCACGGTCGGCGAGCTCGGCACGCTCGTGCGCCAGGGCATCCCCGCCGTGATCGTGGTCGTCGACAACGCCGGGTACACCGTCGAACGGGTGATCCACGGGCTGCACGAGCGGTACAACGACATCGCCACGTGGGACTGGACGGCCCTCCTCGCCGCCATGGACCCCACCGGCACGAGTGTCGGCGTGCGCGTCGACACCGTCGGCGCGCTGACCGAGGCCCTGGCAACGGCGCGCTCGGCGACGGGCCTGACGCTGGTGCAGGCCGTGGTGCCGTCCGACGACGTGCCGCCCGTGCTCGCCGACCTGGCCTCCGCGGCGGCGGCGGCCAACCGCCGCGCCTGAGGCCAGGAGCAGCGGGTACCGTGGCACGGTGCCCTTCTCCTTCGAATCCCTCCGCCGCTGGCCCGATCTCGAAGGGCCCGAGCTGTACGCCGCCGACGCGGCCGATCGACTGATCCTCGACGAATCGGCCGAGGCCCGCGCCGCCGCCGTCGACGGTCAGCTGGTGGTGATCGGCGACGACTACGGCGCGCTCACGCTCGCCGCGGCCGACGCCGGCGCCCGTGGCATCCGCGTGCACCAGGACGGCGTCATCGGCGAGAAGGCCCTGGCGGCGAACGCCGAGACCGCGGGCCTGTCCGACACGTTCGTCTCGCGGGACCGGGATGCCGCCCTGCTCGCCGACGCGCGCGTCGTGCTGCTGCGCCTCCCCCGCTCGCTGCGCGAGCTCCGTGACATCGCCGGGCTGATCGCGCTGCACGCCCACCCCGACGTCGTCGTGTTCGCGGGCGGCCGCCTCAAGCACATGACGGTCACCATGAACGAGGTGCTGCGCGAGTACTTCGACCGGGTCGACGTCTCTCACGCCCGACAGAAGTCCCGTGTGCTCCTCGCCCGCGGCCCCCGTGACGGCGCCGAGCCCCAGCCCGAGCGTGCCACGGTCGACGGTCTCGAGATCCGCGCCTTCGGCGGTGCCTTCGCCGGCGCCTCGATCGACATCGGCACCCGCCTGCTGCTGGCGCACCTGCCGGCACCGAGCGGCGACGACGCCATCGACCTGGCCTGCGGCACCGGCGCGGTCGCCGCAGCCCTCGCCGTCCGGCATCCCTCCCTTCGCGTGATCGCGAGCGACCAGTCGGCGATCGCCGTCGCCTCGGCGCGGGCGACCGCCGACGCGAACGGCGTCGCCGACCGAATCGAGGTCGTGCGCGACGACCTTCTGCGCTCGCAGCCCGAGGCTTCCGCCTCGTTCATCGCGCTGAACCCGCCGTTCCACGTGGGCGCCGCCATCCACGAGGGAGTCGCCCCCCGCATGTTCTCGGACGCGGCCCGGGTGCTGCGCTCCGGCGGCGAGCTGTGGACGGTGTGGAACTCGGCCCTGCAGTACCGACCGGCGTTGACCCGACTGGTGGGCCCCACGCGTCAGGTCGCCCGCGATCGCAAGTTCACGGTGACGGTGTCGACGAAACCGTGAGTGCGCCGCCGCCGCGAACGGCGGATAGCCTCAGGCCCGGGAAGGATCTGTCATGCGCCATTGCCTCGCGTACGCGGTCGCCGTGAGCGTCTTGAGCGCCGCGCTGGCGACCGGCTCCCCCGCCCCGGCCTCTGCCGTGGCGCGCTTCGACCCGCTGAGCGCGAGCGACACGGTCGCCCTGCTGGCGGACTGCTCGCGAGTGACGCCGAACGGCCGCGATTACGCCGAGATGCACGACCTCGACCTCTGCGGCGTGCAGGACACCCCCGAAGACCGGCCACTGCCGACCGAGGCCGTGGGCGGCGAGGAATGCGGATCGCTGACCCTCACGACGACCGGGCGCGGCGCGGGGCTCGTCGCCGTGGAGTGGAGGGTGGCCTCGCGTACCGGTCCGATCCTGGGGATGGAGCTCGACCTGACGGTCTCGGGACGCGCGGGTGACACCGTGCACCACTTCGCGACCGCGGTCGGCAGCCCGCTCGCGTCGGACGGGGTGGTCGTTCCCGCGGGGGTCGGCAACGCCCGGGTCACGCTGTCGGGAACGGTCGAGACCTTCACCACGACCTGCACGGTCGCCTCGGCGAGCGCCCGCACGTTCGTCCGCTGAGTGCGGGAGCCGCAGGAGGAGTCGCCGACGGACGACCGTGCGTCGCACGACCCCGCGCACGCGACGAGTGTCAGCCCTTACCGCCCGGGGGGCCCACGACCAGCAGCACCACGAACACCACGGCGACCACGGCGATCAGCACCGCCGCCAGCACCCAGGGTCGACGCAGGAAGAAGCGCAGCAGCCGGTCGATCGGCCGGCGATCCCGCGGGTCGTCGCCCGCGTCGCGACGCCAGGCTCCGCGCAGGCGGCCGCTGCGCTGCAGCCAGATCTCGGTGGGGATCGTCGCGTAGGGGATGACGGCGCTCACGACCGCGACCGCTGCGGGCCCGAGGCCCCACCGCTGGTTCAGGGCGACGAGCACCGCGGTCGCGCCGTAGGCGAGGAACACGAAACCGTGGATGCCGCCCCCGATCGACACCGCGATGGGCAGATCGGCCGTGGCACGCAGGATCAGTCCCGCGATCAGCAGCGTCCACGAGATCGCCTCGGCGATCGCGAGCGTGCGAAACAGGGTCAGGGGCGTGCGGAACACGTCTCTCCTCGTTCGGGTCGGGGCCTCCCACCCTACGGACTGCGCGGCGGCGATGCCCGCCGACCGTTCGACGTCGAACGACGACGAGGACTCACTCGATGGGCTGGTCCTCGCCGTCGAGTGAGGGATCCGACTTCTCCCCCTCGGCGGCGGTCGAGGTGTCGGGCTCGGGGCCGGGTTCGATCGGGGGCTTCTCGCGTTCGGCATCCATTCCTCCACACCATCAGAAAGTGAGAGGGATGCCACACCCTTGACGCCGTCCCCCGATCGCCCGTCGCGCGGCGCGTAGGCTGAAGCAATGGCGGAATCCCGGGGGCGCGTGTGGACCGGAGTCATCCGGGTGGGACCGCGACAGGGCGATCATCGCGTCGCTGTGCGTGCCGTGATCAGCGTCGGCGTCCCGCTGCTCGTGCTCCTGCTGCTCGGTCGCCTCGACCTCAGCGTCTACGCGAGCTTCGGCGCCTTCGCCGCGCTGTACGGCCGCAACGACGTGCCGCGGGTGCGCCTGCGCATGCAGGCGACCGCCGGCGGCATGCTGTTGGCGTCGATGCTGGTGGGCACCGCCGTGTCGTTCCTGTCCACCCCGGCGCTGGGGAGCGTGGCGGTCGTCGCCGTGCTCGCGGCGGCCGTGACGCTGTTCGCCTACCGCAAGCAGTGGCACCCGCCCGGAGCGCTGTTCGCGGTGTTCGCCGCGGGTGCGACCGCGAGCTTCCCCGCCACGGCCTCGACGTTCGTCACGGTGCTGGTCGTCGGCGGTGCGAGCGTGCTGTGGAGCCTGCTCGTCTCGGCGGTGTCCGTGGTGGTACGTCGCGGATCGTGGCAGCGTCCCGCCCGCCCGCGCCCGCCGATCGGCGCCGTCGCGTGGGAGATGACCGCCACGGTCGGCGTCGCCGCGCTGCTCGCGGGCATCGCCGGCGCACTGCTGGTCGGCACCCACTGGTACTGGGCCATGGTCGGCGCCGTCGCCGCCGTCGGCGGGGCGCACGTGACCGCGCGCCTCATCCGCGGGGTGCAGCGACTGGTCGGCACACTGCTCGGCGTGCTAATCGCGGCGGGACTGCTCGCCCTGCACCTGCCGCCGTGGCTCGTCATCGTGATCGCCGTCGCCCTGCAGGCCGGGGCCGAGCTGTTCGTCGGCCGCAACTACGGCATCGCGATGATCTTCATCACCCCGCTCGCGCTGCTCATGGTGTCGCTCGCGTCGCCGGTGGGCCCCGACCTGCTGCTGCGCGACCGGGTGATCGAGACGATCATCGGCGTCGCGGTGGGAACGATCGTCGCGATCGTGTCGGCGGTGCTCCGCCGCCGTTCCTCGCTAGGGTGACCCCCGACATGAACGACCATCACGAGTCGCCCGCGCGCCGCGCCCTCGGACACGACGCCGCCGAACGCATCAGCGCGGGATGCTACGGCGCCCTCGTCTCGGCATCCACTCTCATCGGTCTCGGCAACGCCGAACTCAGCGACGTCATCGCCGTGGTCGCGCTCACCAACGTCGTGTACTTCGCCACCCACGTCTTCGCGTACTCGCTGGGCGACGTGTCGTCGAAGCGTCCGTGGCAGATCGTCCGGCACCACCTCGCGGTCGGTGCGCCGATGGTCTCGGTGACCTTCCTGCCGCTGCTGGTTGTCGTCGTGCTGTCCGCCGCGGGGGCCGACCTGCAGACGGCGCTGCTCTGGGGCGTCGGCGTGGCCATGGCCTACCTCGTCGTCGTCGCCACCGCCGGAGCGCGGCTGCGCGGCTACCCCGCCGTCGCCGTGGTGCTCACAGCGATCGGATCCGTGGTCATCTCGGGACTGCTGATCGTGGCGAAGCTGCTATTGCACTGAGGCCGTCCGGCCGCGTCACCCCGATTGTCGGCGGGTCGTGCGAGGGTGGGTTCTCGTGACCCCCGGTTCCTCCCCGCCCCTCACCGTCGTCGGCGCCATCAACGTCGACCTCACCGCCCGCGTCGAGCGCGCTCCCGCTGCCGGAGAGACGGTCGCCGACGGCGTGCTGCAGCGCGGCCCCGGCGGCAAGGGCGCCAACCAGGCGGTCGCGGCCGCCCGGCTGGGCGCCGTCGTGCGGCTGATCGGCGCGGTGGGCGACGACACCGACGGTCGTGGCATCCGGGATCAGCTCACCGCGGTCGGCGTCGACGCATCGGGCGTGCAGACCGCCGAGGCCGCGACCGGCACCGCGCTCATCGTGGTGGACGCGACGGGTGAGAATTCGATCGTCGTGTGCGCCGGCGCGAACGCCGCCATCGACGCGACGACGCTCGGGATCGAGCCGGGCGCCGCGGTGCTGATGCAGCTCGAGGTGTCGGATGCCGTCGTCTCGGCCGCCGCGACCGGCGCCGGCTTCTTCGCCCTGAACGCCGCCCCCGCCCGCTCGCTCCCCGCCGGAGTGCTCGAGCGATGCGACCTCGTGATCGTCAACGAGACTGAGTACGCGCAACTGCCCGAGGTGCACGACGCTCCCCTGCTGTGCGTGACGCTCGGCGCCGACGGCGCGCGGCTCCTCCGTCACGGCGAGCTCGTGGCCGCAGCCGCCGGTGTCGCCACGACCGTCCGCAACACCGTCGGCGCGGGCGACGCGTTCTGCGCGGCTCTCGTCATCGGGCTGCTCCGGGGAGACGCCGAGGCCGACGCCCTGGCGCGCGCCTGCACGGTGGGGTCGGCGGCCGTCGCCGACGAGGCCTCGCAGCCGGCGCTCGGCCCCCTCGACACGTACGGAGCGTCCGCATGACCCGCCGCCCGATCCTCGTCGACTGCGACACCGGCATCGACGACGCCCTCGCCCTGGCGTACCTGCTGGCCGAACCGAGCGTCGAGATCGTCGGGGTGACGACGGTCTCCGGCAACACGGATGCCGCCCGCGCCGCCGCCAACACCCTCTCGCTCTTCGAGCTCGCCGGCGAGAACGACATCCCCGTGGCCATCGGCGCCCACGACTTCCGCGGCCGCGCCTACGCCGGCGGCGCGCCCCACGTGCACGGCGACGACGGGCTCGGCGGCATCGCACTGACCGCCGCCGCCCGGGCGCACGATGCCCGCGCCGCCGTCGAGCTGATCGACCACGCGGCCACCCGGCATCCGGATCTCACCGTGCTCGCCCTCGGGCCGCTGACGAACCTCGCCGCGTACGCCGAGGCCCCCGGCGTCGCCCGGTTCGACCGTCTCGTCGTCATGGGCGGCGCGTTCGCCCACTCGGGCAACGTCACCGCGTGGGCCGAGGCGAACATCCACAACGACCCCGAAGCGGCCGCCGTCGTTCTCGCGCAGGACTGGGACACCACGCTCGTCCCCCTCGACGTCACGATGACGCAGACCCTGGATGCCACCGACCTCGTGCGCCTCGAAGCGATCCCCGGCGCTCTGCCTCAGGCGTTGGCCGCGATGCTGCCGCTGTACCTCGACTTCTACGCGGGCCGCGTGTTCCCCGACCGTCGCTGCGCGTTACACGACCCGCTCGCCGCGATGGTGGCCGCGGGGGTGCTGCGCGGGGTCAGCGTCTCGTCGGGACAGGTCGAGGTGCGGCTCGAACGCGGCGAGCGCGGGCGCACGGTGTCGTCGCGCGGTTCGTCGACGCAGCGGTGGGTGCGCGGCATGGAGGGGTCCGCGGTCGAGGTGCTGCTGGAACGGCTGGAATCGCGGGAGTGGCCGGGCTGAGGCTGCGGCCGTCGGTTCAGGAGCGGTGCAAGCGGCGCTTCAACCAGGCCGTCATGCGACCGGTGTGACGGTCGGTGAACTCGTTCGCGAGCTGGAACGCCTCGTCGCCGATGTTCGCGCCGGCGTTGATGGCCTCGATCGACCGCAGTGCGCGTCGTTCCTGTTCGTCGTCGTGGGCCATGGTGTCCAGCGTACGAGCGTCGGGAGGTCGGGGCGTCGGTCGTTGCGGTGAGAACGACGAAGCCCGCCTCGCGAGACGCGGGGCGGGCTTCGTGGTGATGCGGGGTGTGCCGGGACTCAGAAGTCCCAGTCGTCGTCTTCCGTCGCCTCGGCCTTGCCGATGACGTACGACGAACCCGACCCGCTGAAGAAGTCGTGGTTCTCGTCGGCGTTGGGCGAGAGGGCCGACAGGATCGCGGGGTTCACGTTCGTCACCGACGACGGGAACATCGCCTCGTAGCCGAGGTTCATCAGCGCCTTGTTGGCGTTGTAGTGCAGGAACTTCTTCACGTCTTCGCTGAGTCCGACCGAGTCGTACAGGCTCTGCGTGTACTGCACCTCGTTGTCGTAGAGCTCGTACATGAGCGAGAAGGTGTAGTCCTTGAGGTCCTGACGACGTGCCTCGTCGACCGTCTCGAGTCCGCGCTGGAACTTGTAGCCGATGTAGTACCCGTGCACGGCCTCGTCGCGGATGATGAGACGGATCAGGTCGGCCGTGTTCGTGAGCTTCGCCCGGCTCGACCAGTGCATCGGCAGGTAGAAGCCCGAGTAGAACAGGAACGACTCGAGCAGGGTCGAGGCGACCTTGCGCTTGAGCGGATCGTCGCCACGGTAGTAATCCATGACGATGCGCGCCTTCTTCTGAAGGAACTCGTTCTCGGTCGACCAGCGGAACGCCTCGTCGATCTCTTTCGTCGAGCACAGCGTCGAGAAGATCGACGAGTAGCTCTTGGCGTGCACCGACTCCATGAACGCGATGTTCGTGTAGACGGCTTCCTCGTGCGGGGTGAGCGCATCGGGGATGAGCGAGACCGCGCCGACCGTGCCCTGGATCGTGTCGAGGAGCGTGAGCCCCGTGAACACGCGCATGGTGAGCGTCTGCTCCTCGGGGGTGAGCGTGTTCCACGACTGGATGTCGTTCGACAGCGGCACCTTCTCGGGGAGCCAGAAGTTGTTCACCAGACGGTTCCAGACCTCGAGGTCCTTGTCGTCTTGGATGCGGTTCCAGTTGATGGCCTGCACGTGGTTCAGCAGCTGCAGCTTTTCAGCCATGGCGTTCCTGCGTCCTCTATCGGTGGATGGTCAGCGGCTCAGAGCATGCACGAGACGCACTCGGTCATGTCGGTGCCCTCGAGCGCCAGCTGACGCAGACGGATGTAGTAGATGGTCTTGATGCCCTTGCGCCACGCGTAGATCTGGGCCTTGTTGATGTCGCGGGTGGTGACGGTGTCCTTGAAGAACAGCGTCAGCGACAGGCCCTGGTCGACGTGCTGCGTGGCCGCGGCGTACGTGTCGATGACCTTCTCGTAGCCGATCTCGTAGGCGTCCTGGTAGTACTCCAGGTTCTCGTTCGTCATGAACGGAGCCGGGTAGTAGACGCGACCGAGCTTGCCTTCCTTGCGGATCTCGATCTTCGAGGCGATCGGGTGGATCGAGCTCGTGGAGTTGTTGATGTACGAGATCGACCCGGTCGGCGGCACGGCCTGCAGGTTCTGGTTGTAGATGCCGTGGGCCTGCACCGAGGCCTTCAGCTCACGCCAGTCGTCCTGCGTGGGGATCTGCACGCCCGCGAACAGCTCGGTCGCCTTCGCCGTCTGCGGCACCCACACCTGGTCGGTGTACTTGTCGAAGAACTCCCCCGACGCGTACGTCGAGTTCTCGAAGCCGTCGAAGGCCGCGCCACGCTCGATGGCGAGGCGGTTCGACGCCCGCAACGCGTGGAACAGCACCGTGTAGAAGTAGATGTTCGTGAAGTCGATGCCCTCTTCGGAGCCGTAGTACACGTGCTCACGAGCGAGGTAACCGTGCAGGTTCATCTGGCCGAGGCCGATGGCGTGCGAGCGGTCGTTCCCGTCTTCGATCGAGCGCACCGAGGCGATGTGGCTCTGCACGCTCACGGCGGTGAGGGCGCGGATCGCGGTCTCGACCGTGAGGCCCAGGTCGCCGCCGTCCATCGCCAGGGCGATGTTCATCGAGCCCAGGTTGCAGGAGATGTCCTTGCCGATGGTGTCGTACGAGAGGTCTTCGTTGTACGTCGTCGGGGTGTTGACCTGCAGGATCTCGGAGCACAGGTTCGACATGTTGATGCGGCCGGCGATGGGGTTCGCCTTGTTCACCGTGTCTTCGAACATGATGTACGGGTAGCCCGACTCGAACTGGATCTCGGCGAGGGTCTGGAAGAACTCGCGCGCGTTGATCTTCGTCTTCTTGATGCGCGGGTCGTCGACCATCTCGCGGTACTTGTCGGTGACCGAGATGTCGCCGAACGGCTTGCCGTAGACCTTCTCGACGTCGTACGGCGAGAAGAGGTACATGTCTTCGCCGTTCTTGGCGAGCTCGAACGTGATGTCGGGGATGACGACACCCAGCGAGAGCGTCTTGATACGGATCTTCTCGTCGGCGTTCTCACGCTTGGTGTCGAGGAAGCGCAGGATGTCGGGGTGGTGGGCGTTGAGGTACACCGCACCGGCACCCTGGCGGGCGCCGAGCTGGTTGGCGTAGCTGAAGCTGTCTTCGAGGAGCTTCATCACGGGGATGATGCCCGAGGACTGGTTCTCGATCTGCTTGATCGGCGCACCCGACTCGCGGATGTTCGACAGCAGCAGGGCCACGCCGCCGCCGCGCTTCGACAGCTGCAGGGCGGAGTTGATGCCGCGGGCGATCGACTCCATGTTGTCTTCGATGCGCAGCAGGAAGCACGAGACGAGTTCGCCACGCTGCGCCTTGCCGGCGTTGAGGAACGTGGGGGTGGCGGGCTGGAAGCGTCCCGAGATGATCTCGTCGACCAACTGCACCGCGAGACGCGGGTCGCCGTCGGCGAGGGCGAGGGCGGTCATGACGACGCGGTCCTCGAAGCGCTCGAGGTAGCGCTTTCCGTCGAAGGTCTTGAGCGTGTAGCTCGTGTAGTACTTGAACGCGCCGAGGAAGGTCTCGAAGCGGAACTTGGCGCCGTAGGCGCGGTCGTTGAGCTCCTGGATGAAGTCCATCGAGTACTTCGCGAGCACGGTCGGCTCGTAGTACTCCTTCTCGACGAGGTAGTCGAGGCGCTCCTTGAGCGAGTGGAAGAACACGGTGTTCTGGTTGACGTGCTGCAGGAAGTACTCGCGCGCCGCCCGCTTGTCGGCGTCGAACTGGATGTTGCCGTCGGCGTCGTACAGGTTCAGCATCGCGTTCAGGGCGTGGTAATCCAGCCCCTCGAAACGCGCCTCGGTCTTGAATTCCGCCTTGAAGTGCACGTCGGTCAGTTCAGCTTCCACCATCGTTCCAATCCCTGGGTGACGCGCTCGACGTCGTCTGGCGTGCCGAATACTTCCAGCCGGTACAGGTGCGGCACGGTGCACTTGCGGCTGATGATGTCGCCGGCGAGGCAGAATGCGTCGCCGAAGTTCGTGTTCCCCGCGGAGATGACGCCGCGGATGTTGCGTCGGTTCCGCTCCTCGTTGAGGAAGCGGATGACCTGCTTGGGGACCGCGCCCTTCTCGACGCCCCGGCCGGCACCCCCGCCATAGGTGGGGGTGACCAGCACGAAGGGTTCGTCGACGTGGAGGGGCGGATCGATCGGTCGCATCGGAATGCGCACGGCCCGCTTGCCGAGCTTCTCGATGAAACGTGCGGTGTTGCCCGACACGCTCGAGAAGTAGACCAGCAGCGGAGCCTCGGTCGCCGACAGGACAGCGCTCATGACGGGAGTCGTCGAGGCTGTCGAGGGATCAAGCGAGGCGCGAGGCGAGCTCATCGATCTTGTCGGGACGGAAGCCCGACCAGTGGTCCTCGTCGGTGATGACGACGGGGGCCTGCAGGTAGCCGAGCGACTTGACCTGCTCGAGTGCCGACGGGTCTTCCGACAGGTCGAGCACGTTGTATTCGATGCCCTTCGAGTCGAGCGCACGGTAGGTCGCGGTGCACTGGACGCAGGACGGCTTGGTGTAGACCGTGATCGCCATGTTGTCTCTCTCTCCCCTGGAAATTCTTCGTCCGAGCAAGCAGGGCTAGCCGGGACCTCAATACTACATATGGGGACCGACATCGGAAGTCACCACAAGGGGTAGTAGTTACATCCGTGTGATTTTCCACCGTCTCTCCCCATGTACAACACAGGTTGTCCACGATTTCATCCACAGATCCCACTCCTCTCCGAAGCCGTTCGACCGGCGCGATTCCGCGGTTGTTAACAGCGGCGCGCCGACTTGTCCACAGATCGGACGCTAGCGAGGGGTTCCGACATTGCACAGGTCGGCCGATCCACCCTCCGGCGTGTCGCGGGCGTGTCGCCCCGGTGGGCCCCTCCCCCTCGTCGCCCGGGGTCGGAACACCTCCGTTCCCCGATGTCGGAGGGGGGAGATAGCGTTGTGCGGTGGCCGGCTACCGCGAACTCCTCCAGACCCCCGGCGTGGGTCGCATCATCGCCGCACAGTTGACGGCGCGTTTCCCCAACGGCATGACGAGCCTCGCCGTCCTTCTGCACATCGAGCACGTCACCGGCTCCTATGGGGCCGCGGGCCTGGTCCTCGCCGCGACCAGCATCGGGCAGGCCGTCGCCGGTCCCGTCACGAGCCGCTGGATGGGCATCTGGGGCATGCGCCGGGTGCTCTCGGTGACGCTCCTCGTGTGCGCCGCCGCCATCGCCACGCTCGCCCTGATCGAGATGCCCCTGCCCCTGTACATGGTCCTGGGCCTGGTCGCCGGCCTGTCGACTCCGCCGGTGCAGTCGGCCGTCCGCACCATCTACCCCAAGATGGTCCCGTCGAAGCAGCTCACTCCCCTGTACTCGCTCGACGCCTCCCTGCAAGAGATCATCTGGGTGCTCGCGCCCGTGCTCATCACCCTCGTGGCGACCCAGGTCGGCACCGTCCCCGGTCTGCTGCTCGTCGTCGTCATCCTGCTCGGTGGCGGTGCTTGGTTCATACTCAGCCCCGAGGTCGGGCGCGTGCGCATCCCGCGCAGCCGCCGCGGCCTCGGCCGGGTGCTCGGCAAGCCGCCCGTCGTTCTCGCGACGGCGACGGGGTTCCTGCTCATCGGCGCCTGCGCCGCGGTCGAGGCGGGTGTCGTGGCGACGTTCGACCACGGCGGCCTCGAGGCGGGACTCATCCTCGCCGTCTTCGCCGTCGGCAGCCTCGCGGGCGGGCTCTCGTTCGGCCACATCCCCATCGGTCCCTGGGCCATGGCCCGTCGCTTCGCGATCGTCGCGCTCGGACTCTCGCTCACCGTCTTCTCGCTCAATGCGTGGTGGATCGGCGCGACGCTCCTCGTCGCCGGCGCGGGCATCGCCCCGGCGCTCGCGGTGATGTTCGCGATGACCTCGGCGAGCGTGCGGTTCAGCGAGACCGCCGAGGCGTACGGCTGGATCAGCACGGGGCAGCTCATCGGAGCCGCCGCGGGCTCGGCCGTCGCCGGCTTCCTCGTCGACGGCATCGGCCCGCAGGGGGCCTACGTCGCCGCGGCCGCGTTCGCCGTCGCCGGGTTCATCGTCGCGGCGGTGTTCGTGCGCGGCTTCCCCGACCTGCGCCACCGCGACTCGAGCCCCATCCCCGACACCGAGCCCGTAGAGACCATCACCTGAGCCCGGATGCCGCATCCCCGGCATCCGTCCCCCTCACCGGCGCACGTTCACCCTGCCCGCGCGGGCCACGCATCCGGCGCGGGCTCCCCGGCCGAAGCAGGCTCCTGGACCCACGGTGAGTCCTCGGCCTGCGCAGGTCCCCAGCCTCGGCTGAGCTGACAGCCGGGGCAGCCCACCGCCGAGCAGCCCCACCGCCGGGGCAGCCCCCACGCCCGGTGCGGACTCCGCCCCCGGCGCGGGATGAAGGGAGGGCGAGGGACGAAGGGAGGGCGAGACACCGGCATCCCGCCCTCCGCTTATCCCTCGCCCTCCGCTCGCCCCGCACGCGAACGCCCGCGCCCCACACACCCCGCGTAGACGCCGCTACGCCGACGTCACTGCGTCCGCCGCAGCAGCTCCAACACGGCGAGCGCGTACGCGTCGGCCGGCTCGGGGTGGTCGAAGACGAGCGAGGCGCCCGCGACCGAGATCTCGACCTCGTAGGTGTCCGACAGCCGGCGAAGCGACCGGAAGGTCGCCCTCAGCAGCTCGCGCAGCTGCGACTCCGACGGCAGCCACAGCGCTTCCTCGGTGGCGACGGAGTCCAGCGCCCACTCCGTCGTGCCGTTGAAGGCGAGGATGCGCCCGGTCGGATAGTCGCGGGGTTCGACGGTCATCTCGCTGACCGTGAAGACGTCGGCCTCGAACTCGGGCTCGTCGAGCTGGAAACGGTCGCCGGAGCGGGGATGCCACACCAATCCCGCCTCGCGCAGGGCCAGGGCCATCTCGGTCGAGATCATGGCATCCATTCTGGGGGCCGTCGCGCGATGCCGGGCCGAAGCGTGCACGCGGACGCGATCGGTTCCCCCTGACGCCATGCGTCTCCGCGCGCTCCGGCGAGCGCGAGCGACGAGCAGAATGGATGCCATGACCTCCCCCGTCACCCTGCCCCGCCTGTCGTGGGGCGATCCCCGCGGACCGCGGGTGCTGCTCGCGCACGGTCTCGGCTCCGACGGCGCGCTGATGTGGCGGTACGCCTCGGCGCTGGCCGACGCGGGATGGCACGCCGTGGCCGTCGATCTGCGCGGACACGGTGACGCCCCGCGCACCCTCGACTACCGCATCGACGCGTACGCGGCCGACCTGTCGGGCACGGTGCCGGCGGGCGGGGGCGCGTGGGACGCGGTGGTCGGGCATTCCCTCGGCGGGGCGGCCGCTACGGTCGCCGCCGCGAACGACCGTTCGTGGACGCGTCGACTCGTGCTCGTCGACCCCGCGATCCGGTTGTCCGACGACGACCGCGCGATCGTCAGAGCGAGTCAGGAGCAATCGTTCGCCGACCCGAGCGAAGAGGCCGTGCGCGCGGCGCATCCCACCTGGCACCCGATCGACGTGGAGCTGAAGGCGCGGGCGACGCGGCGCGCGAGCCGGTGGGCCGTCGAGCAGACGAGCACGCAGAACGACATCTGGGACGTACGGGCGCAGGCCGCCGCCCTCGTGGTGCCGACGCGCATCATCGGCGCCGACCCCGCCGTGCACTCGATCTTCACCGGCGACCTGGCCGCCGAGGTCCTGCAGAACCCCGTCATCACCCTCGAGGTCGTCGCGGGGGCGGGGCACTCGCCTCACCGCGATCGCCCCGAGGCCGCGATCGCCGCCCTTCTCGCCGCGCTGGCGTGACACCCCCGGCGACGACGGCCGGAGCGGCGTCGGATCGTGCTGCAGCTTTCGGCACCCGCTGCCACCCCGCCCGCGATGTCGGCGCACCCGAGCAGAATGGATGCCATGACCCCGTTCGATCCGGCGCAGTACCTGCCCGATGACCTCCTCGCGCGCATCCGCGAGCGGGCCGTGGTGCACGACCGCGACAACACCTTTCCGCACGACGACCTCGACGAGCTGCGCGCGGCCGGGTATCTCGGCATCCTGGTGCCGGCGGAGCTCGGCGGCGCGGGACTGACCCTGGCCGACGCGTCGGTGCTGCAGCAGCGCCTGGCGGGGGCCGCCCCGGCGACCGCGCTCGCGATCAACATGCACCTCGTGTGGACCGGGGTGGCGAAGGTGCTGCGCGATCGGGGGATTGACGACCTCGAGTTCGTCCAGCGCGGGGCCGCCGCGGGCGAGGTGTTCGCTTTCGGCATCAGCGAGGCCGGCAACGACCTGGTGCTCTTCGGCAGCGACACCGATGCCGTCCCCGACGGCGACGGTGGGTATGCCTTCACCGGCACGAAGATCTTCACCTCGCTCTCGCCGGTGTGGACCCATCTGGGCGTCCACGGGCTCGACACCACGTCGCCCGACGCGCCGAAGATGGTGTTCGCCTTCCTCGACCGTGACGAGGCCGTCGTCACCCGCGACGACTGGGACACCCTCGGCATGCGCGGAACGCAGAGCCGCACCACCGACCTGCGCCACGCCCGCGCCTCGGCCGATCGGGTCGTGCGGCGCATCGATCCCGGACCGCAGCCCGACGCCCTCGTGTTCGGCATCTTCGCCGTGTTCGAGATCCTGCTCGCGTCGGTCTACACGGGCATCGCCCGGCGCGCGCTCGACCTCGCGGTCGAGGCGGCGACGTCGAAGCGATCGAAGAAGACGGGCACGACGTACGCGAACGACCCCGACATCCGTCGACGCGTCGCCGGAATGGCGATCGCCTACGAGGCGCTGCCCCCGCAGCTCGCCGCCCTGAGCGCCGACGTCGACGCGGTGGTCGACCACGGCGCCCGGTGGTTCTCGCTGCTGGCGGGCGTCAAGCACCGCGCCGTCACCATGGCCAAGTCGGTCGTCGACGATGCGGTCCTCGTCGCCGGCGGATCGGCGTACTTCTCGCGCAGCGAGCTGAGCCGCCTCTACCGAGACGTCCTCGCCGGCATGTTCCATCCCTCCGATCCCGAATCGGCGCACTCCACCGCCGCCTCGGCCTGGCTCGGGCCGGTGACCGCGTGATGGCCCGCACCCCGTCGACCCTGCTCAGCCCGGCCGACCAGGAACGCCGCCGCGCGCTACGCGTGATGAAGGGCGTCGCCCTCGGCGCGCTGCTGGGCATGGCGGTCATCTTCGCGATCTCGTTCTCGCTGCAGCGCGAGATCGAGTGGATGCAGTACGTCCGCGCCGCGGCCGAGGGCGGAATGGTCGGTGCGCTGGCCGACTGGTTCGCCGTCACGGCGCTGTTCCGGCATCCGCTGGGCCTTCCCATCCCCCACACCGCGATCATCCCCCGACGTAAGGACGAGATCGGCAAGCAGCTCGGCGAGTTCGTCGAGACCAATTTCCTCGAGGGCGACGTCGTGCGCACGAAGCTCGAGTCCACGCCGCTCGCCGCCCGCGCGGGAGCCTGGCTCGCCGAGCCCGCGCACGCCGACCGCCTCGCCGCCGAGGGCGCGACGCTCGCGACCAGCGTGCTCACGGCGCTGAGCGACGACGACGTCCAGACGCTCATCGAAGACCTCGCCCGCGAGCACCTGCTCTCGCCCGACTGGGGCCCCTCGATCGGCGGATGGCTCGAACGCGTCGTCGGGTCGGGCGCCCACCACGGCGCGGTCGACCTCGCTCTCGACAACATCGCCGTGTGGCTCGGCAACAACCGCGAGGTCTTCGACGGCCTCGTCTCGCGCCGCATGCCGGCGTGGGTGCCGAGCATGGCCACGCGACTCGTCGACGACACCGTCTACCGCGAGGCCGTGCAATTCGTCGACGCCGTGCGCGCCGACCCGCGGCACCAGGCTCGCGGGGCGATCGACGGCTACCTCCGCCGCCTCGCCGACAACCTGCAGCACGACCCCGCCACCATGGTGCGCCTCGAAGAGGCCAAGGCCTCGGTGTTCGACAGCCCGCGCGTGCGTCAACTCGCCGCCGATGCCTGGAACACCGCGAAGAGCGGACTGCTGCGCGCCCTCGCCGACCCCGAGAGCGCCCTGCGCCGCCGGGCCTCGGCCGCCCTCGCCGAGGTCGGGAGCCGCCTGCAGCACGACGAGACCCTGCAGAAGCGGGTGGACGGGTGGGTGACCGACGCCGCCGTGTTCGTCGTCGGACGCTACCGGCACGACATCGCCTCGATCATCACCGACACCGTCGAACGGTGGGACGCCGAAGAGACGACCGAGAAGATCGAGCTCATGGTCGGTCGCGACCTGCAGTACATCCGCTTGAACGGCACGATCGTCGGCGCCCTCGCGGGCCTCGCGATCTTCACGATCGCGCACTTCGCATGGGGCTCGTGAGCGTTTCGTGTCGTCGCCCGGCAGCCCGGCGTGAGGCTCCGGCGGCGGGGCAGAGAGGGCCGTCGACGCGAGGCGGCCCGGCGCGAAGGTCCGGGAGCGGGGCCGCGACGGCCGTCCTCCGGCGGCGCGGCGCACAGCTCAGACAACCGTGCCGTGACGGCGATCGCGTCGCACCGCCCGTCGGGGTCACCGGGTGGGTAGCCTGGGGCGCGTGAGCGACGGTTCGGGGCTCGAGGTCCTCTTCACCTACGGCACGCTGCAGCTGCCCGACGTACAGCTCGACACGTTCGGCCGCCTCGTCGGCGGCGACGCCGACGCGCTTCCCGGATACCGCCTCGAGTGGACCGACATCGACGACGAGCGCGTCGCGGAGCTCTCGGGCCTCGACAAGCACCCGATCCTGCGGCACACGGGCGACGCGCACGACCGCGTGTTCGGTCGCGTCCTGACGTTGACCGCCGAGGAGCTCGACGCGGCCGATGAATACGAGGTGTCGCTGTATCGCCGTGCCTCGGTCACCCTGGCGAGCGGCATCCGAGCATGGGTGTACGTGGCCGCATGAGCGCTCCGTCCCTGGGTCCGCTCCGGCCGCGCGCCGGCGACGTGTCCGTACGCGCCGGCCGCACCGCGGGGCGACGACGCTCCCCCGCCTCACACCCCGGTGCCGCCAGCGCCGACACCGACCACGCCCGCACCGTGCGGCTCGCCGCGCCGTGCACCCTCGAACTCCTGCCCCGATTGGCGGAAAGACGATGATCCAACTCATCCTCGCGCGACACGCGAAATCGGACTGGGCCGACGAGGGCCTCGACGATCATGACCGCCCGCTCAACGACCGGGGGCGCCGGGACGCGCCGGCCATGGCGCGCCGCGTGGTGCGTCGGGGCGTACGCCCCGAGGTGCTGCTGTCGAGCACGGCCCTGCGCGCCCGCCAGACCGCCGAGGCCTTCGGCCGGGCGTTCGAGGTCGACGTCGTCGAGCAGGCCGACCTGTACCTCGCCGACCCCGACCATCTGCTGGCCGCCGCGCGCGCCGCCGGCGTCGACGAGGTCATGGTGGTCGCCCACGACCCGGGCATGAGCGCGCTGGTGTCGCGCCTGGCTGATCGCGACGAGCGCATGGTCACGTGCGCCGTGGCCGTGTTCACCTGGCACGAAGGAACTTGGGACGACGTGGATGCCACCCCGCCCGACGAGTTCGAGCTGCTGACGCCCTGAGAGCCGCGGTCGGCCGCACCCGCGTACCCACCCGCCCTTCGCGCGGGGCACCTGCCGTCGTATCGGTCAGGCGCGATCTGATTCGATTCGCGCGAGGGCGGCCCCCGCGACGGCACCCGAGAGCACGAGGTCGGTGACGGCCTCGATCTCAGGGGAGACGAACCGGTCGGGTCCGGGGCCCGCGACCCGCGTGCGCACGAGGTCGCGCACGGCGCCGGTGGCGGCCGCGGGCGCGAGCGGGGCGCGGAGGTCGAGGGCACGGCATCCGGTCATCACCTCGATGGCGAGCACACGGGCGAGCCCGTCGACGGCGCGACGGAGCTTGCGGGCACCGGCCCAGCCCATCGACACGTGGTCCTCCTGCATCGCGCTCGAGGGGATCGAATCGACCGACGCCGGCACGGCCAGGCGCTTGAGCTCCGAGACGATGCCCGCGGCGGCGTACTGCGCGATCATCAGGCCGCTGTCGACGCCCACCTCGTCGGCGAGGAACGGCGGCAGACCGTTGCTGCGGGCCACGTCGAGCGCGCGGTCGGTGCGTCGCTCCGACATGGATGCCACATCGGCGACCGCGATGGCGAGGAAGTCCAGCACGTGGGCCACCGGGGCGCCGTGGAAGTTGCCGTTCGACTCGACGCGCCCATCGACGGTGACGACCGGGTTGTCGACGGCCGAGAGCAGCTCGCGGTCAGCGACGGCCGCCGCGTGCGCCACCGTGTCGCGGGCGGCGCCGTGCACCTGGGGCGCGCAGCGCAGCGAGTAGGCGTCCTGCACGCGCGTGCACTGCGGGCCCCGGTGGCTCGCGACGATCGGCGAGCCGGCGAGGAACGCCCGCAGGTTCGCCGCCGACGCGGCCTGACCGAGCTGGGGACGAAGAGCCATCAGGTCGGCGGCGAAGACGGCGTCGGTGCCCAACTGCGACTCGATCGAGATCGCGGCCGACACGTCGGCGGTCGTCAACAGCATGTCGATGTCGTGCAGGGCGAGCAGCAGCATGCCCAGCATGCCGTCGGTGCCGTTGATGAGGGCGAGCCCCTCTTTCTCGCGCAGGGCGAGCGGGGCGATGCCGGCAGCGGCGAGCGCCTCGGCGGCCGTCGTGGCGCGTCCTTCGCCGTCGCGCACCTCGCCCTCGCCCATGACCGCGAGCGCCACGTGCGACAGCGGGGCCAGGTCTCCCGAGCAACCGAGCGAGCCGTACTCGCGCACCACCGGGGTGATGCCGGCGTTCAGCAGCGCCGCGTACGTCTCGACCACGGCGGGACGCACGCCCGTGCGCCCTGTCGCGAGGGTCTGCAAGCGCAGCAGCATCAGGGCGCGCACGACCTCGCGTTCGACCTCGGCGCCGGTGCCGGCGGCGTGCGAGCGGATGAGGCTGGCCTGCAGCTGCGCGCGCCGATTCTCGGCGATGAAGGTCGTCGCGAGGGCGCCGAAGCCCGTCGAGATGCCGTAGTGCGGCTGCGGGTCGTCGGCGAGCGCCTCGATGAGTGAGCGGGTGTCGGCGACCCGGCGCAACGCCTCGGCGGCCACCTCGACGCGGGCATCGTGGCGGGCGACGGCGACGACGTCGCGGGGGGCGAGGGGGGTGGATCCGACGGTGACGCGCGAGTTCATGCCCTGATTCCATCGCGGCGAAGGCCCCGTGTGGCGGGGATCTGGCATCCTGTGTCTGTCATGCCAGACATTCCCGCCCCGCAGGTTCCCGCCGCCGACCAGACGCTGCGGATCCTCTCGCTGCTCGCGCGCCAGCCCGGGCCGGTCGCCGCGCAGACGATCGCGACGACGCTCGGCATCCCCCGATCGAGCACGTACCACCTGCTCGCCACCCTCGAGCAGCACGGGTACGTCGTGCACCTGCCCGGCGACCGGCGCTGGGGGCTCGGCACCGCGGCCTTCGAACTCGGCGGCGGCTACGCCCGGCAGCAGCCGCTCGCCCGCCTCGGGCGCCCGCTGCTCGCCGCCCTGTCGGACCGCGTCGGCGAGAGCGCACACCTTGCCGTGCTCACCGGGCGCGACGTGCTGTACATCGTCGAGGAGCGCGCCCCGCGCCGCCCCGCGCTGGTGACCGACGTCGGGGTGCGCCTGCCCGCGCACCTCACCGCGACGGGACGCGCGATGCTCGCAGCCCTCCCGCGCGAGCAGGTGAGGGCGTCGTTCCCGGATGCCACGGCCCTCACGCAGCGGCATGGTCTCGGTCCCGCGACTCCGCGCGCGCTGCGCGAGATGCTGCGCGACGTGCGCGCCGCCGGGTTCGCGAGCGAAGACGGCGAGGTCACCCCCGGGTTCCGTTCGGTGGCCGCGGCCGTGCGGGATCACACCGGGTGGCCCGCCGCTGCCGTGGCGCTCACCTGGCCGGCCGAGGGCGTGGAGCGCGACGCCACCGCCCTCGCCGAGGCCGCTTCTGCGACGGCGGCGGAGCTGTCCCGCCGGATCGGCCACCCCGGCTGAGGCACGTCGCCCCGCCTCCCGGCCCGGCCCGCGCGAGTCCGGCCGCCACCCGCCGTCCCGCCCACGCCGCAAACGCTGTTGAGTGTCCAAGACACGCCGCATCCAACCCCTCCCGTGCGGCATGTCTCGGACACTCAACGGGCTCGTGTCCGCAGCGGTCACGCCGCAGCGCGGGCGAAGCGAGGCACGCCGCCGCGCGCCGTCCCGCCCGCCCGGCCGACGCAAGCCCCGTCGAGTGTCCAAGACACGCCGCACCCCGCGCCTCCCGAACGGCGTGTCTCGGACACTCAACGGTCTAGGCGTCCGCGCCGCCGCGGACCGGGCGGACGCGCCCGTCACGCCACAGTCCGCCGAAGCGCGCCCCGCCCACCGCCCCGCCTCGCCCGCCTCAAACCCTGCCGAGTGTCCAAGACACGCCGCACCCAGTCCCTCCCGAACGGCGTGTCTCGGACACTCAACGGTCTGAGCGTCTGCGCCGCCGCGGGCCGGGCCGGGCGTCCGCACCGCCGCGGACCGGGCGGACGCGCCCGCGCCACCGCAGCCCGGGCACCCGCGCCGCAGAACCCGCCCCGCGTCTCAGCGCGCGACGAGCCGCGGCTCCACCAGCACGTGCGCGGCGCCGGCGACGGCCGCGCGGGGGGCGACGATGGTGCCGTTCTCGCCCATGAGCAGGTCGAGGGCTCCGGATGCCACCCGCTCGGGGAGCTGCTCGACGCTCGACAGCCCGAGAGCCTCGACCGCCGGGGTGTTGTCGAAGCCGACGATGACGATGTCGTCGCGCCCGGCGACGCTGGCGGCGAGATGGGCGCCGATCGCCAGGGAGTCGCTCGCGCAGACGATCGCGCCGATGCCGGGGGTGTCCGCCAGCCCCGCGGCGACGGTGTCGCGGGCTGCGGCGACGTTCTCTTCGACCGTCCAGCGCACCGGCTGGCGCCCGGCGTCGGCGACGGCCTCGCGCCAGCCTCGCTCGCGTTCGTCGCCGGTGCCCGACCCGCGGGGCCAGCCGAGGAACGCCACCGGTCCCGCTCCGTGCTGCAGGGCGTGTCGCGTGGCGGCGCGGGTGCCCGCCGCGCCGTCGACGTCGACCCACAGGTGCGCGGGGGCTTCGACGTCGTCTTCTCCCCAGGGTCGACCGAATGAGACGAAGGGGAGGTTCCGCGCCGTCAGCCACCCGGTGCGGGGGTCGCCGTGGAACGTTCCGGTCACCACGACGGCGTCGACCTCGCCACCTTCGAGCAGGTCGCCGAGGCGCGCCATCTCTTCTTCCGGGGTGCGCGCGGCGTAGAGCAGGACGCGCATGTCGCGCTCTCCCGCCCGTTCGGTGAGGGCGTGCACGAAACGGTCGAGCACGACACCCGAGATCCCCCCGGCATAGGGATCGAGGTGGATGCCGATGGTCGAGCTGCGGCGCGTGCGCAGACGCCGGGCCGCGGCGTGCGGCCGGTAGCCGAGCTCGGCGATCGCGGCCTCGACGCGTAGCCGCGTCGACTCGCGCACGATGTCGGGGGTGTTCACGACGTTCGAGACGGTCTGGCGCGAGACGCCCGCGACACGGGCGACGTCGTCGACGGTGGGCGCCTTCGCCATGCGACCCCCTCGCTCGTCGATTCGGGCGAACCGACGCCGTCCAGACCGTCAGCCTAAGCCGCGCGACAACCGCTTGACAGACGCCGCTCCCCCTCCTTACCGTAGTCGCACCACAGTTGGAACGTTCAAACTCTGGCCCTCCGAGCACCGCGGAGGGGTCGCATGCCTCATCGAAGGAGAGAGACACATGACACGGCACACTCCCATCCGCCGCGCGCGCACCTGGCTCGGCGCCGGCGCCCTGCTGGCCACCGGCGCCCTCGCGCTGACCGCCTGCGGCTCGGGCTTTTCCGACACCCCCGGCGAGAACCAGGCGTCCGGCAGCGGAAAGCTCAGCCTGCTCATCGGCTCCTCGGGCGACGCCGAGACGAAGGCCGTCACCGATGCCGTCGCCGCCTGGAGCGAGCAGTCCGGCGTCGAGGCCGAGGTGCAGACCGCGAACGACCTGCCCCAGCAGCTGTCGCAGGGCTTCGCCGCCGGTTCCCCGCCCGACCTCTTCTACCTCGCGCCCGAGGCCCTCGCGGGCTACGCCGCCAACGGATCGATCGCGGCCTACGGCGACGACCTGGCGAACAAAGACGACTTCTACCCCTCGCTGGTCGACAACTTCACCGTCGACGGCACCTTCTACTGCGCACCCAAGGACTTCTCGACGCTCGCGCTGATCATCAACGCCGATCTGTGGTCGGCCGCCGGACTCACGGATGCCGACATCCCCACGACGTGGGACGAATTGGCATCCGTCGCGCAGCGCCTCACGGTCGACGGCCGCGTCGGACTCGCGTTCGGCGCCGAGTACCAGCGCGTCGGCGCCTTCATGGCGCAAGCGGGCGGCGGCCTCGTCACCGACGGGCAGGCCACGGCCGACAGCCCCGAGAACGTCGAGGCATTGACCTACGTCAAGACGCACCTGAACGACGGCACCTTCGCGTTCGCGTCCGACGTGGGCGCGGGCTGGGGCGGCGAGGCGCTCGGCACCCAGAAGGCCGCGATGGTCATCGAGGGCAACTGGATCACCGGCGCGATGTCGGCCGACTACCCCGACGTGAACTACACCGTCGCCGAGCTTCCCGCCGGCCCCGGCGGCAAGGGCACCCTGCAGTTCACCAACTGCTGGGGCATGGCCGCCGACGGCGGCAATCAGGAGCAGGCCCGGTCGCTCGTGGAGTACCTCACCGGCACCGACCAGCAGCTGGCGTTCTCGCAGGCCTTCGGCCCGATGCCCTCGATCCAGTCCGCCGCCGACGCGTGGACGAGCGCGAACCCGACGCTGACGGCGTTCCTCGCCGGCGCCGAGTACGCCCAGTTCCCGCCGAACATGGCGGGCGCGGCCGACGTCATCACCGACTTCAACGCCCAGCTCGAGTCGCTGAAGACCGGCGACCCGCAGGCGCTGCTGCAGACGGCGCAGTCCAACCTCGAGGCCATCGTCAAGTAATCGCGCCCACGAAACGCGAACCCCTCATGAGTGCTCTCACCACCGCGTCCCGCCGCGCCGGGTCCCCCTCCTCGGGGATCCGGCGCGGCGAGGCCGCCGCCGGCTGGCTGTTCACCGCCCCCGTGCTGATCATCCTCGGCGTCTTCCTGCTCGTCCCCGTGCTGATGGCGCTGTGGGTGAGCTTCTCGGACTGGACCGGGCGCGGCAGCCCCTTCTCGTCGAACGTCGACTTCGTCGGCGTCGACAACTACGCCGCCGTCACCACCGGCGGGGGTTTGGCCGAACGCGACTTCGGAACGGCCCTGCGCAACAACGGCTGGTACGTGCTGCTGGTCGTGCCCCTGCAGACCGCGCTCTCGCTCTTCCTCGCCGTGCTGGTCAACCGCGCGGTCCTGCGCGGTCGCGGGCTGTTCCGCACCGCCTTCTACTTCCCCTCGGTCACGAGCTCGGTGGCCATCACCGTGCTGTGGCTGTTCCTCTTCTCGGCCTCGGGCGCCGTCAACGAGGTGCTGTCGTGGCTCGGCATCAACGGCCCCAACTGGTTCAGCGACCCGTCGGGTGTCGTGCACAACCTGCTCGGCGCCGTCGGCATCACGAATGGTCCCGCCTTCCTCACCGGCAACACCCTGCTCGGGGTGTCGTGGTGGGACTGGCTCGCGGGTCCCTCGGTGGCGATGTCGGCGTTCATCGTCATGGCCGTGTTCACGACCTCGGGAACCTTCATGCTCCTGTTCATCGCGGGACTGCAGAACATCGGCGGCGACGTGCAGGAGGCCGCCATGATGGACGGCGCGACCGGGTGGCAGCGGTTCTGGCGCGTCACCCTCCCCCAGCTCAAACCCGTGCTGTTCACGGTGCTGACCCTGGGCCTCATCGGCACGTGGCAGGTGTTCGATCAGATCTACACCGGCACGCAGGGAGGCCCGGGCAAGACGACGCTGACGCCCGCGTACCTCAGCTACTCGTCGGCCTTCCTGTCGCAGCAGTGGGGCCAGGGAGCCGCGATCGCCTTCGTGCTGTTCGTCATCATCGTCGCGCTGACGATCCTGCAGCGCTTCGTGCTGCGCGACCGTCCCGTCTCGCGGCGACGCATCCGGCAGTACGAGGTACGCACCGGCGCCAAGGGAGGCACGCGATGACCGCCACGGCATCCCCCGCGACCACCGTCCTCGCGGAGCAGCGGATCGAGGGGCCGCGACGCCCCCGCCGGCACCGCCTGTCGGGCAAAGCCCTGCGCTGGCAGATCGGCCTCTACGTCCTGCTCATCGTGCTCGCCGTCATCTACATCTATCCGTTCCTGGTGCAGGTGGCGACCTCGTTCAAGACGGATGCCGCGGCGGCGGCCGATCCGATCTCGCTCGCGCCGCAGCCCTTCACGTGGGCGGCGTACGAGCGCCTGTTCCTGAACTCCGACTTCCCCGTGTGGTTCGGCAACTCCGCCATCGTGACCGTCTTCGTCACCCTGGGCCGCGTGTTCTTCAACTCCCTCGCCGGATACGCGCTCGCCCGCCTGCAGTTCCGCGGACGCGGGCTCGTGTTCGCCGGACTCGTCGGGGTCATGGCGGTGCCCACGGTGGTGCTGCTGATCCCGAAGTTCCTCGTGATCAACCAACTCGGCATCTACGACTCGTACGCCGGCATGATCCTCCCGCTCCTCGTGGATGCCGCGGGCGTGTTCATCATGAAGAACTTCTTCGAGTCGATCCCCCCGTCCGTCGAGGAGCAGGCGCGCGTCGACGGCGCCGGCACCTTCCGCATCTTCTGGTCGGTCGTGCTGCCCATGGCGCGCCCCGCGCTCATCACGATCGTCATCCTGTCGTTCCAGGGATCGTGGAACGAGCTGAGCCACTTCGTCGTCTCGACCCAGTCCCCCGAGCTGACCACCCTCACCAAGGGCGTCGCCGCCCTCGCGAGCGGTCAGCTCAGCCAGGGCAGCCAGTTCCCCCTCAAACTCGCGGCCGCGGCCATCATGACGATCCCCGTCGCCGTGGTGTTCTTCGTCTTCCAGCGCCGCATCATGAACGCCAGTGAAGGAGCCGTCAAAGAATGACCACCGCCCCCACCACCTCGCCCGCCTCGCGCGTGTCCGGGACGACGGCCACCCCGACTCCTGTGCAGCCCCTGTTGAACGACGCCGTCATCGCGCTCCGCGCTCCCACGCAGGTGTGGTCCGATTCGACCGGCGACATGGGCTCCGCCGCCGTGCACGGGGTCTATCACGGCGATGTGCGGCACGTGCGGTCGCTGACCGCGAGCTGCGACGACTCCCCCGTCGAGTGGATCTCGACGGCTCCCGACGGCGCGTCGCGCATCGTGTTCGGCGGTCTGCTGCGCGCGCTCGACGACGCGACCCCGGATCCCAAGGTGCGACTGCTGCGCGATCGCCGGGTGTCCGACGGGCACCTCAGCGAAACCTGGACCCTGCGCTCGCGCGTCGATCACCCCGTCGTGACGACCCTGCACCTCGCGCTCCGTCCCGAGTTCGCGCAACTGCACGAGGTCAAGTCGGGCCACGCGCACCCGCGTCCCGCCGCCATCGAGCTCGCCGGTGATAGCGCGATCGTCGACGCCGGCCCGCAGGGACTCGAGCTGATCGCGCCGGGGGCACGTGTGGCATCCGGGGCCGGCGAGCTCACCGCCCGCTGGGACGTCGAGATCCCCGCTCTCGGATCGGTCGAGGTCGCGTGGACCCTCACCCTGCGCGACGACACCCTCGTCGTCGGCTCGGCCGCGGCGCCCGCGCGGTGGAACGCCGGCGCCGTCGCGCAGACGACCACCGACCCGCGGCTCGGACGGTGGCTGCACACCGCGCTCGACGATCTCGACGCCCTGCGCCTCGTGCTGCCCGAGCACCCCGACGACGAGTTCTTCGCCGCCGGAGCGCCGTGGTTCTTCACGCTCTTCGGCCGCGACTCGATCTGGGCCGCGCGTCTGACGCTGCCGCTGGACCGGGCGATCGCGGAGTCCACGCTGCGCGTGCTCGCGCGGCTGCAGGGCGCCGACGACGACGCGTCGACCGCGCAGGAGCCGGGCAAGATCCTGCACGAGCTGCGCGCCTCGGCGCTCGAGATGCCCGGCGAGGGCATCGTGCTGCCGCCGAAGTACTACGGCAGCGTCGACTCCACGCCGCTGTGGATCTGCCTCCTCGCCGACACCTGGCGCGCCGGCATGCCCGACGCCGAGGTGCGGGAGCTGCTCCCGACGCTGCGCGCCGCGCTCGGCTGGATCCGCGACAGCGGCGACAGCGACGGCGACGGCTTCCTCGACTACATCGACCGCCTGGGCACGGGCCTGTCGAACCAGGGGTGGAAGGACTCCGGCGACTCGATCCAGTGGCGTGACGGTCGACTCGCCGAGGGGCCGATCGCGCTCTGCGAGGTGCAGGCCTATGCCTACGAGGCGGCTCTCGCCGGTGCCGACCTGCTCGACACGCTCGGGAGCGAGTCGGATGCCACCGAGGCGGCGTTCTGGCGCGGATGGGCGGCCGATCTGAAGGCGCGGTTCGCCGAAAGCTACTGGGTCGAGACTCCCGAGGGCCGGTACCCCGCCGTCGCGCTCGACCGCGACAAGAAGCCCGTCGACACCCTCACCAGCAACATCGGGCATCTGCTGGGGACCGGCATCCTCTCACCCGACGATGAGGCGCACGTCGCGGGGCTGCTCCGCGGCGAGAGCCTGTCGAGCGGGTACGGCATCCGCACGATGTCGACCGCGGCCGCGGGCTACTGGCCGCTGTCGTACCACGGGGGCAGCGTGTGGGTGCACGACACCGCGATCGCCGCCCACGGCATGCTGCGCGCCGGGCTCCGCGCCGACGCGCGGGCGGTCGTCGAGGGGCTGCTCGACGCGGCCGAGGGCTTCGCCTACCGCGTGCCCGAGCTGCACTCCGGCGACCCGCGCACCCATTCATCGGTGCCGACGCCGTACCCCGCGGCGTGCCGCCCCCAGGCCTGGTCGGCCGCCGCCGCGGTGGTGTGCCTGACCGCGCTCACGACCTCGCCCGGAGCGTAGCCGCCGGGCGGCGGCGGCCTCCCCCGACCGCCGTCGTCCGGCCTTTCGACACGTCGCGCGACCCGATGTTCTCAGGCGACCCGCGTCACCGTGCCGCCGGTGAGTCGAACCAGCTCGTCGAACGTCAGGGGGAACACCGTGTGCGGGGTGCCGCCCGCCGCCCAGATCTCGGCGAACTCCGCGAGCGCCTCATCGACGATCGTCGTCAGCGGGGCCGGGTGCCCGGTGGGGGCGACGCCCCCGATGGGCTGCCCCGTGGCCGCGAGCACCTGATCGGGCGTCGCCCGGCGGATGCTCCCGCGCCCGAGCCGCTCCGCCAGCGCCGACGTGTCCACGCGGTGCGCGCCGCTCGTCATCACCAGCAGCGGCTCGTCGTCGCTCCAGAACACGAGGCTGTTGGCGATCGCCCCCACCTCGATGTCGAGCGCCGCCGCCGCGAGCGCGGCTGTGGAGGCGGCATCCGGAAGCACGATGATCGCCCCCTCGATGCCCGCGGCCTCGAGCGAGGCGGCGACGAGACGGCTGCGAGCGGGAAGGGCGTGGTTCATGGCGTCAGCCTAGGTGTTCCCCCTCGCTCCCTCGCGAGAGCACACGGTCCGCGCGAGGTCGCACCTCCTCGCGGGTGCTCTCGCGCCGATCGTGTGCTCACGACATCCGCTGCACGCCGCACTCGCGCACGCCGCGGCCCCGGGTCACAATGGAGGGTGGATGCCGCAACGCCGCGGCACCCGCTGAGCACCGCCCACAAGGCGGTCGACGACAAGGAACGCGATGACCCACGCCCTCCCCCTGCCCGATTTCACGCACGAACGCGTGGAGGTGATCACGGGGCGGCGCAGCGGTCTGCTCGTCGCCGTCGCCCTGCACTCCTCGGTTCTCGGCTCCGCCCTCGGCGGCGCGCGACTGTGGACCTACCCGTCGTGGACCGACGCGGTCGGCGACGCGCTGCGCCTGTCGGCCGCCATGACACTGAAGAACGCGGCCGCCGGTCTCGACGCCGGCGGGGGTAAGTCGGTGATCGGCCTTCCCGAGGGGACGGTGCTCGACACCGACCGGCGCCGTGCCGCCTTCCTCGACCTGGGTGACGCCGTCGAGAGCTTCGACGGGCTGTACCGCACCGCCGAGGACGTGGGATCCACGACCGAAGACATGCTCACCGTCAGCGAGCGCACCGCGCACGTGGTGGGTCTCCCCGACTCCGTCGGAGGCTCCGGCGAACCCGCCGGCCCCACGAGCTCGGGCGTCTACGCCTCGCTCATCGCCACCCTGGAGCGTGCGGTGGGCACCGGCGACGTCGCGGGACGCCGCATCACGATCGCCGGCCTCGGCCAGGTCGGCGGCCGACTGGCCCAACGCCTGGCGTCGGAGCACGCCGCCCTGACCGTCACCGACGTCGATCCCGCCAAGCGCGCCCGGGCAGCCGAGCTCGGTGCCGCCTGGGTCGAGCCGGGCGAGGCGCACCTGGTTCCGGCCGACGTGTTCGTGCCGGCCGGCATCGGTGGAGTGCTCACCGACGACGTCATCGACGCGCTCGACGCGCGCGCGGTGTGCGGTCCGGCGAACAACCCGCAGGCCGAGCGCGCGGGGGCGGAGCGGTTGTCCCGCCGCGGGATCCTCTACGCCCCCGACTTCGTCGTGAACGCGGGCGGCGTGATCTACCTCGACCTCGTGGCCAAGCGACGCGGCACCCTCGACGAGATCATGGGGCGCGTCGCCGGCATCGGCGACACCCTCCGCCGCGTCTTCGACGAGGCCGAGACCCGCGGGGTGACCCCTCTGGCCGCCGCCGAGGGTCTGGCCGCCGAACGACTTTCCGTCGGAGCGGGCGCCGTCACCCCCGTGTGAACGAAAAAGAATCCGGATGCCGCGGTCTCGCGGCATCCGGATTCTTTTCGGAAAAGGTCAGTGCGCGGCGTCGTAGGCCTCGAGAATTGTCGTCGAGATGCGCCCGCGCGCATTGATGTCGTGGCCGTTCTTTGCGGCCCAGGTGCGCACGTCGACGAGATCCCGTGACGATGTCGCCCGTCCGCGGGTAACACGGCGGCCACTCGGCGACGGCGACCCGACGGAACGACCCGCGGCGATGAAAGGCGCAAAAGCGTCACGGAGGGTCTGTGCGTTTTCAGCGGAAAGGTCGAGTTCGTAAGCCCGGCCGTCGAGGGAGAAACGAACCGTGTCCCCGTCGTCGAGAACCGTGCCGTCGAGATCGTCGATCAACTGGGTGATCTGCTTTTTAGCCATGCCGTCATCCTAAGTCGGGATTCCCGGGTGATCCGGTGTCTGCTATTGCAGATTCACCCGCCGAATCATCCGCTTTCATCGGGTCGATGAAGTGAGCGGACCACCCTCGACGGCCACGATGCGATGGTCGTCGTCGTGCGTCAGCTCGGTACCGAGGAATTGCGCGTCCTGCGGCAACTGCAACGTGAATCGGGCGAACGCGGCCACGCGCAGACGGGCCGAATCCAGCTGCACCTCGAGAACGTGGCCGCCGACGAGCCGGTCGTCGCTGAGGAAATGCAGGTGCAGACCCGCCACCGTGATGCCCTGATAGATGCGGGGCATCCAGAAGCCCACGAGCGAGCCGGCGCGGTCCACGGTCACGGTCTCGATCTGCTCCGCCGCCACCTCGGCGAGCGGCCGGAAGGGCGCCTCCTGCCGCCGCGTGACGCGCGTCTTCACGCGGGAGACGACTCCGTCGAGGCGAACGACGTGGAACAGGTTGCGGCTCGCGAGCCGTGCGTCGACCGCGTCGCCGATCCCGTCGAGATCGAGGCCCTCGACCTCCGCGGTCGCCGCGTCCGCCAGGGTGCAGACGTCGACGAATGGCAGCACCTCACTGTCGTCCATCAGCCGGGGCGGGCCGTCGGTCGTGCACTCGAAGAGCTGTCCGTCGAGAACGACGACCTCACCGCCGAGGCCTTCGCAGCAGCCGATCCCGGTGTCGCCGAGAAGGCGCACGTCGGGAACGGCGATGCCCGACGAATAGACGCCGCCCAGAAGCGCATCGAGAACGGCGAATTGCGTGACCGACGTCGACGCGATCGGCGCCGTCCTCGAGGCGGATCCGGCCGAGGTCAATTCAGGAATGGGCTTCCGTGTAGGCGTCGAGAACCGTCGCGGGAACACGGCCGCGGTCGCTCACGGTGTGTCCGTTCGCGCGCGCCCATTCACGAACGGCACCGAGATCGACGTCGTTCGCGCGGCGGGCCGGACGCGTGCGACGCGTGGTCGACGCGCCTCGCGATGCCGAACGCGCGGCGTCGACGAAAGGAGCGATCGCCGAATAGAACTTGTCGGCATTGCGGTCGGAGAGGTCGATTTCGTACGTACGACCTTCGAGAGAGAAAGTGATCTGCTTTCCCTGTCCTTCTTCGAGGACGGAACCGTCGAGATCGTCGACGAGGTGCGTGATGTGCTTGAGAGCCATAATACGAAAAACTTTACACCCGCATTCCCTGTATTCCTCACCGCGTGCGCGACGTGCTACACCCTCCGGCGTTCCCGCGGGGACGCTAGGCGCAACGGCGAAGACGGTACTACTCTCCGTGGGTGGTGTTCGCTCCCCGAGCACCACCCGAGACAGAGGAAGCACCGCGTGAGCCTTTTCCGTACGAAATCGGTGGAGCAGTCCATCGCCGATACCGACGAGCCCGAGTTCCGGCTGAAGAAGTCCCTGACCGCGGTCGACCTCACCGTGTTCGGCGTGGGCGTCGTGATCGGTGCCGGCATCTTCACCCTCACCGGTCGCGTCGCGCACGACGTCGCCGGCCCCGCCGTGGTCATCAGCTTCATCGTCGCCGCGATCGCCTGCGGCCTGGCGGCCATGTGCTACGCCGAGTTCGCCTCGACGGTGCCGGTCTCGGGATCGGCCTACACCTTCTCGTACGCCTCGCTGGGCGAGCTGTTCGCCTGGATCATCGGTTGGGACCTCATCCTCGAGATGTTCCTCGGAGCGAGCGTCGTCGCGCAGGGCTGGAGCGCCTACCTCGGCACCTTCCTGCAGCAGATCGGCATCACGCTGCCGGCGGAGCTCTCGTACGGCGGTGTCGTCGACCTGCCCGCGATCCTGCTCGTCATCGTCTTGGGCGGCTTGATGACCCTCGGCATCAAGGAGTCGCTCCGCGTCAACATGGTGCTGGTCGCGGTCAAGCTGTTCATCGTGCTGTTCGTGATCATCGCGGGCATCATGTTCATCAACCCCGCCAACTACAGCCCCTTCGTCCCGGAGTCGGTCCCGACCGAGTCGGCGTCGGGCCTCACGCAGCCGCTGCTGCAGTTCCTGTCGGGTCTGGAGCCCGCCACGTTCGGCGTCGGCGGCATCTTGGCGGGTGCGGCCCTGGTGTTCTTCGCCTACATCGGCTTCGACGTCGTCGCCACCACCGCCGAAGAGACCAAGCGGCCCCAGCGCGACCTGCCGATCGGCATCATCGCGTCGCTGGTGATCTGCACGATCCTCTACTGCGCCGTCGCGATCGTCGTCACCGGCATGGTCCCCTACGACCAGCTCAACCCGGCGGCGGCCCTGGCCAACGCCTTCGCGTTCCACGGACAGACGTGGATGGCCACCGTGATCGCTGCGGGAGCCGTCGCGGGTCTCACCACCGTGGTGCTGACCCTGATGATCGGTGCCACCCGCATCATCTTCGCGATGTCGCGCGACCGCCTGCTGCCCGGCACACTGGCGAAGGTTCACCCCCGCTTCCGTACGCCGTGGGTGATTTCCCTCATCGTCACGGCCATCGTCGCCGTGGTCGCCGGGTTCACTCCCATCGGCGTCCTCGAAGAGATGGTGAACATCGGCACCCTGTCGGCGTTCGTGCTCGTGTCGGTCGGCGTCATCGTGCTGCGCCGCAACCGTCCCGACCTCAAGCGCGGTTTCCGTGTGCCGTTCAACCCCGTGCTCCCGATCCTCTCGGCGCTCATCTGCACGTACCTCATGCTCAACCTCTCGGTCGAGACCTGGCTGCGCTTCCTCATCTGGCTGGCCATCGGGTTCGCGATCTACTTCGCGTACTCGCGCCGTCATTCGCGCCTGGCGACGGGCGCTCCCCTCGACCCGTCGAAGCCCCGCGTGGTCTCGCCGCCGAAGGAGTAATCCCCTCGCGACACCGGATGCCACGACCCCGCCGTCCTTGCACGGCCGGGGTCGTGGCATCCGTCGTTCACCCGGTCGGAGCCATACATCGACGAAACACGCGCACCCCTAGGGTGAGAGAAATCGCGTCGTCGACGACGGTTCCGACATCCGGGGGGCTTCATGGGGATCGCACGCACGTGGGTCTTTCCGATTCTGCGCATCCTTCTCGTGGCGATCCTCGCGGTCGCCCTCGTGAAGCTGGCGTTCTTCCCGGATCGGCCCGCCGACGCGGCCCCGGCCGAACCGACCGGCGCGATCGTCGAGCCCCGCGTGGTCGCCGCCCTCGGCACGATCACGAACGACGTCGTCATGAAGGCGACCGTCTCAGCCGACGCGGCCGTGCCGCTGAAGTCCACTGCCGCCGGAACGGTGAACAAGATCTTCATCGCCCAGGGGTCGCAGGTCAACGCCGGCGACGTGGTCTTCGACGTCAAGGTGCCGATCGAGCGCGACCCCGCCGACAGCGTGGACGCCGAGGGCAAGCCCAAGCCGGCCATCTTCCGGTGGGAGAACGTCACGGCGCCCGCCGGCGGCACCCTCAGCGCCCTCAGCGTCATCTCGGGCCAAGAGGTGACGATCGGCGCGGTCGCGGGCAACGTCGCACCGCCGAGCTACTCGGTGTCGGGCACCCTGGAGCCCGCCCAGCAGTACCGACTGCTCAACCGTCCCACCGAGGCCACCGTCACGATCACCGGGGGGCCCGCCGCCTTCACGTGCGGCAACCTGCGCATCACGACCCCGCTCGCCGGCAGCGGCGGCGGCGAGTCCTCGACGTCGGGGACCGAGGGCGCGGCGGCCGGCACGGGCGCCTCGGGCGCCTCGACGACCGCGACCTGCGGGGTTCCGGGCGAGGTGACGGTGTTCTCGGGGCTCGCGGCCGAGATGACCATCGCGGGCGGCCGCGCCGAGAACGTGCTGCTGGTGCCCACGACCGCCGTGCGGGGTGCGGCGCAGAGCGGCACGGTCTGGGTCAGTGCGGCCGACGGCAGCACCGAGGAACGCGCCGTCGCCCTCGGTCTTACCGACGGCACCCAGGTGCAGATCACCCAGGGACTCGCCGAGGGCGAGGAGATCCTCGAGTTCGCCCCCGGTGCCCTCGCCGCCGGGAGCGAGGGGTGCACCACCTACCCCGACGGCTCGATGTTCTGCGAACCGGCGCCGGCCGGATGAGCCTGCTCGCGCTGCGCGAGGTCACCCGCACGGTGATCCCGCAGGATCAGCCCGCCCTGACGATCCTGTCGGGCGTCGATCTGACCATCGAGCCCGGCGACCACGTGTCGATCGTCGGGCGCTCCGGGTCGGGCAAGTCGACGCTCCTGAACCTGCTCGGTCTGCTCGACCAGCCCACCAGCGGTGAGATCACCTTCGACGACAAGCCCGTCCGCGCTCTATCGGCGGCGCGACGCGACCGACTGCGCGGGGCCGCGATCGGCTTCGTCTTCCAGCAGTTCAACCTGCTGCCCGGCCGCACGGCGCTCGAGAACGTAACCATGCCGCTGCTGTACTCGACCGGCCGCACGTTCTGGCGTCGCAAGAGGATCGCCGCCGAGATGCTCGAGCTCGTCGGGCTCGAGCACCGGCTCAACAGCATGCCCGACCGCCTGTCGGGCGGAGAACAGCAGCGCGTCGCGATCGCACGCTCGCTCGTGCGCGGGCCGCGCCTCATCCTTGCGGACGAACCTACCGGGGCTCTCGACCTCGACACCGGGCAGAGCGTGATGGAACTCATCGACGACGTCGCCACCCGGACGGGCGCCGCGCAGGTCGTCATCACCCACGACCCGATGATCGCGCGGCGCGCCCGTCGGCACTTCCGCCTCGATCGCGGCATCCTCACCCCCGTCGACGACCCGACTCTCGAGCCGCTGACGCGCCGCGACCGCAAAGAGATGGCGCCCGGTGCGGGTGCCGCGGCCCTCGTCGTCGCCGACCCTGCGGTCGCGCACGCCGGCGACGGGGCGGCCCCGACCGACTCCGACGCCCTCGCCGACCTGGGGTTCGCGCCCGATGCGCCCCTCCGCCTCGAGCCCTCCGCCCCGCCCGTCGCCACGGCATCCGGTGACGCGTCCGAGCAGGAAGACGCCTGATGCGCGCGCTGACCGCCCTCGTGGGCGCCCTGCTCGAAGCCTGGCAAGAGGTGCGGGTCCACCGCACGCGCGTGCTGCTGTCGCTCATCGGCGTCGCCGTCGCCGTCTGCTCGCTCACCACGGTAGTGGCCCTCGGCGCCATCGTGCAGCAGGCCAACCAAGAGCTCAGCGAGCGCTCGAGCGGCCGGCCGGCCACCCTGTACGTCCAGGCGTATCGCACCGACGGGTCCGCCCTCGACGCGGCGGCGATGGACACCGCCTGGTCCAAGGTCGTCGACCGCTACCAGGTGTCGTACGCCAGCCGCGTGCAGAGCATCCAGCAGCTCGTTCCCTTCTCGACCGGTGCCGCGCAGGTCGCGACGCAAGCCGTCGATCAGCCCTACGGCGAGATGCACCGCGTGCGCATGCTCGAGGGCGAGTGGTTCACGTCGGCGGATGCCGCACAGCTGGCCCCGCAGCTCATCGTCAACGAGGTCTTCTGGGACCGCATGGGACGCCCGCCCCTCGAGAGCCACCCCCTCGTGGCGCTGGGCGGTCAAGGCGTGCCGAACGCCGCATCCGGGATCCCCGCGGGCGGTGTGACCGCCGTCGTCGTCGGCGTCACCCCGGCGGCGGACTACGAGCTGGAGCCCTCGATGTTCATGCTCGCCGGGCAACTGCAGGCGATGCAGGACGCCGCGACCGGCGAGCGCGGATCGTCGGCCGTCGCCGTCGATCCGTACGGCGGCGGGGCCCCGCAGACGCAGTACGAGATGTGGATCCCCCCGGAGCTCGCCGACCAGCTGACGAGCCTCATCAAGCGCGACCTCGCGGGCTCCCTGGGTGAGGGAGTCGAGGTCGACGCCAACCGTCAGGACTGGGCGCAGTACGGTGACGATCCGTTCCTCGTGACCAAGATGGTCGTCATCGGCATCGCGGTGCTCGTGCTGCTGCTCGGCGCCCTGGGCCTGGTGAACATCGCGCTCGTCACGGTGAAGCAGCGCGTGCGCGAGATCGGCATCCGACGCAGCTTCGGTGCGACGGCCAGTCGCGTGTTCTTCGCGGTCATGATGGAGAGCGTCGTCGCCACCGTGGTCGCCGGCGCCGTGGGGGTCGCGGTGTCGATCATCGCCGTGCAGTCCCCCGCGATGCGCGATCTCATCGGACAGGGCATGGTCAGCGATTTCCCGCCGTTCCCCGTGGATGCCGCGATCACCGGCCTCATCGCCGCCACCGCCGTGGGGGCCCTCGCGGGGCTGCTGCCCGCGCTGGTGGCGGTGCGGGTGCGGGTGATCGACGCGATCCGCTACTGACCGCACGGTCGAACCGAATGCTGCGGTCGGACCGGGCCCGCCGATAGGTTCGGAGGGTGACCGACATTCCCCGTGACGTACCGCCGCCGTCCGCCCTCCCCGACGCCGTCGCACCGCCGACGTCGACCGACTCACTGCCCGCCATGGAGCTCACCGGTCTGATGAAGCGGTTCGGCGAGAAGACGGCGGTCGCGGGGCTCGACCTCACCGTGCCCGCGGGGTCGTTCTACGGCCTCGTCGGACCGAACGGCGCGGGGAAGACCACGACCCTGTCGATGGCGACGGGTCTGCTGCGCCCCGATGCGGGCGTCGCGCGCATCCACGGCGTCGACGTCTGGGCGCAGCCGGTCGAGGCCAAGAAGCTCATCGGCAACCTCGCCGACGGCGTCCGCCTTTTCGACCGCCTCACCGGCGAGCAGTTGGTCACCTACACGGGCATGATGTTCGGCCTCGCGCGCGACGAGGTCGCCGCGCGCACCGCCGATCTGCTGCGCATCATGGACCTGGGCGAGGCGGCCGGCACTCCCGTCGTCGACTACTCCGCCGGCATGACCAAGAAGGTGGCCCTCGCGTGCGCCCTCGTGCACGCGCCGCGCCTACTCGTGCTCGACGAGCCCTTCGAGTCGGTCGACCCGGTCTCGGCGGCGAACATCGAGGACATCCTGCGCGGCTACACCGCGTCGGGCGGCACGGTCATCGTGTCGAGCCACTCGATGGACCTCGTGCAGCGCATGTGCGACCACGTCGCCGTCATCGCGCAGGGCCGGCTGCTGGCATCCGGAACCGTCGACGAGGTGCGCGCGGGCGCGACCCTGCAGGACCGCTTCGTCGACCTCGTCGGCGGACGCCACCACACGGAGGGGCCCCAGTGGTTGCGACAGTCCTGAGAATCCGGTTCCGCGTGCTGGGCAACACCCTCACGCGGAGCCCCATGCAGCTGGTCGGCTTCATCTTCGGTGTGCTCGGCGCCCTCTGGATGCTGCTGCTGGCCGGGGTCGGCCTCTTCTTCATCGGCACCCTCGACTTCGACGTCGCGCGGGCGGCGGTCACGGCCGGCGGCGCCGTGCTGACGCTCGGATGGGTGATCGGCCCGGTGTTCGCCGCGGGAATCGACACCACCCTCGACCCCGCCAAGCTCGCGCCGTTCCCCATGACGACGCGGCAGATGATGGTGGCCATCACCGCCGGCGGGCTCACCGGCATCCCCGGGATCGCCACGAGCCTCGGCGCCCTGTTGACCTTCCTCGTGTGGCTGCGCGAGCCCGTCGCGGCGATCGCCGCACTCGTCTGCGTGCCCCTGGGCGTGCTCATCTGCGTGGTCGCCTCGCGGGCGGTGGCGGCCCTGGCGGGCGGCCTCGGCGGCGGACGACGCACGCGCGAACTCATCGGCCTCATCGGCTTCGCGGTGCTCATCTTCGCCAGCCCCCTGTTGGTCGGCATCCTCAACGGCGTCCGTGCGGCGACCGACCAGGGCGTGCAGATGCAGTCGATCGTCGACGGTGTCGCGTGGACGCCGATCGGTGCGGCCTGGGCCGTACCGGGCGACCTCGCCGCCGGCGCGTGGCTTCCCGCGGTGGTGAGGTTCGTCATCGCCGCCGCCACGCTGTCGGTGCTCTGGCTGCTGTGGAACCGCAGTCTGGCGGCCTCGGTCGTCGCTCCCCCGGCCCGCTCCGCGGCTCGCCGTCGCTCGGGCTCGCTGGGCTGGTTCGGGGTCATGCCGTCGAGTCCCGTGGGCGCGACCTGGGCGCGCTCGCTCACGTCGTGGACGCGGGACATGCGCTACATCAAGCAGCTGCTGTTGATCCCGTTCGCGCCGGTGCTCGTCCTGCTGTACTCGCAGTGGAACCTGTCGTCCCCGTTCTTCGCCCTGTCGGGGCTGCTCGTGGGCTTCTTCGCCGGGATCCTCGCGTACACCGATGTCTCGTACGACGGCACCGCCTTCGCCACGGTCATGCAGACCGGCATCCGGGGACGCGACGACCGCCTCGGACGCATGCTCGGCGCGGCGACCGTCAGCGTTCCCCTGGTCATCCTCGCCGACCTCGTCACCCTCGGCATCGCCGCGCGCTGGGACCTGCTCCCGGCCGTGCTCGGCGCCTCTCTCGCCCTCACCCTGGTGGGTCTCGGGGTGAGCGCCGTGAGCTCGGCGTTCCTCGTCATCCCGACGCCGGCGCCCGGCGATTCGCCGTTCAAACGCGTGCCGGGGTCGACGTTCGCGATGTTCCTGACGTTCTTCGCGTGCTGGGTGCTCGTCGCCGCACTGTCGTTGCCCGCCGTCATCCCCGCGCTGATCGCCGCGTTCGGCGGTTCGGCCGTGGCCGGATGGATCGCCCTCGCGGTCGGGCCCGTGCTCGGAGTCGTCGTGTTCGCGATCGGCATCGTGGTGGGCGGACGTCGTTTCGACGCGGGCGCTCCGGCGCTGCTCGCACAGCTGCGGACGTATCAGGGGGCGTGAACCGACGCGGCGATACCCGGTGCCGCACGTGTCCGAGGGCCGGTCGACGGGCGTCGGAGGGCGCTGAATTGCGGGACCGCCATATCATCAGGGGGTGACCGCCGACCACATGTTCCACACCCCGCAGGAAGCGGCCAACGATCCGCGAATCCTGATCTTCGGCCGGCTGATAGGTGCGGCGAACCGACTCGAGTACATCCTGGGTCGCGATCTCGAATCCCACACGGGTCTCAGCCACACCCTGTTCGAACTCCTGCTCATGGTGGGGCGCAGTGGGGACGGCGGTCTTCCGGTGCGTGACATCGCACAGGGCAGGGTTCTGACCTCCGGCGGCGCAACCCGCCTCGTCCAGCGTGGGGTGGACCAAGGACTCGTCGCCCGTACCCCGTCGGAGACGGACGCACGCGTGCAGCTGATCACGCTGACAGACGCGGGACGCGACCTCTTGCTGCGAGCGAGCGCGATCCATACCCGCAACATCGAGCGGTATATCGTCGACGTCCTCGGCGCCGACGACGCGGCGATCTTCGCCCGTTCCCTCCGCACCCTCAGCGTCAACGCTGCGCGGGCTCTGCCTCCGATGCCGTGACGTCGGATCCGGACCGAGGGTGCGGGAATAGCTGAGCAGTCAGCTTTTGTTGTCCTGATCGTGCATCACACACGTGTGCACGACCCGGATGCCTCCGGGCCTCCCTCAGGAAGGATCATTCGCTGCCATGCCACTCACTTTCGAGGTACTCGATCTGGACTTCCCGGTCGGGTCGAAGAACAAGTCCGCTGTGCTCGTCACGGGCGAGACCGAAGCCGTTCTGATCGATGCCGGATTCACGTTGGCGGACGGCCACCGCCTCGTCGCCGCCATCCTCGACTCCGGCAAGAAGCTCACGACGGTGTTCGTCAGCCACGCCGACCCCGACTTCTCCTTCGGTCTGGAGATCATCGCTGACGCCTTCCCGAATGCCGAGCTGGTCGCGACCCCGATCGTGATCGAGCACATCCAGGCGTCGTTCGAGGGCAAGCTCGGCGCGTGGGCGGCACTCGGCGCGAACCTCCCCACGCGTCTGACGCCCATCACTCCGCTCGCCGGCGATGGCATCGACATCGAGGGTCAGCGCCTCGAGCTGCGCGGAGGATCCGCCCTGCTTCCCGACCGGCACTACCTGTGGCATGCGGAGAGCCGCACCATCCTCGGCGGTGTCCTGGTGTTCCAGCAGGAACACGTCTGGACAGCCGACACCGCCACCCCTGAGCTCCGCAGCGCCTGGGTCTCCCTCCTCGACGAGATGAAGGCCCTCGATCCGGCGGTCGTCGTCGCCGGCCACCGGCTCCCCGAGACGCCGAACGACATCAGCGCGATCGAGTACACGCATGACTACCTCGCGACGTTCGAACGCCTCGTCGCACAGTCTCCGGACGGAGCGGCGGTCACCGCGGCGCTCGTCGAGCACTACCCTGACTCGGGCATGCTGATCGCGGCTCAGATCGGGCCGAAGGTTGCGAAGGGTGAAATGACATGGGGCTGAACACCGAATCCGATTTCGACACCTCGCCGGCGCCTCGCGACGTCGTGCGTCGTCAGTATCTCGCGTCGGCGGCGGGCGACCTCACGGCGCTCCGCGCCACGATGGCCCCCGACGTCGAGTGGACCGAGATGGCGGGGTTCCCGCTCGCCGGAACCTACCGCACCCCCGAGGGCGTCACCTCGAACGTGATGGAGATCCTCGGCCGGGACTGGGACGGCTGGGCCGCCCACGACGACACCTATGTCGTCGACGGTGAAAACGTCGTCGTGCTGGCTCGTTACACCGCCACCAACAAGGCCACGGGCAAAGACCTCGACGTGCGTGTCGCTAACCACTTCGTGGTGCGCGGTGGACTGATCGTGCGTTTCGAACAGTTCGTGGACACGGCGAAAGTCGCCGAAGCTCTCACCGTCTGAGACGAGAACCCGCACCGCCCACGACGCACGATTCGAGCGAACTCCTCCACAGGCGAGGGCGCATACAGAAACAAAACGGCCGATCGGACATGATTTCTCATGTTCGATCGGCCGTCTTCTCGGTGGACCTGAGGGGATTCGAACCCCTGACCTCCTCGATGCGAACGAGGCGCGCTACCAACTGCGCCACAGGCCCGGAAACCTCGACAACACTATCACGCAGAGCGGCGTGGCTCGAACCCGGGCGCACTCTCCGCTCGGGTCCCCGACACCGCATTCCGACTCGGGCATGCCGCCGGCTCCCTCTTATCGGGCGCCGGCAGAAGCGTGGGCTCAGGCGCCGACCGCGCGCCGCTCGAGCAGCTGACGCACGTGGTCCTCGATCTCGCTGTCGTCGACGTATCCCATCGACGCGTAGGGCGAAGCCGGAGCCGCCGCGGCCACGGGGCGCGCCGTCTCGATCGGGGTGGGCGCCTGCTGCGCGGCGATCTCGCGGGCCGCTTCTTCACGAGCGGCGGCGCGCAGCGCCTCGCGAGCGATCTGCTCGTCGACGACCGCAGCGGCACGAGAGCCGGCCGAGGCGACCAGCGGACGAGGAAGCTCGCGCGGGGTCCAGGTGGGACGCGGTTCGGGAACGAGGGCGACGTCTTGCACCACGGCCGAGACGCGCGGGGCGGCGACCTCGAGGGGACGCACGCCTGTGCGCGCGGCGATGACCGACACGCGACGCAAGAGGACGAGAGAGGCAAGCACCACCACGGCGCCGGCGACGAGGAGCACGGGAACGGCGCCCGCGACGACCTGGATCACTCCGACACCCGCCGCGATCGCGCCGAGCAAGGCGACGACCGTCACCGAGAGACGGAAGCGGCGGCGCGCACGGGCACGACGCAGTTCGGGGCGCGCGACGGCGGCAGCGCGCTCGCTGTTCGCCCGTTCGACCGCGGCGGCGCGTTCAGCGCGCGTGGTCTCGAGGGCCGCGGCGCGCTCGGCGCGGGCGACCTCGACCGCCGCGGCGCGTTCGGCTCGGGCCAGTTCGATGGCGGCGGCGCGCTGCTCTTTCACGACGTCGAGATCGCGGGCGTTCTCGAGGCGCGCCACCTCGAGGCGGGCTTTCGCGGCGGCCAGCTCGGTCTGCGCCTTGTGTGCCTGCACCTGACGAGCGAGCTTCTGCTGCTGGTGGGCGGTGCGGGTGGTGAGCTCGAGGCGCACCTCACGCGGGGTCTCAGCCGTCTCAGCGAGAACCCGGAGCGCCTGGTTCAGACGCACCGCGTTACGCTCGGCGGCGGTGAAACGGTGCCGGCTCTGCCACGACGGCAAGAGGTACACCATCCAGAGCGCGACGGCGACGAAGACGATCACGCCACCGCTCAGTACCTGCCCACCCATGGCTCAAAGGTAGGTCACCGAGAGATCACACCTCGGCATCCTCCCGCGTGTCGTGCCGAGAGTTCCGCCGATCAGGCGCACAAAGAGAGAACAGACCCGGTCACAGCCGATCGGACGGCGGAATACGCGCCGCATCGGGCGGCACCTGACCCCGCGTCCACCGGTCGAGCACACCGTGCGGCACCTCTTCGCGCACGAGGGCGAAGGCGTAGTGGTCGCGCCAGTCGCCGTCGATATGGATGTATCGGCGGCGGAGTCCCTCGTAGCGGAAGCCGAGCTTCTCGACGACGCGCAGACTCGCGTGGTTCTCGGGCCGGATGCAGATCTCGACGCGATGCAGGTTGAGCTCGGTGAAGCACACGTCGGTGGCCATGGCCACGCTCACGGTGGTGATGTTGCGCCCCGCGTACTCCTCGGCGACCCAGTACCCGATCGTCGCCGAAGCGAGCGACCCGCGCGACACCCCCCACACGTTCAGCTGCCCGGCGACCTCGTCGTCCCACGCCATCACGAAGGGGACGCCGAGGCCGTCACGGTACTGCTGCAGAAGGCGACGGATGCCGAGGCGCATGTCGAACGAGACCGGCCCGTCGGGGCTGGTCGCCTCCCACCGGCGCAACCACGAGCGGTTGTCGATCAGCTGCTGCTGGAGCACCCGCGCATCGCGGTTGCGGATGAGACGGATCGAGACCTCGTCGTGCCGCCTCGGAACCGACAGATCCATGGCTTCTCGCCGGGTCAGAGACCCGCTGCGAACTCCTTGAACCACGGGCGCAGGGCCGGACCGAGGTCGTCGCGGTCGGCGGCGAGCTGCACGATGGCCTTGATGTAGTCGACGCGATCACCCGTGTCGTAACGGCGGCCGCGGAAGACGACGCCGTACACGCCACCGCCGTCGCCGCCACCGGTGGCGAGCTCTTCGAGCGCGTCGGTCAGCTGGATCTCGCCGCCCTTGCCGGGCTCGGTGTGCTCGAGGATGCCGAACACGTCGGGGCCGAGCACGTAGCGACCGATGATCGCGAGGTTCGAGGGGGCGTCTTCGGCCTTGGGCTTCTCGACGAGCTGGGTGACCTTGACCACTCCCTCGTCGTCGGTGGCCTCGACGGCGGCGACGCCGTAGAGGTGGATGTGCTCGGGGTCGACCTCCATCAGGGCGATGATGGTGGCGTTGCGCTTGTCGTACTCCTGCATCATCGTGGTGAGCAGGGGGTCGCGCTCGTCGATGAGGTCGTCGCCCAGCAGGACGGCGAAGGGGTGGTCGCCCACGTGGGCGCGCGCACGCAGCACGGCGTGGCCGAGGCCCTTTGGCTCGCCCTGGCGCACCATGTGCACGTCGGCGAGGTCGGACGAGTGCTCGACCTTGGCGAGCTTGTCGCTGTCGCCCTTCTCGCGCAGCTTCGCCTCGAGCTCGGGCATCGAGTCGAAGTGGTTGGCGATGTTGTTCTTGTTACGGCCGATGATGATGAGGACATCGTCGATCCCGGCCGCGGTGGCCTCTTCGACGACGTACTGGATCGCCGGTTTGTCGACCACCGGCAGCATCTCCTTCGGCATCGCCTTGGTGGCGGGAAGGAAGCGCGTACCGAGTCCGGCGGCCGGAATCACGGCCTTGAAGGGCTTATGAGGCATGGCCATACCTTACCGGGGTCCGACGACGCCGGCGGGAGGACGCTCGCACGTAGACTGACGGCATGCCGGATCGCATCGAGCAGGCCAAGCGCGCACTGCGCGCCGACCTGCGCGAACGTCGCCAGGGCATCTCCGCTCACGCACGCGAAGAGGCCGAGGCCGGGATCACCCGTCAACTCGACGAGCTCGTGGCCCGACTCGGCGCGCGCAGCATCTCGTGCTTCCTGTCGACGCCCACCGAACCCGGCACCCACGCCTTCGTCGCCGGCGCCGTGGCGCGCGGCATCCGGGTGCTCCTTCCCCTCACGCGCGAAGACGGTCTGCTCGATTGGACCGTCGCCACACCCGATGCCGAGATCGCCGAGGGCCTGTTCGGTCTTCCCGAACCCGTCGGCGAGGTGCTCGGTCCGATCGCCGTCAACGACGTCGACCTGCTAGTCATCCCGGCCGCCGCGGTCGACGCGCACGGAATGCGCCTGGGATGGGGGCGCGGATACTTCGACAAGACCCTCGGTTCGATGGAGAAGTGCCCGCCGGTCTACGCGGTCATCTTCGACTCCGAACTCATCGACGACGTGCCGCGCGACGTGCACGACCAGCCCGTCACGGGTGTGGTCACCCCCACGCGCACGCTGCCGCTCGCCGCTCACACCGCCTGACCACCCGAAGGAACAGCACGATGCCCACCTACTCCTACGCCTGCAAGCAGTGCGGTCACCGTTTCGAGACCGTGCAGTCCTTCACGGATGCCGCACTCACCGAATGCCCCGAGTGCGGCGGCGAGGTGCGCAAGCAGTACGGCTCCATCGGCGTCACCTTCAACGGCTCGGGCTTCTACCGCACCGACTCCCGCAACTCGTCATCGAGCAGCTCGTCGTCGAGCAGCTCGTCGTCGAGCGGCTCGTCATCCAGTGGATCGTCGTCCGGCGCAAGCGCTGGCGGCGCCTCGGGTTCTTCGACATCATCGAAGTCGGAATCGAAGCCGTCCGCTCCGTCCTCGGCATCCTGACTCCGAGTCGGCGCGGCCAGAGGGGAACAAGCGCATGATCAAGGGATTCAAGGAGTTCATTCTCCGCGGGAACGTCATCGACCTCGCCGTCGCCGTCGTCATCGGCGCGGCCTTCACGGCGGTCGTCAACGCGATCGTCGCATCGCTCATCAACCCGCTGATCGAGGTGTTCTACCAGCCGAACGACAACGGCGAGTTCGGGCCCTCGATCACGGGCATCTACGGCCAACAGGTGGTGTTCCCCCTCGGCGGCCTGCTGACGGCGATCATCAGCTTCCTCGCCGTGGCACTGGTGGTGTACTTCGTCTTCGTCTACCCCATGAACCACTGGAAGGCCCGCGCCGCGGCACGCGCCGGTGTGGCCGACGCGGCCTCGGACGAGCCCAAGCTGCCCACCGAGCAGGAATTGCTCGTTCAGATCCGCGACCTGCTGGAGCGCCAGAACAGCACGCGGTGACCGCAACTCTCTGACAGCCGCGCACCGCGCCGTGAGTCCCCACCGGGGGACTTCCGGCGCGGTGCACGTCTCGGCAGGGGCCGGGCCCGTTCAGTAATGCGGGGGAACGTCGCGCAGCATGCGCTCGTCGTTGGGACCGGATGCCACGGGCCCGGCCGACGCGCCCCGCGCGGGGTCGTCGGCGGGCGCGGGTTCCGCGGTCGTTCCGGGTGCCGGCATGAGCCGAGCGCGGCGCGACCCGCGCACGCGCACCACGGGCTGCCGAACGGCATGCGGGGTGGGCGTCCCGGACGCGGGAGCGACGTCGACGGCGACCGATTCCACCGACCCGTCCGCGGTCTCGATCGATGCCGACGAGTCGTCCGATCCGACGACGGGGCCAGGCCCGGCGGCATCCGGGGTCGCACTCATCACCGGCTCAACCGGGAAGATCGAGCGGCTCGGTGGTCGTGTCGGGCGTGGCGGCGTCTGCGGGGGCGGCCCCCAGCAGCTCGGCGATGCGCGACGCCACACCGGCGGGATCGCTGTACAGGTCGAACGCGTGCACGCGCACGTAATGCCAGCCCAGGCGACGCAGGATCTGCGGGCGCAGACGCAGCGTCTCGCGCAGGGACTCCCCGATCGTCTCGGGATCGCTCTCGGCGACGACGGCCTTGCCCCGGTATCGCGCCACAAGCGGCAGGAGTCCGTGATAGTCGACGTCGACCTCGACGCCGAAGCGTCGGAGCTCGCGCGCGAGGGCCCGCGTGAGCGGGTCGGCGAGGTCTTCGAGCCGGCTCTCGCGACCACGCGCCGCGAGGTTTCCGAGAATGCCCATGAGCGTCGCCGCCCCGTGCTCGAGGCGTCCGTCATCGAAGGACGACGGGCGGATCGACGACACGATCACCATCGAACGCCGCGCGCGCGTCATGCCCACCGTGAGCAGACGCTCACCGTCGGGGGTCGACAGGTCGCCGAAGTCGCTCAGCACGCGACCGTGACGGGTCAGGCCGAAGCCCAGCGAGAAGATCACGCGGTCGCGACTCTCGGCCACCGACTCTTCGAGGGTCAGCACCGAGAAGGGCTCTGCCGCGTCGCGCGAGACGAACTCGGCGACGTCGGAGCGACCGGCCAGAGCGGCCACCACCGACGCGCGCACGCGCTCGGCGTGCGTGCGGCTGGCCGTGACGACCATGAGCGACTCGGACGCGCGGTTGACGGCGTGCTCGACCACGAGGGTCACCACGCGGGCGACCTCGGCATCGGGGCTCTCGACGGCACCGCTGATGGGGTCGGGGGCGCCGACACCGCCCTCGACGTAGTCGACGCTGAGGCTGCCGCGGCCGAGATACGACCCGGCCCAGGGCAGCGACACGATCTCGCCACCGTAGAACGCGTCGTTCACCAGCTGCGAGAGGTCTTCGCCGCCCGCGCGGTAGCTGCGCGTGAGGGTCTCGACGGGGAAGAGCTCCGCGATGCGCTCGAAGACCGAGATCTCATCGAACGGCACCTCGTCGGCCTCATCGGGGACGGGGGCCACCGATGCGCTGACGCGGAACGGCGTGGGCTTCTGCACCACGGGGTCGCCGAAGAGCACGACCTGGTGCGCCCGGCGCAGGGCCGGCGTGGCCTCGGTGAGGCAGAGGGCGGCGGCATCCGCCACGATCACGACGTCGAACGCGAGGTCCCACGGCACGTCGGGCACTTCGTACGGCGACGCCAGCCACACCGGCGCGAGCGTGCGCAGCAGGGTGGGAGCGGCATCCGAGATCTCTTGAGCGGTGTGCAGGCCGTCTTTCAGCGAACGCTTCAGCGCGGCGGCCTCGTCGGCGTGATCGACGATGCCGATGCGCCACTGCGTGGCGAGCTGGGCGGCCAGGAGCGGACCGGCGGCGGCGGCGTGCGCCTCGTCGACCAGGCGGAAGTCGCGCTCGAGGCGGTCGACGACGCTCGTGTTGGCCCCCAGCAGCGCGCGATCGGTGCGCAGGAGGTGCTCGAGCGCCGACTGCCACCAGGCGAACTCGAGTTCGGCGCCCACGCGCTCCTCGGGAACATGGCGCACCGACAGCTCGACGAGCAGCTGCTCCAGGCCCAGACGGGCCAGCTCGGAGCGCAGCTGTGCGCGCTCGACGAGGTTGTCGAAGAAGGTGGACTCGGCCGCGAGGCCCGCCAGCGTCCGCACGAGACGCTGCACGGGCAGGGTCGCGAGGCGGTCGGAGCCCTGACGGCCGAGGATCTGGTCGAGCTCGCCGAGCAGGGCGTCGGTGCGCTGCCAGGCGACGTGCACGTCGGCCAGGCCCAGCGGCACCTCGGGGGTGACGCCCGCTTCGACGACGCGCTGCCACTCGGTGCGCTGCTGCTGAATGCGCACGAGCGCCTCGTACATGTCGGTGACATGCACCCCGGGGCGCACGTACTCCTTCGACAGGCGCTTGAGCCGGCGGCGGTTCGGACCGCTCATGGCCGAGGCGTCGCGGCGCGGGGAGTGCGCGTCGATGAGTTCGCCGAGCGGACGCTCGAACACGCTGGGGCTGAAGCGATCGAGCGACTCGCGGATGCCGTGCAGCAGCTTGAGGTAGGCGCCGAGCTCGGAGACCGTCTGGAACGGCCGCATGCGCGTCTGGGCGATGAGTTCGTAGCCGCGCTCCAGCAGACGGGGAACGTCCTGCGCGTGGAGCTTGCCGGCCAGCTCGTGCGCGGCGCGCGCGTCTTCGGTGCGCGTGAAACTCACTCCGTACCAGGGCGAATCGTCGGGACCGAAGCGGAACTCACCCAGGCGGGCGGCCATCGCGAGGGCGCGCGCGGCGGCGTCGCGGCGACCGGCGAGACGCTCGAGCGTCGTGAGGTCGAAACGCGCCTCGGTCGAGGGCGCCGGGGACTGGGATGCCAGCGAGGTGAGCGCGCGCAGCACATCGAGCGCCGAGACGCCCAGCGCCAGGTGCGGCTCGGTCACGGCCGAGCGGTAGTCGCGCAGCACCGTGCGAAGGCGCACGAGGGCGTCGTCGATCTCGGCGACCTTGGGCTGCTCGGCCTTCTCGTTGCGACCGATCGCGCGGATGAGGTCGCGGCGTACGTGGTGCGGTGAGACGGCGAGACCGGCCAGGCCGACACCGGCGAGGCGGTGGCGGATGCCGTCGAGGGTCGAGCGCCGAGCGCTCACCACGAGCACGCGCTTGTTGTCGTGCACGAGCTGGCCGATGGCGTTGATCACGGTCTGCGTGCCGCCGGTGCCCGGCAGCGTGTGCACCGCGAGCGAGTGCCCCGCGGCGATGCGCGCGAGCACGCGCTCCTGCTCGGCGTCGGCGTCGAGCAGCAGGGTGTCGGCCGCGGGGGTGCGCTCGTCGGGGCTGACGATCACCGGCTCGTCGCGGCGGACGGTGACGCGGGCCCGGTCGTCGGGGTGACCGGCGAGCGCGTTCAGCAGGGTGTCGTCGAGGTGCTGCGTGTCGCGCACCATGCCCGAGCTGACATCGGCGAACGACGAGATCACCAGGCGCGGGTGGACGACGAAGGTGGGCACGTGCGTGGTGAGCCGGCGGATGTGGTCGATGACCGGCTGCGGCTTGAACACGCCCTGGTCGTACGCGAGCCCGGCGAGGGCCGCGCTGTCGATCTGGATGCCGAGGTGCGTGCGGAAGGCGCGCGCGAGCTCGGGGTTCATCACGAAGGCGCCGTGGAGCTTGAGTTCGAAGTCGCCGTGGTGACGACGGATGGCGAGCGGACGCAGCAGCACGGGCGCCGACCACTCCACTCCCCCGATCTTCCAGGCGGCGAGACCGACGGCCAGGTGGACGGGCTCGAGACCGCGGGCGGTGCGCAGCTCGACGTTCTTGGCGGTGATGCGCTCCGCGGCCATGCGGGCGGTGCGCAGCGCCACCTCGTCGCGGAAGAGGTTCGAGAGCATGGTGGCGCGCCCGGTGATGAACTGCGGGAGCGAACCGGGGTGCGCCTTGGTGATGTCGATGCCCGCGTCGAGCGCGTCGTCGAAGCGCAGCAGAGTCGAACGCCCGCCCAGGGCGGCAGCTTCCGCGCGGATGCGATCGCGTTCCGGGTCGGCGACGTGCCGCACCACGATCCCGGGCTCCGACAGCCGCAGCTCCGCCGGGTCGACGGTCGCTGCCGGACCGTCTTCGTCGGCACCGATCACGGTACCCTCCTCAGCTCGCCACACACCTGCCAGACTAAGCCGGGCATCCGAGGATCTCCTGTAGTGGGGCCGAGTTTCGCCGTAATCGGCGACACGCCGCACCACCGGCGGTTCCTCCCCAGGTGGCGACATGGCGGCGTCGTCCACCATTCGCGGGAACGCCGCTGCACCGCCACCTCCGCCTCGTGAAGATGGGCGCATGAACAGAGTCACCAGCACCGAGTACGACAGTCCGATCGGGCCCGTCCTCCTGACGTTCGTCGACGACGCCCTCGTGCGACTCGACATGGCGCACGGCGGCATCGAGCGAGCCCGAGCCGACATCTCCCAGCGACTGGGCGTGGTGCCCGACCCCGATCCCGGCCCCGGCGCCGACCTCGTCGCTCAACTCGACGAGTACTTCGACGGGCGCCGTCGGGAGTTCGACGTCGACCTCGACTGGCGTTTCGTGCGCGGCTTCACGCGGGCCGCGCTCGAGGCGACGCGCGAGATCCCCTACGGCGAGGTCGCCGCCTACGGCGAGGTGGCGATGATGGCCGGCGTCGCCCGCGCCGCGCGTGCGGTGGGTACCGCCTGCGCGGCGAGCCCGTTCTCGATCGTGGTCCCGGTGCATCGCGTGGTGCGCGCCGACGGCTCGATCGGCGAGTACGGCGGTCACCCCGAGGTGAAGCAATACCTGCTCTCGCTCGAGAGCGCGGCGGTGGCCTCGGAGTCGTTGAGCGAACCCGTCTGACGACGGACGCGACGACGCCCGGCCCGCCGGAGCGGAACCGGGCGTCGAAGCGGTCAGTGGTCGGAGGCCTTCTCGGCCCCGAAACCGGTGAGCGAACGCACCTCCATCTCGGCGGCCTTGCCGCGGTCCTCGGCCGTGCGCGAGGTGACCGAGCCGAGCCACCCCAGGAAGAACCCGAGCGGGATCGAGACGACACCGGGGTTGTTCAGCGGCCAGATGGCCACCCCGGTGTTCGCGAACACGCTGGTGGGCCCACCCCAGAACACCGGCGAGAGGAAGATCAACAGCAGAGCCGAAGCCAGACCGCCGTACATGCTCCACACGGCGCCGCGCGTGGTGAAGCGACGCCAGAACAGCGAGAACAGGATCGTGGGCAGGTTGGCCGAGGCGGCGACGGCGAAAGCGAGCGCCACCAGGAACGCCACGTTCTGCCCCTGCACGCCGATACCTCCGACGATCGCCAGCACGCCGATGACGATCACCGTGCGCCGGGCCACCTTGACCTCGCCGTCAGGCGGAACGTCGCCCTTCTTCACGACGTTGGCGTAGATGTCGTGCGCGAACGAGGCCGCCGCGGTGATCGTGAGACCGGCCACGACCGCCAGGATGGTCGCGAACGCCACCGCCGAGATGAAGCCCAGCAGCAGCGGTCCGCCCAGCGCCAGAGCGAGCAGCGGTGCCGCCGCATTCACGCCGCCGGGAGCGGCGAGGATCGCCTCGGAGCCCACGAGCGCGCCCGCGCCGTACCCCAGGACCAGCGTAAGGAGGTAGAACATCCCGATCAGCCAGATGGCCCACACCACCGAACGACGCGCCTCTTTGGCGGTCGGCACGGTGTAGAAGCGCATGAGCACGTGCGGAAGCCCCGCGGTGCCCAGCACGAGGGCGAGGGCGAGCGAGATGAAGTCCCACGGGTTCGCGCCGTACTGCAGGCCGGGTCCGAGGATCGCCTCCCCCTTAGGAGAGGCGGCCACCGCGCTTTCGAGCAGGGTGTTCAGGCTGAAGCCGTTGATCGCGAGCACCCAGATCGTCATGACCAGCGCCCCGCCGATGAGCAGGAACGCCTTCACGATCTGCACCCACGTGGTGCCCTTCATGCCGCCGATGAGCACATAGACGATCATGAGCAGGCCGACGACCGCGACGACGATCGACTGCCCGACGCGCTCGGTGATGCCGAGCAGCAGCGAGACCAGACCACCGGCGCCCGCCATCTGGGCCAGCAGGTAGAAGAAGCAGACCGCGAGGGTGGTGAGGGCCGCGGCCATGCGGACGGGGCGCTCCTTGAGGCGGAACGACAGCACGTCGGCCATCGTGAACTTGCCGGTGTTGCGCATGAGCTCGGCCACCAGCAGCAGCGCGACCAACCACGCGACGAGGAAGCCGATCGAGTAGAGGAAGCCGTCGTAGCCGTTGATGGCGATCGCGCCCACGATGCCGAGGAACGACGCCGCCGACAAATAGTCGCCGGCGATGGCGAAGCCGTTCTGCGGGCCGGTGAACGAGCGGCCGGCCGCGTAGTAGTCGGCCGCGGTCTTGCTGTTGCGGCTGGCCCGGATGACGATGAACAGCGTCACGGCGACGAACGCGCCGAAGATCGAGATGTTCAGGACCGGGTTGTTCTCCACGGTGTCGACCGCGGCGGTGACGGTGGCGACGACGTCGTTCACGACTCCCCCCGTTCCGTGCGCTCGATCTCAGCGCGCAGGGCCTCGGCGCGCGGGTCGAGCCGACGGTTGGCGTAGGCGACGTAGCCCATCGTGATGGCGAACGTCGTGACGAACTGTCCCAGCCCGAGCACGAGTCCGACCGTGATCGCCCCCGACACCGGCTGCGCCATGAACGCCGGAGCGAACGACGACAGCAGGACGTAGGCGAAGTACCAGACGAGGAACGCCACCGCGAGAGGGAACACGAAGCGGCGTTGACGCCTCTTCAGGTCCTGGAACGGTGCCGATTCTTCGACCGCGATGTAGTCGACTCCGCCCCCGGGGGCAGGGTCGATCCTTCTGTCCGTCATGTGGCCTCCTTGCCTCATGGGACCGGCGCAGCGTTGCGCCGATGGGGGATACGACCGGGGTCGTGGAAACGCTCCCGGTGATACTGTCGACGCTACGAAACGCGGCGACGAAGCCGTCACCCCCGGAAGTAGGTAGTGCGTGAAAGCACCGTCCCCTCTTCGAGACGATGCGACGCTCGTGTCGCATGCCGTGGCCGAACTCGCCCGGCGCACCCACTTCCCCGTCGCCTTCGGCGGGCTCGAGCACGACGGCGCCGTGCACGTCTCGACCATCGTCGGAGCCCGCACGCGCAGCATCGAGGGCCTCGTGGTCCACGCGTCCCGCGGCCTCGGCGGACGCGCCCTCGTCGAGCGTCGGCCACGCATGACCCTCGACTACCGCACGTCGCGGACGATCACGCACGACTACGACCGCGCCATCCTCGGCGAGGGCATCGCCACCCTGTTCGCCGTCCCCGTGCTGGTCGGCGGCACCGCGCGCGGGGTGCTCTACTGCGGATCATGGGCCCAGTCGCAGGTCGGCGAGGTCGAGGCGCGGCCCGCGTTCGACGTCGCCGGCGAGCTCGGAACCGAACTGCGCGTGCGCGCCGAGGTCGAACGTCGCCTCGCCACCTCCCCCGCCTCCGAGAGCGGCCTCAGCACGGGCGCGCGCGAAGAGATCCGCGAGAGCTACGCGCAACTGCGGAGCATCGCGGCGACCGTCGGCGACGATGACGTGCGCCGGCGCCTCGAAGACCTCGAGGCACGCTTGGCCGCCCTGACCGGCGACGCTCCCGCGAGATGCGAAGACCCCGACGTGCATCTCTCGCCCCGCGAGATCGACGTGCTCGCGTGCGCGGCCGTGGGCTCGACGAACAGCGAGATCGCCGCCTCTCTGCAGCTCCGCGAGACCACCGTGAAGTCGTACCTCGCCTCGGCGATGTCGAAGCTCGACGCCTCGACGCGCCACGCCGCCGTCACCCGCGCGCGGCGCGCGGGGCTGCTCCCCTGACCCCCGGCGGCCCGGTGGGAATTGCCTGGAAATGGCTTCCCCAGGTTGAGGACGCCGTCGATTCTCGGCATCGTGGCTGGCTCCTGTCGTCGACAAAGAAGGAGAGTCACCATGCTGACACTCACCGATGAGGCCACGACCGCCGTCAAGACCATCACCGCCCAGTTCCCGGACGCGCCGCAGGGTGGCGTCCGCATCGAGGGCGCGGGATCCCCCGAGTCGCAGTTCGCGCTGTCGGTGGTCGACGCCCCCGAAGCGAACGACGCCGTGGTCGAGAGCGCCGGAGCGCGCGTCTTCCTCGACGCCGACGCCGCAGCCGTCCTCGACGACCGCGTGCTCGACGCGCAGATCGACCCGCAGGGCTCGGTGCAGTTCGCGGTGACCACCGCCGCCTGACGTCCTGCCCCGCGATCGATGCCCCGGCCGCGTGCCGGGGCATCGTCGTGTGCGCGCGGGTGCGGCCGGGATCAGCCCCGGAAGACCACGACCTCATCGGTCTGCTCGTCGTATACGAACTGCAGCGCGGTGTCCGCCGGGTACTCGGTGCGCTCCCGCTCGGGTGCGTCGTCGAAGAGGCGGATGGTGGTCGCCGCGGGGAACGTGCCGGCGGCGCAGGCCTGGGGAACGTACTGGCCGTCGTACGAGAACGCCCCGCCCCCTTCGACCGTGAGCAGGTCGGGCTGGTACACCGTGATGCAGGCCACGCCGCGGCCGTCGGTGCGAGCCGGGTCGGCGACGACGACGCGGAAGCCCTGGAACTCGGTGTACGCCACGGTCCCCCCGGGGGCTCCCGCCGTGAAGAAGTCCGGCGTGACGTACGACGGGTCAGGGCTCAGGCGGGCCACCTGGACGGCATCGGCCTGCAGGGGGTGCGTCTGCACCCGCTGCACCAGCACGAGCGCCACCACCACCACGACGATCACGAGGGCGCTGACGATCGCCAGGACGATCGTCGACCGACGCGGGCGCGACCACGTGATCCAGCGGGCGCCCGACGAGTCGGCGTCGGACGGCGCCGCATCGGCGACGTCGTCGGTCGAGGCGCCCCCGCCCTCATCGGTCTCGGCAGAGGAAGGATCGGCGGGTTCGGCGGCGCGCCGCTCGAGCTCCGCGAGCCGCGCGAGCGCCACCGGGTCGGAGGCGATGTCCGCCGTCGGCGAGTACGCGCGGCGGCGCAGGCGGGCGAGTTCGTCGTCTTCATCGGTCGACATGAGCCGATTCAATCAATCCCGGCGTGCAGCGACGCGCTGCGCATCGCGTCCGGCCGAGAAACGCACCGCGGTCACCGCTCCCCTCTCACGATGCGTCGCCCAGCGACAGCCCCTCGCACGGTGACCTCGTCGGTCGCCGCCGGATCAGTGGCCGACGAATTCCGGCGCACGCTTCTCTCGGAACGCCGCGAAACCCTCGCGATAATCGTCCGTTCGAGCGAGGGAGGCCTGCGCACGGTTCTCGAGCGTCATGGCCTCCCACAGCCCCCGTCGCTCGTCGCGGATCGCGGTCACGATCCGCTTGCTGGCGAGGAACGCCGCCGTCGGCCCCCTCGCCGCGCGACGGGCGGCGAGGGCGACGGCATCCTGGATCTCGGATGCCGGAACCACCCGCGAGAAGAGTCCCGCGCGTACGGCCTCCTCGCCCGTCAGCAGGCGGCCCGTGTAGATGAGGTCGAGCGTGGCGTGGGTACCGAGACGCTCGACGAAGAGCGCGTGGCCCCCCGAGTCGAGGGTCGCGCCCAGGGCAGCGAAAGGAGAGCCGATCTTGGCGTCGTCGGCGACGAACACGACGTCGGTGGCGATGAGCAGGCCCAGGCCCACGCCGAGGCACGCCCCGTGGGCGGCGGCGAACGTGGGCGCCGGGAAAGACGCCATGCGCTGCAGCAGCGGCGCCAGCGTGTCGTCGAGGTACCCCGACACGTCGTCGGTCGCCGGGTCGACGCCGGCGATGTCGCGGCCGGCGCAGAACGCGGGGCCCTCCCCGCGCAGCAGCACGGCGCGCGCACCGTCGGCCTCGGCGCGGTCGTAGGCCGCGGCGAGCGCGCGCAGGTCGTCGATGCCGAGCGCGTTGCGTCGCGACGGAGCGTTCAGGGTGATGGTGGTCACACCATCGGCGAAGACGTCGTCGATCACGGCATCCCTCTCATCCGTCGTAGTCGACGCGCACGGTGTCGGACGTCGGGTGCGACTGGCACGTCAGCACGTACCCGCGCTCGATCTCGTCGGGTTCGAGCGCGTAGTTCTCGGTCATCGACACGGCTCCCTCGACCACCCGCGCACGGCACGTGCCGCAGACGCCCCCCGCGCAGGCGAAGGGCACGTCGGGGCGCACGCGCAGGGCTGCCGCGAGGATCGTCTCGTTCGCCGAGACCGGACTGTCGACGTGAGCGGACTGCCCGTCGAGCGTGAAATCGATCGAGCGCACCGGCTCGTCGGCACGGACGCGCACGGGGCGCGCTCCCCCGGTCTGCGCCGGGGCGTCGCCGTCGCCCGCGGTGAACAGCTCGAAGCGCACGCGCTCGCGCGGCACTCCCACCTCGGCGAGGGTCTCGCGGCAGAGTTCCACGAGCGCGAACGGTCCGCAGAGGAACCACTCGTCGACGGCGGCGGGGTCGATGAGCCGCGACAGGATGAGGCGCAGGCGCTCTTCGTCGATGCGCCCCGAGAAGACCGGAGCGGCACGCTGCTCGCGCGAGAGCACGTGGTGCAGCGTGAGGCGGGCCGGGTAGCGGTCTTTCAGGTCGGCGAGCTCGTCGACGAACATGACGTCGGTCGAGGAGCGGTTGGCGTAGACGATCGTCATGCGGGCGTCGGCGGAGCGCTCGAGCACATCGGCGGCGATCGCCATGATCGGCGTGATGCCGGAGCCGGCGGCGATCGCGACGACGTGGCCCGTGGCGACGGAGGCCTTCGAGACGAACGTGCCCTGCGGGCTCATCACCTCGACCTCATCTCCCGGGCGCAGCCCCTCGTGCGCCCAGCTCGAGAAGCGGCCGTCGGGATCGCGCTTGATGCCGACGCTGACCGCGCCCCGGGTCGGCGGACGGCACAGCGAGTACGAGCGGCGGAGTTCCTCTCCCTCGACCGTGGCGCGCAGCGCCACGTACTGTCCGGGCGCGTAGTCGAAGGCATCGACGAGATCGTCGGGGACGGCGAAGGTCACCTCGATCGCGGTGGGGGTGAGGGGCCGCACGTCGGCGACACGCAGCGTGTGGAACCGGGCGCGCGCACGGGGACCCGTTGCCGGCCCGCGCGTCGCGGCCGGGGTCGTGGCATCCGTCATCGTCATCAGAGCGCCTTGAAGTGGTCGAAGGGTTCGAGGCAGGCGCGGCACTCCCAGAGCGCTTTGCACGAGGTGGAGCCGAATCGCGAGAGTTCGCGCGTGTCGAGCGAGCCGCACTGCGGGCACGCCACGCTCAGGCGCAGACGGATGGGCCCCGCGGGCGCCCTTCCCGACGGCGGGGCGATGCCGTAGGCGGTGAGCTTGCGGCGGCCCTCGTCGCTCATCCAGTCGGTCGTCCACGCGGGGCTCAGCGTCGTCTTCACGATCGTGCGGTCGAAACCGGCCGAGGTGAGCGCGAGCACGATGTCGTCGCGGATCGCGTCGACCGCGGGGCATCCCGAGTAGGTGGGGGTGATCGTCACGGTGACCGTGTCGCCGTCGACCCGCACGTCGCGGAGCACGCCGAGGTCGTCGATGGTGAGCACGGGCACCTCGGGGTCGACGACGGCGGCGGCCACGGCGCGGGCGTGCTCGACGCTCACCACGTCGCTCCCGGGTGCCTGCGGGCGAGCACCTGCATCTCGGCGATCAGCGGTCCGAAGGCGGGGTGATGGATGCCACGGCGCCCACCCGCCGACGAACCCGGAACCGCGGGGACGGGCACGTCTTCGTCGTCGAGCACGGTGGCGAGCACCGCGTCGACACGGCCCCGCAGACTCGAGGGACGCACGGCGACACCGGCGAGCCGGTCGTGCAGCGGCTCGTCGCGGAACAGCTCGTCGAGGTACGGCCAGGTGTCGTCGAGGGCGACCAGGAACCGCTGCCGCGACTCCTCGGTTCCGCCGGCGAGCCGCAGCGTCCACTGCACGGCGTGATCGCGGTGGTAGTCGACTTCTTTCTCGGCCTTGGCGGCGACGGCGGCGAGCACCGGATCGGTGGATGCCGTGAGGTCGCGGTACAGCTCGAGAAGGTACGTCGAGGCGAGCAGCTGCCGGGCGATCGTGTGCGCGAAGTCGCCGTTCGGCAGCTCGAACAGCCACATCGAGCGGAACTCCGCCTCGTCGCGCTCGTAGGCGAGATCGTCTTCGCTGCGGCCGTCGTAGCTGCCGGCGTAGCGCAGCAGGGAGCGCGCGTGACCGAGCAGGTCGAGGGCGATGTTGCCGAGCGCGACATCTTCTTCGATCTCGGGGGCGCGCGCGATCCAGCCGCAGAGGTTCTGCGCGAGGATCAGGGCGTCGTCGGCGAGACCGAGCGCGTAGGCGGCGACGTCGGGGTCGGTGGCGCGGTCGTCTCCGCCGGCCAGTTCGGCGGCGAGCTCGCGGGCATCGAGCGAGACGTCGCCGTGCGGGTCGTCGCCGTGCGGGTCAGCGCCGTGTCCCACGCCAGCCGGGTCGACGAGCTCATCCGCCGGCGCTTCGCTCGACGGAGACCCCTCAGCCGATCGCACCGCCCGCGACACATCCGTCGTCGTGCTCACAGGTGCGGCACCCCCTCGGACGCGGTGTAGTACACCGCGTGCCGGTAGTTCTTGCCCGCCGGCGACTCGAAGAACGCGCCCTTGGCTCCCGGATCGCTCGTGGTCACGGCATCCGAGGGCACGACCCAGACCGACACGCCCTCACCGCGACGCGTGTAGAGGTCGCGGGCGTTGCGGACGGCGAGTTCGGCGTCGGGCGCGTGCAGCGAGCCCACGTGCACGTGGCTGAGGCCGCGGTTGGCGCGCACGAAGACCTCCCACAGGGGCCAGGTCTCGGCGGGGCTCCCCCCGGGAGTCGCCATCAGGCGGCCGCCTTCGCGCTCTTCTTCGCGGCGTACGCGGCGGCGGCTTCGCGCACCCACGCACCCTCTTCGTGCGCGTCGCGACGGTGCTGGCGCCGCGTGGTGTTGAGGGGGCCTCGGCCGGCGAGAACCTCCTGGAACTCGCTCCAATCGATCTCACCCATGTCGTACTGGCCCGTCTCGTCGTTGAAGCGCAGGTCGGGGTCGGGCAGGGTCACCCCGAGCACCGCCGCCTGCGGGACGAGCATCGACACGAACCGCTGACGCAGCACGTCGTTGCTGAAGCGCTTGATGTTCCACGCCGTCGATTGCGCCGAGTTGGGCGAGTCGTCGTCGGGGGGACCGAACATCATCAGGCTCGGCCAGTACCAGCGGTTCACGGCGTCCTGCGCCATCTCTCGCTGCGCGTCGGTGCCCTGCATGAGTGTGAGGAGGATCTCGAATCCCTGGCGCTGGTGGAACGACTCCTCTTTGCAGATGCGCACCATCGCGCGACCGTAGGGTCCGTACGAGGCGCGGCACAGCGGCACCTGGTTGCAGATCGCGGCGCCGTCGACGAGCCAGCCGATGGCGCCCATGTCGGCCCACGTCGGGGTCGGGTAGTTGAAGATCGACGAGTACCGCGCCTTGCCGTCGACGAGCTGCTGCGTCATCTCGTCGCGGGTGATGCCGAGGGTCTGCGCCGCCGAGTAGAGGTAGAGGCCGTGTCCGGCTTCGTCCTGCACCTTGGCCAGCAGGATCGCCTTGCGCTTCAGGCTCGGCGCCCGCGTGATCCACGCTCCCTCGGGCTGCATGCCGATGATCTCGGAGTGCGCGTGCTGCGAGATCTGACGGATCAGCGTGCGGCGGTAACCCTCCGGCATCCAGTCGCGGGGCTCGATGCGTCCGTCGGCCTCGATGAGGGCGTCGAACATCGCCTCGCCGTCGAGTGCGGCGTCCGTCGTGAGTGCTGTCGTCATCGTCGACTCCCTTTACAGACCGATCGTTCAGTAAAAGTGTAACCGCGGGCGAGCCGCCCCGCAACGGGCGTGATCCCCGCCGTCTTCCCGGGCCCGTGGAGCGCCCGACCGGTGCGACCCCACGATGGTCCGCGGTCTCCACGTCGGCCCGGCGCCCGGGCGCCCGTCACCGCAGGTCGTACACCCGCTTGTACTTGCCCTCACTGCGCGGCAGGGCACCGGGCTCCTCGACGTTCACGTCGACGCTCGTGCCGATGAGCACCTTGATCCGCTGCTGCAGCACGACACCGGCGGCCTCGCAGACCTCTCGCTGCAGGGCGGGGTGCCGTTCGATGCGGACGGTCATGGCATCCATTCGTCCTTCTCGACGCAGCTCGAGCACGAAGTGCGGGGTGAGCGTCTCGATGCCCATCACGATCTCCTCGATCTGGGTCGGGAAGAGATTCACCCCGCGCAGGATGATCATGTCGTCGTTGCGACCGGTGATCTTCTCGATGCGTCGCATCAACGGGAACGCCGTGCCCGGCTTCAAGCGGGTGAGGTCGCGGGTGCGGTAGCGGATGACCGGGAACGCCTCTTTGGTGAGCGAGGTGAACACCAGTTCGCCGAGCTCTCCGTCGGCCACCGGTGCGCCGCTCTCGCCGTCGATCGTCTCGGGCAGGAAGTGGTCCTCCCACACGTGGGGGCCGTCTTTGGTGAGCGCGCTCTCGCTGGCCACCCCCGGGCCCATCACCTCGCTCAGGCCGTAGATGTCGACGGCGACGACGTCGAGGCGCCGCTCGATCTCCCGGCGCATCTCGTTGGTCCAGGGTTCGGCGCCGAGCACGGCGACGCGCAGCGACGTGGACCGCGGGTCGACGCCGGCGGACTCCAGCGCGTCGGCGATGGTGAGCAGGTAGCTCGGCGTGCAGAGGATGGCGTCGGGCGCGAAATCCTGGATGAGCTGCGCCTGGCGCGCGGTCTGCCCACCCGACATCGGGATGACGGTCGCCCCGAGGCGCTCGATTCCCGCGTGGGCACCCAGCCCTCCGGTGAACAGCCCGTACCCGTACGCGTTGTGCACGCGATCGCCCGCGCGGATGCCCGCGGCGCTCAGCGAGCGCGCGACGAGATCGGCCCAGCGATCGAGGTCACCCGCGGTGTAGCCCACCACGGTGGGGCGCCCGGTCGTGCCCGACGAGGCGTGGATGCGACGAACCTCGGCCATCGGCACGGCGAACATGCCGAAGGGGTAGGTCTCGCGCAGGTCGGCCTTGGTCGCGAACGGCAACAGCCGAATGTCGTCGAGGGTACGGATGTCGTCGGGGCGCACGCCCGCGGCGTCGAATTTGCGGCGGTACATCTCGACGTTGTCGTAGGCGTGCCGCACGGTCCACTGCAGGCGCTCGAGCTGCAGAGCGCGCAGGCTCTCGAGCGGGATGCCGGTGGGATCGACGGATGCCAGGAAGTCGGGGCGCGAGGGAACGGTCATGGTCATCGGGACACCTCCGTGGTGGAGAGCACGGCGTCGCGCTCGGGGTCGGGTGTGGCGGCGGGTCGGGAGTCGGCCGGCGGACGCCGATCCGTCGTGATGCTGCGCCCGCGCACCTCGGCGACGAGGTCGCCGGTCTCGTCGGTCACCCGGATGTCGTACAGGCCCGTCCGCCCGCTCCGGGCGCGGCGGGCGGCGGTCGCCGTCAGCGTCTGCCCCGCGGTCGTGGACTTCAGGAACGCGATGTCGGCGCCGCCCGCGACGGTCACGCGCTCGTCTTCGTTGCACGCGATCGCGAACGCCGTGTCGGCGAGGGTGAAGACGAGCCCGCCGTGGGTGATGGCGAAACCGTTGAGCATGTCGTCGCGCACGGCCATCGACACGCGGGACTCCCCCGGCGCGTCGTGCTCGACGACCATGGCGAGCATCGCCGACGCCTGATCGCGCTGCATCATCGGTCGGAGCGCGCTCACACCAGCACCTCGGCGGGCTGCCACGTCTTCGCCACGAGCGTCAGTACGTCGTACTGCGCGACGATCTCGTCGTCCTGGTTGTGGATGACGGCATCCCACCGCACCTCGCCGTACTCGTCGGTCTCGCGCGGGGTGATCTGCTTCGCCGTCAGAGCGACGCGGATGCGGTCGCCGGGTGAGACGGGGGTGACGAAGCGCAGGTTCTCGAGGCCCGAGTTCGCCAGCACCGGACCCGGTGCGGGATCGACGAACAACCCGGCCGCCCACGACACGAGCAGGTAGCCGTGCGCGACGCGTCCCGGGAAGAAGGGGTTCGCCGCGGCGGATTCCTCGTCCATGTGCGCGTAGAACGTGTCGCCGGTGAAGTTGGCGAACACCTCGATGTCGTCGAGGGTGACTTCCCGCTCGGCCGACTCCACGGCATCGCCGATCCGCAGGTCGGAGAGGGGCTTGCGGAACGGATGCCGCCCCGCGGTGTCGGTCTCGGCTCCCGGATGCCACACCCCCGTCAACGCGGTCAGCATGCGCGGCGAACCCTGGATCGCGGTGCGCTGCATCGAATGCAGGACCGAGCGGATGCCGCCGAGCTCCTCGCCGCCGCCGGCGCGGCCGGGTCCGCCGTGCACGAGGTGCGGCACGGGGGCGCCGTGACCGGTGGAGGTGCGGGCGTCGTCGCGGTCGAGGAAGAGCACGCGGCCGTTCATCGCGCCCATGCGCGTGAGCAGCTCGGTGGCGACACCGGGGTCGTGGGTCGCGACGCTCGTCACGAGCGAGCCGCCGCCCCGGCCGACGATGGTCGCCGCCTCCGCGACGTCGGTGTACTCGACGATGCTCGCGACCGGTCCGAAGGCCTCGATGTCGTTGACGGCCGGGGTCGCGGCATCGGCGAAGGCCAGGAGCATGGGCTCGAGGAAGGCGCCGTCGGCCGGGCTCGCGCCGTCGGCCACGCGCGCGTCGGGGGCCTCCGCCGACCCGACGACGAAACGCCCGCCCGCGTCCTGCAGCACGGCGACCTGCCGCAGCACCTCGTCGCGCTGCTCGCGCGAGACGAGCGGTCCCATAGTCACGCCCTCGACGCGCGGGTCGCCGACGACGACGCGTTCGGCGATCTTCTCGCGCAGCGCCGCGGCCACGGCATCCGTGGTCCCCGCCGGCACGATCGCGCGGCGGATCGCGGTGCACTTCTGCCCCGCCTTGGTGGTGAGTTCGACGAGCAGCTGCTTCACGTACGCGTCGAACTCGGGGGTGCCGGGCACGGCGTCGGGGCCGAGGATCGAGGCGTTGATCGAATCGGTCTCGCTCGTGAAGCGCACGCCGGGCTTCGCCTGGGCGCGTAGGCGCTCGGCGGTGGAGGCGCTGCCGGTGAAACCGACGGTGTCGCCGAGGTCGAGCAGGTCGAAGAGGCCGGGAACGCTGCCGCTGACCAGCTGCAGCGAGCCCTCGGGGAGCAGGCCGGTCTCGACGACCATGCGCACCCAGGCCTCGGCGATGTACGCCGTGGGCGTCGCGGGCTTGACGATCGTGGGGAGGCCGGCGAGGAACGCGGGGGCGAACTTCTCGAGCGACCCCCACATCGGGAAGTTGAAGGCGTTGATCTGCACCGCGACGCCGGGGAGGCGCGTGTACACGTGGCGCCCGAGGAACGATCCGTCCTTCGACAACGGTTCGACCGGCCCGTCGAGCACGACCGTTCCGGCGGGCAGCTCACGGCGGGCCTTCGACGAGAAGGTGAACAGCACGCCGATGCCGCCGTCGATGTCGCTCAGCGAGTCGCGGCGGGTCGATCCCGAACGCATCGACAGCGCGTACAGCTCTTCGCGGCGCTCGTTCAGCGCGATCGCGAGGTTCTTCAGCACCATCGCGCGCTGGTGGAAGGTGAGGGCGCCGAGGCTCCGCTGGCCCTCCCGGCGCGCGAAGGCGACGGCGCCCGCGAGGTCGAGACCCGTGGTGCTGACGCGGACGACTTCGTCGCCCGTCGACGCGTCACGGACGACCGCGGCGTCGGGATCCTCGACGGGCGTCCACCAGGCGCCCTTCACGTAGCTCGGGAGAAACGTCATCATTCGCTCCATTCGTAGAATCCGCGGCCGGTCTTGCGGCCCAGGTGCCCCGCGTCGACGAGCTTCTTCAGCAACGCCGGCGGGGTGAAACGCGCACCGAAGGCGCGCTCCAGTTCTTCGGCGATGCCGAGGCGCACGTCGAGTCCGACGATGTCGGTCGTGCGCAGGGGGCCCATCGGATGCCGGTACCCCAGCTCCATGGCCGTGTCGATGTCGTGGGCCGAGGCGACGCCCTCCTCGAGCATCCGGATCGCTTCGAGGCCGAGGGCGACGCCGAGGCGGCTCGACGCGAATCCGGGCGCATCTCGGACGACCACCGCGGTCTTGCCGATCGCGGCGATCCACACCCTCGCGGCCTCGACCACCTCGGGGTCGGTCGCAGCCCCCGTCACCACCTCGACGAGCGCCGAGGCGGGCACCGGGTTGAAGAAGTGCAGCCCGACGAAACGCGCGGGGCGTGCGAGCGACGCGGCGAGCGCGTCGATCGAGATGGACGAGGTGTTGGATGCCACGACCGCACGATCCGACACGACCGCCTCGAGGCGGGTCAGGGCGTCGATCTTCAGCGCGCGGTCCTCGGGGACGGCTTCGACGACGAGGCCGGCGTCGGCGAACGCGGCGGCGTCGGTTCCGGTGGTGAGGGCCGTGGCATCCGGCGTCTCGATGCCCCGCACGGCCGAGCGCTGCAGGGCCGTCTCGACGCGTTCGCGTGCGGCATCGGCCGCGTCGGCGTCGCGCTCGACGACGTGCACGCGGGAGCCGGCGAGCAGGAACGCATGGGCGATGCCGGCGCCCATCCGGCCCCCGCCGAGCACGCCGATGGTGGGGGGCAGCGATGCCGCGGGGGCGGAATCGGGAAGGGTCATCTCTTCTTCCTCTCGAGGAACGCGGTCATGCGGGCGCGCTTGTCGCCGCTGTCGAACAGCTCGGCCTGCAGTTCTCCGTCGATCGCGGGGTGCTCGGCGCGGGGGGCGAGCAGCGCGCGCTTGGTGAGCACGGTCGCCCGCACGGAGTTCGCGGCGATGCGGTCGACGATCGCGTGGGCGGCGCCCCGCAGGTCGTCGGGCTCGTGGATGCTCGACAGCAGGCCCCACGCGAGCGCCTCATCGGCGTCGATCACCCGCGCGGTGAGCAGCAGTTCGCTGGCGCGCGCGTGGCCGACGATCTCGGGCAGGCGCCAGGCGGCGCCGGCGGCGGCGATGATGCCGAGGCCGGGCTCGGGGTTGCCGAAGCGCACGCGGGGTGTGCCGATGCGGATGTCGGCCGCGTAGGCGAGCTCCGCTCCCCCGCCGAGGGCGAAGCCGTCGACGGCCGCGACGACGGGCATCGGCAGGTGGCGGATGCGGTCGAACACCGTGGCGTTGATGCCGCGGCGGGCGTCGTCGCCGGTGCGCTCGCGCAACTGCGCGATGTCGGCCCCCGCGGCGAAGATCCCGCCGGCGCCGGTGAGGATCAGCGTGCGCGGTCGCTGCTCGAGCTCGGTGCACAGCGCGTGCAGCTCGTCGACCATGGCCTGATCGATCGCGTTGCGGCGATCGGGGCGGTCGAGGGTCGCGATGACGCGGTCGTCGAAGGCGTCGACGCGCAGACGGGAGGCGTGGCTCTCGGTCCCGTCGACAATCTCGGGGGTCCGGCTCGCGCCGGCGGCGGCCCCGCGCGTCGGCTCAGCCATCGACCCGCTCCACGATCATCGCGGTCCCCTGCCCGACGCCGACGCACATGGTCGCGAGCCCGTACCGGGCGTTCTCGCGCTCGAGGCGTCCGAGCAGCGTCACGAGCAGGCGGCTGCCGCTCGATCCGAGCGGATGACCGAGGGCGATCGCGCCGCCGTCGGCGTTGACGATCTCGGGGTCGAGTCCCAGCCGTCGCATGCACGCCAGCGACTGCGACGCGAACGCCTCGTTGAGTTCGACCGCGCCGAGGTCGGATGCCGAGAGCCCGGCCTTCGCGAGGGCCTTCTCGGTCGCGGGCACGGGACCGAGGCCCATGATCTCGGGCGCGAGAGCGGCCGACGCGTGCGAGACGAGGCGCGCGCGGGGTCGCAGTCCGTAGCGTTCGACCGCTCTGGCACTGGCGACGACGACGGCCGAGGCCCCGTCGTTGAGCGAGCTGGAGTTGCCCGCCGTGACGACCTCACCGCCCTGGACCACCGGGCGGAGTCGGGCCAGCGCCTCGAGCGAGGTGTCACGGCGCGGACCCTCGTCGGCGTCGACCACCCCTCGGCCCGTGTCCACGGCGACGATCTCGCTCGCGAAGCGTCCGGCATCCTGAGCCGCCACGGCCCGCTCGTGGCTCCGCAGGGCGAAAGCGTCGGCGTCCGCGCGGGTGATCGCGTCGACACGGGCGACCTCCTCGGCCGTCTCGGGCATCGAGAAGGTGGCTTTGTCGCGCGCGGCGAGGCGCGGGTTGGTGAAGCGCCAGCCGATCGAGGTGTCGAAGGAGGCGCCGGGCTTCGCCCACGCGCGCTCGGGCTTCGCCTGAACCCAGGGCGCGCGGGTCATCGACTCGACGCCGCCGGCGACGACGATGTCGGCATCGCCCGACCGCACCGCCTGCGAAGCGAGGGCGATGGCGCTCATCCCCGACGCGCAGAGTCGGTTGACGGTGAGGCCGGGGATGGCATCCGGCAGTCCCGCGAGCAGCACGGCCAAGCGGGCGACGTTGCGGTTGTCCTCGCCGGCCTGGTTCGCGGCCCCGAGGATGACCTCGTCGATCGCGTCGACGGGCACGCCCGCGCGCGTCACGGCTTCGGCCACGACGAGGGCGGCCAGATCATCGGGACGAACGGATGCCAGAGCCCCGCCGTACCGCCCGACCGGGGTGCGCGCACCGCCGATGAGAAACGCCTCCGACATCGCCATCCTCTCCCCCGCCGACGTTGGCGAGGTCGTTCATCCTCGACTTCGAGGTTTTCCGACCGATCGTTCAGTAATCATGTCACGGTGAGGGTGGGAGTGGCAACGGGCGTGCGCGGGCTCGCGCGCTCGCGGCGAACACCCACGGCCCGCGGGCCCGGAGCAAGCGCGTCGATCGGAACGCGCGATTCCGCGGAGCGTGCGCGCACGGCGCACGCCCTCCGCTCGCGAGTCGGAGGAGGTGCCTCGGTCTGAGCGCGCTGCGCCTCGGTCGGAGCGCGCGGCGCCTCGGTGGGAGCGCGCGGCCCCTCGGAGGCGAATGTCCACGGCCCGGGGCCCGAACCGGGCGTCTCGACTGGGACGCCTGACCCCCCGGAGCCCGTACGTCGACGGCGAAGCCGGCCCCGCCCACGAACCGGCGCACCGACGGCCGCGATCAGGAAGTGGTGCCCCCGACAGGATTCGAACCTGCGACGCCCGCGTTAGGAGTGCGGCGCTCTATCCCCTGAGCTACGAAGGCGGGATGGATCCAGCCTACTGCGGCCTCTCGGCGGTCTCGGCGCGCGGGACCATCGCCGAGGGGATGCCTCGGCGCAACCGCGCGGCGAGTCCGTCGTCCCAGCGGCCGGGCTCCGGCAGTGCGGCTTCACGCACGTCGACGCCGCCGGGTCCGATGCTGGCGACGCAGACGAGCAGCGACTCGAGCACGTGCCCGTCATGGTCGTCGCGGCGCAGCACCGCCGCGCCCGGGTCGTGGGTGGACTGCTCGACGACGCCGAGCCACGGCATCCACCACTCCTCGCCCGCGGCGAGGCCCACGCGGCGGAATCCCGCCAGCCATCGCGCGATGCGCGGCGTGCCCTCGTCGTCGACCGCGTGGTGGGCGATCATGTGCGTGCCCGGTGCGAGGCGCGTGCGGCGGGCGACCAGGCCGTCCCACTCCACGAGGTGGGCGCCCGCGGCATCCACCTCGACGAGATTGAAGCCCCGCGTGAGCGGTCGATCCGGGATGCCGTCCCCCACCGCGTCAAGGGGAACACCGCCACGAGTGACGACCTCGTCGTCGCCGCGGTCGGACAGGTCTTCGCGGTTGAGGAGCACCGCGAGGCGACCCGCGTCGGGGTCGACGGCGAGCCAGGCACCGCCGGCGCGGTCGTCGCGCACGCCGAGGATGCCGCCCCGGTCGGGCCACCACGGCCCGAGGCCGCGCCACGGCCGCTCCCGGTCTTCATCTCGGACGGCGAGAAGACGCACCGGTTCGCCGAGCGCCTCCGGAACGTCGATCACGACCGTGCACATTCCGTCCACGCTACCCGGGCGGGGCGCGGACGGGGCGCGATGCGCTCCTCCGGGCGGGTGAGCGCCACCCGCCACCCGAGCCGACCTGGAAGACTGGGGCGATGTTCGTCGTGGTGGGAGTGACCGGGGGCATCGCCGCCTACAAGAGCGTCAGCCTCGTGCGACTGCTGGTGAAAGCGGGGCACGACGTGCACGTCGTGCCGACCGACGACGCGCTGCGCTTCGTGGGCCTGCCGACGTGGGAGGCCTTGAGCCGCAACCCCGTCACCACGTCGGTGCACGATGACGTCGCCCGCGTGCGCCACGTCGCGCTCGGTCAAGCGGCCGACCTCGTCATCGTCGCCCCCGCGACCGCCAACACCCTGGCCGCGATGACGGCGGGCCTGGCCTCCGACCTGCTCGGGACGACGCTGCTCGCCACGACCGCGCCGGTCGTGGTGGCCCCGGCAATGCACACCGAGATGTGGCGGCACCCGGCGACGACGTACAACATGACCGTGCTCCGCGCGCGCGGGGTGCACGTCGTGGGTCCCGCCGACGGAGTCCTCACCGGCGGCGATTCCGGACCCGGACGCATGTCGGAGCCGGAGGAGATCGCGGCGGCGGCCCTCGCTCTCGTCGAACGCCCGCGCGACCTCGACGGTCTGTCGATCGTCGTGAGCGCCGGAGGCACGCGTGAGCCGATCGATCCCGTGCGCTTCCTGGGCAATCGCTCGAGCGGACGCCAGGGGGTCGCGATCGCCCGCGCCGCCGCCGACCGTGGCGCGCGGGTGACCCTCGTGGCCGCGCACCTCGACGCCGATGTGCGCCCCGATCCACGCGTCGAGGTGGTCGCTGCGGGTACCGCCGAGCAACTCGGACGGGCGATGGATGCCGCGGCTCCCGACGCTGACGTGATCGTCATGGCCGCGGCGGTCGCCGACTACTCGGTGGCCATGGTCGCCGAGCACAAGCTCCGCAAGCAGGACTCCCCCGGCGGTCTGACCCTCGAGCTCGTCGAGAATCGCGACATCGTCGCCGGGCTGGTCGAGCACCGCCGGCCGGGGCAGACGGTCGTCGCCTTCGCCGCTGAGACGGCGGGCAGCGACGAGGAGCTGCTCGAACGCGCTCGCGCGAAGGCCGCGCGCAAGGGCGTCGATCTGCTGGCCGCCAACGCGGTCGGGTGGTCGCGAGGGTTCGAGACCGCCGACAATGCCCTCACGATCGTCGGTCGCGACGGTGGGGTCGTGGCCACGGCATCCGGTTCGAAGGACGACACCGCACACGCCCTGCTCGATGCGATCGTCGCGACGCGGGCGTCGACGCTCGAGGCCTGACGCCGGTGGACCGTGTCGCACGGGTGCAGGAGGACGAGCGGCCCGCCGCCCGTCCTCCCCGGGTCATTCGCTGCGAGCGCCGTCGACCGCGTCGATGATCCTGCCCGGCTCCGTACGCGTCGTGTAATCGACGTGGACATCGGCGAAGCGCACCACACCGGCGGCGTCGATCAGGTACACCGAGGGGAACGGGACGCGAGCGGTCTCGTCGGCATTGCTGTCGGCGACGTCGAAGCCGAGTTCCGTGTGCGCCGCGCGCGCGTCGACGCTCGGCTCGGTGGCGATGCCGAAGCGTTCGGCGAGCGTGTTCGCGGGGTCCGAGAGCACGGTGAACTCCAACGACCCGTTCGTCGTACTCTGGGCCGATCCGTCGGGCGTCTGCGGCGAGATCGCGATGAGCTGGACTCCGCGTTCCTGCAGCGCGGGCAGTAGTTGCTCCTGGTAGGTGCGCAGAGTGATGTTGCAGTACGGGCACCACGCACCGCGGTAGAACACGACGACCGACGCAGCTCCGGCCCGGGCCTCGGAGAACGTCGTCGCCGCCCCCTCCGCGGTGACGAGCTCGGCATCCGGGGCGTCGTCACCCACGTCGAGCGCTCCCGCCGGGACGCCGGCGCTGCGAAGGGCGGCCTGCTCGTCGGAGAAGACCGCCGACAGTCGGTCTCCGATCTGCGCCTCGAACCCGGCGGTGAAGTCGTCGATCTGCTGCGCGATGGACGGTGTGGACATGCGTCGCCTCCCGGCGGAATCGGCGTCACGCGCCGGCTCCAGAAACCTAGGTCCGCCCGCAGGGGTCAGGGCTGTTCTCGTCATCCAACGAGACGCGACGTCACGAGGCGTCACGAAGGGTGCGCCTCATCCCCGCGCCCCCTCTCGGCCACAGGACTTCTCGAACACGGGCCTTCTCCGACGGCCCCTCTCCGACGTGGCTTCCCAGACAGGGGCCTCTCAGACACGGGGCCTCCCAGACAGGGGGCCCTCCAGAAACGGGGCCTCCCAGACAGGGGGCCCTCCAGGGCACGAGGCGGTTCTCAGGTGGGGGCCGCTCGGGGCCCCCACCTCGTCACTCAATAACCGAGGTTGTACTGGGCCTCTTCGATGAGGGTGAAAACCTGCGTCAGGATGATCACGAACCAGATTGCGGCGATGACGATCGAGACGATCGTCACGACGATCGACGCCCAGACGGGGGCGAGCCCGCTGCCCGTGCGTCGCCGCAGCACCACGCCACGGCCGATGACGTAGACCAGGCCGCTGCCGATGACGAGCACCAGGAAGCTCCACGCCCAGTGGAACGGCTTCTCGACGCCACGGGCTCGGAGTTGGCGCCAGTCGAGGAACGAGAACAAGACGACGAGGGCGCCCAGGACGACGCTCGCCAGAGTGGCGACCGTCGAGACGATGGCATCGGTGCCCATCGCACCGGGTTCGCCGTACAGGCCGGCGTAGAAGGACTCTTGGATGTACGACGACCAGTCGAAGAGGAACAGCGACAGCACGCCCACCAGCGGCAGGAAGACGACCAACCACACCCAGACGGTGTTCGTGGGGATGTCGCGACGCAGCACGGGCTGGGCGCCGACCGACGGCGCGGCGGGATAACCGCCGTACCCGGCGGGGGCGGGCGTTCCGGGGTACGCCGGCGCCGACGAGTACGCGGGAGCGGCCGAGGGCGGAGTGACGGGGTACGCGGCGGGCGGTGCGGACGCGAACGGCGCACTGGGTGCCGGAGGCGCCGGGATTGCACTGGGTGCCGGAGGCGCGGGGCTCGCGCTGGGTGCCGGAGGCGCCGGGATCGCGCTGGGTGCCGGAGGAGCGGGAATCTCGCTGTGCGCTGCCGGTGCGGAGGCTCCGGCCGGGGACGCCGACGGGGCGTCGGTCTGCGCGGCCGTGGCGGCATGGTCGCTCGTCGATGCAGGCGCGGCGGGGTCGTTCGACGCCTCATCGGAGAGGGCAGGCTCCTCCGCGGCGGCGGCGGGCGCCGGAGTCGACTCGGGGGCGGCGGTGTCGGCGTCGTCGGACACCGGAGCCGACTCGGACGCGGAACCCGAGTCCTGCGCGGCCACCTGCGGAACCCCGTCGCCGTGCACGGGGCGCACCTCATCGGTCCAGGCGGTGCCGTCCCACCGGCGCAGGCCGTCGCCGCCTGCGGGGTCGGGATACCAGCCTTCGGGCGGAGTGGGTGTGTCGGTCATGTCGTTTCCCCTGTCGTGGTGCGGAACCGGGCGAGATTGCCCCGAGTCTAGTGAGGGCGCCCGACATCACCGGAAGTCCCGGGACGCGTGCGCGACGCCGACCTGCAGATCGGTGAAGCCGTCGGCGACCACATTGGTCACTCCCTCGACGGATCGTTCGAGCATGCCCCGCACGATGAGGGCGGGTGATTCCCGCGCGACCCGCCGGTATCTGTTCCACACCCCCACCGAGCAGATGATGTTCATCAGTCCGTGCTCGTCTTCGAGGTTGAGGAAGGTGATGCCGGATGCCGTGGCCGGGCGCTGCCGATGGGTGACGAGCCCCGCCACCTCGATGCGACGATCGGTTTCGAAGGTGCGGAGCTCCCGCGAGGTGAGCACCCCGCGCGCGTCGAGCGCCGAGCGGAAGTGAGTGAGCGGGTGGTCGTCGGCCGAGAGCCCGGTCGCCCAGAGATCGGCCGCGAGCACCTCGTAACTCGACGGGTCGGTGAACAGCGGCGGCTGCACGGCCACGAGCGAGTCGGGAAGGAACTCGGCGCGATCGAGCGCCGCCGACCCGGCCAGCCAGATCGCCTCGCGTCGGGTATGGCCCAGGCTCTCGAAGGCCCCCGCCGTGGCGAGCGCCTCGAGTTGCGCCGTGACAAGTCCCGTGCGCCGCACGAGGTCGCGTTGATCTCGATAGGGGCCGCCCCTCTCTCGTTCCGCGACGATGCGCTCGGCGACCTTCTTGCCGATCCCGGTCACTCCGGCGAGCCCCAGGCGCACGACAAACCCGCCGTCTCGGCGATGGGCGAGGGTCTCGTCGGGCTCCGACGCATCGAAGTCCCCCGTGGGGGACTGCTCCGCGTGCGTGCAGGCGTCGAGACCCGTCGGGGCGCGGGCGCCCGTCTCGTCGACCGGCTCGAGACCCGCTTCGACGCTCGAGCGCAGCAGGTCGGGCCGCCGTACGGTCACCCCGTGCCGGCGGGCATCGGCGGTGAGGGTGGCGGGTGAGTAGAACCCCATGGGCTGGGCCCGCAGCAGGCCGGCGAGGAACGCAGCCGGGTAATGCAGTTTGATCCACGAGCTCGCGTACACCAGCAGCGCGAACGACAGCGAATGCGATTCGGCGAAACCGAAGTTCGCGAACGCCTGGATCTTCGCGTACAGATCGTCGGCGACCTGACCGACCAGACCGTTCTGCGCCATGCCCTCGTACAGCTTCTCGCGCAGGGAGTCGATACGCTCGAGCCCCCGCTTGGACCCCATGGCCCGGCGCAGCAGGTCGGCGTCTTCGGCAGAGCAGTTGCCGATGGCGACGGCCATCTGCATGAGCTGCTCCTGGAACACCGGCACCCCCATCGTCCGCTCCAGCACCGGCTCGAGCTTGGGATGCACGTAGGTGATGGGCTCCTGGCCGAGCTTGCGTCGAACGAACGGATGCACGGCACCGCCCTGGATGGGTCCCGGGCGGATGAGAGCGATCTGCACGACCAGGTCGTAGAACTTCCGTGGCTGCAGACGCGGCAGCAATCCCATCTGCGCGCGGGATTCCACCTGGAACACCCCGATCGAGTCGGCGCGGCACAGCATGTCGTAGACGGCCTTCTCTTCTTTCGGGAGCGTGGAGAGCTCCCACGCCTCGCCCGTGGCATCGCGGATCAGGTCGAAGCAGTACTGCAGCGCCGCGAGCATGCCGAGTCCCAGCAGGTCGAACTTGACCAGCCCCATCCACGCGGCGTCGTCTTTGTCCCACTGGATGACCGTGCGGTTCTCCATGCGCGCATGCTCGATCGGCACGACCTCACCCACCGGTCGATCGGTGAGCACCATGCCTCCGGAGTGGATGCCGAGGTGGCGTGGCGCTTTCAGCAGCTCCGACGCGAACTCGATGACCTGGTCGGGGATGTCGTGATCCGCACCGGTTTCGAGGGTCGCTCCCCACCGTTCGACCTGCTTCGACCAGGCGTCTTGCTGGCCCGGCGAGTGTCCGAGCGCCCGAGCCATGTCACGGACGGCGTTCTTGGGGCGGTACTGGATGACATTCGCCACCTGCGCCGCACGCTCGCGCCCGTACTCCTTGTAGACCCACTGGATGATCTCTTCGCGGCGATCGGAGTCGAAGTCGACGTCGATGTCGGGCTCTTCGTCGCGCAGGCTCGACAGGAAACGCTCAAAGGGCAGCTTGTAGAAGATCGAGTCGACCGCGGTGATGTCGAGCAGGAAGCACACCGCGCTGTTCGCCGCCGACCCGCGCCCCTGGCACAGGATGCCGCGCCGCCGGGCCTCGGCGACGATGCCGTAGACGATGAGGAAGTACCCCGGGAAGTCCTTCATCTCGATCACACCGAGTTCGCGCTCGATGCGGTTGCGATCCTCGTCGGAGAGCCGGGGGTACTTGCGCGGGACGGCCTCCCACACCAGATGCCGCAGCCAGGACATGGGGGTATGCCCCTCGGGGACGTCTTGTCGCGGAAGCGCGGGCTTGGCGCGGCGCAACGGGAAGGCGACCTCGTCGGCGAGCGTCACGGTGCGCGCCACCGCTCCGGGATATCGGGCGAACCGCGCCGCCATCTCGACCCCCGAGCGCAGGTGCGCGCCGGCGTGCGCGGGAAGCCACCCGTCGAGTTCGTCGAGACCACGATTGGCGCGCACGGCGGCCACGGCGGCGGCGAGGAGCTCTTTCTGCGGGGCGGCGTAGTGCACGTTGTTCGTCGCGAGGATCGGCAGCCCCCGCTCGGCGGCGAGCGCCGCCAGCACGTCGTTGCGTCTGGAGTCGAGAGGACTGCCGTGATCCATCAGCTCGACGTACACGGCCTCGGGGCCGAACAGGTCGACGAGGGTGTCGAGTTCGCGCGCGGCCCCCGTGGGCCCTTCGAACGCCAGAGCTTGGCGCACCGTGCCCTTGCGGCATCCGGTGAGCACCGCCCAGTGCGGATCGCCGGGCCCGCCCGCGCGTTCGGCCAGGTCGGCGAGGTCGTAGACGGGACGCCCCTTCTCGGCACCGCTGAGCTGCGCGTGGGTGATCGCGGCGGCGAGGCGGTGATAGCCCTCTTCGCGGCGTGCGAGCACGAGCAGATGCGATCCGCCCGGGTCGGCCTCGCCGTTCTGCGGCCCGGCGAGACCCAGCGACAGTTCTGCGCCGAAGACGGTGTTCACCGTGCGCGCCTCGGCGGCCTCGGCGAAGCGCACGATGCCGTAGAACCCGTCGTGGTCGGTGAGGGCGAGGGCGTGCAGGCCAAGACGTTCGGCTTCTTCGACGAGTTCTTCGGGCGACGAGGCTCCGTCGAGGAACGAGTACGACGAGTGCGCGTGCAACTCGGCGTACGGCACGGTGTCGGCCGGGCGCGCGATCGTCGGCGGCACGTAGGCGCCGCGTTTGTGCGACCAGGCGGGGCTGTCGCCCCCGTCACCGTTCGGCGGGGCACCGGTCGGGCGGCGGGCGTCGCTGAGCACGCGCTCGAGTTCCGACCATTTCACCGGCGGATTGTTCCAGCCCATCGGCGCACCTCCGCCCGGGTTCTGTTCATCGATGGCGAGCCGACGTCGGGCGCGAGGCCCGCACCGCCCGAGGGGGCATCACCGGTGCTGCTGCCGCCGCGGCCCGCTGTTCGTCGAGAAAGGTGGAGCCGAACCTCAGTCATAGCGTCCCTCCGCCCGCCACTCCCCTTCTTCGACCACCAGCAACCAGGCGCCCCCCTCGGCGTCGATCACTTGGAACCGATGCGCCCTGCGCCGTCGCAGGGGATCCCATCCGCGTTCGCTGATCGGCCAGGGCCCCGCCCATTCGCTGATGCGTCGCCGTTGTCCCGCCGTCTCGAGCACCGCCGGTGGGGCGCTGAGCGCGTCGCGCTCCCCCACTGTCACCGGGGCTCCCGCGATGTCGGTGACCCCGACCGGCCGTGGTTCGGGGTAGACGGTGGCCGGCAGCGGATCGGGCAGGCTGCCGGGCCAGGGGCGCGCGCGTTCCTTCGCCGTCACGGCTCGGTCTCCCCAGGGCACGAGCACTTGCCGTTCGGCCAGCCAGCGTCCCCCGCCGATCACGGGAGTGACCACTTCGCGGTGGCCGAGCATGGCCTGCACGCGCGAGAGGGCATGGTGGACGCGTTCGTCGGGCCCCGCACCGAACAGCCCCTTGGCGTGGTGGGCAGCGGCGTCGACGGCCTCGGGCTCGATGTGCACGCCCGCCACGCCGCTGCCGAAGATGCCCTGGGCGTCTTCGGCGAGCTGCCAGCGCACCCGATCGACCACCGCGGCGGCGTCGAACGATCCGGGATGCAGCCACACGCGTTCGCTGCGCTCGGCCCGCTCACCCGTCAGCACGACACGCAGCTCGGTGCACACCAGGTCGTGGGCCCCCAACCGGGCGATGAACTCCTCGGCCGCCACGCGCATGCCGAAGGCAATCTGGTCGGCGAGTTCGAGGGGCGGCTCGAAGGCGACGTCGCGGTGCAGCTCGGGTGGAGGGGTACGCGGCTGCACGGGTTGCGAGTCGAGTCCTCCCGCCAGCGCATGCAGGCGCACCCCCCGTTCTCCGAAGCGTTCCCGCACCCGTTCGGCCGCGAGAGTGGCCAGATCACCGAGGGTGTGCACGCCCAACCGAGAGAGCAGACTGCCGAACTCCTCGTCGTCGAGGGTGGCGATCGACAGCGGAGAGAGGAACGCCGCGGCGTCACCGGGCGCCACGATGCGCACGGGCTCTTCGACGGTGGCCGAGCGGGCGGCGTGCTCGGCGGTGAAGACACCGTCGGCGACGCTCGCCCGTACCTCGCCGAAGCCGTCGTCGTGGAGGAGGCGGATCAGTAGGCGCGCAGCCTCGGCTTCGCCACCGTAGTAGCGCGCCGGACCCCGCGCCCGCAGTGCGCACAATCCCGGCCGTATGATCTGCACCCCGGGGGCGCGTTCTTCGATGCGGGCCACGACGGGGGCGAACACGCGCGCGTCGCGTACCGGGTCGGCGGGGACCACCTGGAGGGTCGGACACAGGGCCTGAGCGTCACGGCGTTTCTGACCTCGGCGTACCCCCTGCGCGCGGGCAGCCCACGAGCTGGCGACGACGAGGTTGTGGGAGAACACCGCCACCGGGGCCTCGGGGCGAGGAGGCGTGACGGCCTCGGCGACGAATGCCGTGATCGGCCAATCGGGAAACCAGAGCACGAGGCTGCGCGTGGGAGCCTGCATCAGCCGACCGCTCTCGGACGGTACTCGTCGCGCTCGCGCGGCACGAGGCGTTCGGTGGGCGTACCCAGCAGCTCGACCGACCCGTCGGCCGCGGGCAGCAGCATGCGCGCCCGACGGGCGTGGGGCGAGCGTCGGCTGCTCACCGACACGGTGAGCTCACGACCCGCCAGGTACCCGTGTCCCTGACCGAGCCCCGTCCATCGCGGGTCGGCGACGTCGATCACCGCTTCGGCCTGCGGCCAGGCGCCCTGCACCAGCAGCACGGCTCCACGGTCGCGCAGCCGAGCGGCCAGGCGTGTGGTCTCGGCACCCCTACGGGCCGCCGTGGAACCCGACGGCGGGCGGACGGCCACGACCGGCAGCACCTCGGCGATCGTCGCCGTCACCGCCAGCCATCGCGGCCCCGGGTCGGGGATGAAGACCAGACGATCGAGGTCGAGGCCGTACTTCTCGGCGGCCTCGGCCCCCAGCTCGGGCATGCCGATCACGCCGCACCACGAACCGTCTTGCGAGGGCCGGGCCAGCAGGGCGAGCAGCAGCGACGCGGATCGAGCGAGGGCATAGGCCGATCCCGCCCGCAGACCGCCCCCGGGAAGCAGGGACGAGAAAGCCGGGTGCGTGGGCAGCACCGGGGCGTCCATGCGCCGGCCCTGCATGCGCTCCAAGCGATCGCGCAGCGCGTGGATGTCGGGTACGGCCTGTACCTGGTCTCTCACGATCGCCCTCACTCCCACAGGTTAGAACATTTGTTCTAGTGCCTCAATCCCTGTGGGTCGAAGATACGATCGACCTCCGACATTGCCGTCGTCCCCTCGCGCGACGGCACGACACCCTGAGCCCGACGCCGCGCGCACCGACCGGCAGCAGCCCCGACGCGAGGTGCCGACGCCCCCGCGACGCGAGGGGCGACGCGCCTCAGACCAGGTCGACGGTCGCCGCGATCCGCGCGAATCCGCCCTGCTGCAGCACGACGGCCGTGTTCGCCATCAGCTCGGCGGCCGTCCGGGTCACCGTTCCGAGGCCCGCGACCTCAGCGCTCAGATCGAAGGTGCGCGTGGCATCCAGAACAACCGTCACCTCGTACCCGAGGTTGCCGGCCATGCGCGCCGTGGTCTCGACGCACATGTTGGTCTGAATGCCGCAGATCACCAGTTCGCGGATGCCGTTCTCGCCCAACCAGGCGTGCAGGTCGGGGTCGCCGTAGAAGGCCGAATTGACGTTCTTCGTCACCCACAGGTCGGCCGAGACCTTGGCGACCGCATCGACCAACGCGTTACCGCCTCCGTCCGGGTGCAGGGGCGATCCAGGCGACGCCGAATCGTGCCGCACGACGACGATCGGCTCGCCCTCGTGCTGCCACGCCCCGATCAGCGCCGTGACGTTGCTCTCGCAATCGGGGTTGGCGGTCGGCCCCCAGAAGTCGAGGTCGTCGAATCCGCGCTGCATGTCGATGACGATCAGGGCACGAGGCATGCCCCCATCCCATCACCCGGATGCCGGGGACGCCAGCGCCGCAAGGACGGCGACGACGCTCACGCCGCCAAGGCCAGGTACGGCTCCCACCGCGGATCGCTCTTGTCGACGCCGCGCACGGTCCAGGACGATCCGCGCGGGGGCGCCGGCACCAGACGGAGGTCCCAGTGCATCTCCTGGGGGGTGCGATCGCCCTTGACGTTGTTGCAGTGCAGGCAGCAGGCCACGAGGTTCTCCCAGGTGTCCTTGCCCCCGCGCGAACGCGGCAGCACGTGGTCGATCGTCGACGCCGCCTTGCCGCAGTACCCGCAGCGGTGCGCGTCGCGACGCAGCACCCCGCGCCGCGTGACGGGCACCTGCCGCGCCCCCGGCACCCGCACGTAGCGGGTCAGGATGATGACCGCCGGGCGATCGTAGGTCCCCGCCGCGGCCCAGACCGGATCCTCGTCGATGCGTTCCACGACCGTGGCCTTGTCGTTCATCACGAGCACGAGGGCCCGCTTGAACGACACGACCGCCAGGGGCTCGTATCCCGCGTTCAATACCAGTGTGCGCATTCACGTCTCCTCTCGAATGGCCGAGACGGCTTCTCGGATGTTCGACTTGCGACGACGGCCCGCGCGCAGGGCATGAAAAAAGGCGCTGTCTAGACAGACAGCGCCTCGGAAGTCGCGGCGACACCGCGGCATCCGAACACACGATGCCGAAGAACGAGCAGGCCGAGCGCATCCATGGTGCGGATGCGAGGCCTGATGCTCATCGGGCTTTCCCTTCGGTTGTTCCGACGTCGGAGACAGGCTAACCCACCCCGACACGCCCGGGGGCGGCGGGATCGGGAAACGAGAGACGGCGTGTCGGAGAACATCGTCCTCCGGCACGCCGTCTCTCGTTCGGTCCGATCAGCTGGCGTTCTGCTGCAGCCAGGCGTAGGGATCGACGACCGATCCGTTGATGTGCACCTCGAAGTGCAGGTGGTTCGCGGTCGAGCTTCCGGTCGAGCCGACGAGGCCGATGAGCTGGCCCGCGGCGACCGTCTGACCGGCCTGCACCTGGCGGCTGCCGTACGTCATGTGGCCGTAGGTGGTCGACACCTTCTGGCCGTTGATGACGTGCTCGATGACGATGCCCACGCCGTACCCGCCGAAGCTCTCGGAAGAGGTGCTCACGACGCCGGCGGCGGCGGCGAAGATGGGCTGCCCACCCGGGGCGAGCAGGTCGACGCCCTGGTGGTAGCCGGAGTCCCACAGGCCACGGCCGAGCACGTAGCTCGACAGGGGCCAGCGCACCTCACCCGAGCCGGGGGCCGTCATGTTCAAGTCGATCGACGAGACCGAGGCGCCGGCATTGGATGCCAACTGGCGGGCACGCTCCGCGGCTGCGGCGGCAGCGGCTTCGCGGTCCTTCTTCTGCTGGATCTCGTCGGCGGTGGTCGCCGAGTAGCTGCTGCGGTCGAGCGTCTCGGCCGCGGCGTCGGAGGCCACGACCAGCGACTGGTTGTCGGGGGCCGACACCTGCTGCAGGGTCATCGTCTCGGCCGCGGGCATGGTCGCCGCGTAGGCAGGGATGGCGACGGTGGCGACGAGACCGGCGACCATCGTCAGGATCACGGCGCTGCGCACGGGCTTGCCGTGGCGACGCTGTCCCGAGGGACGTCGTGCGGGAGCGGTGCGAGAGGCCGGCGGAGTCGCCGACGTCGAGACCGCCACGGGTCGTTGCGGGGGTCGAGCGACGGCTGCGCGCGCGCTCTTACGGGTGAGACCCGTCGTCGGAACCTCGGGTAGGTCCCCGACGGGATCAGTGGTTTCAGCCAAAAGTCCTCCGGCGCCTCTGCGTCCAGGACGCTAGCTCGTCAGCACTCGATGGGGCACGATGTGCGGGCTTCACCCTCTGCAGACGACGAGCCGATGAGGCAAACCGCGAGGGGTCCGACGGCGGGCTTCTCGCCTGTGGACTCTCGAAGGCTACCGGAAGATAACGAACAAGTCACGCTCCGATCACCGTGTTCAGCCAATGCTCGGTCGCGGAGTGCGGAGGTCTCGCGAGACTCAGTCCTCGGCGACGAGGAAGATGTGCGAGGCCACCTCGACCGGCAACTCGAGACCGTCCTCGATGCCCTCCATCTGCACCAGCACGTATCCCTCGTTGAAGCGGTAGTCGCCGCGCGCTCCCGGAAGCACCCCAGCGGCCTTGAGCTGCTGGAGCAGCTCGGGGTCGACCTGCGCGGGTTCGGCCAGGCGGCGCACCGTGCCGGTGATGGGATGCCCGGCGTCGGTGAGCTTGCGGACGAGTCCGACGACACCGTCGTCGAACGTGGAGCTGGCCGCATCGCCCAGCTGGTCGAGTCCCGGAATCGGGTTGCCGTAGGGCGACTCGGTGGGGTGGCCGAGCAGTTCGACGAGGCGGCGTTCCACCTGCTCGCTCATCACGTGCTCCCAGCGGCAGGCCTCGTCGTGCACGTAGGCCCAGTCGAGGCCGATCACGTCGCTGAGCAGGCGCTCGGCGAGACGGTGCTTGCGCATGACGTCGACGGCCTTCTGGCGACCGGTGCCGGTCAGCTCGAGACGGCGGTCCTCCGAGACGACCACCAAGCCGTCGCGCTCCATACGCCCGACCGTCTGCGAGACGGTCGGGCCCGAGTGGCCGAGGCGTTCCGAGATGCGGGCCCGCAGGGGCACGATTTTCTCTTCCTCGAGTTCGAGGATCGTGCGCAGGTACATCTCGGTGGTGTCGATGAGATCTGTCATTCGGGTGTCCTCGGCGTCGCGCGGCTGGAACCTCCAGCCTACCGACCCCCTCCGTCATGAGCGCGGGAAGCCCGCGGAGGGGACCATAGAATCGAGCCATGTCGCACGTGGAACTGCCCACAGGTCTCCTGCCCGCCGACGGTCGCTTCGGGTGCGGCCCCTCGAAAGTGCGCGGTGCGCAGCTCGAGTCGCTCGTCACCCGCGGAGCCTCGATCCTGGGTACCTCGCACCGCCAGGCGCCGGTGAAGAACCTCGTCGCGAGCACGCGCGAGCGTCTCGCCCAGCTCTTCCGCCTTCCCGACGGGTACGAGATCATCCTCGGCAACGGTGGATCGACCGCCTTCTGGGATGCCGCCTCCTTCGGCCTCATCGAGAACCGCAGCCAGAATCTGGTCTTCGGCGAGTTCGGCGGCAAGTTCGCCGCCGCTGCCGCCGCGCCCTGGCTGCAGGCGCCCGACGTCCGTCGTGCCGAGCCCGGCACCCGCACGGTCGCCGAGCCGGTCGACGGCGTCGACGTGTACGCCTGGCCGCACAACGAGACCTCCACCGGCGTCGCCGCCCCGGTCGAGCGCGTGCACGGCGATGCCGGCGCCCTCACCGTCATCGACGCGACCAGCGCCGCCGGCGGCATCGACTTCGACGTCGCCCAGGCCGACGTGTACTACTTCGCCCCGCAGAAGAACCTGGGTTCCGACGGCGGCCTCTGGTACGCCGCGGTGTCGCCGGCCGCGATCGAGCGCATCGAGCGGATCGCCGCATCCGGTCGGTACATCCCCGAGTTCCTGAGCCTGAAGAACGCGGTCGACAACTCGCGCCTGCAGCAGACGCTCAACACCCCGGCGTTGGCCACCCTGCTGCTCCTCGACGACCAGCTCGGATGGATCCTCGACAACGGCGGACTGAGCTGGGCGGGCGCACGCACGGCCGAGTCGTCGGCCGTCCTGTACGAGTGGGCGTCCGCGAGCGACGTCGCGACGCCGTTCGTCTCGTCTCCCGCCGACCGCTCCCCCGTCGTGGTCACGATCGACTTCGACGACTCCATCGACGCTGCGGCGATCGCGAAGAGCCTGCGCGCGAACGGGATCGTCGACACCGAGCCCTACCGCAAGCTGGGCCGCAACCAGCTGCGCGTCGCGACGTTCGTCTCGATCGAGCCCGACGACGTGCGCCGCCTGATCGGGGCCATCGACTATACGNCCCGGGGGGGGCCTCCCTTCGTCATGTGTGCCCGTCAGTAGCTGCGGTCGTCGCCGCCGTGCACGTCGTCTTCGTCGTCGGAGTCGTCGCCCTCGACGCCGCCGTCTTCATCCGAATCATCGTCATCGTCATCGTCGGCGTCGTACGAGTCGGCCTGCGCGTCATCGTCTCGCGTCGCGTCCGCGCGTTCGTCACCGTCCGCGTCGAGCTCGTCGATGTCGACACCGTCGAGGTCGCCCGCGTGGAAACGTGCTTTCGGCCCGTCGTCGTCGAGCTCGTCCTCGTCGTCTTCGAGGTCGTCTTCGTCGTCGAGGTCATCGTCGTCGGTGTCGTCGACGTCGGAGTCGTCGGCATCCGCGCCGATGCCCGCCGCGGCCGTCGCCGCCTGAGCGGCCTGGTACTCGGCGAGACGCGTCGCCCACGGCACCCAGTCCGGGGCCAGCAGAGCGCCGTCACCGGGCATGAGTTCGGCTTCGAGCACGGTGGGCTCCGCGTCGTCGACGACGGCCACGCTCACGGTCCAGAACCAGCCGGGGTAGCCGGCGAGACGCGTGTGGAACCGCAACGACACCACACCGTCGTCCTCGACCGCGTAGCCCGCGGCCGGACCGATGCCGTCGGCCGGCGTGATCTCGCGCAGGGCGGCAAGAGCCAGGTCGTGAGCGCCGATCAGGCGCTCGTCGACGGGCTGCTCAGGCTTCGAAGTCATCGGCGACCTTGCGCAGCACCGCGGCGATCTTCTGCGCGTGCGGCCCGTTGGGGTAGCGGCCACGACGCAGGTCGCCACCGATGCCGTCGAGCAGCTTCACGAGGTCTTCGACGATGATCGCCATGTCGTCGGCGGGCTTGCGCGAGCGCTTCGACAGACTCACCGGCGCATCGAGCACGCGCACCGAGAGCGCCTGCAGACCGCGCTTGCCGTCAGCGACACCGAACTCGAGACGGGTGCCGGCCTTGGGCCCGGGTGTCCCGGCGGGCAGGGCGGTGGCGTGCAGGAACACGTCCTGGCCGTCATCGGTGACGATGAAGCCGAAGCCCTTCTCGTCGTCGTAGAACCTGACCTTGCCGGTGGGCATGGACACCTCGCTGGATGAGTGCGCGGGAGCGCACGGCGGAACACGGAACCCGATCGGATGCCGGCCTCTCAGCCTACGCCACCGCCGCCAGGCAGTAGGCTGAGCCCGATGAGCACCCGCACCTCCCGCGACAGCACGCCGGGCGACGACGTCCCGGTCCGCCGCATCGACCGCGTCCTGGCGTTCATGTCGCTGGGGCTGCTGGCCCTTGCGATCGTGTGCTTCTTCTCTGTCATCATCGGATCGAGCTCCGGTGCCGACATGCGCTCCGGCGTGTGGCCGACCGTGGGCCTGCTCACCTACTTCGCACCCCCTGTGGCCTTCGCCTGCCTGTTGGCCGTGCTCATCATGAGCTTCGTGCGAAGGGCCCGGGCCAACAAGGCCCGCTGACGTGCCCGAGACCTCCGCACAACGCGCACTGGCGGTCTCGTTGAGCGCGCGCCCCGACGCCGACCTGGCTCGCCTGTTCGCCGATCGCCAGGTCTCCCCCTCGAGCACCTGGCGCGACATGTTCGACGCCGCCGAGGCCCTGCTCGACCCCGCCTCCGTCACGCGCGGGCTCGTCACACTCCCGCGCTCCGCCGCGCTCGCCCTCCTCGCCGCCGTCGCGGGCGAACCGGCCCCCGAACCGCAACGCTCCGAGCTGGCATCCCGGGCACTCGTCGACGACGACGGCCACCCGTTCCCCAGCGTGATCGACGCGGTGCGACAGGTCGCGCCCGACGGCATCGCCGATGTGAGCGACCCGCGCTCCGCCCAGGGGGCTGCGGCGGTCGACGCCGAAGCCGCCGCCGAAGCCGCCTTCACCAGCGCCGCCTCGGTGGCCGACATCCTGCTGCTCACCCTCGACGCTCCCCTCGGACGCATCGGGTCGGGCTCGCTCGGCGCGACCGAGCGTCGACGCCTGGTCGACTCCGGCGCGGTGTCGACCCCGGCCGAAGCCGACCTCCTCGTCGGTCTCGCGTTCGCCGTCGGCCTGCTCGGCACGAACGAGCGCGCCTGGCTGGTGTCGCCGACCGGGCGCGAGTGGTTGCGTCTACCGACGCTCGAACGCTGGGAACGCACCGCCGCAGCGCTCCGCGACGCCCTTCCCGCCGCCTTCCGCAGCACGGCCGGCGGATGGATCCCGCGGGGTCAGTGGCCCGGCGCCACCCCCTTCGACCCCGACGGCTCCGAGCGCGCCGCGGTCTGGGCGCAGCGGCTCGAGCGCTGGGGACTCCTCGACGCGGCCGGCGGTGTCCCCGCGTGGGCCCGAGACCTCTCCGACGGCGGTTCCGTCGACGTCTCGGCGCTGCGCGACCTGCTTCCGCCCGAGGTCGACCGCGTCTATCTGCAGAACGACCTCACCGCCATCGCCCCCGGCCCCCTGGCACCGCACCTCGATGTGCGTCTGCGCTCCATGGCCGCGCGCGAGTCGCGCGCACAGGCCTCCAGCTACCGCTTCAGCGCGGCCACGATCGGCGCCGCCATCACGGCCGGCGAGACCGCCGACTCCCTGCGCGAGTTCCTCTCGGGACTGTCGCTGACCGGACTGCCGCAGCCGCTCGCCTACGTCATCGAACGCACGGCGGCCGAGCACGGACGCGTGCGCGTCGCCGCCGATCCGACGTCCCTTCTCACGCGCGTCACGACCGAAGACGAGACCCTGCGGCGCTCGATGGACGTCGACCAGTCGCTGCGGTCGGTCGCCCTCACGCGCACAGGCGACGAGCTCGTCTCGCATGTGTCGGCCGACGTCGTGTTCTGGGCGTTGACCGACGCGCACTACCCCGCCGTGGCCGTCGACGCCGAGGGGCGCCCGCGGGCGCTCGAGCGCGCGAAGCTCGCCGCCGAGAGCCCGTCCGACCACGATCCCGCCGACACGTACGCGCCGCTGGTCTCGCGCTTGCGCACCGGCGCAGACGATTCGGATGCCGCCTGGCTCGAGCGCGAGCTCGATCAGGCCGTGCGGGCCCGCGCCGTCGTCGACGTGACGGTGCGGCTTCCCGACGGCTCCGCGCGCGTGTTCCGCCTCGAAGCCACGGGCCTCGGCGGTGGACGCCTGCGCGGCCGCGATCGCGCCGCCGACGTCGAGCGCACCCTGCCGCTGTCGCACATCGACGCGGTCTCGCTCGTGGGGTGAGGACGGTCGAGCCCCACCCGGTCGAGCCTGCCCGGTCGAACCCTGCCCGGTCGACCGACCAGTCCTGGACCCCGGTAGACTCGAACGCTATGGCTGACGGCCCCCTCATCGTGCAGAGCGACCGCACCGTCCTCCTCGAGGTCGCACACCCCGAGGCAGAGACGGCGCGGCATGAGCTCGCGGTTTTCGCCGAGCTCGAGCGCGCACCCGAGCACATCCACACCTATCGCATCACCCGTCTGGGCCTGTGGAACGCCCGCGCGGCCGGACACGACGCCGAGGCGATGCTGCAGACCCTCGACCGCTGGTCGCGCTTCCCGGTGCCCGCATCGGTGAGCACCGACATCCGCGAGACGGTCAACCGGTACGGTCGCCTGGTCATCGAGCGCAACGACGACAAAGAGCTCGTGCTGCGCTCGACCGACCCCGCGGTCCTCAGCGAGGTGTCGCGCAACAAGCGCATCGCTCCGCTCCTGATCGGTCACCCCACCCCCGACAGCTACCTCGTCGACGCGTGGGCGCGCGGGCACATCAAGCAGGAGCTGCTGAAGATCGGGTGGCCGGCCGAAGACCTCGCCGGGTACACCCCCGGAACCCCGCACGCGATCGACCTCGCCGAAGACGGCTGGAGCCTGCGTCCCTACCAGCGCCAGGCCGTCGACTCCTTCTCCGAGGGGGGATCCGGCGTCGTCGTGCTCCCCTGCGGTGCCGGCAAGACGCTCGTGGGCGCCGCGGCCATGGCCGACACGCGCACGACCACCCTCATCCTCGTGACGAACACCGTGAGTGCCCGTCAGTGGCGCGATGAGTTGCTGCGGCGCACGAGCCTCACCGCCGAGGAGATCGGCGAGTACTCCGGTCAGGTGAAAGAGATCAAACCCGTCACCATCGCGACCTACCAGATCCTCACCGCCAAGCGGAAGGGCGAGTACGCCCACCTCGCGCTGCTCGATGCGCTCGACTGGGGTCTGGTGCTGTACGACGAGGTGCACCTGCTGCCCGCTCCGGTGTTCAAGCTCACGGCCGATCTGCAGGCCCGACGTCGACTCGGCCTCACCGCCACGCTCGTGCGCGAAGACGGTCGCGAGGGCGACGTGTTCAGCCTCATCGGCCCGAAGCGCTTCGACGCGCCGTGGAAAGAGATCGAGGCCCAGGGCTTCATCTCCCCCGCCGCCTGCTACGAGGTGCGCATCGACCTCCCCGCCCACGAACGCCTCGAGTACGCGGCCGCCGCCGACGAGGACCGTTACCGGCTGGCGGCGACGGCCCCCGCCAAGATCGACGTCGCGCGACGCCTGGTCGAGCGGCATCCAGGCGAGCGGGTGCTGGTGATCGGGCAGTACCTCGATCAGATCGACGAGCTCGCGCAGGCTCTGGACGCGCCTCAGATCACCGGGGCGACCCCGATCCCGGAGCGTGAGGAGCTCTTCCAGGGCTTCCGCGACGGGAGCATTCCGCTGCTCGTGGTGTCGAAGGTGGCCAACTTCTCAGTCGATCTGCCCGAGGCCTCCGTCGCGATCCAGGTGTCGGGTTCGTTCGGGTCGCGTCAAGAAGAGGCCCAGCGTCTCGGACGACTGCTGCGACCCAAGCAGTCCCAGCACACGGCGAGCTTCTACACGCTCATCGCACGCGACACCGTCGACCAGGATTTCGCGCAGAACCGGCAGCGTTTCCTCGCCGAACAGGGCTACGCCTACACGATTCTGGATGCCGACGGGATCGACGCCGCAGCAGCCTGACCCATATCAGCGCGCGGCTTTCCGTTCCATATCCAGCGCATTGCTGGGTGCAGTCACGATAATGAGGGAATGACAGCTCCTCGCATCCTCGTCGTGGACGACGAACCGAACATCCGCGACCTGCTCATCACGAGCCTGCGCTTCGCCGGTTTCCAGGTGCGAGCCGTGGCAAACGGCGCGCAGACCATCTCGGCCGTGCTCGAAGAGGAACCCGACCTCATCGTGCTCGATGTGATGCTGCCCGACATGAACGGGTTCAGCGTCACCAAGCGCCTGCGGGGCGCGGGGTACACGGCACCCATCCTCTTCCTCACCGCCAAGGACGAGACCGAAGACAAGATCATGGGTTTGAACGCCGGCGGCGACGACTACGTCACCAAACCGTTCAGCCTCGACGAGATCGTCGCGCGCATCCAGGCGATCCTGCGCCGCACCATGCAGGCCGACGAAGAGTCGATCATCCGCACCGGTGAGTTGACGATGGATCAGGACACCCACGACGTCAGCGTCGGCGACGTCTCGATCGACCTGAGCCCCACCGAGTTCAAGCTGCTGCGGTACCTGATGCTCAATCCGAACCGTGTGCTGTCGAAGGCGCAGATCCTCGACCACGTGTGGGAGTACGACTTCAACGGTGACGCGGGCATCGTCGAGAGCTACATCTCGTACCTGCGCCGCAAGATCGATCCGCACTCGTCCGAGCCGCTCATCCAGACCAAGCGCGGCTTCGGCTACATGCTGAAGTCGGGTAAGACCGCCTGAGCGGAGGCTCCCCCTGTCGCACTCCGACGACACCCTCACCCACTGGTGGCGCAGCCTGAGCCTTCGGGCCAAGGTCACCGGCGTCACGGTCGCGCTCCTCGCGATCGGGTTGTTCACCGCCGGTATCGGCACGATGGTGTTCCTGCGCACCACGCTGGTCAACAACCTCGACGAGCAGCTCGCACAGCAGGCAGCCGGGAGCATCGCGAACAGCATCTTCACCACGAGCGACACCGACGGCCGCATCACCTTCACCCAGGTCGACAACGCCCCGCAGATCGGGTCGATGGTGGTCGTGTACGGGCCCGACGGGCGGCGCGAGGCGTTCTACAACGGCACGTCGTCGCGCGCCCTGCCGGATCTGCCCCTGACGTTCACCGTCGAGCAGACCTACAGCCAGATCGACCGGCGGATCGAGTTGGAGAACCCCGAATCCGGCCAGCACTTCCTGGCTCGCGTGGGGGTGCTGCAGGCCCCCGGCAATCCCGGGGTCTACACCCAGATGGTGATCCAGCCCCTGGCCCCCACCGATCGCATCGTCGCGGCGTACGTGGGGATCTACGCCTTCGTCGCGTTGCTCATCCTCATCGCGAGCGCCCTGCTGACCCGCTGGCTCGTGACGCTCACGTTCCGCAATCTGCGGCAGGTCGAGACGACCGCGATGGACATCGCCGCCGGCGACTTCAGCCAGCGCCTGACCGACATCGTCCCCGACACCGAGGTGGGGCGCCTCAAGACGGCGATCAACGCCATGCTCGCGCGGATCGACGGGGCGCTCGTGCAGCGTGACGCGACCGTGCGCCAGATGCGACGATTCATCGGCGACGCCAGCCACGAGCTGCGCACCCCGCTCGTCACGATGCGCGGGTACGCCGAGCTCTATCGCATGGGCGCGATCCGTTCCGACGAAGACGTGGCGCAGTCGATGGAGCGCATCGAGAAGGAAGCCATCCGCATGGGGGCCCTCGTCGAAGACCTGTTGGCCCTCGCGCGACTCGACGAGCGTCGCGACGTCACGATCACCTCGCTCGATCTGCGCCCGATCGCTCGGGATGCCGCGATGGATCTGCGCGTGACCTCCCCCCAGCGCGAGGTGACCGTCGACGACACCACCGCACGCACGGAACGCATCGTCCCGTTGATGACGCTCGACCCGCTCCTCGACGCCGCAGGAGAGCCCGCGTCGACGCCCGGGCGCCGCAGGGGTGCGCCGCCGACGTCGGCGATGGCGATCGCCGGGGCCACCCTGTCGCGTCTGCGTCGTCGCGCCCGAGAGGCGGGCGAGACGCATCCGGCCGCGGGCGACGACGCCGCCCCTCCGACCGTGCCCCTGGGCGTCGTGCGCACGCCCCCGCGGCTCGCCCCCGTCGTGCTCGGCGACGAGAACAAGGTGCGCCAGGTCGTCGCCAACCTGCTGGGCAATGCGCGGCGGTTCACCGCCGACGGTTCCCCGATCGGTCTCCGCGTGGGGGTCGACGCCGACGCCGACATGGGGTGGATCGAGATCATCGATCACGGCGAGGGCGTTCCCGAGCAGATCCGCGACCAGATCTTCCAGCGCTTCTGGCGTGCCGACACCTCGCGCACGCGCGAGACCGGCGGTTCGGGCCTCGGACTGTCGATCGTGGCATCCATCGTCGATCTGCTGCACGGCACGGTGCAGGTCGTCGACACCCCCGGCGGCGGAGCGACGTTCCGCGTCTCTCTCCCCCTGGCCGACCGGCGCGACGCGCAGGAGCACGCGCTCATCGAGACGCAACCGCTCGAGCGCCTGCCCGACGACTACCGTCCCGACGCGTAGACCCGACGCTTCCGCCCCGGCCCCGACCCCGGCTCTCACCCGCCCCCGTCGAACCTCGGTGGAGTTCTCGAACCGTGTCCCAAAAGATGCAGGCCGCGTCCCACATCGGGTTGCCTGGCGCCGCGGCAGGCAACCAGAAGTGGGACATGTGCCCCAACCGGCCGGCCCGCAGTCACGCAAGCCAGCAGCCCGCAGCGCGCAGCCAGCAGCCCGCAGCCCGCAGCCCGCAGCCAGCCAACTCACCGGCAGCCAACCGGCGCCGGATCATCGAGCGGTCACCGCCCCGTCAACACAGAACGCCCCCTCCCGAAGGAGGGGGCGTTCTGTCACTGCCTAGGCGTGGATCAGAAGTCCATGCCACCGGTCGGGTCGCCCGCGGGAGCGGCCGACTTCTCGGGCTTGTCGGCGACGACGACCTCGGTCGTGAGGAACAGACCGGCGATGGATGCCGCGTTCTGCAGAGCCGAACGCGTCACCTTGGCGGGGTCGATGATGCCCTGTGCGAACAGGTCACCGTACTCGCCCGTCGCGGCGTTCAGGCCGTGGCCCACGGGGAGCTCGGCGACCTTGTTCGCCACGACACCGGGCTCGAGACCGGCGTTGAGCGCGATCTGCTTGAGCGGGGCCTCGATGGCGACGCGGACGATGTTCGCACCCGTGGCCTCGTCACCGACGAGGTCGAGGGCTGCGAGCGCGGTCTTGCCGGCCTGGATGAGCGCGACGCCACCACCGGCGACGACACCCTCTTCGACGGCGGCCTTGGCGTTGCGCACGGCGTCTTCGATGCGGTGCTTGCGCTCCTTGAGCTCGACCTCGGTGGCCGCGCCCGCCTTGATGACGGCGACGCCACCCGCGAGCTTGGCGAGGCGCTCCTGGAGCTTCTCGCGGTCGTAGTCGCTGTCGGTGTTCTCGATCTCGCGACGGATCTGGGTCACGCGACCCTCGATCAGCTCGGACTCGCCCGCACCCTCGACGATCGTGGTCTCATCCTTGGTGATGATGACCTTGCGCGCACGGCCGAGCAGGTCGACCGTGGCGTTCTCGAGCTTGAGGCCCACCTCTTCGGTGATGACCTGTCCGCCGGTGAGGATCGCGATGTCCTGCAGCTGAGCCTTGCGACGGTCGCCGAAACCGGGAGCCTTGACGGCCACCGACTTGAAGATGCCGCGGATCTTGTTGAGCACCAGCGTCGCGAGAGCTTCGCCCTCGACGTCTTCGGCGATGATGAGGAGCTCTTTGCCCTCCTGGATCACCTTGTCGACGATGGGCAGAAGGTCCTTGATGTTGGAGATCTTCTGGTTGGCGATCAGGATGTACGGGTCTTCGAAGACCGCTTCCTGACGCTCGGGGTCGGTGACGAAGTAGGGGTTGATGTACCCCTTGTCGAAGCGCATGCCCTCGGTGAGCTCGAGCTCGGTGCCGAAGGTGTTGCTCTCCTCGACGGTGACGACGCCTTCCTTGCCCACCTTGTCGATGGCTTCGGCGATGAGTGCGCCGATGGCCGGGTCGGCGGCGGAGATCGATGCGGTAGCCGCGATCTGCTCCTTCGACTCGACCTCTTTGGCCGAGGCCAGGAGCTCGTCGGTGACGGCCTTGACGGCCTTCTCGATGCCCTTCTTGAGCGAGATGGGGTCTGCGCCGGCCGCGACGTTGCGCAGGCCCTCGCGCACGAGCGCCTGGGCGAGAACGGTGGCGGTGGTGGTGCCGTCACCCGCGACGTCGTCGGTCTTCTTGGCGACCTCCTTGACCAGCTCGGCGCCGATCTTCTCGTACGGGTCGTCGAGCTCGATCTCCTTGGCGATCGAGACGCCGTCGTTCGTGATCGTGGGGGCGCCCCACTTCTTCTCGAGCACGACGTTGCGACCGCGGGGGCCCAGGGTCACCTTGACGGCGTCGGCCAGCGTGTTGAGGCCACGCTCGAGACCGCGTCGGGCCTCTTCGTCGAAAGCGATGATCTTTGCCATAAGTGTGTCGTCCCTCCCGGACGGGTGACTGCTGATTTTGGCACTCGACGAAAGCGAGTGCTAACTCATTCTGGCACTCGCCCCTGGGGAGTGCAAGCCGCCCACCCGCGCGCAAACGACGACGCCACGGCATCCGGGATCGGATGCCGTGGCGTCGGGAAACGGTGATCAGGCCAGTCGCACCGACTCCGCCTGGGGGCCCTTCTGCCCGGTGCCGACGGTGAACTCGACGGCCTGGCCCTCCTCGAGAACGCGGAAACCCGACATCTCGATGCTCGAGTAGTGGACGAAGACGTCCTGGCCGTCGGCGACGGTGATGAAGCCGAAGCCCTTCTCGGCGTTGAACCATTTGACAGTGCCCTGCGTCATGCGAATCTCCCGTTGCTGAATGACGAGGTCATCGTAAGCACGCGTGATCCCGCCGCACCGGCCGCTCGGCCCATTGTTGACGCGCAGGCCGCGAACTTGTTACGCCGCGGAAACACGCGGCCGTCGAGGGGTCAGGGAGCGGTCGACGGCGACGCCTGACCGGCGGCGCGATCGAGGCCGATGACGACGACGAGCCGCTTCACGGCGCTCTCGTCGTCGGGGGTGCTGGGGTCGTCGGTCGGCTGCAGGAAGTCGCTCTGCGCGATCTGCGCGCCCCCGATGGTCTGGGCCAGGCCCTGGGCTGCCGCCTCGTCGGTGTCGCGGAGGTAGTAGATCGTCGTCTCGGCGAAGTCGGTGCTGTCGGAGTCGCCGGTCTCGACGCCCTCACCCGGCCATCCGGCCGCCACGATCTGGTCGCGCACGGCGGCGGCGAGTCCCTCGTCGGCCGTGCCGTTGAGAACGACCACCGAGTACGACGTGTCGACGACGGCGGGCGTCGTGGGTTCCGCCGAGACGGTGGGCACCGGCGCGGGCCCGGAGCCGAACGAGATGCGGCCCGACACCACCAGCGAGCCGAAGATGCCGGCGATGATCAGGGCGAGGGTGGCGATGGCCGCCCACAGGAAGATGATCCACCCGCGCAGCCGGGGATTCTCGGCGCGGTGGGCGCCGACGCGACCCGCATCGGCCGGCAGGTCGTCGAAGCGATCCCGCGGGAAGGTCGATCTGGCCATTGGACGATGCTACCGGTCCGACCCGCGCGCACCCGTCACCGGGTGGCGGTGCGGCCGAGGCGTGCGCGCTGCTGCGCGGCCGCGTCATCGCGGCGTCGGCGCAGGCGACGCACCAGCATGGGGTCGGACGCGAGGGCTTCGGGGGTGTCGATGAGGCGACCGAGCAGCTGGTAGTACCGGACCGGCGTCAGCGCGAACTCGGCGCGGATCGCCTCCTCTTTCGCACCCCCATGGCGTCGCCATTCACCCTCGAAGGCGAGGAAGGCGCGATCACGGTCCGACAGGGGCACGCTCCGACGCTACTGCGCACCGCCCGTCGATTCCGGATGCCACGCCACCCACGCCCCGAGCGGATCGACCTCGGCGCGCACGTCGCCGTCGAGCGCGAGCGCGAACCCGCCCCGTCGGATGCGAGGGGGGTGCGTCCAGCCGTCGTGCAGCGGCGCGGCATCGAGCGTGATCCACCGCCCCGCGGCCCGCGCGGCCGCGATGACGGGGGCGCGCCCGGCGCGCGGGATGTGGGCGAGCACGCCGGGCGTCGTGACCACCAGCGTCGCTCCGCGGGGAGCCTGCGCCGCGAGAGCGGGAAGGGCCGTCGCCCCCTCGCCCGCGACGAGAAGGGGCGGATCGGCCGCCGCGATGTCGAGCGCGCCGGCGATGCGCTCACGCCTGCCCTCCTCGCCCGGCCACACCAGGCCCGTGAGCCACGCGCGATCGTCGGCGGCGCGGGCGTCGAGGGGGTTCAAATCGATGCCGGCCCGCCACACGACGTCCGGCATACGCAGGTCGGGGTGCCCCTCGAGCTCGCACTCCAGCACGACCGGGCTGCGGCCGCCGGCGGGGTCGAGCGCGATGACCTCCTCGCCGCGGCGGTAGCGATAGGAGTACCGGTCGGGGTACAGGCACAGACCCGCGCTCGCCCCCACCTCGAGCAGCGCGATCGGCCCCTCGATGAGCGAGAGCGCCGGCAGCAACGCGGCGCACCGGAGCGGCTCGTTGGTCTGCACGCTTCGACGCCCGCACTCGACGACCACCTGATCGGCGTGGGCGACGACCCACGCGGCCCACGCGTCGACATCGTCCTCCGGTGCGCCCAGCAGCCGCAGCACCGCGAAGACGAGCGGGGGCTGACGCCGCGTCTCCTCGATGCGGGCGAGAGCCTCGGCCACCGCGGTGTCGTCGACGACGCGCCGCGCCCACCCCTCGTACACCGCCGAACGACCCGGCGCCTCGTCGCGGGCGAAGCGCCCATAGCGATCGACGACGGCTTCCACGGCATCCTGCTGCATTCCGCAGATTATGCCGCGCCGACCTGACCGGCCCCCGGCACGAGAGAATAGGGACCGGAGAGAGGAAGATCCCATGACTTACGCCGTCGACAAGACCGACGACCAGTGGCGCGAAGAGCTTTCGCCCGAGCAGTACGCGGTGCTGCGCCAGGCCGGAACCGAACGCGCGTGGACCGGTGAACTGCTCGATGAGAGCCGCTCCGGTTTCTACACCTGCGCCGCGTGCGGCTCCGAGCTGTTCCAGAGCGGAACGAAGTTCGACTCGCACTGCGGGTGGCCGAGCTTCTACGAGTCGGTGCGTCCCGAGGCCGTCGAGCTCATCGACGACAACAGCCACGGCATGCAGCGCACCGAGGTGCGCTGCGCCAACTGCGGTTCGCACCTCGGACACGTGTTCCCCGATGGTTTCGGCACTCCCACCGGCGACCGGTACTGCATGAACTCGCTGTCGTTGAACTTCACCCCGGAAGAGACGGCGTGAGCGCACTCGAGGCGATGCGCGACCGCCGGTCGTGGTCGAAGGTCACCGACCTCGCCCCCACCGGCCCCGAGCTCGAGGCGTTCGTCGCGGCCGCGGGTCGCGTCGCCGACCACAAGACGCTGCGTCCCTGGCGGATCATCGAGATCCGCGGGAGCGACCGCGACCTGCTCGCCCGCGCCTTGAACAAGGCCGACGGTAAGAAGGGCTACTCCTCGAAGCCCCGCCGCGCTCCCCTGATCATCGCCGTGGTCGCGAACCTCGAGTCGAAGAAGATCCCCGCGTGGGAGCAGGAGGCCGTGGCCTCGGGCGTCGCCCACATGCTGAGCCTCGCACTCGACGAAGCCGGCTTCGGCGTGTTCTGGCGCACCGACGACAACACGCGCAGCAAGGCGCTCGCCAAGGCGCACGGCCTGTCGAAGGGCGAGGTGCTGCTCGGCTGGCTCTACGTCGGAGGCAAGCCGCCGCGCTCGCGCCCGGTGCGTCGCAAGACCGTGGACGCCGCGAAGCACATCTCGCGTCTGCCCGGGAGCAAGAAGCGTCGCGCCGTCGACGACGCGCACCTCTGATCGATCCGTCTTCGTCGTACGCCGCCGGTGGGGCTCGTCCCCCCGGCGGCGTCGTCGTTCACGGGCGGGCGGCGCGCGTCATCCGCTGACCGGGCTCCGGCTCACGGCCGGCGGCGGCGCCACGGGACCGCCGCGACGATGACACCGACGATCGCGACCGCGGACGCGAGCAGGGCGACGGGGGTCGATGGGGCGGCGGGGGCAGGCCAGAGGGCGTCGAGCAGCACCGACGTGCTCAGAAGCCCCACGACTGACCCGAGGCCGAGCAGCAGCACGCCCGTGCGGCGAACGACCACCGCCGACAGGAAGATGTAGACGACCCCGACGGCTCCACCCACGTACAGCCAGGGCTCGGTGGGGATGACGCGTGGGGCGCCCACCACCCCCACGTGCACCACCGCGGCCACGACGAGCACCGCCGTTCCGCCGACGAAGTTGACCAGCGTCGCGGTCAGCGGGCTCTCGACGCGCACCCGCAGACGCCCGTTCGTCCCCTGCTGCCAGGCCACGCCCGCACCGGCGATGGCGGGGACGACCAGCATCCACAGCGGCACTCCCCCCAGCGCATCGCCCGACAGGCACACGATCACACCGGCGATGGCGAGGACGGCGCCGACGAGGCGGCGCACGGTGACGGGAACGACCCCCGCCGGGCCGTAGCCGACCCGGTCGAGCACGAGTCCGCCCGTGGTCTGCCCGGCGACGAAGCCGACGGTGAACAACGCCACGCCGATGGTGGCGACCGTCAGGCCCTGGCTGGCGACGGTGAACGCCCCGGCCAGACCCCCCAGCAGCATCCAGGGCGGGATCGATCGGGATCGGATGCCGGAGAGCAAACGCCCGAACCCGCGTCGCCCCTCGGGTACCAGCGCCGACAGCGCGACGAGGATGAGCAGTCCGGAGCTGAACGAGATCGCGGCGGCGACGATGCCGTCAGCGATCTCGGCGCCGAGGGTGCCGTTGATTCTCGCCTGCAGGGCCGTGAGCGCGCCGATGAGCACCGCTCCCGCCACGGCGACACCGACCGAACCGCGCTCCGACACCGCACTCCCCTCGCGCCCGAGGGTCGGGCCATCGTCGATCGTACGTCGGCGTCGGCGTCGCGGACGGCGGCACCGCCCGGCGCAGAACTCACGCCACGGCGAGCGTGCGCCGCTCCCGCGCGGACCGCACCGCCGCACCCACGAAGAGCGCGAGCAGCGCCACGACCGAAAGCGCGCTCACCGCGTAGAGCGGCAGGCGCCCCGGCGAGAAATCCCCACCGCTGATCATGTAGGTGTCGGCCAGGCCCATGCCGGGGCCGAAAGAGGCGACGAAGTAACCCGGCATTCCGGCGAAGAGCAGCCCGAGGTACCCGGCGACCGTGGACCAGACGCCCGCTCCCGTGAGGACGAAGAGCAGGGCGAGGACCAAAGCGAAAAGCGGGCCGATGGCGATGACGACCACGACGAACGCGCCGGGCGGTCCCTGATTCGCCGCGCCGACCTCTGCCCAGACCTGCGCGGCGGTGGCCCCCGGGCGGGCGGCCTCCGGATTCCAGACCAGGATCTGCAGCAGCGCGACCCCCGCGTACGCGCACACGGCGACCACGCCCGAGAGGGCCGCGATGAGGGTCGGAAGACGGGTCGTCGATGCGGCGGTCATCCATCCATGCTGTCTCAGACCGACGCCCGCTGCCAGCACCGGGCACGTCGCTGTCGACCGGAGGGGCGCCGATGCACCAGGCTTTCCCCGTGACCCAGTTGCGCACCGACCACGACGACGTCTCCGAGATCATCGCCGATCTCCTCGCCGACGGCGTCGACCACGAATTCCTCCCCCACGTGGAGGCCCACCTGCCGCGACTGCACGATCTCTTCGTGCGGTTGTACGGCGAGCGTCCCGACGGCCGCGAGCGATTGGCATCCGTCGTCGATCTCGCCCGACGGTCGTGGGCGTTGCGCCCGACCGAGCTGAAGGCCATCGACCGCGAGCGCGAGAGCGCGCCCGGATGGTTCGAGAGCGAGCGCATGCTCGGTGGCGTCTGCTACGTCGATCGCTACGCCGGAGGACTCAGCGGCATCCGGGATGCCATCCCCTACTTCCAGGAACTGGGCCTGACCTATCTTCACCTCATGCCGCTGTTCGAGAGCCCGGAGGGGAACAGCGACGGCGGGTACGCGGTGTCGAGCTACCGCCGCGTGAACCCGAAGCTCGGCACGATGCAGGAGCTCGCCGAGCTCGCCGCCGACCTCCGCCGCGCCGGAATCTCGCTGGTGGTCGACTTCATCTTCAACCACACCAGCAACGAGCACCGGTGGGCGCGGAAGGCCATCGCCGGCGACCCGGGGTACGAGGATTTCTACCTGATCTTCCCCGACCGCGAGATGCCCGACGCGTACGAGCGGACCACGCGCGAGATCTTCCCCGACGACCACCCGGGGTCCTTCGTGCAGCTCGACGACGGGCGCTGGATCTGGTCGACGTTCTACCACTTCCAGTGGGACCTCAACTACGCCAACCCCGCCGTCTTCGAGGCGATGGCCGGCGAGATGCTGTTCCTCGCGAACCAGGGCGTCGAGATCCTGCGGATGGATGCTGTGGCCTTCATCTGGAAGCGGCTCGGCACGACCTGCGAGTCGCTGCCCGAGGCGCATCTGCTGCTCCAGGCCTTCAACGCGGTGCTGCGCATGGCCGCGCCCGGCCTGCTGTTCAAGTCGGAGGCGATCGTGCACCCCGACGAGGTGATCTCGTACATCTCGCCCGACGAGTGCCAGATCTCTTACAACCCGCTGCAGATGGCCCTCACGTGGGAGGCGTTCGCCACCCGCGACGGACGCCTGCTGCAGCAGGCGCTCGAGCGTCGCCACGCCCTGCCCGGCGGCACCGCGTGGGTCAACTACGTGCGCAGTCATGATGACATCGGCTGGACCTTCGCCGACGAGGATGCCGCCGAGCTCGGTATCGACGGCTACCCGCACCGCCGCTTCCTCAACGATTTCTACGTCGGGCGCGCCGAGGGAACGTTCGCCCGCGGTGTGCCGTTCCAGGAGAACCCCCGCACGGGCGACGCGCGCGTGACGGGAACCACTGCCTCGCTCGCCGGTATCGAGGCGGGCGACTCCGCGGGTGAGGACCGCGTCGTCCTCGCTCACGCGCTCGCCCTGTCGACCGGCGGCATCCCGCTGCTGTACCTCGGCGACGAGGTGGCGCAGCTCAACGACTACGGCTTCGCCGACCGCCCCGAAGAGTCGGGCGACAGCCGCTGGGTGCACCGCCCGTTCCGCCCCGCACAGAACTACGCGGATCGCGCGGATGCCGGGACCCCGTCCGGACGCGTCTTCGCACGACTGGCGCGCCTGCTCGCCGTTCGTCGGTCGACCCCCGAGCTCGCCGGCAACGAGCTCATCGCCTTCGACGCGCACGTGGCGTCGGTCGTGGCCTTCGTCCGCCCCGGCGACGCGGGCTTCGACGTTCTCGTCGTGGCGAACGTCGCCGACAGCACGGTGACCGTCGACGCGCTCACCCTCTCGGGCCTGCGACCCGAGGCGCTGGACCTCGTCGCGGGCGCTCCGACCTGGTTGGGCGGGGGCCTTCCGCTCGCCGCGCACGAGGTGCGCTGGTTGCGCGTGCGCTCGCGTTGACGAAGGATGACGGGCGATGAGCGAGGCACCGGCGCACCAGACGCGTCACCTGGCCGCGCTGGGGGCGGGGGTGATCGCGCTCGCGACCGTGGTGTGGGCCCCGGCGGGCATGGTGGGCGACCTGCTCATGGTCACCGTGGCCCTGTGCGCCCTGCTGTTCGCGCTGGAGGCGAGCAGGCGGCCCGGGCCCCTGCGCTGGGGCGCGATCGTGGGCGCCCTGCTCGCGGGCCTGTCGGCGATCGTGGCGGCGGCGATTCTCGTCGTCGCGCTCGCACGGCTGTTGTCGTGACCGCTCGGCGACGAACGAGAACCGCAACGCGGCGGGATGTCAGGTGGCGGGCACCTCGCGCCGCTGCAGGTAAGTGGCGATCGAGCGTTCGCGGCTGCTCCCCCATCCGCTGCGTATCCGCATGAGGGTGAAGCCGGCGGTGCGCAGCTCGCGCGCGTAATCGATGGTGAGTCGATGTCGGGCGAGCTTCTCCCACCCGCCGGGCATTCGGTAGGCATGTGTGACAGTGCGCGGTAGAGCCATTGTTCCCACTCCCTTGGGCGAGCGGACCGGTCGCGTGGCTTCGCCATCGGAGCGGTGCGCGTAGGGTGCGCGGGTAGGTAATGGTGAGGATACCCATTCGACTACTGGTTGTCTGCCTCTTTTCGGGCGACGTCCCGGCGCGGCTGGACTGGGCGCCGGCGGTCGCGGCCGGCACACACCCCTATCCGCAACCCCGACGGCGGCGTACAGTCCGCACTATGGGCGACAAGGAGCACGACGACGAGATCGCCGCAGAGAACTGGGATGACGAGGGCGGCCACCTGGCGACGCTGCGACGCAATGGCGAGTGGGACAGCTGGAATCAGACCGCGGGCGACCACTGGCACGGCTACGCCCCACCCACGACGACACGAGCTACACGCGACGAGGACAGCGCACGGGACGGACGGCCCGGCGCCGACGCCACCGCCCTGGAGCACTGGGATGACGACGGCGGAACGGAGCCGATCGCACGCCCGGCGGCGACCGGGTCCCGGTCGCGTTCACCTCACCGGATCGCGCATTTTCCACCTCTGTGAGAGGCGCGCGCTCAGCGCGTGAGCAGAATGCCCCATCGAACCCCGTCACACTCGTCCGCGGCGGCGCAGCACCAGCGAAAGCGAAGGGGCGGAGCGTACGCCGCGACGTGCGTCACATCCGGCCCGCAAGGCCGCAACATTACGTGCCGGCTACAGGACTTGAACCTGCAACCCCCGTATTACAAGTACGGTGCGCTACCAATTGCGCCAAGCCGGCTAGCCGCGGAATTCCGCGGGCTGTAAGGGTGTCTCCGCTCTAAGGTCTAATGCGACCCCGCACAAACCCCGCACATTCACTTGCTCACGATCGATTCTATGGCCTCCGCTGCGCGGCTTCCGCCGACCGTCTTGGACATGTACACGCTCTGCGTGATCGCCGGGTTCGCGTGGCCCAAGTACTCGGCGACATCGCGCGCCGAGAGCCCCGCCTGATCGAGAAGCGTCGCCACGGTCTTTCGGAAAGCGTGGAAGGTGTACCGCTCGGGCAGCCCGAGCCGGTCGCGGGCGTCAGACCACTCCCCCGCTGCCCCTCGCGAGTTGCGCTCTCGGCCTCGGATCGAGGGGAACACCACGCCTGCATCGTTGGGACCACCACGTAGCCGACGATCGCCCAGCATCCCGAGCTCACCGGCCGGGACGGAGATACGTCGCACGCCGGCTTCCGTCTTCGACTTTCTGATCGTGACGACCCCGGCGCCGAGGTCGACGTCGTCCCAGCGCAGCGCGCACGCTTCACCGATCCGGACGCCCGTGCCGGCGAGAAACACGATCATGTCCGCCATGTCGAGCGCAATCAACCGCTCGTCAGATCGGACCCTCGCGAGAACGCCGGGCAGATCCTCGAGCGGGATCGCGGTTGCCCCCTTCGCCTTCACGCCGGTGCCGGCGAGCTCGCGCACCGGATTGGCCTCCACCGCGTCTGAGCGCGCCGCGAGCGCCATCATGCCCGACAGCACCGCCCTCGCCGTTCTCGCCGAGCCTGGCCCGCTCTCCGCCGCTACGACCTTAAGGAAACGCTGCAGCCGATCCGCGGTCGCTTCCGACACGGCGAGGTCACCAATACGGGGGGCGATGACCCTGCGCACGATGCGTGTGTAGTCGGCCACCGTGACCGACGCCAGGCCAGCCTCCGAGGTTAGGAACCGCTCGCCGAGGTCGCGCATGCGCGTCTCCCGCTTCACCTCCGCGGCCGTCGACGCGGCGATCGTCGTCAGCGCCTGACGCAGCGCCGTCGTGGCTTTCGCCTCGCTCGCCGCGAAGCGCTCGACCTGACGAAGGCGGCCGTCATCATCGCCCACCACCGCGATCCCGCCACGCGCACGACGTACCTGACCGTTGGTCACGTGCTCGACCGTGTGGGAGCTGGCGATCGCACCAGTACCGCCGACGTCGAGACGGACGTTCGCGCAGCGCAAGCTCGCGGCATCATCCCGGCGGACGGGCCGCGCCGGCAGCCCCTCGCCCCGGATGCGGCGTACCAGCTGCAGTCCGCGCGTGAACGGGACCGGCGCGAGTCGCTCCGGCACACGTCAGACGCGATCAGCGCCCCGTGATCGCGGCACTAGCGGTTGCCGGAGCCGACACGCCGATGACCAAGTGACGAGAAAGAAATACGCAATATCCGCAAACCCCGCAGGATAGAACGTAGATAGTGGATCACTCCGCCCAAACGACGAACGCCCCGGGCCTCACACGAGAATCCGGGACATTTGTTGGACAGCAGGCGTCTCCTAGTACTTGGGAGGCAATACCTCGATCACGTCGTCGTCGTAGGTCTTGTCGGAGAGGACGCCCACCGACTGATCGGGGTACCGGACGCGAACCGCCCGATTCAGCACATCGACGACGGTGACCTCGAAAGGCTTCTCCCCCTCCTGCGTGATACGCAGACGATTGCCTGGATTGGCGAGACTGAGGTGAGGGATTCGAGAAGGCATAGCCGAACCCTACCTGCGCGGGTCAGAGCTTCCGTCGGCGGAGCAGTATGGAGTGCCTGCCGCCCGCGCCGCACCACTTCCGATCGTCCGAAACGCTCATGGAACGCATTGAGTCGATCGGATGGGACGAGGTACTCCGAGTGCCCGGCCTCGGCGCATGCTGGGAATGGCGCGGCGGCAAGCATGAGAGGGGCTACGGCCTGCTTCACGTCCGCCCGCGAATGGTCAAGGTGCACCGAGCCATGCTGGAGCATCGACTGGGCGAGGATCTGGGGGCTCGGTTCGCCCTGCGCCGCTGCGACAACCCGCCTCGACTGAGGCAAGAGCCGCTCTACCGGAGGTCTCTGCTCCTGCGGACCGTGTCTGCCAAGACGCCGAGTGTCAGCCCGGCGGCAACGCCCACCAAAAGCCCAAGGGCGAGGTTGTCGAACACGGTGAGGCCCAGCGCGGCACCGAGCGGCAAACCGAGCGCGATCCCGAGCGCTGTCCAGTTCGTCCGGGGCTTTCCTTCGTCTCTTGTATCCATCTGCCCACGCTAGGCATCAACGATCCTCGACGCCTCCCCCGCGTGGGGGAGACCACCCGCACCAACCGTCGAGGGAGGTGAACCATGCGTAACGCCATCTCCAGCGTCGTCGCCCGCGCCCGTGCAGGCATCGCCCGCGCCTTCGGCCCCCGCCGAGCCGCCGCCGCCTCCGCCCGCACCTCCGGCCGCTGACACCCCAGGGAGCGCCTCGCCATGCGCCAGTCCATCCGCCAGTACATCCGAGGCAGCATCAACTCCGCCGAGGGCTTCGCGAACCTCATGGGCGGCACAGGCTTCTCCGGCCGCCGTCGACGAGCCGCGTCCGCCCGCTCAGCACGCACCAGCGGCAGCTGAGTAATTCCGCACAGCACCGCGCCCCCGGGGATCGACACACCGTCTCCCCGGGGGTCCGGCACGCCCCGGCCAGGCGCCGACGGCACACCCCCTGACCCGCCAGGCGCGGGCCACGAGAGGAAACCCCATGGCATCGGATACCGAATCCGTGGCGACCGCCGCCGAGAAGCGCAAGAAAGCCCTCGACCTCCGACGCGCCGGATGGTCCTTCGAGGACATCGCCGCCGAGGTCGGGTACGCGAACAAGGGCAGCGCACACCGAGCCGTGAAACAGGGCATCGCCGCCATCACCCGCGAGTCCGCGACCGAGCTGATCGAGCTGGAGCTCTCACGCCTCGACGACCTTCTCGCCGGCCTGTACGAGCAGGCCCGCAACGGTGACCTGTTCGCCGTCGACCGGGCGCTGAAGATCATGGACCAGCGCGCCAAGTTCCTCGGCCTGTACGACCACAAGACCGACGACACCTCCGCCGAAGTCCGCGCCGCGCTCGTCGGCTTCAAGGCCGCGCTCGAGTCGCGGTACGGGGCTGACGACACGTACGGGCAGGTGACTGATGGCGACCCGAGCCCCGAAGACGTTCCAGGCGACGGCGAGCCTCGGCCGTAACCAGGAGCGGTCCCTGAATGCGTGCCTGCAGCCGGGCGCGACGTTCAACCTGTGGGAGGGCTCGATCCGAGCGGGGAAGACCTACGTCTCCGTGCTCGCGTTCCTCATCGCGATCGCGAACCTCGACGACGAGTCCGCGACGGGTGGCCAGTTGGTCGTCATCGGGAAGAACCTCGGGTCGATCTACCGCAACTTCTTCCGCACGATCGAGGACTCCCCCGGCCTCCGTGCGTTCCGTGGCGCCGTGTCGTATCGGCAGAACGCGCCGACGGCTCACATCTTCGGCCGTGAGGTGCAGGTCATCGGCGTCAACGACGGTCGCGCCGAGTCGAAGATCCGCGGTATGACGATCCTCTACGTCTACGTCGACGAGGCGACCGTCATCGACGAGACGGCGTTCAAGCAGACGCTGAATCGCATGTCGCTGGATGAGTCGAAGCTGTTCGCGACGACGAACCCCGACTCGCCGGCGCACTGGCTAAAACGTCGACTTCATCGACCAGATGCGACGCCTCCACGACTGGCGTCGCTACCACTTCATGATGGACGACAACCCGTCCCTGTCCGGCGCGGTGAAGCTCCGCCTGCAGTCGCAGTACGTGGGCCTCTGGTTCCGTCGGATGATCCTCGGCGATTGGGTGTCGGCCGACGGCGCGATCTACGGCATGTGGGACCCCGCACGCCATGTCCGCCCGTGGGCGCAGCTCCCGCAGATGCGGCGCCTGTTCGGCGTCGGCGTCGACTTCGGCACGAACAACCCATCGACGGGGCTCCTCCTCGGCCTGTCGAGGGAGCGGCGCCGCGACGGTGGCTACGGCTCCCGCCTGTGGCTCGTCGACGAGTGGCGTCACGACACCCGCGGACAGGAGACGTCGCAGCTATCCCCGTCGCAGCAGGCGGGCCTGTTCGCCCGCTGGCTCGACCAGCCGCACATGCCGTACGACACCGCCCTCCGCCCCGAGTTCGTGATCGTCGCCCCCGCAGCGCTGCATTTCCAACGCGAGCTGAACCGGATCGGCATCCCCACCGCCGGCGGGCTCAACAACGTGTCCTACGGCATCGCCACGCAGGCATCCCTGCTGTCCGAGGACCACCTCGTCGTGTCCGACAACTGCCCCGGCTTCATCGCCGAGGCGCCGGGCTACTCGTGGGACGCGAAGGCCGCGAAGAACGGCAAGGACGAGCCGGTGAAGGTCAACGACCGCTCGCTGGGCGGCGCCCGGTACGTCATCGCCACGACCGAGAACATGTGGCGGCCGATGCTCGACTGGCCGACGGAGCTTCTACTGGCCGCCTGACCTGCGTGTCAGACGGTGGATAGCCGTCGCGATACCCGCTGCGGACGCCGCAGCGATCCCCACCGCGGCGCCGAGCAGCAACGTTCTGACGGCATCGTCGACCTCGACAGACCCATACGATGAATTGAACGTGCCCCATAGTCCGACGGCCGTCAGTGCCATGCCGATCGCGATTGCCAGACCGGGCACGCCGATCCGGCGCCAGAAGGTGGACCGACGCACGTCGCTGTCGGCGATGCGGAGAGCCAGCCGATCCCTCGCTGCTTCGAGCTTCGAGCGGACATCTCCGGACGTGGGTAGGCCGGTGAGAGCCTCGTTCATCGCCTTCAGCTGTCGGAGTGCGGCCGTCTCGCCGCGCGAGTTCCACCAGGCGGTGCCAAGAGTGCTCGCGCCCACAACGAAGGCGACCAGCAGGGGTATCCACGGCACGAGCGAGAACCCCTCGGCCTGAGTTTCGGCATTCGCCGCGAGGTTGAGCATCCGCTGAGCGTATCGACTTCCCGGCACACGGCCGGGTCGACCCCGCGACGGGGTTTCTCCATGATGGAGGTGGGCCACGTGCCCCGAGAACAGATCACCCGCAACAGAGTGCTCGACCGAGTCGCCGAGCACACGACCTACGGAAGCACCGAGCCCGTGCTCGAAGCGACCGCCCAGGTCGAGGTGCAGCGCCGCAACCTGCACGTCCAGTGGAACCGCGACGCCGCCTGGCTCCAGGTCGCCGTCGACATCCCTATGCATGAGCTGCGATCGCTCCTCGCCGACGCCGAGCGCGAAGCCGCCGCCGAAGCGAGCTCTCAGCCTCCGGGCTTGGAGTACTTCACCGACGGTCACCCTGTGCGCGTCTGGTCGGACGTGCTCTCCCGCGGCGAGACGAACGCCGCGATCACCTCGCTGCGCCGCGCACGCGACGCCGCCTACGGAAAGGACGCCTGATGGCCCGCAATCTCTAGCCGACCGAGCTACTGCTGTCCGCTTGATTTGATCGCTGAGTCTGTGTCGTGGACGTTGCCGCGCGGGCTGGACCAGTGCACCCGGCACGCCGAATCGCGCACGAAATGGAATGCCGCGTGTGCGGCGTCCGGAGCTGCGAAGACAGCCTCGACCTTCTCGCCAGGCTCGACGCGATCGAAGCGGAAGAGTTTCTCGTCGACATACGTCCTGACCAACAAGGTCACGTCGACCGCCGGGGTTAGTCCCGTGTTGCGCAGCCAGACGGTGGGTGCGCTGTCCGGTGCGAGGGCGTTCCAACTGGCAGACCACCGTACGAGCTCGAACTCACGTTGGCGCTCGTCGATTCGCGTTTGCAGGTCCAGCGCATCCTTCGACCGCATGTTCGCGACTAAGGCAATCACCGCCGACACTGCAGCAACACCGACCGCCACAACCGCGATCACGTCCGAGGCGTCCATGACGCTGATGGTATCTAGGCGGCGGGCGGCATCTACACCGCGCGCAGATGAGAAGCGATGCGGGCGCGGTGATCGTCATCGACGACGACACGGTTGCCGTCCACGTACCTCGCGTCCTGCAGTACTCGCATGAAGACCTCTCCGCCGGCGTTCCTGTTCACCTGCACCCGGTACGCGACCAGTCCGACACCCGGGACGTCCGCCGTCCCCACTTCAATTTTCTGGCTCATGTCGCGATGGTACGGGCCCGCACACATACCGGCATAGGGCCGGATGCCCCGCAGAGCCGGGGAGAACGAAGGAGAAGAGCATGACACAGTCCACACTTCCCACCCCCACCGCCGAAGACCGCGCCCGTGGCCGGTTCTTCACCGCTGCGTCCGGCCATCCGCCGACCGACGAGCAGCGCGCCGGCGTCGCCGCGATCAACGCGGCCGTCGTCGCCCTCGCCGTCGAGGTCGAACGGCACACCCCGAAGTCGCGGAACCAGTCGCTCGCGCTCACCGCGCGCGAGGACGTGTCGATGCGCGCCAACCTTTCCATCTTCACCACGGGGCCTACTGCCTGCTACAGCCCGCTCTACGGAGACCCGCTCAAGGCGCTGACGGAGGAAACAGCAGATCAAATCCTCGCGAGACGAACCACCCCAGGACAGCGCCGAGCAGCAGGAGAGCACCGTCTCGGAGATTCTGGCGCCAGGCAACAGACCCACCTGGTTCACGGACAAGGATGCTCGGCCGCAATCCAACGATGAAAGCGCCCAAAGACCAAGTGAGGATTGCCCCGAAAGCGGCCCGCCCGACGAAGGCATCCGCCGGCGCGGGGAGGAAGATCGCCGCGATTGTGAGAGCTACTAGGACGGCGTTCACCGTAGTAACGGTCTGCCATTGTGTGATTCTCCACCACCACGGTCGGAAACTTAACGTCCTGTATCTCGCCCACTCATGAAACTGACGCGTCCATTCGTCGCTTCCCGATGCAGAAACTTGCAAGTTACGAGCGCGATTCATGACGACGGCCACCGTGTGAGGAGATCCCCCGCCGAAGGAAACGTTAACGTACTTCGTTTTGGCAAAGTTGATCGTGGGCAGGATCTCGGCTGCGCTACCAGTCAAATCGCGAGTGGAGGAGTCGTTATCGACGAGATGCCATTGCCCTGCGGCACGCCGTTCTAATTCCGCGCGGCGCTCAGCGCCATAGGTTGGGCTGATCCCGTTCGTGCGTGCGACATGCTCCTCCACAAATGCGTCCACTAGCGGTCGCAATTTCTCGTCGATGTCGTCGAAGAGCTGAGCAAGCTGGTCCCGCGTGGGACGAACTGGGCGAGCGATCGCATACACCGTCGTCGAGTCAGGCATTGCATCCCCCAAGGTCTGTGACGGCACGGCGGCCAGTATCGTCCCGCTTCGGACGGGCGTCTGGCCGATCATAACCGGGCCCATGAATGGACTGTGGCTAGCGTGTGATATCAGCCAACCAAAGCGCGACGACCACGGAAACTGCGTTCGAAGCAACGAGAGAGATTACGGCCCAGACGACCGTCGACTTCGTCAAGGCCTTCTGCTGCTTCGCGTTTGAAGCTTCGAAGATGGCATTAACGGCTTGAGCTTGCTCTGCCGTCAGCGTAGCGAGCTGCTGATCTCGTCTGGCGTCCGCAGCAGCCAACTCTGCCGCCTTGGCCTGGGCCTCTGCCTCGGCAGTTACCTCAACTGACAAGGAACGCAGATAGTCGCTGACAACTGAGAGCTCTTGCAATCTGTCACCTAAAGTCTCCGGCGCTTCGCGCGCTACCCTCAGCCGCCGCCCCCGGACGATGGCACGGTAGGTCTCAAAAAGGATCACTGCAGCCCCGACACCTGATACGAGCGCGAGAAGAGCAACGATCGACCCGCCAGCCGGCTCGGTGATCACGCCCAGATCGTCCATCAGTCTCATCCGCACACGATATCGACGCTGAGTCGCCCACGACCAGGGAGGGGCGTCAACGCGGATGTGTGACCGCGAAGGACGCTCATGAAGCCGCGCCTCTTCGGCCAGGCGCACCTGCGCCCCTCCCTACGCACGACCGCCGCCACCGAGTCACTCAAAGGTGCGGCCTGGTAAGAGACCAAACCTGGCGCAGCACGGCTGCACAGGGCACAGTCAGGCCGGCGGTCCCCTCTCGCTCCGACGATCCCCGAAGGGAGTCTCCATGCCGCTCCCCGACACCAACGTCGTGTGGCCGCCGAAGCCGTTCGAGGAGTTCTTCTCCCTGCTCGACATCTATGACGGCTGGTACGCCGGCGACGTCGAGCGCCTGGCCTCGAGCTACCGGCACACCCCGATCACCCACCGCGGGCAGTACAACGGCGGCCTGGTCGGCGTGGCCACGCGTGCATGGCTTGGCAAGCCCCCGGCCGCGGGCGAGTCCCGGGCTCGCCTGCACATCCCCCTGGCCGCCGACATCGCCACGCTCTCCGCCGACTACCTGTTCGGCGAGGCGCCTCGTATCGTGTTCCCCGGCACCCGGTCGGAGGACGGCAAGAGCGACCGCGACATCATCCAGGACCGCGCCGAGAAGGTCATCAACATGTCCCGCTTCCAGTCGACACTCCTCGAAGCGGGCGAGGTCGCCGCCGCCCTCGGTGGCACGTACCTCCGCCTCGTGTGGAACCACGATCGCCTCAAGACCGTCCGCGCCGACGCCGCGATCCCCACCTTCCGCTACGGCGACCTGGAAGAGGTCACCTTCTGGTCGGAGCTGTCGAAAGGCACCGACGACACGGTCGTCTACCGCCACCTCGAGAACCACCGCCCTGGCGTCATCGAGCACGGGCTGTACGCCGGCTCCAGCGACCAGCTCGGCCAGCGCGTCCCGTTCGAGGACCGCCCCGAGACGACCTGGCTCGCCGCACCCGGCGTCGTGAACGAGCAATCGGAGATCGTCACCGGCGTCGAAGGCCTCACCGCGGCGTACGTGCCGAACATGCGCCCCAACGCCCAGTTCCGCCGCACCCCGCGCCTGCAGATGCTCGGCCAGTCCGACTACGCGCAGATCATGCAGCTGTTCGACGCCGTCGACGAGGTGTGGTCGTCGTGGATGCGCGACATCCGCCTCGACCTTCGCCGGCCCCCACGCCTGCGGTGGGAGCGTCACCGGCGCGACCGTGGCCGCCGCCCTTGCGATCTTCTCGTCGCTGACCTTCGTCGAACTCATAGACCGGTCCCCTTCCCCGGCCAGGGACGACACTACGTTGCACGGCCGACATCGCGCCCGCCAGACTCTGCACATGGATGCCAGGCAGCGAGCGCTCCGTGAGGTTGCGCAGATGGTGCGAGAACAAGGTCGCATCCTCGATGGCTTGACCGCTCAGCAAGCAGCCGAGCGGGCGTGGCGCCCTGGCGGGCCTTCCATCGAAACGCTGGTCGAGATCGCCGAAGCGCGAGGATGCCGGAACGAGTGATTTCCGGGAGCGCCGGTCTCAGCTCACCGTGTGTACCCGTCCCACTGGTCTTGATGACGGCCGTAAAGCGCGCGGGTCTGGCCGATCGCCGACTCGACGGATACGGGCGCACCGGCTGCGCTCGGTGACACGGGGACCGCAATCGCGGCTCCGACCACCACGACGGCGACAGCGACCGGGCGAGCGCACCCCGCATTTACCCCGCAGATATAACCGGAGTCCGGCGTACGCCGATCAACAACAGTCCCGCGCCACGACGGCGAAGACAAACCCCGCACAATCTCGATCTATGTCGAGGGGAGGAATTACAAGTACGGTGCGCTACCAATTGCGCCAAGCCGGCGTGAGGCGACGAGGAGCCTCGGGCCACGAGTCTAGGGCGTCCCTCAGGACACACCCGACCTCAGGTGTGTGTTCCGCTCTCTCGATCCCATTCGAGCGACTTCCACTGCAGGAACGAGCAGAGGTTGCCCGCCACGACGAGTTCTGCCGCGAGGCTCGCCATGTCGTGCGGCGAGAGCGTCAGGTCTTCGGGGCGTCCCGTCAGGGTCGCTTCCCACAGGGGCTGGTCGTAGCCCTTCGGCTGCATGTAGATCGACGCCTTGGCGTTCATGAGGCTCATGACCACGAGACCGGTGTCTTGGCTGTCGGCGTCTTCTTGTTCGACGACCTTCAACCGGCCGGCGAACAGGTGTCCCTGCTCGCGGAACTCCTGCACCCACTCCTCCAGCTGCGCGCCGGAACGGCGCGGCGGGGAATCCTCGATCTGGTCCATGTCACCTGAATCGTACAGCGATGCGTTCACCGGCGGGATAGCGATTCAGCCTACGGGCGTCGCCGTCACCGACGGGGTCGGCGTAGCGGTCGAGTAGTAGGCGTTGCTGTCGACCGTGAGCACGAACTGCGCGAATTCCTTCGCGTCATCCATGCGTCCCACGTACGGCGTTCCGTTGACCAGCACCGTCGGGGTGGCCGTCAGTGCCTGACCGTTGGTGTTGGGGAGTCCCTTGATGGCGCGATCTGTCGCTGCCTTCGCCCACCCGGTGTACGTCTCGTCTTCGATGCAGGTGCGCACGGCGGCGATGTCGCCCACTCCCGCGCCCTGCGCCATGTCGGCGAGCTGCTGATCGCTGTAGCCGTCGGAGTCGACCGCGGGCTGATTCGTGAGCAGCTCGTGGTTGTACGCGAAGAAGCGATCCGACGCATGGGTGGCCACGCACGCGGCCGCGCCGGCGGCGCGCAGGCTGTACTTGGTGCCGTTCGACTTCGAGGTCAGCATCGCGACGGGGTAGTACGTCAGAGACGCGGCGTCATCGCCCACCCATTTCGACAGCTGGTCGGCGTTGGCCGTCTCGAACTCGCGAGCCTCGGTCGACATGTAGTCGACGTACACCCGGATGTCGACGGGGGCCGCCGTCCCCGTGGGGGTCGGCGTGGGCTCCGCCGTCGGCTCGGCACCCGCGGCCATGGTGGCCGCGTTGCCGTCGATGGTCTGCTGCGCTCCCGGGTCGGCGACGCCCGAGGCGCTCGACACCATGAAGCCGTCGTCGGCCGCAGCTCCCGGCAGGGCCTGGGAACGCGGGTCGTGCGAGCTGAGGGCCGAGGTCACCGCGACGGCACCCACGGCCACGACGGCCACCGCACCGACGCCGATCAACGAGCGACGCGCGATTCGCCACCGCGTCTGCTTCGCCTTGACCTGCTGCGCCTTCTCGCGGACCGCCCCGCGGCGGTCGCGCTCGGCGGGCGAATTCGGTGACTGGTCGTTGGACATGGAACCTCTCGGGCACGGACTTCTGCCGCAGGAATTGGGGGGACGCACGGGTGAGCGAACGAGCACCGATGCTAGCTAGGCAGTCTGGGAAATGACCAGACACGTGGCATACTGACCCTTGCGTCCACTGTCGGGCGCACGGGGTCGCCCCCGTTTTCCATTCACTACGGATCGTCCGGCACGTACCTGCCGGTGAAGGAGAAGAAAAAATGGCGTCCGTCACATTCGACAACGCAACCCGTCTGTACCCCGGCGGAACCCGCGCCGCCGTCGACAAGCTCAGCCTCGACGTCGCCGATGGCGAGTTCCTGGTTCTCGTCGGCCCCTCCGGCTGCGGAAAGTCCACCTCGCTGCGCATGCTCGCGGGCCTCGAAGAGGTCAACTCGGGCCGCATCATGATCGGCGACCGCGACGTCACCGACGTGCCCCCGAAGGACCGCGACATCGCGATGGTCTTCCAGAACTACGCGCTGTACCCCCACATGACCGTCGCCGAGAACATGGGCTTCGCGCTCAAGATCGCCGGCATCGGCAAGGAAGAGCGTGCCGCTCGCGTGCTCGAAGCCGCCAAGCTCCTCGACCTCGAGCAGTACCTCACGCGCAAGCCGAAGGCCCTCTCGGGTGGCCAGCGTCAGCGCGTCGCCATGGGTCGCGCCATCGTGCGTCAGCCCCAGGTGTTCCTCATGGACGAGCCGCTGTCGAACCTCGACGCCAAGCTCCGCGTGCAGACGCGTACGCAGATCGCGTCGCTGCAGCGCCGCCTCGGCGTCACCACGGTCTACGTCACGCACGACCAGACCGAGGCGCTCACCATGGGCGACCGCATCGCCGTGCTCAAGGACGGCCTGCTCCAGCAGGTCGGCACCCCGCGCGACCTGTACGAGACGCCCAAGAACGTCTTCGTGGCCGGCTTCATCGGCTCGCCCGCGATGAACCTCTTCACCGTCGACCTCGCCGAAGGCGGCGTGCAGTTCGGTGACATGGTCGTTCCCGTCGAGGCCGACACCATCGGCAAGGCGCACGGCTCCGAGGTCACCATCGGTGTGCGTCCCGAGGACATCCAGGTCGCCCCGGCCGACGGCCGCGGCCTCAAGGTCGTCGTGGACCTCGTCGAGGAGCTCGGCGCCGACGGCTACCTGTACGGCCACACCGACATCAACGGCAAGCGCACCGACCTCGTCGCGCGCGTCGACGGCCGCCGTCACCCCAACGCGGGCGAGACGGTCGTGCTGGCGCCGGTCCCCGGCCACATCCACGTGTTCGACCTCGAGTCGGGCGACCGCCTGACCGACCGGGCCATCGCTTCGGCCTGACCTGACGCACCGTCGCGGCGCGTCCCGGTTCCCGATCCATCGGGGACAGGGGCGCGCCGCACCGCTTTTCCGGAGGTACCGTGAGCGACTCGCTCAGCATCACCGCCAGCACCGTCGACCCGGGCCTGCTGCAACTGCCGTGGTCGACCGGGCTCGCCGACTGGTCCAGCAACCACATCGTCGCCCTGCCCAAGGGCATCTCCCGCCACCTGGTGCGCTTCGCCAACCTGTCGGGCCGGGTCGTGGCGATCAAAGAGACCACCGAAGAGATGGCGCGTCGCGAGTACGACATGCTCGGCAACCTCGACCGTCTCGCGTCGCCGTGCGTCGAGCGGGTGGCCGTCATCGCCGGGCGCACCGACGCCTCGGGTCGCCCGTTGCCGGCGGCGCTGGTCACCTCGCACCTGCGCTTCTCGCTCCCGTACCGCGCCCTCTTCACGCAGGTGCTGCGCCCCCACACCGCCACGCGTCTCGTCGACGCTCTCGCGGTGCTGCTCGTGCGGCTGCACAACGTGGGCTTCTACTGGGGTGACGTGTCGCTGTCGAACACCCTCTTCCGCCGCGACGCCGGCGAGTTCGCGGCGTACCTCGTCGACGCCGAGACGGGCGAGCTGCACGGCAACCGCCTGAGTCCCGGCCAGCGCGCCCACGATCTCGACATCGCGCGCACCAACATCGCCGGCGAGATCATGGACCTCGAGGCCGGCGGACGACTCGAGGGCGGTGTGGATGCCGTGGCGATCGCCGACGGACTGGTGGCGTCGTACCACTCGCTGTGGGCGGCCCTCACCGACAAAGAAACCTTCGCCGTCGACGAGTCCTGGCGTATCACCGAGCGCGTGCACAGCCTGAACGCGCTCGGGTTCGACATCGGCGAGATGTCGATCCGCACCGCGAGCGACGGCACGCAGGTGTCCATCCAGCCCAAGGTCGTCGATGCGGGCCACCACCAGCGGCGGCTCCTGCGCCTCACCGGCCTCGACGTCGAAGAGAACCAGGCGCGACGCCTGCTGAACGACCTCGACGAGTTCCGCGCCCGGGTGTCGCGTCTCGGCGCCGACGAAGAGATGGTCGCGCACGAGTGGCTCACGCGCGTGTTCGAGCCGATCGTGATGGCGATCCCGTGGGACCTGCGCGCCAAGCTCGAACCGGCCGAGGTCTTTCACCAGGTGCTCGAGCACCGCTGGTACATGTCGCAGGCGCGGGGGCGCTCCGTGCCCCTGGCCGAGGTGGTCGCCTCCTACATCGACGACGTGCTGCGCCACCGGCGCGACGAGGCGACGGTCATGGGGCCGCCGACCGACACGATGTCGCTCGCGACGGTGTCCGACGTCGACGCGCCCGAGACCGGCGCGGTGCCCACGACCGACACGGATGCCGTCGACTGGCGCGATCTGGTCTGAAACGGCGAGGCCGTGGCATCCGGGACGAATCCGGGATGCCACGGCCTCGAACGTGGAGGGCCTCAGTAACCGACGGTGAAGCGTCCCCGGGAGTGGCGCGGGTTCTCGATCTCGTCGAGGACGGCGACCGCGAAATCGGCACCGCCGATGAACGAGTCGCCGTTGTCGTCGACGACGAGCACGTCGCCGCCGTCGCGATAGGTTCCCGTGCGCTCCCCCGGTGCCCACGAGCCGAAGCCCCCGGCCGGGTGCACGTAGAACCAGTCGCGGCCGGTGTCGTCGGCCTGCAGGTCTTCGAGTATGCCGATGGCCTCGCGGGCCTCGGGCTTGTACTCCTCGGCGAAGCCGTCGGTGTCGATGAGGCGAGGACCGCCCTCGGCGACGAGCGAGCCGCCGGCACCTCCGATGACTCCCAGACGCACCCCGTCGGGTAGCGCGGTGGCCAGCTGGGCGATGGCGGGGCGGAGCTTGCCCTCCATGTCGCCGCGCGGGGCGGCCGCCGACACGACGACCTCGACGCCCTCGAGTTCTGCGACGAGTCCGGGCACGTCGAGGACGGTGCCCTCGATGTACGTCGCACCCTCGACGCGCTCGGCCGGGACCGAACGGGCGACGGAGACGACGGTGTGGCCGCGGCGGACGGCCTCGGTGACGATGTGGCTCCCGGCGTAGCCGGTGCCTCCGATGACAGCGATGCGGGGCATGGTGTTCCTCTCGACGGTCAGTGGGCGGCGCGCAGCGACGACACCTGGTACAGCGCGACGGATGCCGCGATGCCGGCGTTGAGCGACTCGGTGGCGGTCGAGATCGGGATCGACACGACCTGGTCGCAGGTCTCGGTGACGAGGCGCGACAGCCCCTTGCCCTCGGAACCCACGACGATCACGACGGGACGGTCGGCGAGGGCGAGGGCGGGCAGCGACACGTCGCCGTCACCGTCTAGCCCGAGCACGAACACGCCCTGCTTCTTGAACTCCTTGAGCGTCGCGGTGAGGTTCGCCGCGAGCGCCACGGGGATGCGCGCGGCAGCTCCCGCACTCGTCTTCCACGCCGCGGAGTTGACGCTCGCCGACCGGCGCTGCGGAATGATCAGACCCTGCCCGCCGAAGGCACCGGTGGAGCGGATGATCGCGCCGAGGTTGCGAGGATCGGTGATGCCGTCGAGGGCGACGAGAAGCGGCAGCTCGCCGCGGTCGACGATCTGCTCGAGCAGGTCCTGCGGGTGCGCGTAGGCGTACGGGGGGACCTTGAGGGCCACGCCCTGGTGCACGCCGTCGAAGCCGGCCATGCGGTCGAGCTCGGGGCGCGTGACCTCGAGCACCGGGATGCCGCGGTTGGTTGCGATCGACAGCATCTCTTTGACGCGGTCGTCCATCTCGACGCGCTGCGCGATGTACATCGCGGTCGCGGGGATCTTCGCGCGCAGGGCTTCCAGCACCGAGTTGCGGCCGGTGACCGTCTCGGTGTCATCGCTCGCCTTGGCACGGCCACCGCGGTTCTGGTTCCCCCCGACCGCGCGCACGCCGGGCTTGGACGTGCCCCCGGCGGCGGCGTAGCGCTCTTGGGCGGCCTTGCGCTTGCCGGCGGGGTGCCAGGCGCGGTCCTCGGCCTTGGGGGTCGGTCCCCGACCCTCGAGCGCCTTGCGGGAGTGTCCGCCGGTGCCCTTCAGGGGACCCTTCTTCTTGCCCGTGTTGCGCGCGCCCGGGCGTCCTGGCTTAGGCATTGATACTCCAATGTGTTCCGGCCGGAGTGTCCTCCAGCGTGATTCCTGCGGCAGCGATGGCGTCGCGGATGCGATCGGCCCCTGCCCAGTCCTTGTCGGCTCGCGCCTGTGATCGCTGGGCGATCATCGTCTGCACGAGGGCGTCGAGAGCCAGGTCCGTCGACCCGGTCGCGACCGCGGGCTCCGAGGCATCCAGACCCAGGATGCCGAGCATCGCGGTGACGGAGCGGTGAGCCGTGATCGCGGCCTCGAGGTCGTGCCCGTCGATCGCCGCGTTGCCCGCACGCACGGTCTCGTGCAGCACGGCGAGAGCCTGGGGCACTCCGAGGTCGTCGTCCATCGCCGAAGCGAAATCCGCGGGGATCTCGCCCGGCGCGGTCGCGAGCGGGTCGGCGCCGGCGGCTCGGAGCACGCGCTGCCCGAAGGTCGAGATGCGCTCGAGCGCGGCGGCGGCCTCGTCGAAGGCTTGATCGGAGATGTCGAGGTTCGAGCGGTAGTGCGCGGCGGCGAGCGCGTAGCGCACCACCATCGGGTCGCGCGCATCGAGGACATCGCTCGCGAGGGTGAAGTTTCCGAGCGACTTCGACATCTTCTGTCCGTCGACGGTCACGAGTCCGTTGTGCACCCAGTAGCGCGCGAAGACGTCACCCGCGGCGGTCGACTGGGCGATCTCGTTCTCGTGGTGCGGGAAGCGCAGGTCGAGGCCACCGCCGTGGATGTCGAACTCGGGCCCGAGGTAGCGCCGCGACATGGCCGAGCACTCGATGTGCCACCCCGGGCGTCCCGCGCCCCAGGGCGACGCCCAGATCGCCGACTCGGGCTCCCCGTCTTTCGCGCCCTTCCACAGAGCGAAATCGCGCGGGTCGCGCTTGCCGCGGGGGTCGGCGTCGGCCGCCGATTCCATGGCATCCGGGCTCTGACGGGTGAGCTCGCCGTAGGCGGCCCAGGAGCGCACGTCGAAGTACACGTCGCCGTCGGCGGCGTAGGCGTGCCCCCGCTCGAGGAGCTCGGCGATGAGCTCCTGCATCTGGGTGATCGATGCGGTCGCCCGCGGCTCGTACGTGGGGGCGAGGATGCCGATGGCGGCGTAGGCCCGAGAGAATTCGAGCTCCATGCGATATGCCAGGGCCCACCACGGCTCGGCGTCGGTGGCGTTCGCGAGCACCTTGTCGTCGATGTCGGTGACGTTGCGCACGAACGTCACGCGCCCGAACCGGTGGGCGAGCCAGCGGCGCAGCAGGTCGAAGGCGAGCGCCGCGCGCACGTGACCGATGTGCGGCCCGGACTGCACCGTCGGTCCGCAGACGTAGACCGTGACGTTCGAGGGGTCGAGAGGGACGAAGTCGCGCAGGACCTGCGCCTTCGTGTCGTACAGCCGAACAGTCACCGCCCTAGCCTACCGGCCGCCCCTCACGACGACATGTGAGGGAAACATGCGCTCGATACGGTGCCGACATGCCCCTCATCATCCGTCCTGACGACCTCTCCGGAGACGAGACCCGCGACCTGGTCGCCGCGCACCTGGCCGGCATGCTCGAGAACACCCCGGTCGAGAGCGTCCACGCGCTCGACATCGACCTGCTCACCGCCGAGGGGGTGACCGTCTGGTCCGCCTGGGTCGACGACGAACTCGCCGGTATCGGCGCGTGCAAAGACCTCACCGCCGACCGCGCAGAGGTGAAGTCGATGCGCGTGGTGGACCGCTTCCTCGGTCAGGGCATCGGCCGAGCGCTGCTGCGCCACATCGTCGACGATGCCCGGGAACGCGACATCCGGAGCCTGTGGCTCGAAACCGGGAGCACCGACAACTTCCTTGCGGCGCGACGCCTGTACGCGAGTGAGGGATTCGTCGAGTGCCCGCCGTTCCCGCCCTACGCGGCCGACCCCCTGTCGACCTTCATGACGAGGCAGCTCTAGATCGGAACGACCAGGGCGGTGGCGAAGGCCGCGACGCCCTCGGTACGGCCGGTGAAGCCGAGACCGTCGGTCGTCGTCGCGCTCACCGCGACGGGGGCGCCGCCGAGCGCGGCCGACAGTACCCGCTCCGCCTCTTCACGCCGTCCGGCGAAGCGCGGACGATTGGCCTGCACCTGCACGGCGACGTTGCCGACCCGCCACCCCGCCGTGTGCAGCAGCCCGAGGGTGTGAGCCAGGAACGCCTCGGCGTGCGCCCCGGCGAACTCGGGGCGATCGGTGCCGAAGTGGGTTCCGATGTCGCCGAGGCCGGAGGCGGCGAGCAGCGCATCGACGATCGCGTGTGCGACGGCGTCACCGTCGGAGTGCCCCGACAGCGCCGGCTCCCCGGGCCATTCGAGGCCGGCGAGCCAGAGCGTGCCGTCGCCACCGAATCCATGCACATCGGTGCCGAGTCCGACGCGGGGCACGTCGTTCGCGGCCTCGGCGGATGCCGCCGATGAGACGAGCGCGCGTGCACGATGCAGATCGGGGGCGGTGGTGATCTTGAACGACGACGCATCGCCCGCGACGGTCACCACCGCGTGACCGGCCGCCGCGACCAGTGCGGCGTCGTCGGTGTGATCCGCGTCGGCCGCGGCCACGGCCGCCTCGAGCTCGGCCCGGCGGAAGCCCTGCGGCGTCTGTGCGGCGGCGAGTTCGGCACGGTCGACGCCCTCGACGACGCGGCCGTCGGTGTCGACGCGCTTGATCGTGTCGACGACCGGGACGGTGGGGATGACGGCGGCCGCCCCCGCGGCGACGGCGGCGACCACACGGTCGAAGACGGCGGGCGGGGTGAGCGCACGGGCGGCGTCGTGCACGAGGACGATGTCGACCTCGGCGCCGAGCGCCGCGAGACCGGCGGCGACCGACTGCTGACGCGTCTGCGCCCCCGTGACCACCGTCACGCGGTCGTCGCGCCCGCCCGCGGCGCGCGCCGAGTCGCGGGCCTCGGTCTCGTAGCCGACGGGCACGACGATCACGGTCTGCGCGTCGGGTCCCGAGAACACTCCCCGCAATGCGTGGTGCAGGATCGTGTGCTCGTCGAGCGCGACGAACGCCTTCGGGCCGCCGCCGTTCAGGCGCGTACCGGAACCGGCGGCGACGACGATGATCGCGAGGCGAGGAGCGGGTGCAGAAGTCACCCGCCCACGCTAGCGCGCGCCCCGTCGACCGGAGCGGAGGGCCTCAGGACGCGAGGACCTCGTCGAGCACGAGGCCCGCACGGTCTTCGTCGGTCTTCTCGGCCAGAGCGAGCTCGGAGACGAGAATCTGCCGCGCCTTGGCGAGCATGCGCTTCTCGCCGGCCGACAGTCCGCGATCCTGGTCGCGGCGCCACAGGTCGCGAACGACCTCGCTGACCTTGATGACATCGCCGGAGGCGAGCTTCTCGAGGTTCGCTTTGTAGCGACGCGACCAGTTGGTCGGCTCCTCGGTGAAGGGTGCACGCAGCACCTCGAAGACGCGGTCGAGACCCTCTTTGCCGATCACGTCGCGAACGCCGACGAGGTCGACGTTGTCGGCCGGGACCTCGATGACGAGGTCTCCCTGCGTGACGTTGAGCTTCAGGTATTTCTTCGTCTCGCCCTTGATGACGCGTTCCTTGACCTCGATGATCGTGGCCGCGCCATGGTGCGGGTAAACGACGGTCTCGCCAACCTCAAAAAGCATGGAGTTATGTCCTTTCGGCAACACCCAGGATACCACAGGCCCAGATGCGCTATTGTTCCGCCCACCTTTCCCACCCCTCCCTCCCCGTGCGTGCGAGGGCGGGCGGGCACCGCGAACCCCGTAGGATGATGACGATGTCGTCTGTCGATCTTGGAGGATCCGTGAAAACGCGCCTGATCGCGTCCATCGCCGTGGGTGCCGCCGTCGTGCTGGGCACGACTGGATGCAACATCCTCGCCCCGCAGGCGACCACCATCGACTACTCCGCCTCCGACGGGATCAACGTCCCCGCGGAGTCCGGCCCGCTGTCGGTACGCAACGTCCTGATCGTCGCGAACGGCGACGGAACGGTGGGCAACTTCGTCGCCGCCGTCGTCAACGACACCACCGACCCGCAGACCCTGCGCATCGAGGTCGGCGAGGGTTCGTCGGCCGTGCGTTCCTCGGTGAACGTCCCCGCCCAGCGCACGCTGAGCCTGGGCGACCTCGCGAACGACGTCGAGCCCCTGCGCCTCGACGGCATCGACGCCGCGCCCGGATCCACGGTGGCGGTCTACTTCCAGTCCGGTGACGGCGAAGGGGCGCTCATGCAGGTCCCCGTCCTCGACGGCGCCCTGGAGTACCTCGCGCCGCTGGCGCCGACCGCGACCCCGTCGCCCTCGCTGACGCCGATCCCCGTGCTGCCCACGGTGACCCCGACGCCGAGCCCGACCCCCTCGTCCTGAAACACGACGAAGGCGCCGACGATCCGATCGTCGGCGCCTTCGTCGTTCCTGGAAGGGTCAGCCCTCGAAGCGGTAGCCGAGTCCACGCACGGTGACGAGCATGCTGGGGTCGCTGGGGTTCTCTTCGATGCGCGAGCGGATGCGCTTGATGTGCACGTCGAGCGTCTTGGTGTCGCCGAAGTAGTCCGTGCCCCACACCCGGTCGATGAGCTGGCCGCGGGTCAGCACGCGCCCGGCGTTGCGCATGAGCACCTCGAGAAGCTCGAACTCCTTCAGCGGGATGCTGATCTCGGCACCGTTGACGGCGACCGTGTGCCGGTCGATGTCGAGCACGACCCGTCCGCCGGTGAGGATGCGGTCGTCGAGATCGGCCTCCTCCGGAGCGCGTCGGCGCAGGACCGCCCGCATGCGGGCCAGCAGCTCGCGGGTGGAGTAGGGCTTCGTCACGTAGTCGTCGGCGCCGAGTTCGAGACCCACGACGATGTCGACCTCGGAGTCCTTCGCCGTGAGCATGATGATGGGCACCTGCGTCGTCAGCCGGAGCTGGCGGCACACCTCGGTTCCGGGCATGCCCGGGAGCATGAGGTCGAGCAGCAGGATGTCGGCTCCTCGCTCGCGGAAGGCGGCGAGCGCGAGCGTGCCGTCTTCGGCGATCTCGACCTCGTACCCCTCTCGACGCAGCAGGTAGGCCAGGGGGTCGGCCAGGTCGGGTTCGTCCTCGACGATCAGAACGCGAGTCATGCGGTGTCTCCCTTCGCGGGGACGGTCGGCGCGCCGCCGGCCTTGCGGCCCTTGCGACGCGGTTTGGAACGGGCGGGGTCGATGTCGGGCGCCTCCGACAGGGGGAGGCGGATGGTGAAGGTCGATCCTCGGTCGGGCCGCGACCAGAGTCGCACCTCACCGCCGTGGCGCTGCACCGCGTGCTTGACGATCGAGAGGCCGAGCCCGGTTCCGCCGGTGCGGCGCGAGCGTGCCTGATCGGCACGGTAGAAGCGCTCGAAGACGCGGGCCTGATCGGCCTCGGGAATGCCGATGCCGCGATCGGTGACGGCGATCTCGACCACGCCGTCGTCGAGTTTGACGCCGAGCCCGACCTTGGACCCCTGCGGCGAGTAGGCGATCGCGTTCGCGACGAGGTTCCCGACCGCCTCGGTCAGGATCTGCGGTTCTCCCCGCACCCACAGCCCCTTCGTGCCGCCGCGCACCACGGTCACCTGCGCCTGATCGGCCTGCACGGTGTGGGCTTCGACCGCCGAGGTGACGACCTCGTCGATCGAGACCGCGCGGACGTCGCGCAGCTCATCGGAGGCCTGCAGCCGCGACAGACTCAGGATGCGGTTGACCAGCGCCCCCAGGCGCGTCGCCTCGGCCTGCAGCCGCGACGAGAAGTGACGGACCTGATCGGGGTCGTCGGCGGCCGATTCGATGGCCTCGGCGAGCAGACTGACAGCCCCCACGGGGGTCTTCAGCTCATGGCTGGTGTTGGCCACGAAGTCACGGCGCATCTCTTCGACGCGCTCGCGCTCGGTGATGTCACGCAGCACCAGCAGGGTGAGGCGCCCCGAGATGGGCGTGGCGCGGACGGCGACCAGTCGGGGCTCGGCCGGGGCCGCACCGCGGCGGAGCCGGAGGTTCTCACCGATGCCCGCGCCCGTGTCGCGCGCCACCCGCGCCACGCGGCGCAGGTCGTCGCTCGCGATGACCTCGCCGGATCGCAGCCCGAAGACTTCGGCGGCGGGTGAGAGCGCCAGCACGGTGGACGACATGTCGCACACGATCGCGGGGTCGTCCATCGCCCCCAGCATCGCCTCCACGCCCTCGGGCACTTCGACGGAGGTCTGCGCCATGGAGCGGTCACGGGCCCGCAGCGCGACGACCAGCAGGCCGACCACCGAGCCGCCGACGAGGAGTCCGACGAGGAGCGCGAGCAGCGGGAGCTGCGTGTGTTCCATGGCACCAGCGTAGAGCCGCCGATCGAACGTCACCCGCCGTTCACCCCCGCCGGGCAGTTGGGAGAGGCTACTATTCACTGTCACTGCACCGCTCGTTAACCTTCGCTGGGAAGAATCCCCGAAGGTAGCGGGACGTATGTGTGCCGTGCCGCCGACGGAAGGTACCGCGATGCGCGAAGTATTCCACCAGTCCCTCGAGGACGTCCAGAGCCGCTTGGTCGAGATCGCCGAACTCGTCACCACTGCGATCGACGGCGCGACCCGCGCCTTCGGCACCAGCGACATCGCCTTGGCCGAGCAAGTCATCGAAGCCGACGCGATCATCGACGACAAGGCGCTGGAACTCGACGAGCTGGCGATCGAGATCCTCGCCCGCCAGCAGCCGGTGGCCCGCGACCTCCGCATCGTCGTCACGGCCCTGCGGGTCAGCGCCTCGCTTGAGCGCATGGGCGACATCGCCGAGCACATCGCCCAGCTGACGCGGATGCGTTTTCCCGAGCGCGCCATTCCCAAGGGGTTGAAGAGCACGTTCCTCAGAATGGGCGAACTCGACGTCGACGTGGCCCGCCAGCTGACCGAGCTGCTGCGCACGCAGGATCTGAACATCGCCGACAAGATCCGCAACGACGATGACGCGATCGACGAATTGCACATCAGTGTTTTCGAAAAGGTTCTCAGCGACAGTTGGCAGGGCGAAGCCGGCGCTACGGTCGACGCCACCCTTGCGAGCCGCTACCACGAGCGCTTCGCCGACCACGCGGTCTCGGTCGCCAAGAAGGTCGTCTACCTCGCGACGGGCGACTGGGCCGGCGCTGACGACGAATCCGCCGCGGAGCCCAGCCCGGTCATCTGATCGAGCAACGGTGAAGGGGGTGGGTGCCAATCGGCACCCACCCCCTTCACCGTTCCGACGTCAGTGCTTGTTGCCCTGCGCGGCGACCGCTGCGGCGCCCGCGGCGGCGGCCTCGGGGTCGAGGTACTCCCCCGGTCCCAGCGGCTTGAGGTCGGCGTCGAGGCGGTAGACGAGCGGAATGCCCGTCGGGATGTTCAGCTCGGCGATGTCGGCGTCGCTGATGCCCTCGAGGTGCTTCACGAGACCGCGCAGCGAGTTGCCGTGCGCCGTGACCAGGACGGTCTTGCCTGCCTGGAGGTCGGGGACGATGTCGCTGTGCCAGTACGGCAGCATGCGGTCGATGACGATCGCCAGCGACTCGGTCGCGGGGACCTCGCCGTCGATGCCGACGTAGCGCGGGTCGCCGACCTGGCTGTACTGGTCGTCGGCGGGCAGGGCGGGCGGCGGAACGTCGAACGAACGACGCCAGAGCATGAACTGCTCGTTGCCGAACTCCTCGAGCGTCTGGGCCTTGTCCTTGCCCTGCAGGGCGCCGTAGTGACGCTCGTTGAGGCGCCACGAGCGCTTCACCGGGATCCACAGACGGTCGGCGGCGTCGAGCGCGATGTTGGCGGTCTGGATGGCGCGGCTGAGGACGGAGGTGTGCAGCACGTCGGGCAGCACGCCCGACTCGGCGAGCATCTCGCCGCCGCGCTGCGCCTCGGCCTTGCCCTGGTCGGTGAGTCGCACGTCGACCCAGCCGGTGAACTGGTTGGTCTTGTTCCACTCGCTCTGCCCGTGGCGGAGGAGGATCAGCGTGTGAGGCGCGGTCATGCCTCCATGTTATCGACGCGCGCGGCTGGCATCATGTTCCGGTGACTCCCTCCCCCGTCGGCCGCCCGACCCGCGGGACGACAGGCGTCAATCGGCTTCGCCGGGTGGACCGGTGGATCGCCCGGCATCCGGTGCTGCGCCGCACCGACGACCCCCTCGTGGTCGACCTCGGCTTCGGCGCGAGCGCGGTGACGCCCCTGGAACTCCTCGCCCGGCTGAGGAAGCAGAGAGCGGATGCCACGGTCGTCGGGCTCGAGATCGACGCCGATCGCGTCGCCCGCGCCCGCGCGCAGGCGGAGGGCGTTGCGGGCGTCACCTTCGCCCGTGGGGGGTTCGAGGTGCCACTGCCGGGCCAGCGACGCCCCGCCGTCATCCGTGCGATGAACGTGCTGCGTCAATACGACGAAGACGACGTCGCCGACGCCTGGGGCCGCATGTGCGCGCGGCTACAACCCGGCGGCATCCTGGTCGAGGGCACCTGCGACGAGATCGGGCGCATCGCCACCTGGGCGGAGATCGGGGCGGATGCCCTTCCCCGCAGCCTCACCATCTCGCTGCGTCTGGCGGAGCTCGAGTCCCCCGCGATCGCGGCCGAGCGTCTGCCCAAGGCCTTGATCCACCGCAACGTGGACGGCGAGCGGGTGCACGCCTTCGTGGCATCCCTCGAGCGGGAGTGGACGCGGGCGGCCGTGGTCGCGCCCTTCGGCTCCGTCCATCGGTGGCGCGTCGCCATGATCGCCCTCGCCGACGCCGGCTGGCCGCTGCTGAGACGGGAACGGTGGCGGCTGGGCGAAGTCGGCGTCGCGTGGGAGGCCGTCGCGCCGCTCTGAGCCCGACCTGGCGTGGTCGCAGCGACGTCGCGCGGCTCGCGCTCAGATGCGCGGAAGAAGAGCCCGTGCCTCAGCCGACGGCATCCCCGCGGCCACGAGCAGGTCGACGGCGAGCGGACGCAAGGCCGCGACGAGGTTGAGTTCTCCGACACCCCCGCCCGGCAGGAGCGCGGCGGGGTCGAGCCGTCGGATCACCGCGACCACCGACGCGCGGGCGACGGGCTCGAGCGAGATGTCATCGAGGCTGTCGCGCACCAGCCCCGCCCCGCGAGCGAGCTCGGCGAGCAGATCGGCCGGGACCGGACGCGCCTCACCGTCGGCGCAGAGGTACGCCGCACGGCGGGCGACGACGCGCAGGTTGCGCGTCGCCAGATCGAGCGCCTCGCGCACGCGGGCATGCCGCTGCAGCTCGGTGCGCTGGCGGCGCAGGAACGGCGAGATGCGCGCCACTTCGCGGCCCGATTCCAGCGAGCCGCTCCACGCGTCGACATAGGTCTGCAGAGACCGCGCGCGTTCCAGGCCCCGCTCGGCCCGCGCGCGATCTCCTCGGCGGAGCGCCCGCACGATCGTCGCCATGGCGACATCGAGTGCGTCGAACAGCTCGTCGGCGTCGCGGAGCTCGGTGCGGCGCAGCGTGCGCGGGATGAGAGCCGTCACGATGAGAGCGGCGACGCCGCCGATGGCCCCGTCGACGAGGCGGAGGAAGGGCGCCCCGGTCACCACCACCAGGGCGATGAGCGACTGCACCACGGCCGCGAGGGCGAACCCCGGCTGCGGCGAGAGGAAGCGCGCGACCACCAGGGTCACCGACATGGCCACGGCGATCTGCCACCAGCCGCTGCCGGCGGTCACGAGCACGATCTCGGCGATCAGGATGCCGACGAGCATGCCGACGACGGTCTCGCCGACACGCCAAGGTCGCGCATCACGCACCAGTCCGAGGCTCGACACCGTGACCGTCGCCGCCAGTAGCGGAACCGGGTGGCCCAGGACGAAGTGCGCGAAGGCGTACGCCGAGGTGGCCGCGACCACGATCTGGACGATCGCGGGGAGCGACTCGCGCACCCGCGCGACACGTCGCCCCAGGGTGGAGCGCAGGCGGGAGGGAGGAACGACGACGCCGACCGTCGTCGACGAGTCGTCGGCGCTCATTCCGCGGCGCGGCGGCGACCCAGGCGCGGCAGACGCGGCACGGACGCGGTGGCGCCCGCGTCGGCGGGCACGACCGTCTCGGCGGCCGCGGCGATGGGGCCGTCGGCCGTGTCGACCACGAGCGGCACGCCCTCGGGGGCCGTGCGCTTGACGAGGGCGAGCGCGATGGGCCCGTCTTCGTGGTGGATCGCAACCGAGGTGATCGTGCCGATCACGCTGTCACCCGCACGCACGGAATCACCGCGCGCCGGAAGCACACTGTCGCTCCCGTCGAGCTGCAGCGCGACGACCCGACGCGGCGGGTGGCCCAGGTTGTGCACCTTCGCCACCGTCTCCTGACCGCGATAGCACCCCTTCGACAGGTGCACGGCGGTGCGCAGCCAGTCCATCTCGTGCGGAAGCAACCGCTCGTCGGCGTCGACGCTCACGCGCGGGCGCCACGCGGCCACGCGCAGCGCTTCGACCGCGTCACGACCCGCGAACGCGATCTCACCCGCGACAGCGGCATCGATCAGGCGGTCGAGCTCTTCGGCATCCACGATCGCCTCTGCCCAGTCACGGTCGGCTCCCGGATGCGGATCGACACGGGCGTACGCCCAGCCGCCGGGGGTGACGTCGGGCCACGGGTCGACCCAGACCGGAGCCGCCGCGGTGAGGGCTTCGACGGCGGCACGCGTGCCCCCGATGACCGACAGCTCGTCGGAACGATCCCGCACGTCCACCCGCAGGCGGAAGCGCATGCGAGTGAGCCAGGTCAGGAGCGCCTCGGCGTCGGACGCGTCCACGATCAGCCAAGTCGTCTCACCGTCGTCGACGACCGAGGCCGCGTGCTCGACGCGACCCTGCGGGTCGAGGATCAGGAGTTCTGTCGACACTCCCGGGGCCAAGTGCGTCAGCGCCTGCGACGACAGGGAGTCGAGCCAGCTGCGCCGGTCTTCGCCGCCCACCGAGATGACGCGGCGGTCGCCCAGAGGGGCAAGGGCGGTTCCGGATGCCAGACGGCGCTGTTCCGCGACGGGAGAGCCGACGTGGCGCAGGCCCGCCTCATCGACGACCGCGCCGGGAACCTGTGACAGGGAAGCCATGGTCACTCCTCCCGGGCCAGGCGCGCGGACGCGTGCGAACTCAGTTCGCGGCCGAGGGCGGCGATGTCCCAGGCCCACAGCAGGTGGTTGTCGACGAGACCGTAGAGGCGCGTGGCCGCGGCGTACGGCTTCGCGCCGGCGGCGCGCACCACGGCGTCGGTCGCCAGATCGATGCGCGGCCCCTTGACCTGACCGACGTACAGCTCGAGCACGCCATCGGCGTGGGCGAGGCTGACCTCGAGGTCGAAGCCGCCGTCGGCGTTGCGCAGAGCCTCGACGTCGTCGGCGGTGCGGACCGCCGCGGGGGCGGCCGGCGGGAGCAACGCGGGACCCGCGTCGGCGTCGGTCGCCGGTCGCGCGAGGCGCCAGAACCCGGTCTCCGCGACCAGGGGACGACGCGCGTCGCCATGGAGCAGCCAGGCGTCGGCGGAGTAGTTGAGGTATCCCCCACCGTCGTGGCTGAAGCTCACGCGATGCGCGAACTCACCCGAGAACGCACGTCCGTCGACCTCATAGTCGATGACGCCGGTGCCTTCCCAGACGCCGACCAGCCACGACAGAGGGACGAGGTCGGCCGGAAGATCGGTCGGGATCTCGATCACGGTGCGCTCAGCGCTGGCCGCGATAGAGGTTCCAGACGACCGTGCCGGAGACGAAAGCGATCGCCAGCGATGCGAGGCCGAGAAGTCCCACGAAGAAGAGTTCGAGCGCGAGGAGGTCCATGAGGCGAGTCTATCCGGGAACCGCGCGCGGCGGATCGTCGGGAACCGTCATCCGTTGACGATGGATGCCAGACCGAAACCCGCCGTGACGATGCCCAGCACGAGCAGCGCGCCGAGGGCGCTCAGCGCCATGCGCTGGATGAACGCCTGCGAACGCCCGTACCAGAGCTGGATGGCGAAGGCGACGATCAGGCAACCACCGAGCGCGACGGTCACCCACTGCGCACGCCAGCCCTCGGGGGCGAACACCCCGATGGCCACTCCGGCGATCAGCGCGAGTACCCACACGGCGACGATGCCGCCGAAAGTCCGGCGCGGCGCGAGGTCGGGAGTCGACATGGATCCATCATCACCCAGGACGGGCCGAGAGCGCGAGCGCGGGCCGATGACGGCGCGCGGCGGCGCGTCACCCTAAGATGGGCGGGTGCGCGGCAGGTCGCGCGGGAGGTCCCTTTGGCACAGCTTCTGGTTCTGAGCTCCGCACCCGGCGGCGGAGCGGCCTTGCCTGCGCTCGAACTGCTGAGCCACCGCGTGCGCCAGATCCCCGCCGAGCCCGCTCAGTTGGTGAACGCGCCCAGCGCAGACGTCGTCTTCATCGACGCGCGCTTCGACCTCGTCGGCGCCAAGTCGCTGTGCAAGATCATCTCGACGACCGGCATGGAAGCCCCGCTCGTGCTGATCGTCACCGAGGGCGGTCTCACCGCCGTCTCGACCGACTGGGGCATCGACGACGTGGTGCTCGTCGGCGCCGGCCCCGCCGAGATCGACGCGCGCATCCGCTTGGCCATGGGGCGCCGTGCCGCCGACCAGGTGTCCACGCGCATCCAGACCTCGGGCATCTCGATCGACGAGTCCTCATACTCGGCCAAGGTGCACGGCAAACCGCTCGATCTGACCTACAAGGAGTTCCAGCTCCTGCACTTCTTCGCCACGCACCCCTCGCGGGTGTTCACGCGAGAGCAGTTGCTCAGCGAGGTCTGGGGCTACGACTACTTCGGCGGCACCCGCACGGTCGACGTGCACGTGCGACGACTGCGGGCGAAGCTCGGCGACCTCGAACAGCTAATCGGCACCGTCCGCAACGTCGGGTACCGCTTCAACGTGTACGAAGACGACCCGGCGCCCGCGGCATCCTCCCCCTCCTGACGACGCACGCACCTCGTGTTCACTCGCGTGTCACCGACCCCTGCCATGATGTGGGAATGATGGAACACGACGCGCTGGATGCCGGGCTCGGCGACGCCGACGACGACGACTTCGACGAGGCCGTCGAGGCCGCAGACGACCAGCTCCCCGATCACCGCTACCTCGATCGCGAGATCAGCTGGTTGTCGTTCAACCAGCGCGTCCTCGAACTGGCCGAAGACCCGATGGTCCCGGTGCTCGAACGGGCCAACTTCCTCGCCATCTTCGCCAGCAACCTCGACGAGTTCTTCATGGTGCGTGTCGCCGGCCTGAAGCGCCGCATCGTCACGGGCCTTGCCGTACCCACCAACGTGGGTCGCGCACCGCTCGACGTGCTCGCCGACATCTCGGCCGAAGCGCACCGCCTGCAGGAGCGCCACGCCGCCGCCTGGACCGAGAAGGTGCGCCCCGCGCTGGCCGAGGCCGGCATCGAGGTCGTGTCGTGGGACTCGCTCGACGAAGACACCGCCGCTCGACTGACCGAGTACTTCCAGCGCAACGTCTTTCCGGTGCTCATGCCGCTCGCCGTCGACCCGGCGCACCCGTTCCCCTACATCTCGGGCCTCTCGCTCAACCTCGCGATCCGCATCCGCAACGCGCGCACGGGCCGACAGGAGTTCGCGCGCCTGAAGGTGCCCCCGATGCTCCCCCGTTTCGTCGAGATCAGCGGTGGCCCCGGCGTGCGCTACCTGCCGCTCGAGGAGCTCATCTCGAACCACCTCGGCGATCTGTTCCCGGGGATGGAGGTGCTCGACCACCACGCGTTCCGTCTGACCCGCAACGAAGACATGACGATCGAAGAGGACGAGACCGAGAACCTCATCCAGGCGCTCGAGGCCGAGCTGCTGCGCCGGCGGTTCGGGCCGCCCATCCGCCTCGAGATCACCGAGGACATGGATGACGTGACCCGCTCGCTGCTGCTGAGCGAACTCGACATCACCGAGCAGGAGGTCTACCGCCTGCCCGGCGCCCTCGACCTGCGCGGACTGTTCGACCTGTCGCGCATCGATCGCCCCGACCTGCGCTACCCGCCCCACGTGCCCAAGACCGCGCTGGCCTTCCAGCCGGCGGAGCAGAACGGCCGCGCCGACCTGTTCGGCGCGATCCGCAAGGCCGACGTGCTCGTGCACCACCCCTACGAGTCGTTCGCCACGAGCGTGCAGGCCTTCCTCGAGCAGGCCGCCCGTGACCCGCACGTGCTCGCCATCAAGCAGACCCTGTACCGCACCTCGGGTGACAGCCCCATCGTGCAGGCGCTCATCGACGCCGCCGAAGCCGGCAAGCAGGTGCTCGCCCTCGTCGAGGTCAAGGCGCGTTTCGACGAGGCGAACAACATCGTCTGGGCACGCAAGCTCGAGAAGGCCGGCGTGCACGTCGTCTACGGCCTCGTAGGGCTGAAGACCCACTGCAAGCTCGCCCTCGTCATCCGAGAAGAAGAGGGGCGCCTGCGCCACTACAGCCACGTGGGCACGGGCAACTACAACCCGAAGACGAGCCGTATCTACGAAGACTTCGGCCTGTTCACCGTCGACGATCAGGTGGGTCGCGACCTGACCCGTCTGTTCAACGAGCTCAGCGGGTACGCGATCGAGAAGAAGTTCAAGCGCCTGCTCGTCGCCCCCCTGCACCTGCGCAAGGGTCTGCTGCGCCACATCGACAAAGAGCGTCGCAACGCCCTCGAGGGCAAGACCTCGGGCGTGCGGATCAAGGTCAACTCGATGGTCGATGAAGAGATCATCGACGCCCTGTACCGCGCCAGCCAGGCCGGGGTACCCGTGGATGTCTGGGTGCGCGGCATCTGCTCGATCAAGCCGGGGGTCGAGGGGATGAGCGAGAACATCACCGTGCGCTCCATCCTCGGTCGCTACCTGGAGCACTCGCGCATCTTCACGTTCGACAACGACGGCGACCCGCAGGTGTTCATCGGCAGCGCCGACATGATGCACCGCAACCTCGACCGCCGCGTCGAGGCCCTGGTGCGCGTGGTCGACCCCGCGCAGGTTCAGGAATTGATGACGCTGTTCAGCCTCGCGATGGACGACGGTACGAGCTCGTGGCACCTCGGCGCCGAGGGCGAGTGGGTGCGTCACAGCGTCGACGCCGACGGCGCGCCGCTGGTCGACCTGCAGGAGCACACGATGGCGCTCGTCCAGCGCAAGCGCCGCGCACGGTCGGCGCGGTGACCGAGACCGCGATCTATGCGGCCGGCGGCGTGGTGTGGCGCGTCGTCGACGGAAAGCTGCGCGTCCTGCTCATCCACCGCACCAAGTACCGCGACCTGACGCTACCCAAGGGCAAGGTCGATCCCGGCGAGACCCTCGCCGAGACGGCCGTGCGCGAGATCCGCGAAGAGACGGGCATCCGCGTGGCGCTCGGCGTGCCGGTCGGAGTGTCGCGGTACCGGATGCCGAGCTCGCGCACCAAGATCGTGCACTACTGGGCCGCCGAGGCCACCGATGCCGCCGTCCGCACCTCGACGTTCGTGCCGAACAAAGAGGTGGCGGCCGTCGAGTGGGTGAGCCTGAAGAAGGCGCGGAAGAACCTCAGCTACCCCGTCGACATCGAGATCCTCGACGAGTTCACGCGGTTGGTCGACGAGCAGGCGCTGCCCACGTTCCCCGTGATCGCCCTGCGCCATGCCAAGGCCCGCTCGCGCGAGGAATGGGAGGGCGAAGACAGCGATCGCCCCCTCACCACGCGGGGACGCCGACAGGCCGAGGCCATCGTCGGGCCGCTGCTCGCCTTCGGCGTGCGCCGGATCGTCTCGAGCCCCGCCGAGCGCTGCGTCCGCACGGTCACTCCCCTGTCGCACGCGCTTGGACAACGCATCCAGGTCAGCGGCGAGATCAGCCAGGACGCCTGGGAAGAGGGCCGTTCCGACGCGCGGACCGTCATCGGCGAGCGCGTGCGGGCGCGCAAGCCCGTCGTCCTCGCCAGCCACGGTCCCGTGCTGCCCGACATCCTGAACGAGATGGCACTGGCCACCGGCACCATGCGTGGGTCGTACCTGGGCAGTTCCTCGGCGCTCGAACCCGGCGGGTTCTCGGTCGTGCACATTCCGGTGGCGCACCCCGGTGCGGGCATCGTCGCCATCGAGACGCACGAGCCGCCGGTGTGACCCTGCCCCCCGACGTCCACGTCGCGTGGCGCGAGGTCCCGCCGGGCGCTGCGCGCCGCGAGGTGTCGCGGTCGTTGCTCGCCGAGCTGCTCCCGGGGGCAGACGTCGTGTCACGGTGCTCTGCGTGCGGCGGTGAACACGGGCGCGTGCGGGTCACGGGGGTCGAGGCCACGGCATCCGTCTCGTACGTGGAGGGGTGGGCGGTGGTGGCGACCTCATGCTCAGCGGGGTCGGTCGGTGTCGACGCGGTGCCCGCCGAAGCGACCGGCCTCGACAACGTCCTGCCAGGAGCGGATGCTCGCACCTGGGCGCGGGTGGAGGCGGTGCTGAAGGCCGACGGTCGCGGGCTCAGCGTCGACCCGACGCGCGTGCGGATCGAGCCCCGGGCGGATGACACCTGGGTCGGTCGAGTCGACGACGGCGCTCCGTACGACGGGTACGACGTGGCCGGCCCGCCGGGCGTCGTGGTCGCCGTCGCGGTGTCACTCGTGGCGTGTGCCGCTCGATAGCGGTGGCCGGGGGCGAGGCGGGCGCGACGCGTGATGAGCGGCGGGTGCGGGCGCGGCGGCGCGAGCGCGCGACGCGTGACGAGCGGAGGGCCAGGGACGAGCGGAGGACGCGGAGCGCTCAGGCCCCCTCCCTCCGCCCCTCGCCCTCCGCTCGCCCCGGCGACCGGGGCCGGAACCTCACACCCGCGACGGCAGAGCGGTGCGGTCGACCCACGCCGACAGCACCGCCGCGGCATCCGCTCCCCCGGCCCGAGCCACCGCGGCGCGGAAGTCGTCGGTCGTGACGAGTGCGTGGCGGTGGTCGGCGGTCCAGGCGCGCAGCAGATCGAAGAAGGCGACATCGCCCAGGGTCCGCCGCAGCGCGTGCAGCGTCAGCGCACCGCGTTTGTACACGCGGTCGTCGAACATGTCGTCGGGTCCGGGGTCGATCAGCAGCAGATCGCGCGGCTTGGCGGCGAGTCGGGCGTAGTGGTCGTCGACGCAGGTCTGCACCGAAGGACCGCCCGAGGCCTCGGACCACAGCCACTCGGCGTAGCAGGCGAAGCCCTCGTTCAGCCAGATGTCGCTCCACCGCGCGAGACCGACGCTGTTGCCGAACCACTGGTGGGCCAGTTCGTGCGCGATCAGGCGCTGTGCCGCGGGGACGAGGTGGTTCATGCCGAAGACAGCGAGCCCCTGCGCCTCGAGCGGGATCTCGAGCTCGTCGGCGGTGACGACGAGCGTGCACGCCTGCTGCGGGTACGGCCCGAACAGGCGGTCGAAGAGCCGCAGCATCTCGGGCACGGGGGCGAAGGCGCGGCCGACCGCGGCCGTCAGCGCCGGCGGAGCGCTGACGGTCACCGGCGGCACGACATCGGCGCCACTGCCCGCCAGGGGACGCGTGCGATACCGGCCCACGTGCACCGCCGCCAGGTAGGTGGCGGTGGGCACGTCGGAGGTGAACACGCGGGTGGTGCGACCGCCCCGGCGCATGCTCGCTCCCGCGACGCCGGTCGCGGCGACCTCGTAGCCGTCGTCGACCGTGATCTGCATGCGCATCGAGGCGCGGTTGTCGGGCCGGTCGTTGCACGGGAACCACGTCGGAGCCCCCGTGGGCTGGCCGGCGACCAGAGCGCCGTCGGTCAGTTCTTCCCACCCGACGGTCCCCCAGCGCGAGCGACGGGGCGCCGGCGTGCCGGCGTACGCGACCTCGACCTCGAACCGATCCCCCGGGGCGAGAGCGCGCGCGGGCGTCACGCGGATCGCGTGCGGCCCGGCCGTCACTCGGGCGGCGGCCCCGTCGACGCGCACGCGCGACGTGCGGAGCCCGACGAGGTCGAGGGCGAATGAGGTCACCGCAGTGCGGGCGACGGCGACGATGGTCGCGGTTCCCTCGAGCCGATTGGTGCGTACGCGATAGCCGAGGACGAGGTCGTACGACTGCACGTCGTACGAGGCGTCACCGCTCTGCGGGGCGTAGGAGTCGGTGGCGCTCACGTGGTCGACTGGTAGGCGCGGACCTTCACGGCACGCCACGGACCGATGGGGTTGCCGCTCCAGCGCGAGCCGACCGGAACGGTCTCACCGCGCATGACCAGCGAAGCCGGCCCCACGGTCGCGTGCGCACCAAGGGTGGAGGCGGGAAGGACCACGCTGTGCGGACCGAGGGTCGCCCCCGCTTCCAGCTCGACGGTATCCATACTCATGATTCGATCATGGAACAGATGCGTCTGCACCACGCATCCGCGGTTGACGGTTGACGCGGCGCCCAAAGTGACCAGGTCGGGTTCGGGCAGCCAGTAGCTCTCGCACCAGACGCCGGCACCGATCGTGGCGCCGAGGCTCCGCAGCCACACGGCGAGCGCGGGGGTTCCCATCGCCGCGCGCGCGAACCACGGGGCGGCGACCATCTCGGTGAAGGTGTCCGAGACCTCGGTACGCCACACGAAGCTCGACCAGAGGGGCTGTTCCCCCGCGCGGATGACGCCGACGATGGCCCACTTGGCCGCGGTCGAGACCCCGGCGGCGACCGCCCCCGCGGCCAGCATCACCAGGCCCGACAGCAGCAGCGTCCACACCGGCCCGACGCTCTGCCACAGCCCGGCGAGGGCGAAGATCACCCCGAGCCCGATGGCGCAGGTGACGACGACGGGGACGAAGCGCCCCAGTTCCCACAGCGTCCGCGCCAGGCGCAGACCCGACGTGGGGCGGTAGGTGCGCGACTCGTCGCCCGCGGCCGACAGGCGGCGCAGACGCACCGCGGGCGAGCCGAGCCACGACGAACCCGCCTTGGCCTTCATCGGCGCCGCCGACAGCACCGCGACCAATCCGTCGCGCGGCACGCGGTGCCCCGGCGCAGCCATGCCGGAGTTGCCGAGGAACGCGCGTTTGCCGATGCGCACCGGGCCGATCCGCAGCCATCCGGCGCGCAGCTCGTAGGACGCCACCATCGTGTCGTCGGCCAGGAACGCACCGTCTTCGATGCGGGTCATCGACGGGATCAGCAGAACGGTCGACGCCTCGACGTCGCGGCCCACCTCGGCGCCGAGCAGGCGCAGCCACACGGGGGTGAACAACGACGAGTACAGCGGGAAGAGGATGGTGCGGGCGGCATCCAGAAGTCGTTCGATGGTCCACGCCTGCCACGCGACGCGGCTGCGCACGGGGTGGGTCCCCTCGGTCAGCCCGATCGAGAGCAGCCGCACGAGCAGGACGACGGATGCCGCGAACACGAGGCCCGTGACGGCGACGGCCGGCACGAGCCAGACGAAGGCGCCGCCTGCGGCCCCGGCGAGCGAATCCGCGCCGCGCATGCCCTGGGCGACCACGAGCGCGCCCACGGTGAAGGCCGCGAGCGGCAGGAGCGCGAGCACGAGCGCCGACGCCGCGTACGCCCACAGCCAGCGGGTGGGCGCGGGCGGGCGCTCGGTCGGCCATCCCTTCGCCGTCCCGCCGACGCGCACGGCAGGCGAACCCGCCCACGACTGGTCGGCCTTGACGCGGCCGAACACCGCGGATCCGGGGGCGATCTCGGCTCGCCGGCCGATGCGGGTGCCCGGCGCGAGCGTGGAGCGCGCGCCCACCGTCGCCTCGGCACCGATGCGCACCTCGCCGATGCGCACGAGGTCGCCGTCGATCCAGTACCCGGTGAGGTCGACCTCGGGCTCGATCGATGCGCCGTCGCCGACGACGAGCATGCCCGTGACCGGCGGCAGCGCGTGCATGTCGACGTTCCGGCCGATCCGCGCGCCCAGAGCGCGGGCGTAGTACGACACCCAGGGGGCGCCGGCCAGACCCACGGCATCCACTTGGTCGGCGATCTGCTCGGCGAGCCACAGGCGGATGTGCACCCAGCCGCCCCGCGGGTGATCCCCGGGGCGTACGCCCGCCAGCAGCAGACGAGCGGATGCCACGGCGATCGCCATGCGTCCGAACGGCGTCGCGAAGATCAGCAGACCGACCACGAGCAGGGGCCAGGGCACCGATGGCAGCACGTCGAAGCCGGGGAGGAGCCGCAGCACGGCCGACGCGGTGAGCAGGTACAGCAGCCACCGCACGCCGGAAAGCACGAACAGCGGCGCGCCCAGCAGCGTCTGGGCCCACTGGGTCGTCCGCGGGGTGGGCTCGGCGCGGTGGAACTCCGCCGCGCCCTCGTCGACCAGCTGCGGACCGAGAGCCTTCGCCATCGCGCCCAGACGGGGAACGTCGTAGATGTCGGCGACCGAGAACTCCGGCACCCGCGTACGGATGCGCGAGACCAGCTGCGCGGCCGCGAGCGAACCGCCGCCGAGGTCGAAGAAGTCGGTCTTGCGCTCGGTGACGGCGACGCCGAGCACCGCCTGCCACTGCTCGGCGAGCCAGACCTCGTCGGCCGAGAAGTCGGTGGGCGCGGGGGCGTCGACGCCCGGGAGCGGCCAGGGCAGTGCCGCGCGGTCGACCTTGCCCGAGGTGCGCACCGGCAGCGCGTCGACGACGCCGAGCAGCGGGATGGTCGCCGCCGGCAGCCGCTCGGCGAGCGCGGCGCGCGCGGCGCCCCGGTCGAGGTCGACGCCTTCGTCCATGACCAGGTAGCCGACGAGCACAGGCACGCCGGCCTCGGTCGTGCGCACGGCGACCGTGGCGGCGCTCACGCCCGCCAGATCCTGCAGCGCCGACTCGACCTCCCCCAGCTCGATGCGTCGTCCGCCGACCTTGACCTGGTCGTCGGCGCGGCCCTGGAAGACCAGGCCTTCCGACTCGAACCGCACCAGGTCGCCCGAGCGGTAGGCACGATCCCACCCGAGCGTCGGCATGGGCGCGTACTTCTCGGCGTCCTTCGCGGGGTCGAGGTAGCGGGCGAGACCGACCCCGCCGATGATGAGCTCTCCGGTGCCCCCCTCGGGAACGGGGAGTCCTTCGGCGTCGACGACGGCCAACGCCCATCCGTCGAGCGGCAGACCGATGCGCACCGGCAGCGAGCCGTCGAGCGCGGCCGCGCACGCGACCACGGTGGCCTCGGTCGGCCCGTAGGTGTTCCACACCTCGCGACCGTCGGCGACCAGGCGGGCGGCGAGCTCGGGCGGGCAGGCCTCGCCGCCGAAGATCAGCAGGCGCACGTTCTCGATCGAGTCGGCGGGCCACATCGCCGCCAGCGTCGGCACGGTCGACACCACGGTGATGCCCTGGCGCAGCAGCCACGGCGCGAGGTCTTCGCCGGAGCGCACGAGCGAGCGCGGGGCCGGCACCAGGCACGCGCCGTGTCCCCAGGCGAGCCACATCTCCTCGCACGAGGCGTCGAAGGCGACCGACAGACCGGCCAGCACCCGGTCGCCCGGTCCCAGCGGCTCCTGCTGGAGGAACAGGCGCGCCTCGGCTTCGACGAATGCCGCCGCCGAACGGTGCGACACGGCGACGCCCTTGGGAACGCCCGTCGAACCCGAGGTGAAGATGATCCACGCGTCGTCGTCTACTCCGGGCGGGGCCACCACCGGCACGGCGTTCGTGCTGGGATGCGGCGCGTCGCCGTCGTACAGGCGCACGAGGTCGGCATCCGCGTCGTGGGAGACGAACTCCCCGGCGCCCACGACGATGCCGCGGACCCCGGCTTCGCCGAACACCAGGCGGGCGCGCTCGTCGGGATCATCGGCATCCACGGGCACGTAGGCGGCGCCGGCGGCCATGACCGCGAGGATCGAGACGTACAGCTCCTTCGAGCCCGACGGCATCCGCACCCCCACGCGGTCGCCGCGGCGCACACCCGCCGCGTGCAGGGCGCCGGCCGTGCGCCAGACGCGCGCGAGCAGCTCCCGGTAGCTCAGGGCGCCCGAGCCGTCGTCGATCGCCGAGGCCTCCGGATGCCGTGCGGCGACGTCCGAGAGCAGATCGATGAGGGTGCGCGCAGGAGCCGCGGCATCCCGTCGGTCCAGCGGAGCCTGTGCGGCGGAGGCAGAGTTCGTCACGGGGGTGAACAGTACAACCCCCAGGAAAACACCCCGGACGGGCCACACCGGTTCACCTCCCGTTCACCCGAGGGGCGCAGTCTCGTAAGAGTCGCTGTTTACCGTTCACGACGAACCCTGCACCGGGTTCCTGTTCCCGACATGCGAAGGATTCACACAGTGAAGCTCTCCCGAATCGCCCAGCTGGGCACCGTGGCCGCCGTGGCCTCTCTGACCCTCGCCGGCTGCGCCGGCCCCTCGAGCTCCGGCGGCGCCGCGGGCTCCTCGGAATCCCCCTCCTCCTCCGACGTGGCGTTCACGATCGACTCCTCGCTCTCGGGCACCATCACCGCCGGTGGCTCGAGCGCCCAGTCCAACGCGCAGGCCGCGTGGACCAGCGCCTACAACGCCCAGGCCAAGGGCGTCACGATCAACTACGACAAGTCGCAGGGCTCCGGCGGTGGCGTCACCAACTTCCTGAGCGGCGCGTACGACTTCGCCGGCTCCGACTCGCCGCTGAACGCCGACCAGACCTCGCAGTCGGTGGCGCTGTGCACCGAGGGCGGCGTGAACATCCCCGTCTACCTCGACGGCGTCGCGATGATCTTCAACATCCCCGGTGTCACCGAGCTGAAGCTCTCGGGCGAGACGATCGCCAAGATCTTCGCGCTGCAGATCACCGACTGGTCCGACCCGGCCATCACCGCCGACAACGGCACCGAGCTCCCCGCCGGCGCCATCACGACCGTCGCGCGTTCGGACGGCTCGGGCACCACGCAGAACTTCACCAACTACCTCGCCGCGACCCAGTCGTCGGTGTGGACCTACCCCGCGGGCAAGGACTGGCCGGTCGAGGGCAACGTGTCGAAGCAGAAGGGCGGCTCCGGCGTCGTCGAGGCCGTCAAGGCGGGCTCGGGCACCATCGGCTACGCCGACCACTCGGCCGTCGGCGACCTCAACTCGGCTGCCGTCATCCAGGACGGCACCGCCGTCGCCTACAGCCCCGAGGCCGTCACCGCGACGTTCGAGGCTGCGGCCGTCGACGCCAGCAACGGCATCGCGGGTGACCTGTCGAAGAAGTTCGACTACTCGAAGCTCACGGCCGAGACGTACCCCATCCCGCTGGTGTCGTACGCGATCACCTGCAGCACGTTCAAGGACGCCAAGCAGTCCGAGCTGGTCAAGTCGTACCTCGGCTTCGTCACGAGCTCGCTCGGCCAGCAGGTCGCGGCCAAGAACGCCGGCTCCGCACCGCTGCCGGACTCGGTCCTCGAGGCTGCCGCCGAGACCCTCTCGGCCATCAAGTAAACATCTGTCGGACTCGGCCCGGCTCGCACCTCTCGTGCGGGTCGGGCCGGGCTGATCGAAGCGATCGATCATCATCGAGCGTTTCGCTGAGCCGAATCCTCACAGAACACCCGACCGAGGAGCACCCCATGACCCGTGCCGAGCGTGAGGTCCCGCGTGACTGACACCGTCGCTGACACCGAGACCGCCCCGTCGTCCCCTCCGCCGCCTCGAGCGAGCATCGTCGGGAAGCGTCGCGTCGGCGACACGGTCTTCCTCGGTCTGTCGACCACGGCTGCCGTGTCGATCATGATCATCCTCGCGGGCGTCGCGATCTTCCTGATCCTGCGTGGGCTTCCGGCCATCACCGCCAACTGGACCGAGGGCGACCTCGCCGGGTACCAGAACGGCACGTGGACCAACTTCTGGGAGTACGTCGGCCCGCTGCTGTTCGGCAGCATCTGGGCGGCGCTCATCGCCATGGTGATCGGCACCCCGGTCGCCATCGGCATCGCGCTGTTCATCTCGCACTACGCGCCCCGCAAGATCGCCGGAGCCCTGGGCTACGTCGTCGACCTGCTCGCCGCGGTGCCCTCGATCGTCTTCGGACTGTGGGGCATCATCGTGATGCGCCCGCTGCTGCTGCCGGTGAGCCAGTTCCTCAACGAGTACCTCGGCTGGATCCCGTTGTTCCAGGGCCCCGTGTCGAGCACCGGCTCGACGATGTTCACCGGTGGAGTGGTGCTCGCGGTCATGATCCTCCCGATCGTCACCTCGATCACCCGTGAGATCTTCCTGCAGACCCCGCGCCTGCACGAAGAGGCCGCCCTCGCCCTCGGCGCGACGCGCTGGGAGATGATCCGCCTCGCGGTGTTCCCCTACGCCCGCAGCGGCATGGTCTCGGCCACCCTGCTCGGCCTCGGGCGCGCGCTGGGTGAGACCATGGCCATCGCGCTCATCATCTCGCCGAGCCTCATCTACTCGGTGCTGCTGCTGACCGACGGCTACAACTCGCAGACCATCGCCGCCAACATCGCCCTGAACTTCCCCATCGCGACCGACCTGCAGCGCTCCGCGCTGATCGGCACGGGCCTGATGCTGTTCGTCGTCTCGCTCGCGGTCAACATGTTCGCGCGCTACATCGTCGCCGCGACGGGCCCGGGGGCCAAGGGTCGCAAGAAGGGAAAGCGCTCGTGACCGCCTCCGTCACCCCCGCGGCCTCGACCCCCCTGGCGCTGACCAGCGGCCGGCTCCCGCGTTACATCGAGCCCGCGCTGCTCGCCGGTGTCGCCGTCGTCGTCGCCGCGATGCAGCTGCTCATGGGCGGCTTCAACATCGCGACCTGGCTGATCCTGACCGCCGTGCTGTACCTGATCGCCATCGGCGTCGGCTCCAGCATCGTCGAGAACCGCCGCAAAGCGGTCGACCGGGTCGTGCGCGGCCTCGTCACCGTGGCCTTCCTGCTCGCCGTGGCGCCGCTCATCTCGACCCTCTACACCGTGGTGTCGAAGGGCCTCGCGGTGGTCAACCTGCAGTTCATCACGCAGGTGGGAGGCACCGCCTTCGACCCGAACACCCTCGAGGTCGTCGCGACCCCCGGCGCCTGGCAGGCCGTCACCGGAACGCTGATCATCACGGGGATCGCGGCCCTCATCTCGGTGCCCATCGGCATCCTGGCCGCCGTCTACCTCGTCGAGTACGCACAGCCGAACAACCCGCTCCGCCGCGCGATCACGTTCCTCGTCGACGTCATGACGGGTATCCCCTCGATCGTCGCCGGTCTGTTCGCGTTCTCGCTGTTCAGCCTCGTCGTCGGTCCGAAGGCCTTCAGCGGGTTCTCGGCATCCATCGCCCTCTGCGTGCTGATGATCCCCATCGTCATCCGCTCCACCGAGGAGATGCTGCGTCTGGTGCCGGCCGATCTGCGCGAGGCGTCGCTCGCCCTGGGCGTGCCGCGCTCGGCCACGATCATCAAGGTCGTGCTGCGCACCGCCGCCAGCGGCATCATCACCGGTGTCGTGCTGGCCGTGGCCCGCGTGGTGGGTGAGACGGCGCCGATCTTCATCGCGGCGAGCTTCACCGACAACTTCAACGCCAACCCGTTCGACGGTCCCATGCAGACCCTCCCCGTCATGGCCTACACCGCCTACAGCTTCCCCGGCCAAGACATCGACGCCTCTCAGGCCCAGGCCTGGGGCGCGGCGTTCCTGCTGGTCGTCCTCGTCGTCATCTTCAACCTGATCGCCCGGATCGTCGCGGCCGTGTTCGCGCCGAAGGCGCGCTGAGCTAGGAAAGGCACTCCCGTGTCCAAGAGCATCGAGGTCCAGGACCTCAACGTCTACTACAGCGACTTCCTCGCGGTCGAGGGCGTCTCGATCGACATCGAGCCGCGTTCGGTCACCGCCTTCATCGGCCCCTCGGGCTGCGGCAAGTCCACATTCCTGCGCACCCTGAACCGCATGCACGAGGTGATCCCCGGCGGCCACGTCAAGGGCCGCGTGCTCATCGACGGCGACGACCTCTACGGTCCCGGTGTCGATCCCGTGCTCGTGCGTCGTCACGTCGGCATGGTGTTCCAGCGCCCCAACCCGTTCCCGACGATGTCGATCCGTGAGAACGTCCTGGCCGGCGCCAAGCTCAACGACAAGCGCATGTCGAAGAGCGACGCCGACGCCCTCGTCGAGAAGTCCCTGCAGGGCGCCAACCTGTGGAACGAGGTCAAGGACCGCCTCGAGAAGCCCGGCGGCGGACTCTCGGGTGGTCAGCAGCAGCGTCTGTGCATCGCCCGCGCGATCGCGGTCTCGCCCGACGTGCTGCTGATGGACGAGCCCTGCTCGGCGCTCGACCCCATCTCGACCTTCGCGATCGAGGAGCTCATCTCGGAGCTCAAGAACGAGTACACGATCGTCATCGTCACGCACAACATGCAGCAGGCGTCGCGCGTGAGCGACAAGACGGCGTTCTTCAACATCGCCGGAACCGGCAAGCCCGGCAAGCTCATCGAGTACAACGACACGTCGGCGATCTTCACCGCGCCCACCGTGCAGGCCACCGAGGACTACGTCTCCGGCCGCTTCGGGTAAGCGCCAGAACGACGAAGGCCCCGCTTCAGCGGGGCCTTCGTCGTTTCCGCGCCGGGGCGGGCCGGTCGCGCGGGCTGGGCGCGTGAGCTCAGTCGCGCGGGCTCAGCAGGTACGCGTTGAGGTCGGCGGTGAGCTCCCGGTCCACCGTCTTCGGACGACCGTCGACGGCCGACACGGGCGCGGCGAGACGCACGCTCGACAGCAGCCACGCGGCATCCGCATCTTCGAGGTCGTCGAGCAGGACGGTCTCGTACGAGGTCGAGAACCCCCGCGACTCCAGGTGCGAGAACAGGCTCAGCTGCGTCGTCCCGTGCAGGATGCCGGCCTGCGGCTCGGGGGTGACGAACCGGTCGCCCACGCGCAGCAGGACGGATGCCGTGGGCGCCTCGAGAACGACCCCGTCGTTCGTGACGAAGACGGCGTCGTCGGCGCCGCGGCGCTGGGCCTCGCGGATCGCGGCCATGTTCACCGCGTACGACAGGGTCTTGGCCCCCAGCAGCAACCACGGGGCACGGGCGGGGACGTCGGCCGGGTAGCCCCGGTCGAGGGTGGCGATGCGTACGCCGTCGCGTCGGGCGCGGACGTTGTCGGGGGCCGTGGCGAGGGTGATCCACGCGGTCGGCGACGCCCCGGATTCGACACCGCGGCTGAGGATGAGTTTGATGACGCTCTCGCCGGCGCCGGCCTCGGCGGCGACGCGCTCGATCGCGGCCCGCCACTGCGCCGGATTCGGCGTGGGAAGGTCGCACAGCCCCGCGGACCGGGCCAGACGTTCGAGGTGGGGCCCCACCTCTTGCGGGTGGCCGTCGACGACGCCGAGCGATTCGAAGACCCCGTCGCCCCGCTGCGCACTGAGCTCACCGAGCGGCAGCACGGGAGCGTTCGGATCCACCGTGTGCAGCGTGTCGGAGAAATCCTCCCGCTGATCGTCGGATGCCACGGGGTCGATCACGAGAGCGAAACGCCAAGCCATGCAGCGAGCCTAGGGCCGCCGAAGCGACACGCCCGGGGCTTGTCAACGGGTCGCGCGGAGGGAATGTCTTCGGCCGACCCTTGTTACACTCTTCTAGCCGGGCCGCAGTAACCCCGGGCTCCATCTTTTGCCGCTCTGAGCGGCCATGCGCCGAGAGGCGTTCTGCGGTCCGGCACTTATCTTTTCTGCGGCAGACGTCGCGTCGCAGGCTCGAGAGGCATTGCCCTCGTCTGCGCGGCACTCTTCTCGTCGTCCGGCGCCGGCGGAACGCGGGCGGCACCACGATCCACCGCCGCAGGCCCGACGGGTCGCGTCATCCGCTCCGACTCAGGCGAGCGCGTCGCGGCGCCAGAGCGCGGCGGAGGCCGACAGATCGTCGGCGTACGTCGCCAGGCGCAACGCGCGGGTGGTGAGCGCCGTCGCGCGCTCCGACTCGGTGTTCTCGTAGTCGTCGGCCAGGTGACTCGACCCCGACGCCTGCACACGGCAGAAGGCCGCCGCGCGATCCAGCGCTACGGCGAAGTCCCCCTCGAAGAGGCCTCGCAGGATCGTGTCGATCAGCTGCACGAGTTCTTCCGGTCCGGCGGGGGCCGGCGCACCCGCCACGACGGGGTCGACCGTGGCGATCTCGGTGCGTCCGCGCTCGTAGAGCAGGGCCGCCGTCGCGGCGTCATCGTGGATCATCAACTGCAACAGGTACAGGCGCCAGAGCGCACCGGGCAGCGACTTCGCCGGGGAACGCGACCACAGCTCCGCGATGTCGTCGATCCCGTTGTCGTCGGTGAAGGCGACCAGTCGCTCGACGACGTCGACGGTGGGGTCTGCCCGCACCCTCGACAGCAGGGCCTGCGCGGTGCTGTGCGCGACGCGCGACACCTCGGCGGGGTCCTCCGCCGCGAACAGGCGGTCGAACAGCTCAGCGGGCCGTCGCACGGGCTTGTGGAACTCGCGTGAGGAATCGCTCATCGTTCCAGGCTAGGGCGTCGACCCTCACCGTGGGCCGAGAGCGAGACCGGGGCTCAGGCTGTCGCGACGGCGACGACGGCGTCGGTGCTGGGCGTTCCGTCGGGCGAACCGCCCGCCGGCTCGACGGTGACGGCGATAACGTCGCCCTCGTGCATCTGACCCTCGAGGACGGCGGTCGCCGAGCCATCGGCATCCGGCTCGAAGGTGCCGGCGGCGATCGGGGTGCCCTCGCGCACGAACCACAGCTCGTACGTCTTGTCGGACGGAAGCGCGGGCATGCCGTCGGAGACCAGCACGCTGCGTCCGGTCGACGCCGACCAATGGGCGGTCGCGACGGTGCCGTCGGGCATGGTGGCCGTGGCCGAGCGGGCGTCGGGCGATCCCTCGATCTGCTCCAGGGCGACGACGGCTGCCGGGGGTGCCATCAGCTGCCCCACGGTCACGGCGCCGAAACCGAGCGCGAGCACGGCGGCGAACGACGCGGCCAGGGTGAACCACCGGCGTCGGCCCCACCCGGATGCCGAGGCGGAACCACCCGATACGGGCTCACGCTCCGCGGTGACCGGGGTGAGGCCCGCTGCGGCGAAGTCCTCGTCGTCGAGCGGGGCAGGGGTCGCCGCCGCCGGGGAATCGTCTTGGGGAAGCTCGGAGATGCGAGCGAACAGCGAGGCGCGTACCGAAGCGGGCGGCTCGACGGGCTCGATGGTGTCGCTGATTGCGGCCACGGCGTCGGCGGCCGATCGAACGTGGGAGTCCCAGTGCGGATTACCCGCCAGAGCCTCCTGGTACGCGCGCTCATCAGCTGCCGATAGCGCGTTCAGCGCGTGCCCGGCAGCGAGGTCGGCGAAGTCCCTCTCGTTCACTTGTCCACCCCCATTTCCATCCTCAAGCGTGACAATCCGTCGCGCATCCTCGTCTTGATCGTTCCGAGCGGCGCCCCGACGAGAGTAGCGATCTCACTCTGGCTGTATCCACCGAAGTAGGCCAGGGTGAGGGCTTCTTTCTGCGCTTCGGGAAGCGCCGCCAATGCATCGACGACGCGTCGCCCCTCGATCTTCATCTCGACTTTTTCAGAGACGTTGTCGTAGGCAACGTCCATATCGCGGAACCCCGCGCGTACGTCACGATCGGCACTGGATTGCGACGACCGCACGCGGTCCACCGCTCTCCGGTGGGCGATCGTGAGAACCCACGACCTTCCTTGGCCTCTATTCGGAGTGAACCGCGCGGCGGATTGCCAGATCTCGAGGAACACTTCCTGCAGCACCTCTTCGCTCTGCGAGCGGTCGACGAGCACGCGCAGGATGAGGCCGAAGGCACGAGCCGACAGGACGTCGTACAGCTCAGTGAAGGCGAGGCGGTCTCCCGTAGCGACGCGCTGCAGCAGCGCCCCGACCTGATCGACAGGCTCCGTCCCGTCGTCGGGAAGGTCGAAACCGTCGATCACCATGGCCTCCATCATTCCTTACGCATACAGAGACCCCGGTACGCGCGCGCGCGAGCCGCGCAGCTCGGCGGGGCCGGCCCGCCATCCTCGGGCCGATCGAACTCGGATCAAAAAGATTCTGAAGAATATTTACGAGCCTCTGACCTGGGCTTTTCCTCCCACCGGATGCCGAAATCCGACCTAGATCGCAACAATCCGCAATCCGATCCCCCGGGGGTCCCGAAGACCCTGTGTAAGCCGCTCCACGGTGAACCGCCCCTCGCACCGGGGTGTCCCTGACGGGTCGCAGACGCGATCCGAATGATTCTCGGAGGAATGTCATGCTCATCAACAAGAAGCCCGTCGTTGCTGGTCTCGCCCTCGTTCTGGGCTCGGCCTTCGCACTCACCGCCTGCTCCGGCGGCGCCACCACCTCGGGCGGTACCACCGAGGAGAGCATGGCTCCCTCGATGGCCGCCTCGCCCTCCGCTTCGGCATCGTCGTCGATGATGGACCCGGCCGCCAACCTCGTCGGTGCCGGCTGTGCCGACTACGCCGCCGCCGTTCCCTCGGGCTCCGGCTCGGTCGCCGGCATGGCTGCTGACCCGGTCGCGGTCGCCGCCTCGAACAACCCGCTGCTCACCACGCTCACCGCGGCGGTCAGCGGCCAGCTGAACCCCGACGTGAACCTGGTCGACACGCTCAACGGCAGCGAGTTCACCGTCTTCGCTCCGGTCGACGACGCGTTCGCCAAGATCGACGCCGCCACCATCGAGGGCCTGAAGACCGACTCGGCCACGCTGACCAAGATCCTCACGTACCACGTGGTCCCCGGCCAGATCACCCCCGACGAGATCGACGGCACCCACACCACGGTCGAGGGCCAGGATGTCACGGTCGCCGGTTCGGGCGACGCGATCACGGTCAACGGCTCGGCCAACGTCATCTGCGGTGGCGTCCAGACCGCCAACGCCACGGTGTACCTCATCGACTCGGTGCTGATGCCCCCGATGTAATTCTCGATTGCGCGGTCTCCCCGCACTCGATCGGTCGATCACCGACCGGATTAGACGGCGAGCGCCGGACCCCAGGCGAGGGGGTCCGGCGCTCGCTTTCGTTCGTGGGTCAGTCGTCGATCGCGCGGACGATCTCGTCCTGCACCAGACGCGCCGCGACCGGACCCGCGTTCATGAACCAGGGGTCGAAATCGACGGCCACGGAATGCCCGTCGGCGACCGCGTTCAGGGTCGGCCACAGCGGCGCGTCCTCGATGAACGCCAGGCCCTGACCCGTTCCCGCGTAGAACAGGCGATCGGCGTCGGCGAGGTCGATCTGTTCGGCGCTGATCTCTTGCGACGTCTCGTCGAACTGCTGCGACGCGGGCCGCCCCAGCCCCAGATCCTCGGCGATGCCGCCCGCGAACGACGGCACCCCCATGATGCGGGTGCGGTCGCCCGTCGACTGCAGGAACGACACGGTCGGCTCCCCGTCCGGGTGCGTCTGCGCGAACGCCGCGCTGTCGGCGTGCAGAGCGTCGAGGATGCCGCGCGCCGCGCCCTCGTCGCCGAGGGCGTCGGCGATGAGCAGGAAGTCGCTCTTCCAGTTGACGCCGTTGCCCTTGGTGACGACGGTCGGAGCGATGGCCGAGAGCGCGTCGTACAGCTCTGAGCCGCGCGTGGAGTTGATGAGGATGAGATCGGGGGCCGCCTGCGCGATGGCCTCGAGGTCGGGCTCGGTGCGCTGGCCGATGTCAGTCATGGCGCTGAGGGCCGCGGCATCCTGAGTGAAGGCGTCGACGAGGTACTGCGGCACGAGCCCGCTGTTCTCGGCGCGCGTCGCGGCGGTGGGGACCTCGCCGAGGGCGAGGAGTGCGTCGAGCTGACCGGTCGACACGACGGCGATGCGCGTCGGCGCGGCGGGGATCTCGGTCGCCCCCTCGAAGTGCGTCACCGTGCGCGGGAAGACGCCGTCTGGCTCGGTCGAGCCCATACCGGGTTCGAGGTCGCGCGCCACGACCCATTCGCCGGTGGCACCGGCTTCGGCGTCGACGGTCGACGCGGGGGCGGGCGAGCCCGCGCAGCCGGCGAGGGCGAGCACGGCCGTCACGCCGATGACAGCGCCGAGGCTACGAGGACGAAAACGGGTGCGGAAGGACGGAGAACGAAAAACAGTCACCAAGTGAGGTTATCCTTACCTTCGTGCCTGACCTCGCCACCGTCACTCCCCCGACGGCGGTCACGAGACTCGTCACCCGTCACAGGGCCGCGCGAATGCGTCTGGTGGCTCTGACCGTCGCGATGGTGGTGGCAGTCATCGTGCTCACCGTCGCCAGCCTCGCCGTCGGGTCGCGCGCCCTCGCCCCCGCCGACGTCATCGCCGCCCTGTTCTCGGACCGGCGAGATGCCGCGGGCGTGATCGTGCACGAGCTCCGTGTTCCGCGCACGCTCACCGCCCTGCTGGCCGGCGCATGCCTCGGGGTGGCAGGTGTGCTCATGCAGGCCGTCACCCGCAATCCCCTCGCCGATCCGGGCTTGTTGGGCGTCAACGCGGGAGCGGCCGTCGGGGTGGTCGTGGCGATCGCCTTCTTCGGCGTGGGGACGGCGAGCGGATACGTCTGGTTTGCCTTCGCGGGAGCCGCGTCGGCGGCCCTGCTGGTGAACGCCGCCGCCCGTCCCGGTCGCCGCGGCGACACCGTCGGACTGATCCTGGCCGGAGTCGCGCTGAGTGCGTGTCTCGGCGCGGTCGTGCGCATCATCACGCTCGCCGACGACGACACGTTCGAGTCGTTCCGGTTCTGGGCCGTCGGCTCGTTCGAGCGGCGCGACGCGGACGTGGCGGCGCAGGTGCTCCCGTTCGCGATCGCGGGCCTGATCCTGACCCTCGTGATCGCGCGGGGACTCGACCAGCTGCGCCTGGGCACCGACCTGGCCCGCTCGCTCGGAACCTCGCCCGCCCTGACGATCGTCGGCGCGGGCGCGGCCATCACCCTGCTCTGTGCCGCCGCGACCTCGGCCGCGGGGCCGCTGGCCTTCATCGGCCTGATCGTCGCCCACATCGTGCGCCGCACCGTCGGCGGCGACGTGCGCTCGACGATCGTCCTCGCCGCCCTGTCGGGTGCGGCGCTCACCCTCGCGAGCGATGTGATCGGACGCGTCATCGCGATACCGGGCGAGGTCGAAGCCGGGATCGTCGCGGCGTTCGTCGGGGCGCCGCTGCTGCTCTGGCTCGTCGTTCGGAGGGCGTCGTGATCGCCGCATCCCACCCGCCGAGCCGCACGCTCCCCCGACGGCGCCGCCGCGCGACGCTCGTGGTCGGCGTGACGATCGCAATCGCCGTCCTCGCGGCGATCGCCGGCCTGACGACGGGTTCCTTCCACACCTCGTTGAGCGACGTGGCATCCGCCCTGATGGGGACGGCCGACGGGCGCACCACCGTCGTCGTCATGGGGATGCGCGTGCCGCGCATGCTCGCCGCCCTCGCGATCGGCGCGGCGCTGGGCCTGGCCGGCGCGGTCTTCCAGACCCTGGCACGCAACCCGCTCGCGAGCCCCGACATCATCGGGTTCAGCGCGGGCTCGGCCACCGGCGCCCTCGTCGGGCTCACACTCATTGCGCCCACCGCATCGCCCGCGGCGGGCGCGTGGATCGGTGGCATCCTGACGGTCGTCGTCGTCATGGCGATCGCGCGCAGCGTCGGCGTCTCGCGCGAGCGGACCATCCTCGCCGGCATCGCGCTGAGCACCCTGCTGGCGGCCGTGAACGACTACCTGCTCACCCGCGCACCGATCGAGATCGCCCGCAACGCCGACCAGTGGCTGCACGGCAGCCTCGTCGCGACCACGCTCACCGACGTGGCCCTGCTCGTCGGGGCCCTCGGGGTCTTGGGCTTCGTCCTCGTCCTGGTGCACCGCGACTTCCGTACCCTGGAGCTCGGCGACGACACCGCCCGCTCGTTGGGCGTTCGCATCGGGCGCCTGCGGCTGCTGCTCGTCGTGGTCGCGGCTCTTCTGACCGGAACCGCCACCGCCGTCGCCGGTCCCATCGGGTTCATCGCCCTCGCCGCCCCGCAGCTCGCGCGCCGCACGATGGGCACGAGCGGGATCCCCCTGTGGGGATCGGCGGTCACGGGCGCCACCGTGCTGCTCGTCGCCGACGTCATCGCCCAGCGAGCGCTGGCACCGCTGCAGATCCCCGTCGGATTGCTGACGGCCGTCGTCGGAGGCGCCTACCTGTTCTGGATCGTGGCGCGAACGCGTCGGTGAGCACGAGCTCGTCATCGCGCCCGGTAAGCTGGACGACGAGGGCCTCTAGCTCAGTCGGTAGAGCATCGGACTTTTAATCCGCGGGTCGTGGGTTCGAGCCCCACGGGGCCCACAGTTGTGGCGGCTACTCGAGGAGCCAGTTAGCGAACGAGCATGTCTGGCAGCGAGGCGTTCAAGTTCGAGGTCGGCTGCTGCACCAGATCACTGAAGTAACGACGGGCTAGCATCGCGCTCTATCGTCATTGGCGTCGCGAAGACATAGGTGCCCACTGATGTCGCCGAGGACCGCTATGTTCGAGTCCTGATCTGGGGGGGGGACCATGAAGCTCGAGACGATCTACGTACGGCATTTCCGTTCGTTCAACTTCGACTACTTGCGCCAGGAACGGGAGAGGGTCGAGCCCAATCCTTGGGATTCGGTTCCTGACGATCCAGATGCCTTCTACCCGTTCGTCGCGGTCGAACTGGATGCCAAGGTGACGACCATCGTCGGCGCGAACGAGTCCGGAAAGAGCCAGCTCATCACGGCAATACGTTGCCTCCTAGGCGACGAAGCTATTTCGCCCAAGGACTTCTGCCGCTACTCGCCGTTCTTCGGCGTCCGGGGCACGATGCCGCTGCCTCAGTTCGGCGGTAAGTTCGCCTCGCTGTCCGACGCCGAGTCGGCCGCCGTCGGCGGGATCGCGGGCGGCGAGCCGGTGAACGAGTTCTGGTTCTTCCGGCTCGGGCATGTGAACAGGCTCTGGGTCCGTCGATCGACCGGTTTGATGTCACACGACCTCGAGCCCGAACAGGTCGACGATCTGGGGCTTCCGACCGCGCGGCTGATACGGTCGCGCGTCGCGCTGCCGTCCAGCGTGAGCCTGTTCGATCTCGTCCAGGAGCGCTCCAGCCCGCACCCGCGCGACCGAGCAGCATGGACCAAGCTTCAGAAGGATCTCAAGCTCAACGAGACGCTATTGGAAGCCGGGACTTCCCCGTCGATCTACTTCCCGCCGGCCCACATCCGCGAAAGCCGCGACGAGGAAGCAGCGTCGGAGTCCCTCAGCCTCGTCCGCGACCTGTTAGTGAACGTCGCCGATGTCGACCCCCAGGCCTTTCAGCAGCTCCTCGAAGCGTCCGATACCGACGACGGCTACAGCGCCGCGATCACGGAGAGCATGAGCCAGGCAATCGCTGACTCTTTGAACTTCCCCCACTGGTGGTCACAGGATCAGGATTTCGCCCTCGAGGTCCATAAAGACGGCTTCTTCCTGGTGTTGACGATGCGTGACCGCACTGGCCAGCGCTACACGTTCGACGAGCGCAGCGGAGGAATGAAATATTTTCTGAGCTACTTCATTCAGCACCGTGCGTACGGTCCGCAGGTCGCGGGACGGGACGAGATCGTCCTTATGGACGAACCCGATGCGTTCCTGTCGACAGAAGGTCAGCAAGACCTGCTTCGCGTACTCAAGGCCTACGCTGAGCCAGACGGCGGTCAACCGGCTCAGGTCCTGTACGTCACGCACAGCCCGTTCCTGATCGACCGCAACTATCCCGAACGCATCCGCGTGCTAGAGAAAGGGTACGGCGAAGAAGGTACGCGAGTCGTCGAGAAGGTCGCGGTCGACAAGTACGAGCCGCTGCGATCGGCGTTCGGCTCCTTCCATGCGGATACAGCGTTCATCGGCTCGTGCAACCTGCTCGTCGAGGGCCCGGCAGACCTAGTCCTCTTCTCCGGCGTCAGCGCCGCTATGCGAGTGCACGGGCACCTTGGCGCGAACCTGGATCTGAACAGCATCACGATGGTGCCGGTGCACGGCGGAACACAGTACCGCTACATGCTCCACCTCACGCTGGGGCGCGACGTCGACCGCCCCGCGGTAGTAGTGCTGCTCGATTCTGACTCTGAAGGGGTTCGGGCGCGCGACGGGCTGGAAAAGGGTTTCGCCGATAAGCCGATCATTGATTCCCAGCTCATCATCGAAATTGGGTCGCTTCCGAATGATCGCCTGACGGTCGGCGTCAGCAAGCTCGAGGAGCCAGAGGATCTCGTGCCGCCCGCAGTCGCGCGGGAAGCGCTCGTGTGGTTCGCACGGGAAGTCCTGTCCGAGGCCGCCTTCGATACTTTCACTCAAGCGCTGCCCGCTTCGCCCGTCCGAAAGAAGAGCGAGAGAGTTTACGACCAGATCCGGGACGCCGCGCTCGAAGCCAGCGCTGGTCTTGACCGGTCCTTAAGCTTCGGCAAGATCGAGTTCGCGAAGGCGGTCGGAGCCATCGCGGCGAGCAAGTCGAACACGAATCTCGGCGAACTCTTCGCAAACTTCTCTGCCCTCTTCGAAGTGATCGTGGACCGGCAGGCGCTGGCGCTAAGGGACCAGAACGAGGAACACCTGCGTCAGTTGACCCGGCGCCTCGTTGAGCGGTTCCGTCGCGATCACCGGACACGTGCCTCGAAGGCAATCGTCGACAGATTCCTCCGCGAGGTGGAACGGCACCTGGTCTCCTCGTCCGTCGAAGAGGAGGCCGTGCGGTCCGCTGCTCGAAAAATCCGCGACGACTTCAAATTGACAGTCAACCCAATGGAGGATATCGGGGACTTCCCGGCGCTCAAGTCCGAGCTGAACGAGCTGATCTTCTCACCCTCGCGACAAGGGAGTTAGTCCACGCACCGATAAGAGGCACGGCCCAGGCCCGGACTCGTGTCCACTCACACGGCCTCGTAACGGTGAAGGGCTTCACCTGGGGAATCTCGGGTTGTACCAGGACATCATAAAGCTAATCAAGATGCTGGGCGGCCCTGCAAAGGCTGGCACCGTCATGATAGGCAGCCCGCTGGCTGCCGGAGGACTGCTCACGGTCGCAGGGCAGAAGGTGTCGAAGACCATCACTGGGCGGTTCCAGGTCGATCAGCCACTAACGTGAGTCGACATGGACCGCATCCCGTTCCCGCGAGAAGCCGGTACCGCGACGTGACGGCAACTCCCTGGTGGGCTGCCCCACTCGTCGCCGGAACCTTTGCGCTAATTGGCATCGTGATCGCGCAGTTGGTCGCGCTCCAACTTGAGCGTAGACGCCACCGACGGGAGGACGAGCGACGGCTCGATTCAGCTCTACGCCCTGCCGCTCTGGCATATCTGGATGCTTTGCAGAAGTATGCGACATTCGTCACGTCTCTTACGGTCGGCGAGGTACTCATCACTGGACAGCCGAGCGTCGTTGGCGTCGAAGATGAGTTCATGCGCTGGAGCAGGCACTCTCACGCGATCGACGACGCCCTCGCCCAGCTCGGCCTAGCGGCATCAGGCGAGGTACTGGCGGTCGCGAACCGGGTTCACGAACCAATGCACCGATTCAACTTGGCAGCTCAAGGAGTTCCTATGACCGAGCGTCTGAAGTACGGTCACGCTGATGAGATTTACACGCTCGCGCCACAGTTCCGAAACGTCGTGCGCGAACGGCTTGGGCTAGATCGGCTCGCCGAGCGCCGGTCATCCCTAGCGTCACATGCGAAGGATTAGCTCGCCTTGGCATACCTTGGCGCTGTGGGCGCCGCCCTGGCCGGTAAGACAGACCCGTCCCTCGCCCTTTGGTCGACCGTGCTCCGCGCCGATCAGTTCCGATTGCTGCGGCGACCATCGCAGGCCCGTGGTGGGGAAGTCAGTGACTGCTAGGTTCGGACAATGTCGTTGCCGCACACCGTATCGATCAAGAGCGACCTTGGGAGACTGATAGCCCACGCCCTCCCGGCGAAGCTCACTTTCGATCAGGCTTGCATGCGACAAGGCCAGTTCGGCGAGACGTACATCCAGAACGTCATCCACGAAGTCGCGACCACAAACCTCAACGTTGCTGACCATTGGATACGACAAAACTTCGCGCACCCGACTTTGCAGGACGATCGTTCCCTGCGGAAGGCGGGCGCACCGCGCGCATTAGACTTTTTCATTACTCCTACCGCTGGGCGCGTCGGACGGTCATTGGCCATCGAGGTCAAGTGGACATTGTCACCCCACTGCAAGTTGCGAACGATTATTACGGACCTGTATCGCTTAAAGATCGTTAGAATGGCAAATCATACGACCGACGGCATGTTCGTCCTGTGCGGATTGCGAGATGACATCTCGAACCTCTTGACGAAACTTCGCGCAGAGTCGCAGAAGCGCGCGATCGGGAGGACTTACGGACCCCCACTCGTAACGATCGGCGAGATGTCGAAGTCTGGCAACAGCCAGTTCGCCCCCATCGATGAGAACGGGCGCTTTCTTGGCGGAACGAAGGTCCGCAGCAAACTTCCGATTCAGAGCAATGGCAAGCCGCGTATTCCTACGACTGTGCATGCGCAGTTCTTGGGGCAGGCAACGGTAGGGCTGCGAGCATGGTCCGCGGCGGTGTGGCGCATAACCTAATGAGCTTGGGTCGCCCGGCAACCAGACGTTCGGGGTCCCGCTCACATTGCAAGTAATTCGCGGCGGGGTCGACCCTCGAGGCCGATGGCACGACGCAGGCCGAACTAGCGGTCATGGGAGCGCAGACCGCAGCGCCTCGTAGCTTAACGAGAACCGCCCCGGGCACGCAGCTGCATACCAGCAGTCATGAGCTGCTTGCGCACACAGGCGTAGCTCACTCCAAGTTCTTCCGCGACGATTCCCATCGCCACCCCGCGCTCGTACCGACCTACGAGGTCCCGCACCTGCTCGCTCGTCAGCTGTGATCCTCGCGGGCCACGAGATCTGATCGACTCCCCCGCCGTGACCAGCAATCGCTGCACCTTGTTCGGGCTGAATTCATGCCGGCTAGCAATGGTCGCAAGCGTCTCCCCTGCTCGATATGACGCAACGATCGCATCTCTGACCGCCGAAGGGACAGCGTCCGGATCCTCGCGAATGAGCCCGAGACGCTTGATCAGGTTGTCGAGCGTTGTCCGGTGCACGCCCAGTCGCGTTGCCAAATCAGCGATCTGCTCGCCCTGCTGGTAGCCCTCAACGAACGCCATCTTCTCGTCGTCGGTTAGCTGCCGAGCCTTCCGAGGCAGACTTCGTTGCCCATCCGGGCGTCGGCTCGGCCGCGCTGCTGCCAATCTACGGAGGTGGGACGCCTCTCCCGATTTATTCGAGTACCACTGAACGAGCCCCACAGTTGTGGCGGCTAGTCGAAGTGTTATCGTCTGCGCATAGACGGGACAACCTGGGGGACGTATACGACCAGACCGTCAGACGGCTTATGTGGCTTGTGCGCTCGACGATGACGGCTCGGCGAGCCGACTGACCGATCGGCGCGGTTTCGGGTAATCGGTCCACATGGCGGAGAAGTCGCTCACGTGGCCGTGCTCAAAGCGGAGCACTTCGTTCGCGTCGTCAAAGGCAGCAACGCGGACCAGAAACTGATTTCGACGGAGGCTCGGTAGCCCGGCCCATTGAAGGCTTGAGGGACGATTGATGGCGTGCTCAAGACTACGCGGCCCGATGAAACGAACCGTCCGGCGTCCCCATCGATCAGTCACCTGCTCGGCTGGCGCGAACACGTTCAACCCCAAGCCAAGGTTTTCGATCGACCGGACGGCTTGTGCGACTGCTTCAAGCGTCTCGGCCATCTCTGCTATCTCCGGTGAAGTGCGGCGGAAGTGTACGTGGTCGTTCCGGATTCGCCCCACCTCGTGGTCCTGCAGGGTCGCGGTGACGTGTTCAAGCGCCGCCATGACCCGTTGTTGACTGTGCTCGGATATGTCGAGATACGGGAGCGTTGATTTGAACGGGAAGCGCTGTAGAGCGGTGACACGGGCATACTCGGGAATCTCGGAATCAGGCCGAGCAAAATCCTCGCGCCGATCCCGCAAAAGAGCCAAGACCTTTCCAAGCACCGCGAATCCGCGAATAAGGGGGTGCATGGTCAGCTTGCCGTTGAAGCGAATTCTCTCACCGGGGTCGAGTGCTCCTTCGCTCCTCGTGTACCGGTCGAGTAGCTCGAGACCGATAGGACGATCGAGATCGGGCGTGTATGTGAAAGGGCGGGACGAGGTCACGTGGTCTGAGAGAAAGACCCACGAGGCGAAGGCTAGGGAGTCTTCGAGGACGCCCTCCAGCGCGGAAAAATACTCCGCTGCCTTGCCCTTGAAGTCGGCCGCGTCATCAGCTCCTGTCCCAAGCCAACTCTGGACAGCAGCCGCAACCCTCTCGTGCTGTCGCCAGTAAGCTGCGTGCAAGTCTTCAGGGTCGCGATCATCGAACCCGAGCTTCCAGAGCAGTCGCGAGATGATCTGCTGGTCTGAGTCATCGTCGAACTCGCCCGCGCCGACGAGTTCGGATGCGGCGATCGCACTCGCACGTCCGGACAGCACAAGCCGCGTCAGCGCCTCCGTCGGGGGTTTAGTACGAAGGTACTCGTCAAGCCGCACCTCCAACGAGACGCCGTCAATCTCCCTTAGCTGCCAGTCAAGTTCCAGCCTCTCCGATTCCCCCGCCGCGAGGTAGATACGACGGAATAGATCTCGCTCGCGCAGAATCGGAAGCCCGGGATCTCCGGATACGAACCGGACGCCGTTCACCCCGAGCTGAGGTTGCAGCTTGAATGCACCGGATCGGAGGTGGGCGGTTGAGACTGGGCGGCGGACTTCGCCCGATGGAACAGTGAGCTTCTCCCTTCGCACCAGAAAGTCGATGGCTCTGCTGAGTGAGACGTCGTTGAAATGGACGAGGAGGTCCTCGAGGAACGCCTCACGCGACGTGAGCTGCGGCAGCGGAACCTCCTTGTCGAGGTGGTCGCGGAGAACAGCAAGTTCCTGATCGCCGAGACAATCCCCTATGAGCGTCACCATCGGGGCGGTCCAACTGTTGCCGAAGTAACTCTCCGCCGTCTTATCGATCTCACTCGCGAGTCCAGACCAGTCCGCTGGCTTCGACTTGACTGCGCGGAGAATCCGCTCAAGTTTTCCTCGCTCCGAGTTGATCGAAGCGCTGTGCCCCGTGCTCAAGACGACCGAGTGAAGCTCGCGGCATACGGGATCATCGCAGTGAAAGGCCGGAACACGGCTCATAGAACGGAGGGTGCGGCGATGGTTACCCACCCTCACCCCGCTCGGACCAACAACGAACCGCCCGTACTGGAAGACACCACGAGGGATTGCGTCAAGGAGTTCGATGGTCTCCTCGTTGGTGAGCCGATCCTTTTCATCCTCGTATCGGTCTGCGAAGAAATCGTAGAGATGATTGGCGAACAGAAACGGAAACCGGATCTTGCCGTCGGTGATCTGATCGGATATCGCAGCGGCGACCTCCTCGGGATCGGTCTTGCCGATATCGACGAATAAACGGTCATGCCCCAGCGTGAGCGCACACATCAAGTGCGCCTCTCTCGCGGGCACTTCCTCTTGACGGATGAGCTTGCTCTTCAGCTCGCGACCCGCGTCGGAGAGCACGATAGCGGACACGAAGCTCTCAGGGGCGGAGTATGAATCTGGGATGATGCAGTCGCTGAGCAAGTCGGTCAGGTCCACGACGTCGCAAAACCGACGACGCCAACTCGGATCGGCGTGCTTCGCCAAGAGCGCCTTTGCGTCAACTTCCTCCACAACCGTCCCCCAGTCGTCCCGTTGGTCCCCCTTGCTCACACCTTATGGCTCGATCTCCTACGCCTGTGCGAGGATGTGCGAGGACACACCGAGCATCTCACCCTTCTGCCCCGCTGGTGATTGGCCCGACTGCGGGCATGAGAGTGCTGCCTCAGATGCGAGTGGGCCCGACAAGAGCACATGAGTTGGACCGGCTCGATCTAGGCCCGCCTACGCCCACGAGACCGGAGCTGAACACCCGCCGCACGGAGCATTCGCGCAACACGGTTCGGACCCATATCGTGCACTGTGGCCAGCTCAGCTAACGTCGCGCCTGATTCGTAAGCAGCCACAAGCACACGCTGCTCGGACGTGACCCGGACAGGCAACCGCTCAAGTCCTTGCCGACGCACGAGTTCGTGCAGTGTTGAACGATGGACGCCAAGGTCCCGAGCCAGCGCCCTGGCGTTGGCACCCTGACGATACTCCTCGGTGAACGCCGCCTGTTCCAAAGCTGTCAGCTGCCGAGCCTTCTTCGGAATGACAGAAGGCCCCGTTCGAGCAACGCGACCTGGGCTCATAGCGGCCAATTTACGGAGGTGGGCGGCCCCTGCTGATTTATTCGAGTACGCCTCGACAAGCCCCACCACGTCGTTGTTACTCGAAAATCGCCCACAGCGATGTTTACGAAACTCGCTGCCTCGGCCGCTGTTGTATCCCCGCCCCTGTCCCCAGGGGCGGTTTTTGTTGGGTTCTCGTACAACTTCCCCGCCGCCATCATCACTTCGAACGGCTCGCACATGCGCGATGATATTCGCGGCCGCGTCGGGTGCCACCGGCTCAAGCAGGGTCGTCGTGTACCGACGAGCACTGGGGCTCCGGGGCAGGGCACGTGAGGGTGTAGTACCTATGAGTGGCGACAAGGAGCGGCGTCGTGACAGACGCGACCGCACGAACAGGGATCGCCGCCCGACGCCGTGGATCCTGAGTCTCGCCAGCTTCATCGGGACGAACCTCAACTCAGGTGGATGGGCCCTGATCGCCGCGTTCGTCACGGCCCTCGTCGTACTAATCATGTACGTCGTGTACCTCGTCAACTTACGAGCGGCGCGTCGACGCCCTTAGTCGGCGACGTCGCGCGCGTTGGGTTGACAGGCAGGAAATGCTGGGACACCCACCCGCCGACCGAACTTCGCCAGCCGCTGCTCGAGCCTGACGTCTACCGAGTCGGCAACCGAGACTGCGGCGGGCGCAGACGGCAGGAAGAGCCGACCGACCGCGACGACCACCCCGAAACGGTCATGTGGGCGACGCTCGCGCTGAATGGGCAACGTGGAAATTAGACCTGGATCGCGGGTCGAGGACATCTCGTACACTCGCATCTCACGCGTGGAGTCGAGTGAGGGACGTGTATGTCTGAGAGCGCCGGGGAGTGGAGTGCTGAAGTACGCTCCGCTCTCGGCTCGCTGCAGGGGAGACGCGTCTCGGTGCCCACCTCTCGAATCACCTCGGTCGACGAGCTCGCGATTGGCTACGCCGTCGGGCTCGTCGCTCGGGATGACTTGGTGGCCTTCGCAGCGCGCGCAAGAGACTGGGGCGATCACTGTGCGTCGGACCTCGGCGAGCTGACCCCCGGCCACGTTAGCGCGATACTGATCGGACTACTCCGCGCACGACCGGTCGAGAGTTTCAGAGCTGCTGCCGATAGGTGGTTCGCCGTCGTCGTCTGCCTGCTCGTCGCGTCATTGAGACGGGCGACGGTTGATCCCCGCCTCGAGTTGCAGGAACTCGTGGGCGTGTGGGGCGGAGGCTCGGCAAGCGCGGCTAGCCAGGTGGAGCCACGCGGCTTGGACGCTTTGGTATTCGGTCGTCGAGCCCGGATGCGCTACGTCGAGCGCGTGGCACGACGGTTCTGTGTGGATCGCTGACGACAAGATTCTTCTTCGATCGACCGTACGCATCGAAGGGTCCCACTCCCCCACTTGAGACCAGATATCGTCGCCGGCGCGTGAACTCAGGATCGGTACCTTGGACGGGTGGGGATAGATCCAGAATTACGCGCTCGGGCGGACGCGGTCGCCGCGTCCAGAGAGCGGGTGCGCTGCTTGTCGCAACAGGGCTGGGCGGATCACTCTCTTCGGACACACGAACACGACATCACCCGCGAGTGGTACCTGACGGCGAGCGGCGGATTCCTCGAGGCCGTCTGGGAACTGCCGGACCTCGTCCGGGAGAGGAATGCCGGTGGGGTCGAGGCTGCCATCACCTATCTCGAAACCGCACCTCGATGCTTCCGCTCGGGCTATGTCGCCGAGCGAATCATGCGGCGGCTCTCTCGACAAGCCCTCACCGATGACCAACGCTCTCGGCTGACATCGGTCGTTCTTGCGGAGACCGTGCAGCGCCAATCCCGAGGCTGGCGGGACATCGGAGCCCTCGGCGGCGCGATCTGGAACCAGGACCTGCGCGCCGCCCTGATCTCTCTCGCGAGCCGGGGAGGGGTCCAGGGACACCGTGCCGCGCGGATTACTTCGGCCGCCGAAGAATGGCGGCGCTCGACATCGGCGTGAGCGGAGTGCTCCAGCGGCCTCGGCGGCGCCGTGCGTCCAGCCGAACCCCGCCACAGCCGTGCGTGCGAGCCGTCACCCGTGACGGCGGAGCGGGCGGCCTATGATTTCCTCGCCCCTCGCTCGGCACGCGGATGGGCAGTCCTTTTTTACTCGCGTGCACTGTTCGTGGACCTGATATTGACCGACCTAGGGAGTCGTCGAAATGGAAGTCGTCCGCGAGTGGGGAACGCCGGTGAGCCCCCTCAGCCCTTGGGTAGGCATCCTCTCGGTTCTCCCCGTGGTGATACTCGAGATCATCTGCGCCGGAGGCGTCTTCTTGGCCCTGTTTCTGGAGCGCGGCTGGGGTGAGGTTTTCTTCTGGACAGCCCTTGGCCTCGTCGTGCTGATCGGAGCGTGGGTGATCCTGCGGCGCGGGAATCGTGCGCTCGGGGACCATGCCGAGCGAGTGAGCGCGGAGCGCCCTGAGACGCGGTTCTATCTCTGTTCCGACTCCGCGATCGGTCCACGGGTCGAAGACTGGCGGAATCGGCGTCATTCGAACCTCATCGGTAAAGGGTTCATCCTCATCACCGACGACGGGGTTGAGGTTTGGACGGACGGCGACGCTCCGAAGGCCGCTTTCTCCTTCGATGAGATCGTCGCAGTTCAGGACGTTCGCGTGTGGAGCGCCTGGATCTGGTCGCCTCAAATGCGGATGACGCTCTCGGGTGGTCGTGAGTTCGTCTCTGCCCTCACATTCGCCGGCTTTCGCGGCGCCTTCGGATTCACCATCGCCGATATGCGTCGCTTGGGACGCGTTCTCGAGCTGAAGGCACCGGGGATCACGCGACGCGCTGGCGCTTGACCGTTCTTGACTGGCGGCCCCCGAGGGCGGGCCAAGGCGTAAGCCCCCGCAGTTCGAGCCGACGTTCTATGCTGACCACACCAGCGCCGATCGACCGGTGAGAATCGACATGCGCGGGTCTCTCCGACCCAGGGCGCAGCAGTAACCGTCGGGTACGCCCTCATACCCGCAGCGTCCCCAGAGAGCCGACTCTGCGCGCCGCGGCGGAGAAGGTGTCACGAAGATCGAGGTGCTGCATGTCGATCGACCGCGGAGTAGGCGACCACCCCACCGGAGCACAGGATGAACTCATACCGGCAGGCCGACTGGGACGCGAGCCCCGAGCATCCATCGACCGTGGTGAAGCCGTACCTGATGGGGACAGGGGTGGTGACCGGGGAAGACACCGGTACCCGCCCACTCTCGCCTCCGCACTCGCACGCCGACGCGATGCTCGCGTGGTGCTACCGCGGCACCGTGTGGATCCACCTGCAGGACGCGATGTGGCGGCTCGCGCCGGGCCAGGGGGTCTGGATCCCCGCGCGTACGCCGCACACGGCGCACCACGAGCGGGACTCCGTCGGTTGCTACACCTATCTGCCGGCAACGTCCGCCATCACACCGATCGACGACATCACCCGGGTCCTCGTGCCGCGCGCCGTGCAGGAGATGCTGCTGCACCTCGGCATCAACGACATGCCCACCGACCTGCGCGTGCGCATCCAGTCCACCCTGATCGAGATGCTGCAGCAGCCGACCCCCGATGCGCTCAATGGCTGGGGCGAGGTCCCGCTCCCCACAGACGAGCGCGTGCGCGCGCTGGCGCAGGCGGTGCTGGACGACCCGGGCGATCCGCGCAGCGCCGGCGAGCTGTTCCTCGCCCACGGCCTGCATGAACGCACCGTGCTGCGCATCTTTCAGAACGACGTCGGCATGACGTTCGGGCGGTGGCGCACCGGCGTTCGACTGACCCTCGGCGCCCGCCTGATCATCGATGGCACCCCCATCGGTGCGGCGGCTCACCGATGCGGCTACGCGACGACCAGCGCCTTTTCCGCGAGCTTCAAGGAGCGGTTCGGACTCACCCCTCGTCAGCATGTCGCACGCGTGCAGGCGGACTCCGCACACCACCTCTACTGGCGCTGACTCTCGCGCCCACTTGACCCGCCGCGTCTGTTTGACGACACAAGTCGTCCGTCGATCGACACTCGCCGCCGCATCCGCGATCTAGCATCGGTTTGTTAGGCCATGCTTACCTAACTTCTCGCCGCGTTGCCGCGGCACTCCCCTCCCATCTCTCAAGGAGAACCATGTCGCACGCTTTCGCGCGCCCGAAAATCCGGCGCGCCTCCGCGCTCGTCGCCGCAGCCATCACCGCTGCCCTCATCCTGACCGGGTGCTCGACCGCCGGTGAGACCGCCGGATCCACCACTCCTTCGACCTCCGCCGGTGGCGTGGTCATCGAGCACGGCCACGGCGAGACCGTCATTCCCGAGAAGCCTCAGCGCGTCGTCGCCCTCGGCTGGATGACGCCCGACGTCGTCGCCGCCCTCGGCACGAACCCGGTCGGCATCGAAGAGGTCTGGGGCGCCGGCGAGAGCGGCTACCAGCCGTGGTTCGAGGAGTTCGTGACCGAGAAGTACGGCGAGACCCCCGAGATCATCCCGTTCACCGAAGACGGACCCAACTACGAGGCGATCAAGGCCCTCAAGCCCGACCTGATCCTCAGCCTGTACTCGGGCGTGAGCGACATCGAATACGAGCGCCTCAGTGAGATCGCGCCGACCGTGCCGTACATCGACGGACCGTGGAATCCGGGCACCTGGGAGGGCATGACACGCACCGTCGGCAAGGCGCTGTCGGAGGATGCCAAGGCCGAGGAGCTGATCGCCGAGACCGAGGAGCAGATCACGACCCTCGCCGGAGAGCACCCCGAGTTCGAGGACAAGACCTTCGTCTGGGGTCTGACCCTGAACGAGGGCGGCACCGACCTGGGCGTCTACCTGAACTACGACCCCCGCGTGCGCATCACGGAGGCGCTCGGATTCACCTCCACCTCGGCCATGGACAGCTTCCTCGCGAGCGCCGAGGGCGACAACTGGTACACGGGCGTCAGCCTGGAGAAGCTCTACGACGTGCAGGCCGACCTGTTCGCCGCCTGGGGCGGGAGCGCTGCGGAGGGCACGTACACGGTCGAGAACAAGGTCGTCTCGCGCTGGAACCCGATCGCGAACGGTTCCTACGTGATCTACGCGGATGCCGTGAAGGCCTCCGCGATCAGCGCTCCGACCGTGCTGTCGCTGAAGTACATCCTCCCGACGTACGTCGACGACCTCGCGGCCGCGCTGCAGGGCACGCCGACCATCGCAGGAGAGTGACCCGCGAGATGTCCCTGACGACGACAGACGGCACGGACGTCTCGAACACGGGTGCGGAGGGTCGGGCAGCCGGCTCTCCGCACTGCAACGCGACCCTCGTGCTGGGACTCATCGTCTCGGCGGTGGTGCTGGTGCTCGCCACCCTCGCCTCGCTGGCCGTCGGCAACCGGGCAATCGATCCCCTCACCGTGCTGCATTCCCTGTTCGCCTACGACGATGCCAACCCACTGCACCTCATGGTGGTGGAGCTGCGGGTGCCCCGAACGGTGCTGGGCATCGTCGTGGGCGCCGCCTTGGCCGTGTGCGGCGGACTCATCCAGGCCTTCACCCGCAACCCCCTGGCCGACCCCGGCATCCTGGGTGTGAACGCGGGGGCATCCTTCGCGGTCACGTTCGCGGTCGGGGTGCTGGGGCTGACCACCCCCGGCGCGTACGTGCCCTTCGCGCTGGCCGGTGCCTTCGTGCTGACCATCCTCGTGTACGCGCTCGGCTCGTTCGGGGCCTCCGGGGCGACGCCCATGAAGCTGACGCTCGCCGGGGTCGCCCTCGGCGCGGCGCTCACCGGCCTCACGACCGCGATCGTGCTGCGCGATCTGGGCACACTCCAGGTCATGCGCTTCTGGGGCGTCGGCTCGATCGGCGGACGCACCCTCGACCAGCTCGCCTGGGCCACCCCGCTGATCGTCGGCGGTCTGCTGATCGGGCTGTTCTGCGCTCGTTCCCTGAATGCGCTGGCCCTCGGCGACGACCTGGCCCAGGCGCTCGGCGCCCGGGTGCGTGTCACCCGCGTGCTCGTGATCGTCGCGGTCACCCTGCTGGCGGGCACGAGCGTCGCCGCCGCCGGTCCCATCGCCTTCGTGGGTCTGATGATCCCCCACATCGTGCGGTGGTTCACGGGCCCCGATCAGCGCTGGGTGCTGACGTACTCGATGATCATCGGCCCGACCTTCCTGCTGTTCGCCGACGTCGTGGGCCGCATCGTGCTGCCCAGCGGCGAGCTGCGCGTCGGGATCGTCACCGCTCTGCTGGGCTCCCCACTCCTGATCGCGCTCGTGCGCCGCGAGCGGGTGAGCGGACTGTGAGCATCGATCGGCGCCCCGCCCCCACCGCACACGACGACGCAGCCTTCGCGCCCGTCGACCACGGACGTCGGCACATCCGGATCGACACCGCGCGCATCGCGACACTCATCCCGGTCCGCTCGATCGTGGTCTGCGTGCTGCTCGCCGTCGTGATCGTCGCCGCGGGTCTCGGATCGATGACGATCGGCGCCTACGAGGTGGACCTCGCGGCGGTCATCCGCGCCGTCGTCGACCCGTCCTCCGACTCCGACGTCCGCCAGGTAGTCCTCGAGTGGCGACTGCCGCGCGTCCTGTTCGCGGTGCTCTGCGGCGCCGCTCTCGCCCTCGCCGGCGGCATCTTCCAGTCACTCACCCGCAATCCGCTCGGCTCGCCCGACATCATCGGCTTCGGCATCGGCGCCCAGTTCGGCGTGACCCTCACGATGGTGGTGCTGGAGCTGAACACCTACATGCTCAAGGCCGCCGGGGCACTCGTCGGCGGTCTGCTCACCGCACTGCTCGTGTACGTGCTGGCGAACAAGAAGACCCTGTCGTCGTTTCGCCTGATCATCGTCGGTATCGGCGTCTCGGCCGGGCTCGGGTCGCTCACCTCCTGGATCCTGATCTCGGTCAGCGTCGAGAAGGCCATGATGGCCGCGACCTGGGGGGCGGGTTCGCTCGCCTCGCTCGGCTTCGATCAGTTGATCCCCGCCGCGATCGTGTTCGCCATCGTCACCGTGCTGTCGCTTCCGCTGAACCGCACACTGCCGGTTCTCGAGATGGGAGACGACGCGGCGACCGCGCTGGGCATCGCTCCCGGCCGCACACGGCTCGCCGCGATGGTGTTCGGCGTCGCCTTGGTGGCGCTGGTCACCGCGGCCGCCGGTCCGCTCTCTTTCATCGCGTTGGCGGCTCCGCAGATCTCGCAGCGCCTCACACGCTCGAACACCCCGATGGACCCCGTCCCGGTGATGCTGACCGGCGCCGCCCTCGTCGTGGTCTCCGACGCGGTCGCCCAGCTCGTCGCGGTCCCCGTCGGGGTCGTGACGGTCTCGATCGGCGGCATCTATCTCGCTTGGCTGCTGGCCGCGCAGTACGCGCGCCGCACCTGAAAGGAACACGCATGATCGCTTCGCTGCGAGCCCGCGACATCACGCTGGGCTACGGGGAGACCCCCGTCATCTCCGAGCTGTCGCTAGAGGTACCGGACAACTCGTTCACGATCATCATCGGGCCGAACGCGTGCGGCAAGTCGACCCTGCTGCGCGGGTTCGCCCGACTGCTCCGTCCCCGAACCGGTGCCGTGCTGCTCGATGGCGCCGAGCTGCGCTCCCTCAAGCCGAAGGATGCCGCTCGCAAACTGGGGCTCCTCCCCCAGTCGTCCCTCGCCCCCGACGGGATCACCGTCGCCGACCTGGTCGGACGGGGCCGATTCCCCCACCAGAGTGCGATGCGCACCTGGAGCACCGCCGATGAGCGCGCGGTGTCCGAGGCGATGGCGGCGACCGGGGTCACCGATCTGTCCCGCCGCCCGGTCGACGAACTCTCGGGCGGCCAGCGGCAGCGCGTATGGGTGGCGATGGCCCTCGCCCAGCAGACGCCGCACCTGCTGCTCGACGAGCCGACGACCTTCCTCGACATCGCGCACCAGATCGACCTGATGGAACTGTTCGCCGATCTGCACCGCAGCGGCACCACCCTCGTGGCCGTGCTGCACGACCTCAATCACGCCGCGCGCTACGCGACCCACCTCGTGGCGATGCGCGACGGGGCCATCGTGGCGCAGGGCGACCCCCGCGAGATCATCACCGCCGATCTCGTGGAGGCCGTGTACGACCTGCCCTGCACGGTGATCACCGACCCCGTCTCGGGCACACCGCTGGTGCTGCCGCTCGGTCGGCGGATGCAGTGACGACAACAGTGACGAAGACTCCGCGGCGGCTCTTCGGGATCGCGCTGAAGGCCGAGGGACGCGGTGCGGCCCTCGCCGCGGCAACCGCATTGCTCATCGTGCACGCGCTGGCCGAGGCCACGATCCCCGTTCTCATCGGCGCGACGATCGACCGTGCCGTGCTCCCCGCCGCCCCGGTCGCGCTCGCCGTCTGGATCAGTGTGCTGGTCGCGACGTTTCTGGTGCTCACCGTGAGCTACCAGTCGGCATCCCGTCTGATGGTCTCGATCTACGGCTACGGCGAGCAGGCGCTGCGCCACCTCGCCCTGTCACGAATGCTGCGCCCCCGACTGTCCCGCCGCACGGTGACGCCGGGTGAAGCGCTGACCTTCGTGACCTCCGACACCTATCGCGTGGCCGGTGTCGCCTGGTCGGTGGCGCAGCAGTGCTCCACGATCGCCGCGATCATCGGCGCCGGGCTGGCGATCCTGGTGATCTCGCCGGTCGCGACTCTCGTCGTGTTCGGTTCGACGATCGCGATGATGTTCGTGATGCAGGTCGTCTCGCGTCCGCTCGAGCGCCGAGGGTTCGTCGAACAACACGCCGCCACCGAGGCGGGGGCCGTCGCCGCCGACTTCATGAGCGGATTCCGTGTGCTGGTGGGCATCGGCGCCCGCGAAGAGGCCGTGCGACGCTACGTCACCGCGAGCGACACCGCCCGGCGAGCCGCGACGGCCGCCGGTCGATCCCTCGCGTCGTACGAGGCGATCAGCGGCACGCTGGCCGCGGTCGCGACGACCGCGCTGGCGGGGATGTCGGCGTGGTTCGCATCCGAGGGTCGCATCAGCATCGGCGAGCTGGTCGCCGTGCTCGGCCTCGCCCAGTTCATCAGCGGCTACCTCGCCTACGCGGGCTCGTTCCCCTCGAACTGGATCCACAAGCTCGCCTCGGCCAAGCGGCTCGCCGAGGTCATCGACGCCGAAGACCTGCTCGCCCCACCCGTGACGCACGAGCGCCGTGGGGATCCGGCGGACGACGTCGTGCTGGCCTTCCGGGCCGGCGCCGCGCCCGAGTCGCTCGTCGAGGTGAGGAAGGGCGAGCTGCTCGGCATCCTTCCTCCCGACAGCGACACGGCCCGAGCGCTCTCTCGACGCCTCGGCCTGCGCACGCCGCCCGTGCCGGGTCACGTGCAACTCGCCGTCGACGGTGAACGGCGGGACCTGTCCGAGTGGGATCCGGTCGAATACCGCCGCCGCGTCGTCGCCCCGCCGCACGGCCAGACGATCGTGAACGGCACCCTGCGGGAGGCCGTGCGCGGACACGGCACCGACGGATCCCCGCATCCCTCGCTCGTCGACATGGCGGCGCTGCAGGACACCGTCGTGCAGGTCGGGGGCTGGGACTCGCAGGTCGGCGAGGCCGGCCGACGACTCTCCGGAGGGCAACGGCAGCGCATCGGGATCGCCCGCGCCCTGCACGCGGAGGCCGACGTGCTCGTGCTCGACGAGCCGACCTCAGCCGTCGATGCCGTCACCGAGGCGCACATCGCCCGCTCGCTCGCCCGGCACGGCGACACCGTCATCGTGATCACCACCTCTCCCGTGCTGCTGGGAGCCTGCGACCGGGTCATCGACCTCTCCTCCCACGGATCGGAGTCGGCATGAGCGACGCCCTCGACACCACCCCGCCCCTCTTGCCGATCGCCTCGAGCGCGCGCGTGCGCACGGCGATCGGGGCATTGCTGCGACAGCATCCGGGCAGAGTGGCCGGCGTCGCCGTGCTGTTCCTCGCGGCATCCGCTCTGGGCATCGTGATGCCCGCGTGTCTGGGGCGCATCGTCGACGCCGTCTCGTCCGACGCGGGATCCCTCACGATCGCGGGCTGGGTCATCGGCGCCGGTGCCGGGGCGATCGGATCTGCGGTCGTGATGCTCTGGGCGGTGCGTGTGCTCACCGCACTGGTGCAGGACATGCTCGCCCGCCTGCGCGAAGACGTGTTCACCTCGGCCATGCGCCTGCCGGTGAGCACCGTCGACGACGGCGAGAGCGCCGACCTGCTCTCCCGCCTCACCGGTGACGTCGACGCCGTCGCGGAAGCCGGGGGCAACGTCGCGCCCACCCTGTTGTCCGCCGCCTTCGCCATCGCCGTCTCGGTGGTCGCACTGACCGCGCTCGACCCCTGGCTCGCGCTCGCCGGTATCGCCTCGGCGCCGTTCTACGTGCTCGGCACCCGGGCGTTCCTGCGTCGGTCGCGCGTCGTTTTCCGCGAGGTGCGCATACGTGAGGCCGCGCGCAGTCAGGCCGTGCTCGAGGCGGTCGAGGGCATCGACACGCTCACCGCGTTCAACGAGCAGGATCACGCGCTCGCTCGCGTGTCCGAGCGCGCCGAAGCCTCGATCCGGATGCAGATCGAGGGCGTCCGGGTGACGAACCGGCTGTTCCGGTGGATCAACGCCGGAGAGCTGGTCGGCCTGGCCGCGATCCTCGGTACGGGTTTTCTGCTGCAGTCCGCCGGGGCGATCACGGTGGGCATGGTGACGACGGCGGCACTGCTCTTCCATCGGCTGTTCGGGCCGGTCGGTCAGTTGATCTTCGGACTCAACGACATCCAGCGCGCGGCGATCGGACTCGCGCGCCTCGTGGGCGTCATCGACCTCGCTCCGGCGCCCTCGAGCGCACGGGAGGGGGAATCGGATGCCGCTTCGACGGCATCCGGAGGGCTCGAGGTGCGGCAGGTGACGTTCCACTACCCGACCACCGGCCGCGGTATCAGCGACGTGAACCTGCACGTGCCTGCGGGCACGACCGCCGCGCTGGTCGGCGCCTCGGGGTCGGGCAAGAGCACCCTCGCCCGGGTGATCGCCGGACACCACCCGCCGACGTCGGGCAGCGTGCACCTGGCCTCCACCGCGAATGCGCCCTACTACCTCTCGCAGGAGCTGCACCACTTCCGGGGCACGATCGCCGACAACCTGCGCCTGGTGGAACCCGACGCCAGCCTCGACCAGATGGTCGCCGCGGTGAGGGCGGTCGGGGCGGACTGGGCGGTCGACGCGCTCACCGCGCAATCCGGCGGCTCCGACTCGTCGCAGGAGCCCGCCGTGCCCCTGGACGAGGGCCGCATTCAGCAGCTCGCCATCGCGCGGGCGTTCCTGGCCGATCCCGCGGTCGTGATCCTCGACGAGGCGACCGCCGACGTCGGGCTGCACCACCGCGACGCGGTGGAGAAGGCGATCACCGCCCTGCGCCACGGCCGCACGGCGTTGCTCATCGCGCACCGGCTGCAGCAGGCCGCCACGGCCGAGCAGATCGTCGTCTTCGCCGACGGGCGTCCGACGCAGCGCGGCACGCACGAGACGCTCCTCGCCGTCGACGGGCTCTACCGCGACGCCTGGACCGCCCAGACCCCCTCGGCGCAGAACACGACCACCCGTTACCCCCGCCAGCCCTCCCCGAGCCCAGAGACGGAGACTCCGTGATCATCCACCGCGGCATCGTCAGCAGCACCACCACCCTCACCCCGAACCTGGTCCGCATCACCCTCGGCGGCGACGGCGTCGCTGACTTCGTGAGCACGGGGATCGGCGACGAATACGTGCGCGTGTTCTTCCCGCACGGCGAGGACCCCACCGACGTCTCACTGCCCATTCCCGCCGGGGACTGGTGGGAGACCCCGGCGGGGGCGCCGGAGGCTCCGATGCGCACGTACACGATCAGTGCCGTGCGCCAGGATGCCGGCGAACTCGACATCGACTTCGTGACCCACGAATCCGGTGTCGCGGGGCCGTGGGCGCTCCGCGCAGAGCCCGGCCACGTGCTCGGCCTGAACGCGCCGACCGGTCTGTACGCTCCCCCGGCCGGCATCACCTGGCAGGTTCTGGTGGCCGATCTCACCGGCCTGCCCGCTGCGGCACGCATCGCCGCGAACGCGCCGGAGGGCGTGCGCACCCGCGTCGTGCTCGAGGTCCCCCACGAAGACGACCGGCTGCCCTTCGACGCGGGCCCCGATGTCGAGGTCACCTGGGTGATCGGCGGCAACGGCCACAGCCCGAGCGCTCTGGGTCACCTGGTGCGCGGCGTCGTAGACGCGCGTCTCCCACTCGACGAGGGCTACGTCTGGGTCGCCGGCGAGACCGTCGCGCTGCGAGACGTCCGCAAATACCTGCGCAAGGAGCTCGGCCTGCCCGCGACCAGGTTCAAGGTCGTCGGATACTGGACGCCGGTCGCCGCGTGGGACGAGAAGTTCGCCGCACTCCCCGAGTCCGTCCAGAAAGAGCTCGCCGCGATGTGGACCGAGTCCACGGACGACGAGCCGGAAGACGTGCAGATTCGCGTCGAGGAGCGACTGGGTCGCCTCGGACTCTGACGGTCAGCGCCGCACCCGACAGCGGGCGGGAGACATGGCATCCGCTCCCCCTACCCGAGCACCTCCACGCCGAACCCCGCCACCACGTCGCGCACCTCGGCGAGGTACCGCTGCGCCTGCTCGGTGAGGGGGATCGCGGTGCGGCCGATCCAGCCGATCTCGATGTGCTCGTCGACGTCGAGGGGCACGGCGACGATCTCGGGGTCGAGGTCGTCGCTGATGATGCCGGTCGAGATCGTGTAGCCGTCGAGACCGATCATGAGGTTGAAGATCGTCGCGCGGTCCGAGACGCGGATCTCTTGCGCGCTCGACAGCGTCGAGAGGATCTCTTCGGCGAAGTAGAAGGAGTTGTTCGCCCCCTGGTCGAAGGTCAGGCGCGGCAGGGCGACGAGGTCGTCGAGGGTGGCGCGCGTGCGCTGGGCGAGCGGGTTGCGCCGCGAGACGAAGATGTGCGGCTCGGCGACGAACAGCGGATGAAACGCCAGCCCCGAGTCGCGCAGCAGCTTGTCGAGGACGTTGCGGTTGAAGTCGTTGCGGAACAGGATGCCGAGCTCGCTGCGGAGCGTGCGGACGTCTTCGATGATGTCGAAGGTGCGGGTCTCGCGCAGCGAGAACTCGTACTCCGCCGCGTTCGTGCCCTTCACCATGCGCACGAACGCGTCGACGGCGAACGAGTAGTGCTGGGTCGAGACCCCGAGCAGGCGCCGCGAGGGCGGCCGGCCGAGGTAGCGCTGCTCGAGCAGCTCGGCCTGTTCGACGACCTGACGCGCGTAGCCGAGGAACTCCACGCCGTCGACGGTGAGGGTGACCCCGCGCGCGGAACGCGTGAGCAGATCGCGTCCCACCCGGTGCTCGAGGTCTTTCATCGCGGCCGACATGGTCGGTTGAGCGACGAAGAGGATGTCGGCCGCGGCGGTGATCGATCCCTCGGCGGCGACCTCGATGAAGTACTGGAGCTGTTGCAGGGTGATGCCGCTCGTGCGCTTGGCCATAGCCCCAGGCTATAGGCGTGCATAGCTGAGCGGAATTACCCGATGACCGCGGCATCCGAGCACGATGGAGTCACCGACTTCCCCGAGGCCCGCGCCTCTCGGCCCCGATTGGCTTCTCATGGCGAACGACATCACGTTCAGCATCAGCACCACCCGTTTCGACGAGGACTACGCCCCGGCCGACACCTCGCGCGTCACGACGAACTTCGCCAACCTCGCGCGGGGAGAGCACCGGCAGCAGAACCTGCGCAACGCCCTCTCGATGATCGACCGCCGCTTCAACGACCTCGCGAGCGACGACAACCCCACCGGCGACCGGTACCGCGTCGAGCTCGACATCGTCTCGGTGCAGCTGCAGTTCACCGACGGCGCCGACGACGAGCACATCCCCGTGATCGAGGTGCTCGACGTGCACGTCGTCGACACCGCCACCGGCGAGCGCCATCGAGGGATCGTCGGCAACAACTTCTCGTCGTACCTGCGCGACTACGACTTCAGCGTCGTCCTGCCCGCGGCCAACGCGAGCGGCTCCGGGTTCACGGTGCCCGACGATTTCGGCATCCTGCACGGAAAGCTCTTCCAGCACTTCCTCGACTCCGACGCCTACCGCGAGCGCTTCCCCCAGTCGCCCGTGATCTGCATCAGCGTGTCGACGAGCCGCACCTACCGCCGTACGGGCACGGTGCACCCCGTGCTGGGCATCGAGTACGAGCAGGACTCGTTCTCGATGACCGACGAGTACTTCGCCAAGATGGGCCTGCAGGCGCGCTACTTCATGCCGCGGGGCAGCGTGGCGCCGTTCGCGTTCTACTTCCGCGGCGACCTGCTGGGTGACTACACCGACCTGCAGCTGATCGGCACCATCAGCACGATGGAGACCTTCCAGAAGATCTACCGCCCCGAGGTCTACAACGCCGTCACCCCCGCCGGCGCGGTCTACCGCCCGACGCTCGACCAGCCCGACTTCGTGCGCACCGGCATCGACTACGACCGCGAAGAGCGCAGCCAGCTGGCCGTCACGCAGGGGCGCTACGCCGAGGAGCACTTCGTGAAGCCCCACCGCCTCGTTCTCGACCAGTGGGCCGCCGCCTACGCCGCCCCCGTCCGATGACCCGCGAAGGATCCACCCCCGTGCCCACCCTTCTTCCCACCTCCACCGTCGGCAGCCTTCCCAAGCCCGCGTGGCTCGCGAAGCCCGAGGTGCTGTGGTCACCGTGGGAGCTCGAGGGCGAGATCCTCGTCGAGGGCAAGCACGACGCCCTGCGCTCCGCGGTGCAGGAGCAGGAGCGACGCGGCATCGACATCATCAGCGACGGTGAGCAGACGCGTCAGCACTTCGTCACGACGTTCATCGAGAACCTCAACGGCGTCGACTTCGAGAACCGCGAGACGGTCCGCATCCGCAACCGGTACGACGCGAGCGTTCCGACCGTGGTCGGCGCCGTGAGCCGCCGGGGCCCCGTGTTCGTCGACGACGCCGCTTTCCTGCGCACGCAGACCGATCAGCCGATCAAGTGGGCACTGCCGGGACCCATGACGATGATCGACACGCTCTCCGACCGCTACTACGGCAGCCGCGAGAAGCTGGCCTGGGAGTTCGCGACCATCCTCAACCAAGAGGCGCGCGAGCTCGAAGCGGCGGGGGTCGACATCATCCAGTTCGACGAGCCCGCCTTCAACGTCTTCTTCGACGAGATGAAGGACTGGGGCGTCGCCGCGCTCGAACGCGCAGCCGAAGGCCTGCGCGCCGAGACGGCCGTGCACATCTGCTACGGCTACGGCATCAAAGCCAACACCGACTGGAAGGCCACCCTCGGATCGGAGTGGCGGCAGTACGAGGAGTCGTTCCCCCTGTTGCAGCAGTCGTCGATCGACATCGTGTCGCTGGAGAGCCACCGCTCGAACGTGCCGATCGATCTCATCGAGTTGATCCGCGGCAAGAAGATCATGCTCGGAGCGCTCGATGTCGCCAGCGAGCGGATCGAGACCCCCGAAGAGGTCGCCGACACCCTGCGGCGCGCGCTGGAGTTCGTCGACGCCGACAAGCTCATCCCGAGCTCCAACTGCGGCATGGCGCCTCTACCGCGCGGTGTCGCCTTCGACAAGCTCAGCGCGCTGTCGGCCGGAGCGGCACTGCTGCGCGACGAGCTGTCCGGCACCGCCGCCTGAGTCCCGGACGGCGGATGCCACGCGGGCGGCGTGGGCGTGGCAGAGTCGGATCACACCGCTTTTCGTTCCGAGGAGAACCATGCCCATCGCCGCCGATGACTCCCGCCTGTCCTCCCCGTTCGAGGCGGCACCCACCCGCTACGACGACGTGCCCTTCGCCCGCGCCGGGGCCAGCGGCATCCCCCTTCCTCGCATCTCGCTCGGTCTGTGGCAGAACTTCGGCAGCGGGCGCACGCTCGACACGCAGCGCGAGATCCTGCGCCACGCGGTCGACCGCGGCGTCGTGCACATCGACCTCGCCAACAACTACGGCCCGCCCTACGGCGCCGCCGAGACAACCTTCGGCACGGTGCTCGACACTGACCTGCGCCGGTACCGCGACGAGCTGTTCGTCTCGACGAAGGCGGGCTACGACATGTGGCCTGGCCCGTACGGCGACGGCGGCTCGCGCAAGTACCTGATCCGCTCGCTCGAGCAGAGCCTCACGCGCATGCGTACCGACTACGTCGACGTCTTCTACTCGCACCGCGTCGACCCCGAGACCCCGATCGAAGAGACGGTCGGAGCGCTCGCCGACATCGTCCGCAGCGGCAAGGCGCTGTACGCGGGCATCTCGAACTACCCCGCCGACCTCACGCGGCGCGCGCACGAGCTGCTCGCCGCCGAGGGCGTGCGCCTGTTCATCCACCAGCCGCGGTACTCGTTGTTCGACCGTACGCCCGAGGCGGAGCTGTTCCCGGTCCTGCGCGACCTCTCGGTCGGCAGCGCCGTCTTCTCGCCCCTCGCCCAGGGACTGCTGACGGCCAAGTACCTCGACGGCACGGTGCCCGCCGACTCGCGCGCCGCCGACAGCCGCTTCCTCGACGAGTCCGCCCTGACCGACGACTACCTCGGCCGCATCCGCGGGATCGACGGCGTCGCGCGCGAGGCCGGCCTGTCGATCCCCCAGCTCGCCGTGGCGTGGGTGCTGCGCGACCCGGTGGTCACGACGGCGATCATCGGCGCCTCGCGCACGAGCCAGATCGACGACGCGGTCGCCGCGAGCAAGGTCACGCTGACCGACGACGTCATCGCCGCCCTCGAGCCGTTCGCCGCGGCGGTGGGCGGATCGCTGCGCTGACCCTCACCCACATCGGCGGGCGTTGCGCAACCGCCGCGGTATCCGGCATCCGTTCGCGTTGAGTGGGACTCCCACGACGCAGAACGAGGAGTGACCATGGGTGTCGGACGTTGGATCGGAACCGGAGCGGTGGGACTCGCGGGCGCTGTGCTCGCGCGGACGGCGATCGGTCGTGCCGCTGCGGCGGGGACCGTCGCCTACCGGGTCTGGAAGGACCCGAAGGTGCAGAAGATCCGCCGCAAGGTGCAGGCGAAGCTACTCAAGCAGCGCAACGCGCGCTGAGGGCTCAGCGCCCCGGAAGGACTCCGAGCACGAGGCAGGCCACGCCCGCCACCGCGAGCACGGTCGCGTAAACCCACCGGTGATCCATATCGATCAGGTGCGAGTAGACGCGGTTCACCCGTGCCGCGGTGGTGGGGAAGTGGATCCACGCCGTGGCCAGTAGCACGAACGGCGCGGCGAGCGCCACGAGGAACACCGCGTAGGCCAGCCACCGCAGCAGAGGGTGGTCGCTGACGCCGTCGGCGATCCGCCCGGTCATGTACATGATCGGCAGCGTGGTGAATCCGATGACCGAGCAGCTGACGCCGAGCACGTAGTAGCTCCACGAGTGCGCGCGGGCCTGGACCTGTCTGCGCGCGGGGGAACGCACCGGAACGCGGAGCTTCCACCACGCCACCGCGACCGCACCGAGCAGGAACAGCGTGCCGGCGATCAGGTCGACCCGCCGGTCGAGCACCGCCTCGGTCGTGCTGCGCTCGGCCGCCGCGACGAACTCGGTGGGGTCGAAACTCTGCAGCAGCAGGTACAGGATCGTCGCCCCGGTCGCCAGGCCCCCGACCATCCACCCCATCCGCACCGGGACGCGGGTGTTCTGGGCGAGCATGTCGGCGGTCGCCCCGTACAGAGCGGGGTTGAGCCCGAGGGTGAGTCCCAGACCGACCATCGTCGTCAGAGCCGCGGCCCAGCGGGCGAGGTCGTCCACGTCGCGGGTTCCTTTCGCACGAACAGATCCCGGATGCCGTGACCACGGGTCGTCACATCGTATCGACGCGCGATCCGTCGGCACCGCCCTGCCCGCCGGCCGATGGGGCGCGGCGAGACGCCGTGGTCCCCGCGCCCGGCGGAACGGGCTCCGCTCACCGGGCGTCGAGCGGCAACGCCGACACGGGCTTGGTGACCCCGAACGCGAACGTCGTGTCGATCGAGGCCAGCGAGGGGATCGCGCGGAGGTGTTCGCGCAGCAGTCGCTCGTACGCATCGAAGCTCGACGTGACGATGCGCACGAGGTAGTCCCAGTCGCCGGCGAGCAGGTGCGCCTCGACGATGTGCGGAATGGCCCGCAGGCGCTCCTCGACGGCGTCGACCGTGGCTCCCTCGTGCGAGGCGAGTCGCAGGCGCACGAACGCGGTGATGGGGAGGTCGACGGCGCGGGGCGAGACGACGGCGCGATAGCCCTCGATGATGCCCGCCTGCTCCAGCTGGCGCACACGCCGCAGGCAGGGCGAGGGCGACAGCCCGACACGGTCGGCGAGCTCCTGGTTCGTCAGACGGGCGTCCTGCTGGAGCTCGCGCAGAATGAGGCGATCGATGCGGTCGAGCGAGTGCATGCAGCAGATTCTGCCAATCCACGTCACTGTTCGGCAATATTCGCAATCGGCTGCGGCGCGGCGCTCCCTACCGTCGAGGGGTGACGACGTTCGCCCTCCCCCGCCCTTCTCTGCTGTCGCCCCGCGTCGCCGTCGGCACTGCCGCCCTCGCGGCCGTCGTGGCGCTGTGGTCGGCGTTCGCCCTGTCGACGCGCGCCCTCGACGGCGCGGGGCTGACGGTGGCCGACGCCGCGGTCGTGCGTTTCGCCGTACCCGGCCTGCTGCTCGTCCCGTGGATCCCGCGGACCCTCCGCATCCTGCGCACCGAACGCCCCGCCGTCGTGGCGCTCGTGCTGCTGGCCGGCCTTCCGCACTTCCTGATCTTCGCGTGGGGCGCGCACCTCACCTCGGCGGCGCTCACCGGGCTGCTCGTGCCCGGTACCGTGCCCCTGTTCGTCGCCGTCCTGCTCTTCCTCCGCCATCGCGCCGCCGTCTCGCGCCGGCGCCTGCTCGCGCTCGGGGCGATCGTCGCGGGCATCGCCGCCGCCGCAGCCCTCACCGGCGACAGCGCGAGCGTCGGCGGCGTCGCCGTGCTCGTGAGCGCGGGCTTCGTCTGGGCCGTCTACACGCTGGGTCTCGCCCGGACGCGGCTCGATCCGCTCGGTGTGATCGTGATCGTCTCGCTCAGCTCCACGCTCGCCGCCGTCGCGCTCATCGTGACGGGGGTGATGCCCTCGCACCTGCTGGCCGGCACCGCCGACCTCGCGAGCCTGGGCACCTACGCCCTCGTGCAGGGCATCGGCACCGGGCTGCTCTCGACCGCATGCTACGTCGTCGCGGTGAAGAACCTCGGCAGCAGCATCACTGCGACAGCCGGAGCCCTGAGCCCGGTCCTCACCGCCCTCGTCGCGGTCCCGCTGCTGCACGAGCCGCTGACGGCGGGCCTCGCCGTGGCGCTCGCGCTGATCGTCACGGGAGTCATCGTCTTCACCCTGGCGCCCCGACGCGCCGCTCGGCCGCTCGACGCGGCATCCGTTTCGCCCGCCGCTCCGAACAGAGGGTGAGGCGTAACCGCGCGTGCGTGGGGAGCAGGAACGAGGGATGCCATGTCGACCGACACCGCGGTGAAGAACTCCACCCCGACGAAAGCCCGGAAGCGGCACGCGTGGCCGTGGGCCGCCTTCGCCGGCATCGTGTCGGCGGCGGTCCTGCTGGCCGTCGCCGAGCTGCTCGCCGCCCTCTTCGCGCGGTCGGCGAGCCCGATCCTCGCGGTCGGTTCCGTCATCGTCGACATCGTGCCCCGGCCGCTGAAGGAGCTCGCGATCACGCTGTTCGGCGAGACCGACAAGATCGCGCTCCTCGCCGGCGTCGGACTCGGTGCCGCCGTCGCCGCGGCCATCGCCGGCATCCTGCAGTACCGCCTGCGCCCCGCCGGCGCGGTGGTGCTCGCCATCGGCGGCGTCCTCGCCACCGTCGCCATCCTCACCCGCACGGGAGCCGGCGCCCTCGCCTGGCTGCCCCCCGTGATCGGCACCGCCGCCGGCGTTTTCGTGCTGATGTTCTCGACCACCAAGCTGCGCCGCTGGATGACCTCGGCCGCGGCCGACGCCGACACGCGCGGCACCGATCGACGCGGCTTCCTGCTGTTCACCGGCCTCACCGCCGTGGGCGCGGTCGTCGTCGGCGTGGGTGCCCGCGTGCTCAACGCGACCAGCTCGTCGGTGGCCGCCGCGCGCGACGCCCTGCGCCTGCCCACGGCCCGCACCACCGTCACCGTCCCCGAGGGCGCGAACTGGGAGGTCCCGGGCCTCACCCCGATCATCACGCCCAACGCCGACTTCTACCGCGTCGACACCGCCCTGACCGTTCCGAACGTCGATCCGACCACCTGGCGCCTCTCGATCGAGGGGATGGTGGACACACCGATCGAGCTCAGCTTCGACGACCTGGTCAACATGGGTCTCGACGAGTACGGCGTGACCCTGACCTGCGTGTCGAACGAGGTCGGCGGAGGTCTGGTCGGCAACGCCATCTGGACCGGCGTGCCGATCCGCGACATCCTGCGGATGGCGGGGGTGCAGTCCGGGGCCGACATGGTGCTCTCCGAGAGCGTCGACGGGTACACGGCATCCACTCCCCTGGGCTCGCTGACCGACGACAACCTGGATGCCATCTTCGCCGTCGCCATGAACGGAGAACCCCTGCCGTTCGAACACGGCTTCCCCGTGCGCATGGTCGTCCCGGGTCTCTACGGCTACGTGTCGGCGACGAAGTGGGTCACCAAGCTCACCGTCACCCGTTTCGACGAGGTCGAGGCCTACTGGACCCCCCGCGGTTACTCGGCCGAAGCCCCCATCAAGATGTCGTCGCGCGTGGACACCCCGAAGATCGGTACGCCCGTCACCGCCGGTGCGATCACCGTGGCGGGCATGGCGTGGGCGCAGCCGATCGGCGTGGCCACGGTCGAGGTGAGCATCGACAACGGCGAGTGGCAGCCGACCACCCTGTCGACGCCCATCAACGACCAGTCGTGGGTGCAGTGGAAGTACGACTGGACCGCCGAGAAGGGCACGCACTACATCGCCGTGCGGGCGACCGACAAACAGGGCAACGTGCAGATCGAGGACGCGGCCCCCATCGCGCCGAACGGCTCCAGCGGATGGCAGCGCACCCTCGTCACCGTGTCGTGACGGTTTCGGAGGCGTAATGATCTTGTCAATCTCTGTCGCGGGGTCGCCGCGTCGGGGATGATCAGAGAATGCCTTCAGCAAGCATCCCGAGCCGCTTCTGCGTGCGCCGATGAGCACCGCAGAGAGCGAGCCTCCGATGACAGACGCCCACCTTCCTTCTTCTGCGCAGCCGACTCCTCTGCCCATCCGACGCTCCATGCCGGCGGACTGGGACGGTCAGGTCGACCTCTTCGCCATCGTCAAGCTCGACAGCGGCGGATTCGTGCGGGGGTGGAACCTCGGCGCCGAACTGATCAAGGGGTACAGCGAAGCCGAGATCGTCGGGTCGCACTTCTCGACCTTCTACCGGGAAGAAGACCGGCGTCGTGGCGTCCCCGACCAGTTGCTCGCCGCCGCCCAGCGCGACGGGCACGTCGAGGACACCGGCTGGCGCGTGCGGCAGGACGGCAGTGAGTTCTGGGCCCGCGTGACGATCTCGGCGATCCGCAACGATCAGGGCCAGGTGCTCGGTTTCGTGAAGATCGTGCGCGACCTCACCACCGAGAAGCAGGAGGTCGACCATCGCGACGCCCTGCAGCGCACTTTCGCGCACGACCTGCTCTCGCCCGTGACCGCTCTGCGCGGCTATCTCGATCTCATCGGCGAGGAGCTCGAGCCGGATCATCGACTGCTGCGTCTCGCCGGCGAGGCGAGCGACCACCTCATCGCCATGGCCCAGGCGCTGCTCGTCGACTCGACCACGACGGCGGATCGCGGTCGCCGCCGCGCGACGCTCGACCTCATCACCCGCGGTGCGGTCGCTCTCGTTCTTCCCGGACACGCGCCCACCCGGGTGCAGTTCGGGCATGTCGACGCCGTTCCGGTGCTGGGAGACGTCCTGGGGCTCCGTCGCGCCGTCGCCAACGTGCTCGAGAACGCCGCCAAGTACTCCGACGACGTCATCGAGATCGACCTGTTCGAGACCGACGAGGGCGCCGCCGTGCGCGTGCGCGATCACGGCCGGGGCATCCACCCCGACGACCTGGCGACGATCACGACCGAGGGCCAGCGCGGCCGCTACGCCGACGCGAGCGACGGAGGAAGCGGCATCGGCCTCGCGAGCGTCCGCCAGATCGTGTCGGCGCACGGTGGGACGCTGCGCATCGCGAGCGACCCGGGCGAGGGGACGAGCGTGACCATCACGATCCCCCGCGCCGACGACGTCATCGCCGAGAGCGCGTGAGCTCTGCGCCGGCCGCCTCGATCTCGGCCAGCGCCGCGGCGCTCGAGGTCGGGTGCACGCCGGCGATCAAGTCGGTCAGCACGCGCACCGAACGCCCCGCGGCGATCGCGTCGAGAGCCGACGCCCGCACGCAGTAGTCCGTCGCGATGCCGACGAGATCGATGTGGCGGATGCCATGCTCGTCGAGGATGCCCGCGGCCGTCTCACCGTCGTCGGACACGCCCTCGAAGAGCGAGTAGGCGGGCTTGCCCTGCCCCTTCTTGAGGTGGTGGGTCACCCGCGCGGTGTCGAACACCTCGTCGTAGTCCGCCCCGTACGTGCCGCCGACGCAGTGCACCGGCCAGGTGTCGACGAAATCGGGGGTGGCCGAGAAGTGGCCCCCGTTGTCGTCGTCGCCGTGGTGCCAGTCGCGCGAGGCGACGACGACCGCGTAGTCGTCGGCGTGGGCCTCGAGGTGGCGCGAGATGCGTTCCGCGACCGCATCACCGCCCTCGACGCCCAGCGCTCCGCGCTCGGTGAAGTCGTTCTGGACATCGACGATGAACAGCGCCCGGGTCATGCGTCGAGCCTACGCGCGTCGACATCGGCCCGGCCGAGTTTCGACGGCCACCAGATGCGGCGTCCCAGGTCGTAGGCCAGCGCGGGAACGAGCAGGGAACGCACGACGAAGGTGTCGAGCAGCACACCGAACGCGACGATGAACGCGATCTGCGCGAGGAACAGGATCGGGATGACACCCAGGGCGGCGAAGGTCGCCGCCAGCACCAGGCCGGCCGAGGTGATCACTCCGCCCGTCGCGACCAGCCCCCGCAGGATGCCGGGTCGGGTGCCGTGCACGAGGGACTCCTCGCGCACCCGCGACATCAAGAAGATGTTGTAGTCGACGCCGAGGGCGACAAGGAACACGAATCCGTACAGCGGAACCGACGGGTCGGCACCGGGGAACCCGAACACGCCGTCGAAGACGAGGGCGCTCACGCCCAGCGCCGCGCCGAACGACACGATGACGGTCCCGATCAGGATGAGCGGCGCGACGATCGAGCGCAGCAGCGCCATGAGGATGAGCAGGATGACGACGAGCACGATGGGGATGATCAGGGTGCGGTCGCGGATCGAGGTGTCGACCGAGTCGATGTCGGTCGCCGTCACGCCGCCCACCAGCGCCGTCCCCTCGCCGAGCTCGGTGGTCAGGTCGGCGCGCAATGACCTCACCGTGTCGTCGGCGGCCGGGGAGTCGGCGGTATCGGACAGCGTCGCGGCCAGCAGCACGTCACCGTCCGAGACGGTCGGCGCGGGCGCGGGCGTTCCCGGTGCACCGAAAGCGGTGGTCTGCAGGGCACCGTCGCTCACCGACACGGGTGCCTGTCCGCCGGGGGCGTCGGCGGCGAGGACGCCCACGCTGTCGATGCCGGCGGTGCGTTCGAGCACCGTGACGGCGTCGGCCGCCCGGTCCTCGGGCACCAGCACGTAGGCGGGACTACCCGATCCGCCCGGGAAGTGCTCGGCCAGGGCCGCCTGTCCGTCGCGCGCCTCGGAGGCTCCGAGCACGAGGTCGCTGGCGGGAACGCCGTCGGCGCGCAGCTGGGTCACCCCCACGCAGGCGGCGAGGAGCACCAGGGTGCACACGATCCATACGGGGCGTGCGCGCCGCGCGACGAACCGCGCCTGTCGCGGCCACACGCCCTTCGCGGGCGCGGTGAGGTCGGCGGGCAGGGCCGCAGCTCCCGGCTTCGGCAGGAACGGCCAGAAGGCGGCGCGGCCGCAGAGGGCGAGCAGCGCCGGCAAGAAGGTCAAAGCCGACAGCACGGCGAACGCGATGCCGATCGAGGCGATGGGCCCGAGCGCTCGGTTGGTGGCGAGGTCGGAGAGCAGCAGGCACAGAAGGCCCGCGATGACCGTTCCGCCCGAGGCCAGGATCGGCTCGACCGCTCCCTTCCAGGCCCGGATCGTGGCATCCCACCTCTTCTCGCCCTCACCGATCGCCTCACGGAATCGGGCGACGTACAACAGGGCGTAGTCGGTGGCCGCGCCGATGACGAGGATGAAGAGGATCCCCTGCACCTGCCCGTTCAGCACCACGATCCCCGCGAACGCCAGCCACCACACGGTCAGCAGCGCCACGCACAGCGCGAACACCGACGTCAGCAGCACGAGCAGCGGCAGCAGCGGCGAGCGGTAGACCACCACGAGGATGACGAACACCGCGCCGAGCGCGACGATCAGCAGCAGCCCGTCGATGCCGAGGAAACCCTTCACCAGGTCGGCGGTGAACCCCGCGGGTCCCGTCACCCACGCCTCGACCCCGGCGGGGACGTCGGCCGAGACGCGCTCCCGCACCTGCTCGACGACCTCGCGCACCTCACCGGAGCTGTCGATCGGCACGAAGATCTGCGCGGCCGTGGCGTCGTCGGACACGAGCGGCGCCGACGCCTCGCCCGTGACACCGTCGATCGAGGCCACCTCGGTCGCGAGGGTCTGCAGTGCACTCAGCTGCGCGTCGGTGAGCGCGCTGGCGTCGTCGGTGGCCGCGACCACGAGCGCCGGGATCGTGTCGCCCCCGGTGAAATCGGTGAGTCGCTCGCTGACCTCGGTCGCGTCCGCCGACTGCGGCAGGAACGACGACTGGTCGTTCGTGGCCACCTGGTCGACCTTGCCGAAGAAGGGTCCGCCGATCGAGCCGCCCACCACCCAGAGCAGCACGAGCAGACTCGGGATGCCGATGCGCAGCCACGGCGACACCGTGGGCGCGGAGCGGCGTCGGCGGTCGCCTCGCGACGAGGCGGGGTCGCCGGAGGCGCGGCGTCGAGACGGGGTGGGCGCAGGAGAACCGGACATGTCGCTAGCTTATCTAGCAATATGTCCCTCGCGTCAAGTTCTATCCCTGCACGAAGAGCAGCACGATCGAGGCGACGAACGACACCGCTCCGAGCCCCAGCACTCCGGCCGCGAGCAACGAGACGAATCGCACCGACGGCGACGACCGCGTCAACCGCATGCGGTGCGCCGAGCCCCGCCGGTAGAAGATGTCGGCCATGTCCGCGTCGCCGAGGCGAGCGTCGTCGTGCGGCGCCAGAGGGGCTTCGTTGACACCGCCGCCCTCGTCGAACCACCGCACCACTCGTCCGCCCTCGGTGTGCTCGACGACGGCACGTGTGGGCACCCAGGTGCCGTCGGCGAGTACCAGGACGACCGCGACGAACGCGAGCAGAATGCCCCCACCGAGCCCCACCCACGTGAAGATCTCGATGAGGGCGTCGAGCGCGTTCGACACGGGGGCTCCTGCGGTCAGCGGGCGGATGATCGCCGCCGCACGGCACGGGACGAAACGGATCCCAGCCTATCGGGCGGGCTCCCCCGCCCCCGCAGCTCCGCGCTCGAGGCGCCGCGTCCACACTTGCGTCAGCCCGAGGGGCACGGGTATACCGCGGGTCGCTCCGAGGTTCGTCTCGCCGACGAACCAAAAGACCCCCACCCGGTATGCGGGTGAGGGTCTGGTGGAGCCGCCTAAGGGAATCGAACCCTTGACCTATTCATTACGAGTGAATCGCTCTGCCGTCTGAGCTAAGGCGGCATGTGCGCGCTGTCGCGTGCACGATCATCGATTCTACATGCTCCGGCGGGGTCTGAGGTACGCGCGCCGGGGTGGGATCAGTAGTCTCCGGTCGCCGAACGGTCGGCGAGGATGTCGCGGCTCGACGACAGGCCCAGGCGGGTCGCGCCCGCGGCGATCATCTCTTCGGCCGCCGCACGGGTGCGGACGCCTCCGGATGCCTTGACCTCGGCGCGATCGCCGACGGTGCGTTTCATCAACTCGACGGCGTGCACGCTGGCCCCGCCGGCGGGGTGGAAACCGGTGGAGGTCTTCACGAAGTCGGCGTCGGCGGCCACGGCGACCTCGCACACCGCGACGATGGCCTCGTCGGACAGCGCGGCCGACTCGATGATGACCTTCAGCACGGTCGGGGCCGGAGCGGCCAGTCGCACCGCACGGATCTCGGCCTCGACGACGTCGTAGCGCCCCTCGATCGCTGCACCGACGTCGATGACCATGTCGATCTCGTCGGCGCCCTGCGCCACCGACAGGGCGGCCTCGGCGGCCTTGACCTCGGCGTGGTGCTTGCCGCTGGGGAAGCCGCAGACGACGGCGACCTTGAGTCCCGCGGGCACCTCGACGGGCAGGAACGACGGCGACAGGCAGACGCTGTAGGTGCCGAGCTCGGCGGCCTCGGCGATGATGCGCTCGACGTCGGCGCGCGTGGCCTCGGGCTTGAGCAGGGTGTGGTCGATGTACGACGCCAGGTCGGCGGTGGGCGCGGTCATGGGGGTCTCCTCGGGGTGTGACGGATCCAGCCTAGGCGCGGGCGCCGGCGGTGGGTTCGGGGGTCATTCGCAGCGCAGGCCCTCGGCCGGCACCGTGCCGTCGACCAGGTAGTCGTCGACGGCGCCGTTCACGCAATCGTTGCCCTTGTTGTAGGCGAGGTGTCCCTCGCCGACGTAGGTCACCAACACGCCCTGCGAGAGCTGGTCGGCCAGGCTCTGCGCCTCGGCGTACGGGGTCGCGGGATCACCGGTCGTTCCGAGCACCACGATGGGCGGTGAGCCGGGCGCGGTGATGGCCGCACGCGTTCCTGTCGGCGGGGCGGTCCACGCGTCGCAGGGATCGGGTCCCACCCAGTACGGCGCCACGACCGGGGCCTTCTGCTCGAGCTCCGCCAGCAGCGCGTCGCTGTCGGCCTCGCTCTCGGCGGGGTAGTCGACGCAGTTGTACGCCCGCAGCGCCTGCATCGTGTTGTCGGTGTAGCCGCCGTCGGTGCGACCGTTGTAGAAGTCGGCGAGCTGGAACGCCACCGACGCGTCGCCGTTCTGCGCGCCGCTCAGAGCGGCACGCAGATAGGACCAGTTCTGGTCGCTGTAGAGCGCGGCGATGATCGCGGTCATGAGCGAATCCGCTCCGAGCTGACGACCGTCACCCGCCGTGATCGGGCGCGCGTCCACCCGCTCGAGCAGCGACGACAGATCGGCCATCGCGTCGTCGACCGAGCCCGTGAACGGGCAGTCCGACTTCGTCACGCAGTCGGCCATGAACGCCCGCAGCGCGTTCTCGAAACCCACCGCCTGAGCGATCCCGCTCGCGCTGGCCGGGAGGCTCGGGTCGATGCCCCCGTCGAGCACCATGCGGCCGACGCGTTCAGGGAACAGGCCGGCGTACGTCGTGCCCAGCAGCGAGCCGTACGAGAATCCCAGGTAGTTCAGCTTCGCGTCGCCGAGCACGCTGCGCAGGAGATCCATGTCGCGCGCGGCGTTCTCGGTCGAGACGTAGGGCAGGATGCCGGCACTGTTGGTCTCGCACGCCTGGGCGAAGTCGACCTGCCGCTGCTCGAGAGCGGCGTTGCGCTCGTCGCTGCCGCGCGCTCCGGGCGGGATGTCGTACAGGTAGGCGTCCATGCCCGCGGCGTCGTAGCACGTCACCGGCGACGACTGACCCACTCCGCGCGGGTCGAACCCGATGACGTCGTACGCGCTCGTGAGCGTCTCGTCGGCGACGAGCGAGAGCGAGTCGCGCACCGTGTCGACGCCGCTGACCCCCGGCCCACCGGGGTTGGTCAACAGGGAGCCGAGGGGCTCGCCCGACGTCGCCCGGTGGCGGATGACGGCCAGCTGCAGGTCACCGGCCGAGGGGTCGGCGTAGTCGCGGGGGGCGGTGACGGTCGTGCAGTCGAACCCGGCGCTTCCGCAGGCTTCCCACGCGAGCGTCTGGCCGTAGTACGGCAGGAGTGCCGCGTCGACGCCCTCGGTCTGCGGAGCGAGCGAGCGCCCCCCGTCGGGCGCCATCGGCGGGATCTGGGCGTAGAGGCACCCGGACAGGGCCAGGGCGACCCCGGCCACGCCGGCGATCACGGCGGCCAGACGACGGCGCGCGCTCACGGGGCGGAACCATTCGCGACGGTGATCATGAGACTCTCCAATGCCAAGAGGGGCGCCGCGTTCTGCTCGAGGTGCGAGCGGGTGTCGGAAATGCGGTCGAGCACGCCGAGGGTACGGGTCGGCGTCCACTCGGCCGCGAGGGAACGCAGGTCGTCGAGGCGCTCGCTGTTGACCAGGTCGCCCTCGCGGCCGTACTGGATCATCACGACGTCGCGGAACAGGGACTGCAGGTCGGTGAGCACGCGGTCGATGCCATCGCGCAGGCTGCGGGTGGCGCGCCGCTTCTGGTCGTCTTCGAGGGCGTTGACCTGGCCGCGGACCGACGGCGGCACCGCGGCCCCCTCGGCGACACCGAAGGTGCGCAGCAGCGCACGCCGTTCTTCTTCGTCGCGGGTGGCGGTGAGGGCCTTCGCGTCGTCGGTGGCCAGGCGCACGATGCGTCCCGCCACCTCGACGGCGTCGCCGATGCCGCGCACCGCGAGGACCGCAGCCAGGGTCTCGGCACGACGGGCGCGGGCGTCGTCGTCGGTGGCGAGGCGCTGGGCCATGCCGATGTGGCGCTGCGCGTGGCGCGCGGACTCCTCGGCGATGTCTGGGGCGACACCCGTGCGTTCGACGATGAGGGCGGCGACGTCGGTGACCGAGGGCTCTCGCAGGCGCAGGAGTCGGACGCGGGAGCGGATGGTCGGCAGAAGGTCGGCATCGCTCGGGGCGCACAGCACCCACACGGTCTTCTCGGGGGGCTCCTCGAGGGCTTTCAGCAGCACGTTGGACGTGCGTTCGGCCATGCGATCGGCGTCTTCGACGACGATCACCCGGTGCCGCCCGAGCGACGGCGCGAACGACGACCGCTCCACCAGACGTCGGGCCTCGTCGATGCGGATGACGACCTGCTCGGTGCGCAGCGCGGTGAGGTCGGGATGGGTGCGGGCCAGCACCTGCTGCTGCGCCCGCTCGTCGCCCGGCTCGGCGATGAGCGCCGCCGCGAACGCGTACGCGAGGGTCGAGCGCCCCGACCCGGGAGGACCCGTGATCAGCCAGGCGTGGGCGAGGGCGGCGGGGTCGGATGCCGCGGCGCGCAAGGTGTCGACCGCGTCGTCTTGCCCCCACACGGCGTCCCACGGGAACGGCGCCGCCGCGGCGGGCGTGGACGGCGGGTCGAGGGCGACGGACATGGGCTCCAGCCTAACCGTGGGCTCCGACAGCTTTCCCTGGCTCGTCACCGCGCGGTAGAGGGCGCACTCGCCCAAGGGCGCCGGACGTCGATACCGCCGGGGTACCGCGGTCGAGGACGCGTCAGCGCAGCCGCGTCGTCACGGCGTCGCGCACGCGCGCGGCCAGAACGTCGGGCGCCTCGGTCGCATCGAGCACGAGGAAACGCTCCGGCTCACGTCGTGCGAGCGCCAGGAAGCCGTCGCGCACGCGGGCATGGAACTCGTTCTTCTCGGCTTCGAGGCGGTCGAAGGGCTTGTCGTCGGCATCGAGGCGCGCTCGCGCGGCGGTCGGGTCGAGGTCGAGCAGCACCGTGAGGTCGGGCAGCAGCCCGTCGGTCGCCCAGAGGGACAGCGCCCGCACGTCGTCGGCGTCGAGGACGCGGCCCGCCCCCTGATACGCGACGGAAGAGTCGAGGTACCGATCCTGGATGACGACGTCGCCGCGCGCGATGGCGGGCTGCACGACCGTCTCGACGTGGTGCGCGCGGTCGGCGGCGTACAGCAGAGCCTCTGCGCGGGCGTTGATGTGCCCCCGGTGGTGCAACACGATGTCGCGGATCCTCACGCCCACCTCGGTGCCGCCCGGTTCGCGCGTGCGCACCACGTCGCGACCGTCGGAGCGCACCCACTGCTCGAGCAGCGACGCCTGGGTGGTCTTGCCCGCCCCGTCGCCGCCCTCGAAGGTGACGAAGAGGCCGGGGCCCCCGGCCGCCGCCGCGCGCGGGGCGTGCAGCGGCCGGGTGTCCTCGACGGTCACGACTGCGTCGCCGGCGCCTTGCGCGTGGTCGTGGCCTTCGGCGCGGCCGTCTTGCTGGCGGTCGACCTGGCGGCGGTCGTCTTGCTGGCGGTCGATCTGGCGGCGGTCGTCTTGCTGGCCGCCGTCTTGGCCGCGGTCGTCTTGGCCGCCGCGGTCTTGGCTGCCGTGGTCTTGGCCGCCGTCGTCTTGGCCGCCGTCGTCTTGGCAGCGGTCGTCTTGGCGGCGGTCGTCTTGGCGGCGGTCGTCTTCGTCGCCGTCGTCTTGCGCGCCGGCGCCTTCTTGGGCGCGGGACCCTTGGCGCGCTTGTCGGCGATGAGCTCGACGGCGCGCTCGAAGGTGACGGCCATGGCGTCCTCCCCGCGCGGGACCGTGGCGTTGGTCTCGCCATCGGTGACGTACGGTCCGAAGCGGCCGTCCTTGAGCTTGATCGCCTTGCCGCTGACCGGATCGGCGTCGAACTCCTTCAGGGCGCTCGACGCACGACGTGCGCCGTACTTCGGTTCGGCGTACTTGGCGATCGCCTCGTCGAGCGTGATCTCGAAGATCTGCTTCTCATCGTCGAGCGACCGCGAGTCGGTGCCCTTCTTGAGGTACGGCCCGAACCGCCCGTTCTGCGCGGTGATCTCGGCACCGGTCTCGGGGTCGGCGCCGACGACGCGCGGAAGCGACAGAAGCTGCAGGGCGGTGTCGAGGTCGATCGTGTCGACCGACATCGAGCGGAAGAGCGAGGCCGTGCGGGGCTTGGGCGCGACCTCTTTCTTCACGCCGCGCTTCTTCGGCTGCTCGACGACCTCGCCGGTGGCCTGGTCGACCTCGTCGGGCTCTTCGGCATCCACTTCTTGCACGTACGGACCGAAGCGGCCGTCTTTCACGACGACGAGCTTGCCGTTCTCGGCGTTCTCGCCGAGCACGCGGTCGCCCGCGACGGGGGCGTCGATGAGCTCCTGGGCCTTCTCGGGCGTGAGCTCGTCGGGCGCGAGCTCTTCGGGGATGTTGACGATGCGGGGCTTCGCCTCGGCGTCGGCCCCGGGCTCGGTGATCTCGAGGTACGGACCGTACTTGCCGAAGCGCAGGGTGGCCGTGTCGGTGATGCGGGTCGAGTTGAGCTCGCGGGCATCGATCTCGCCGAGGTTGTCGACGATGTGCCGCAGGCCCACCTGCTTGTCGGAACCGAAGTAGAACGACTTCAGCCACTCCGTGCGACGCTGCTCTCCGCGGGCGATCGCGTCGAGGTCGTCTTCGAGGGCGGCCGTGAAGTCGTAGTCGACGAGATCGGCGAAGTGCTCTTCGAGCAGGCGCACGACGCTGAAGGCCAGCCAGCTGGGCACCAGGGCCTGTCCGCGCTTGGAGACGTAGCCGCGATCGAGGATGACGCCGATGATGCTGGCGAACGTCGACGGGCGGCCGATGCCCTTCTCTTCGAGCGCTTTCACGAGGCTGGCCTCGGTGTAGCGCGGCTTGGGCGAGGTGCTGTGGCCCTTGGGCTCCACGTCGCTGACGGTGAGTTCGTCGCCCGCCGCGACCGCGGGCAGGGACTGGTCCTCGTCGTCGTCGCGCCCGTTGCGCTTCTCGTCGTTGCCCTCTTCATAGGCCTCGAGGAAGCCCTTGAAGGTGTAGACGGTTCCGGATGCCGTGAACTCCGCGACCTGCTCGCCCGCGGCGACGGTGAGGGTGACCGTGGTGGTCTCGTACTTGGCATCGGCCATCTGGCTGGCGACCGTGCGCTTCCAGATGAGGTCGTACAGCTTCTGCTCGTCGCGGTCGAGCGACGACGCGAGCGACGCCGGCGTGCGGAAGGTCTCGCCCGAGGGGCGGACGGCCTCGTGCGCCTCTTGCGCGTTCTTCGACTTGCTCTTGTAGACGCGCGGGTTGGCGGGGACGGCCTTGTCGCCGTACAGCGAGACGGCCTGTGCGCGCGCCGCCGAGATGGCCTGCCCCGAGAGGGCGACCGAGTCGGTACGCATATAAGTAATGAAGCCCTTCTCGTACAGACGCTGCGCGACCCCCATGGCGTGCTTGGCGCTCATCGAGAGCTTGCGACCGGCCTCCTGCTGCAGGGTGGAGGTCGTGAAGGGGGCGCGGGGGCTGCGCGTGCCGGGCTTGGCCTCGACCTTGGCCACCGTCGCGCGGCCGGCGGCGGTGATGGCCGCGGCGAGTGTGCGGGCCTTCGCCTCGTCGAGCACCACGACGGCCTTCTTGAGATTTCCGTTGTCGTCGTAGTCGCTTCCGCGGGCGATGGGAGCACCGTCGAGACGGGCGAGGCGAGTGGTGAACGAAGAACCGGTCTGCGACGCGAGCGCTTCGACGTCCCAGTACGACGCCGACACGAACGCCATGCGCTCGCGCTCGCGTTCGACGACCATGCGGGTCGCGGCGGACTGCACGCGGCCGGCGCTGAGCGCCGTGCCCTCGCGGCCGGATCCCACCTTGCGCCAGAGCACGGGCGAGACGTCCCAGCCGTACAGGCGGTCGAGCACGCGACGGGTCTCCTGCGCGTCGACCAGCGACACGTCGAGTTCGCGAGTGTTCTCGGCGGCTTCGCGGATGGCGTCCTTCGTGATCTCGTGGAAGATCATGCGACGCACGGGGACCTTGGGCTTGAGAACCTCGAGCAGGTGCCACGCGATGGCTTCGCCTTCGCGGTCACCATCAGTGGCGAGCAAGACTTCGTCGGCCGTCTTCAGCGCGCGCTTGAGCTCGGCCACCGTCTTGGTCTTGCGGTCGTTGACCACGTAGAACGGGTCGAAGTCGTTCTCGACGTCGATGGAGTACTTGCCGTACGCCGCCTTCTTGTCGGCCGGGATCTCTTTCTTCGACGCGAGATCGCGGATGTGACCGACCGAGCTGAGCACCTCGTAGTCGTCGCCGAGGTATCCCTGGATCGACTTCATCTTCGTCGGGGACTCGACGATGACGAGCTTCTTGCCGTTTGCCACTGGGGTCCTTTCGTCGATGCACACCATACACACGCCTGCCTGGCGGGGTTCCGGGAGGACTCATGGGCTCGGGACATCGGGTGGTCCGGCCCGCGCGCGCACATCGAATGGAATCCCACCGTACGCCCCAGCGACGGTGACGGTGGCGACCAGGCCGTCGACATCGCACTCCTGCAGGCTCGCACCCCCCTGCTCGGCGACGACCGTCGCCGCCTCACAGGGCACCCCCGTCACCGCCCCGCTCACCGTGTCGGCCGCGGCGAGGGCGGCGGCATCCGCGATCCCCGACAGCCGTTGCACCTGCACCACGGCGCCGAGAGCGAGTCCGAGAGCGACGGTGGCGCCCGCCACCACCGCGGTGACGCCGACCACCGCGACCGTGCCCGCCATCAGCGCCCTCCGTCGAGGGCGCAGGCCCGCGCGGTCACGGGCGCGAGCGGGAGCGCCGACGCGATCGGGGCGGAAGCCGTGATGCAGACGAGGCCGTCGACGCGTTCGACCGACGCGCTGCCCCCGACGCCGTCGACGACGGCGAGCCCGCCGCCGTCTCCCCGCCCGAGCAGTCGCGCGGCCTCGGTGGCGCTGTGCTGCAGCCGGACGGCTGTGGCGACCGAGCCGAGCGCCCCCACCCCCAGCGCCAGCACGACGATCAGCGCGGGTAGCGCGACGGCGAACTCCGCGGTCACGGCACCGCGCTCGTCGAGCCGCGGCCATCGACGCTCGGCCCGGCGAACCGCGGACATCACTGCACCGTCAGCGCACGGCGCACGAGATCGGTGAGGATCCCGCGGACTTCGTCGCTGCGCATGATGACGACGAGCAGCCCGGCGAAGGCGACGGCGGCCATGGTCGCGATGGCGTATTCGGCTGTCGCGGCTCCTTTCTCATCAAGGAAGAGGGCACCGGCGCGCGCCGAGGTCAGGGTGGGGACGCGCGCCTCGTGACGAGCGTCGGCGGCGGTGGGAAGGAAGGGGATGGTCATGGCGACTCCTTTTCGGTGGGGACCCCGGGCGAAGAGATGTCTCCGCCCATAGGGTCGAGGGGAGGGAAGCGGGTGAGGCGGGCGACTGCCCCGCGCTAGGGGAACCCGCTGGAACGCAGCAGGCCGAGCATCATCGGCACGACGGCGAGCAGGAGGAACGCGGGCAGGGTGCAGGCGCCGAGCGGCACGAGAAGGTGCGTCGACAGGCGCGCGGCCGCCGCGCGCCCCTCGGTACGGGCGCGATGACGTGCCATCCACGCGTCGCCGCGCAGCAGCTCGCTCGCCGGCACACCGGCGCGCACGGCCAGATCGAGGGTCGCCGCGATGGCCTGGTCCCCCGAGGCCTCGGAGAGCGGCGGCCCGACGCGGCCGGCTGCGGTGGCGAGCTGACGCGCCCGATCGACCGAGATCCCCGCCGAGAGGGCCACCGCCCACAGCTCGGCGTTCAGACCCGGCACACTTCGGGGTGGCGTCGCTCGGCGCACGAGATGGCGGGCCCACAGGCGTGAGGCCACGACGAGGATCGTGCCCCCGACGAGACAGGCCGTGCCGAGCGGATCGGTCACCAGGATGCCGACGGTGTCGAAGCCCAAGGCGAGCCCCAGCGGAACCCCCAGAACCGGGAGCCACGCGATCAGTCGCGCGGTCGCCGCGGGTTCGGCGAGTGCCACGCGCACGTCGGCCGAGATCTCGGCGGCGTCCCGCAGGGCTCCCCCGATCGTGCGCAGCGTATCGGCCAACGGCGCACCGGCATCGACGGCGACCGCGTAGACCGCGGCGACATCGCTCCAGGTCTCACCCGCCGAGCGCAGGACCTCGGCGACGTCGTCGCCGCGCGCCGCCGCCCGTGCCGCGCCCACCGCCGTCGCATCCCCTCGCTCGGCGACGACGGCCCACGCGCGCGCCGGGGTCAGCCCCGCGCCCAGCAGCACGGCGAGACGCATCGTGGTCTCGAGCGCGTCGGCGTGACCGATCGCGGCGCGTCCCGCTTTCACCACGGCTCCGCATCGATGCGTAGTCGCCCGTCGCTCAGCACCGGGCGCCCCCATCCCGTGACCCGGCGGCGTCCGTCACGACGTTCGACGTGCACCACGGCACCGATGGCGCTCGCGGTCTGCCTGCCGGTGGTGGTGGCATCCATTCCCGCCAGCGACCCCAGGGCCTCCAGTCGCGTCGCCACGTCGCGCAGGCTGCTCGCGTGCAGCGTGCCGGCGCCTCCGTCGTGGCCGGTGTTGAGCGCCATGAGCAGGTCGCGTACCTCTTCTCCGCGGCACTCCCCCAGAACGAGGCGGTCGGGTCGCATGCGCAGCGCCTCGCGAACGAGGCGGGCCACGGTTAGGGCCCCGGCACCCTCGAGGTTGGCCTGGCGGGCTTCGAGCGCGACGTGATGGGGGTGATCCGGGCGCAGCTCGGCCACCTCCTCGACGGTGATGAGACGTTCCCCGGCGGGGACTCGGCCCAGCAGGGCGGCGAGCAACGTCGTCTTGCCCGCCCCGGTGGCGCCGCTGATGAGGATGTTCCACCGCCGATCGACCATGTCTTCCAGACGCCCGCGCTGCGTCGCGGTGAACATGCCCCCGCGTTCGAGCCCGACGAGATCGGGGGCGTCCCACCGCGGCACCCTCACCGAGATGCTCGTTCCGCCCACGGCGACCGGTGCGAGCACGGCATGTACGCGGACCCCGCGTTCGAGCCGCACGTCGACGCAGGGCGACGCGTCGTCGAGATGGCGACCGCCGAGTGCGATGAGACGCACCGCCAGCCGACGGACCTCGAGCTCGCTCGCGCGCCATGACGCCACGCATTCGATGCCGCGCCCTCGATCGATGAAGAGTCCCCGGTCTCCGTTGACGAAGAGATCGGTCACCGACCCGTCGTCGAGGAACGGCCGCAGGAACGCCAACGCCGGATCGTCCCAGACGGGGGGCGCTTCAGCGGGATCGGGTCGGTGCAGGGGAATGACGGAAGACACGACGACGACCGTAGGGAGGACGCCCCCTCCCCCGTCGAGCGAAAACCGCGATCGGTGGATGCTCCGACGCATCGACACCGTGGGGAGGAACGGTCGTTCTCTCCGCGGCAGCGGGTGTGCGCCCCGGTGAGGGATGGCCCCTCGGGGCCGGCGTCGCGGGCCATCGGCCGCGGAAAGAGGAGGGGGCGGCATCCCTACAGTGGGGGGCGAGGGATGCCGCCAGGCGCCGGAGGAAAATTGGGGGGCTCCCCCCGACGCGGGTGCCGAAACGATGTTCCGACATGACTAGGTTACGCGTGGGAGAACGGCCTGGCCAACTCTCAGACCCATTCACCCCGATATATCACCTGTTTTGATCGCGAGCCGATGCCAACTATCGGAGGTGGCCGGTGTCGGAGGGGGTCGATAGCGTGACCCGGGTGATGACGTCGCGCACCGACGCGGCGTCGCGTGAACGCGAAGGAGCGCCGCGATGAGCAGCCAGATCGACCATCTCCTCAACGAGACCCGCCGGTTCGCGCCGGCGGCGTCGTTCGCAGCGCAAGCCGTCGCGGATCGCAGCCTGTACGAGCGCGCCGCCGCGGATCGCGAGGGCTTCTGGGCGGACCAGGCTCGCGAGCTGCACTGGCACACTCCCTTCACCCGCGTGCTCGACTGGTCGAACCCGCCGTTCGCCGAGTGGTTCGGCGACGGCGAGCTGAACGTGGCCTACAACTGCCTCGACCGCCACGTCGAGGCCGGGCACGGCGACCGCATCGCCCTGCGTTGGGAGGGCGAGCCCGGCGACCAGCGCAACGTCAGCTACGCCGAGCTCACCGACGAGGTCAAACGCCTCGCCAACGTCCTCACCGAGCTCGGCGTGGAGCAGGGCGACCGCGTCGCGCTGTACCTGCCCATGATCCCCGAGGCGATCGCGTCGATGCTCGCCGTCGCCCGCATCGGCGCGGTGCACTCCGTCGTCTTCGGCGGATTCTCGGCCGACAGCCTGCGCGCCCGCATCGACGATGCCGGGGCGAAGGTCGTCATCACCGCCGACGGCGGGTGGCGCAAGGGCAAGGTGTCGCCCCTGAAGCCCGCGGTCGACCAGGCTCTCGCCGACCGCAACGGATCCGGCATCCAAGAGACCGTCGAACACGTGATCGTCGTGAAGCGCGGCGCGAACGAGGTCGACTGGACCGACGACCGGGACCTCTGGTGGCACGATGTCGTGCCGTCGGCGTCGGCCGAGCACGAGGCGCAGGCGTTCCCGGCCGAGACGCCCCTGTTCATCCTCTACACGTCGGGGACGACCGGTAAGCCGAAGGGCATCCTGCACACCTCCGGCGGGTATCTGACGCAGGCGGCCTTCACGAACCGCGTCGTGCACGACGTGCACCCCGAGACCGACGTGTACTGGTGCACCGCCGACATCGGGTGGATCACCGGCCACACGTACGTCACCTACGGCCCGCTCGCGAACGGCGCCACCCAGCTGCTGTACGAGGGCACCCCCGACACGCCGCACCCGGGCCGCTGGTGGGAGCTCATCGAGAAGCACGGCGTGAGCGTGTTCTACACCGCTCCGACCGCGATCCGTTCGTTCATGAAGATCGGGCGCGACGTCCCGCAGAAGTTCGACCTGTCGTCGATCCGGCTGCTCGGCTCGGTGGGCGAGCCCATCAACCCCGAGGCGTGGATCTGGTATCGCGACATCATCGGCGCCGGCGAGGCTCCGATCGTCGACACCTGGTGGCAGACCGAGACGGGCGCGATCATGATCTCGGCCCTGCCGGGCGTCACCGAGACCAAGCCCGGATCGGCCCAGGTGCCGATCCCCGGCATCTCGATCGCGGTCGTCGACGAGCAGGGCGAGAAGGTGGGCAATGGCGGCGGCGGTCTGCTCGTGGTCACCGAGCCGTGGCCGAGCATGCTGCGCGGCATCTGGGGCGACCCCGACCGCTACCGCGAGACCTACTGGGACAAGTTCGCCGACAAGGGCTACTACTTCGCGGGCGATGGCGCTCGGCTCGACGACGACGGCGATGTCTGGCTGCTCGGGCGCGTCGACGACGTCATGAACGTCTCGGGCCACCGCCTGTCGACCGCCGAGATCGAGTCGGCCCTGGTCGGCCACGAGGGCGTCGCCGAGGCGGCGGTGGTCGGTGCGTCCGACGAGACGACCGGGCAGGCGGTGGTGGCGTTCGTCATCATCAAGAGCCGCTTCCTCAAGCAGAACCCGGTGGAGGGCCTCGGAGACGAGCTGCGCAGGTGGGTGGGAGAGCAGATCGGTCCCATCGCTCGTCCCCGCGACGTGTACATCGTGGGCGAACTGCCGAAGACGCGCTCGGGCAAGATCATGCGCCGGCTGCTCCGCGACGTCGCCGAGGGGCGCGAGGTGGGCGACACCACGACGCTCGCCGACACCGCCGTCATGAGCGTGATCAGCGCCCAGGTGAAGTGATCAGCGGTCGTGGATGCCGTGTTCGACGGCGTCCACGACCGACGGTCTTACTCCGTGCGAGCGCGTGGCGCCATCGCAGAGACCGTCGTTCGCGGCGCCATCCCCGTCGCGGACGAGAAAGACGAAGGGGACGCGCGGTACGACCGCACGTCCCCTTCGTCTCGCCGGGTGCCCGGCATCCGGAATCGATCCTCACACGACGGTGAAGACCACCTCGACCTCGACCGGGCTGTCGAGCGGCAGCACGGGAACACCCACGGCGGAGCGGGCGTGCGCGCCGGCCTCGCCGAACACCTCGCCCAGGAACTCGCTCGCCCCGTTGATGACTCCCGGCTGACCGGTGAACTCGGGAACGGATGCCACGAACCCGGTGAGCTTGAGCACACCGGTGAGATTGTCGACACCGCCGGCCACGGCGGCGGCCGCGGCGATCGCGTTCAACGCGCACTGGCGGGCGAAGGAACGAGCGTCGGCGGGGCTCACCAGTCCGGCGGACTCCCCCACCTTGCCGGTCGTCGGCAAGGATCCCTGCACCATCGGCAACTGGCCCGAGGTGTAGACGAGGTCGCCGTGCCGTTTGGCCGGAATGTAGGACGCCACGGGCGGGACGACGGCGGGCACCTCGACGCCCAGCTCCGCCAGGCGCTGCGAGACGCTCACTGCTGGCCCTCGAACTGGCGGGCCGCCTGTTCGGCCGCGCCGAGACCGGCGTTGGCCGTCCCGCCGCCCGTGGGCCGCTTGAGGTAGGCGACGAGCCCACCCTCGGGACCGGGCACGACCTGCACGAGCTCCCAGCCCTGCTTGCCCCAGTTGTTGAGGATCGCGGCGGTGTTGTGGATCAACAGCGGCGTGGTGACGTACTCCCACGTGATCATTCGGGCTCCCGGCGGTGACTCGGCGCGCGCAGACTCGTGCGCGCGGGATGAACGCGTACGCGTGCGGGCGCACGCCTTCGAGGCATCGCCCAGCAACGTCGCTTAGCATCAACCCTATGCCCGAGAACAAACGTACGGCTAGCGGTGCCCTCGGCGGCATCGTCGGCCTCGTCGGCCTGAGCGCGGTCGCCGGACTCCTGGTCACCGCCGCCGTGACGCCGGCCATCGCCGTGTCCGGCGCCGCCGCCTCCAGCGCCATCACCATCTTCGACAAGATGCCGAGCTACCTGCAGCCCGACGAGCTCATGGAGCCGACGACGCTCATGGCCGGCGACCGGGTGCTGGCGAAGTTCTACGACCAGAACCGCTCCCCCGTCACGTTCGACCAGGTCAACCCGGTGATGTACGACGCGATCCTGTCGTCGGAAGACCCGCGGTACTACCAGCACGGCGGCGTCGACCTCATCGGCACCACCCGCGCGCTGCTGAGCAACGCCTCGGGCGGCGAGACGCAGGGTGGCTCGTCGATCAGCCAGCAGTACGTCAAGAACGTGCTCGTGCAGCGCTGCGAGCTCGAGGCCCGGGCCGTCGAGCCCACCGACAGCGACCCCGGCATGACGCGCGACGAGGCACTGCAGAAGTGCGCCCTCGAGGCCGTGCAGTCCGAGGGCACCGAGGGCTACCAGCGCAAGCTGCAGGAGATGCGCTACGCCATCCAGCTCGAGAAGGAGTACACGAAGGACCAGATCCTTCTGGGCTACCTGAACATCGCGAACTTCGGTGGCACCACGTACGGCATCGACGCCGCCGCGCGGTACTACTTCAACACCCCGGCCTCGCAGCTGAGCGTCAGCCAGTCGGCGATCCTCGCGGGCATGGTGCAGAACCCCAACCGCTTCCGCATCGACCGCGCCGAGGGGTCGATCTTCGACAACGACGGCACAGCGTACAACAAGCAGCCCGACGGCTCGATCGACGACGTCGATCAGGGCACGATCCAGGCGTTGTACACGCTGCGCGACAACGGCGAGATCACGCAGGAGCAGTTGCTCAACGCCGCCGACGGCTACAGCGAGACCAAGGGCCGACAGCTCTACGTGCTCAGCCGCATGGAGGTCGACGGCAAGATCACGCACGAGCAGTACGTGGCGGCCGCCCTCGAGCCGATCAGCCCGGTGATCACGCCCACCAGCCAGGGCTGCGCCTCGTCGGCCGCTCCGTACTTCTGCCAGTACGTCGTCTCGACGATCCTGAGCGACCCGGCCTTCGGCACCGACACCGACGAGCGCGTCCGCGCGCTGCGTCAGGACGGCCTCACGATCCAGACGACGCTCGACTGGCGGGTTCAGGATGCCGCGCAGAACGCGATGAACGCCTACGCGCCGCAGAGCTTCGACGGCATGAAGTTCGGTTCGACGGTCGTGAACACGGAGTCGAAGACCGGTCGCATCCTCGCGATCGCGCAGAACACGAAGTTCACGCAGGACCCGGGTCAGGCCGAGGCCGATCCGTCGTTCAACTCGGTCGTGTTCGCCGGTGACAGCACGAACGGCGGCTCGATCGGCTTCAGCGCGGGGTCGACGTTCAAGCTCTTCACGCTCGTGGACTGGCTCGAGAAGGGCCACTCGCTCAACGAGACGCTGAACGGCCGCATGGGTCCGGTGCCGAACATGACGAACTCCTGCACCGGCAACTACGTCAACATGAACAACGACCGCATCAACAACTTCGCCAACAACGGCGGCTACGTGGGAACCCCCATGATGTTCACGCGCGACTCGCTGAACACCGGCTACCTGCAGATGGCCGCCCAGCTGGATCTCTGCGACATTGCCAAGACCGCGAAGAAGCTGGGCGTCACCCGGGGCGACGGCACCGACATCACGATGCAGTACGCCAACAACGTCATCGGAAACGACAACGTCTCGCCCATCGCCATGGCCGGCGCGTATGCGACCGTGGCGAACGGCGGCACGCTGTGCCAGCCCAAGGTCATCGACAAGATCACCGACAACAAGGGCGCCGACCGCGCGATCCCCGAGCGCACGTGCTCGCCCGCGCTGACCCCCGAGATCGCGGCGACCGCGGCCTACGCCCTGCAGGGCGTCATGGCCGGCGGCGGCACCGGCTCGCAGGGCAACCCGCGCGACGGCACCCCGGTGCTCGGCAAGACGGGTACCCACGAGGGATGGCAGACCTGGATGATCGAGTCGTCGACCAACACGACGACCGCGGCTTGGGTCGGCAACTACGAGGGCAGCGAAGACCTGTTCCGCAAGTACTGGGGCGGGCGCGCACTGTCCGACATCCGCTACCCGCTCGCCGCCGACGTCCAGCGCTCGTCCGACGACTTCTACGGCGGCGACCGGTTCCCCGACCCCGCCTCCAACCTGCTGCGCACCGTCCAGCGCGACCTCCCGAACGTCGTGGGTCAGAGCATCGACAGCGCCCGGTCCACCCTCGAAGGCGCCGGTTTCCGCGTCTCGATCGGCGACCCGGTCGACTCCGAGTTCGGCGGCGACCGCGTGGCCGCGATGAACCCCGGCGCGGGTTCGGCGGCCGCAGGGTCGGTCATCACGCTCAGCCCCGGCAACGGGCAGGGCGGCACCGTTCCCGATGTGTCCGGGCAGCCGGTCAGCTCCGCGCGTGCGGCGATGCTGTCGGCCGGGTTCGGAACCGTATCGATCGGGTCCTGTGAGCGGGACGGCAATGCGCCCGCAGAGGGACGCGTCGCCTCGACGAGCCCCTCCGGCGGTACCTCGGCGAACAAGAGCACCCCGGTGACGCTGGCCATCGTCGCCAAGGACTGCCCGTGACGCGCCCCCTGGTGACGGCCGCCCTCGCACCCCTCGGGGTCGCGGGGGCGGCCGCTGTCGGGGCAGCGGTGTGGGGAGTGGGCATCGAGCGGTATCTCTTCACCGTGCGCTATCACGCCGTCCGCGTGCTGCCGCCGGGTGCGGAGCCCCTCCGGGTACTGCACGTGTCCGACGCGCACATGGCTCCCTGGCAACACCGTAAGCAGGAGTGGATGTCGAGGCTCGTCGAGCTGGCCCCCGACCTCGTCGTCAACACCGGCGACAACATGGGACACCGCGACGGTCTCGTCGGGGTGCGCACCGCCTTCTCGTCGCTCCGCGGCGTTCCGGGTCTGGTCGTCCACGGATCCAACGACTTCCAAGAGCCCGCGCCCCGCAACCCGCTGCGGTACTTCCTCGGCCCCTCGGGCCACCTTCCCGCGCACAAGCACCTCGACATCGACGCGCTCGATCGCTTCTTCGCCGTGGATCTGGGGTGGAGCATCCTCGACGACACGGCCGTCTCGCTCGAGGTGAAGGGCACGCGCATCACGGCGTTCGGTGTGAACGACGCCCACCGCAACTGGGATCGCCCCGAGCTCATCCCGCCCGTGCTCGACACCCTGGATGCCGCCGACCTCCGGATCGGCGTGATGCACGCGCCCTACCGGCGAACGCTCGACACGTTCACGGGTCTCGGCGCCGACGTCCTGCTCGCGGGCCACACGCACGGTGGTCAGGTGCGCGTGCCGTTCAGCCGCAAGGCGCTCGTCTCCAACTGCGACCTGCCGCTCGACCAGGCGCGCGGTCTGAGCGAGTGGACGTACGACGGGCGCACGGTACCCCTCAACGTCAGCGCCGGCCTGGGGCACTCGATCTACGCCCCGGTGCGTTTCGCGTGCCGGCCCGAGGCGACGCTGCTCACGCTGCTCCCCCGCTGACCCGTTCTCCCCATCCTCGAAAGGGGCCGTTCCTTCCACGGAACGGCCCCTTTCGCCGTCCGGGGCATCCCTTCAGCGAGCACGATCGAGTCTCCTCGACCGAAGGGACTCCGCATGAACCATGCTCCCCCGCCCACCCGCCGTCGCCTTCCGGCCTTCCTGGCCGTCCTGGCCGTGCTGCTCAGCAGCCTGACCATCGCTCCGGTCGCCCACGCGGCCGATCAGGGCACCGGCTTCGGCACCTGGGCTCCCCTCTCGCGCACCGGTTGGCACGGCTCTATGCGAGTGGGCGACGTGCACACCTACTGCATCCACCCGGGTCTGCCCGTCGCCACCGGGCCCACGACGGACCACGGCGTCACCTCCGACGTGAACGGCCTCAGCCCGCAGCAGCTGGTCTCGATCAACCACCTCGTCAGCGCGTACGGCCAGACCGACGACGCCGTGCAGGCGGCCAGTGTGGGCTGGGCCGTGAAGGCGATCGTCGACCGTGACACGACGCTCCACTCGTGGGGGTATTCCGGCGACCAGTTGCCGGAGGCCATCGACTTCATCATGCGTCGCGCGAGCCCCGAGAACAGCGCTGCGATCCAGGAACGCACCCTGCAGTACCTCGCCGAAGCGGAGGCGATCCGGGTGCCCCGCACCGGCGGCTCGCTGACGCTCTCGGCGGCGCAGGACGACCCCACGCGCGGCACACTCTCCGTAGACGTCGACCCGGATGCCACGGGCACACTGCATCTGCAGAACGCGGTGTTCGCCGACACGGGGTCCGCCGATCGACACGACGTGCGCGGGGGTGCGACCTACGCGATCATCGCCCCCGCCTCGGCCTCGGACGACGGGCGGCCCTACACGGTGCGCGCGACGGGCTCCTTCTCGGTGCGCGCCGCAGCCATCCGGTACTACTCGACACCCGATCAGCAGGAGTCCGCCGGTCCCGCCGGCCCTCAGACGTTCGAACTCTCGACCCAGGATGCCGCGCCCCGGCCCGTGCAGTTCTCGCCGCGCGTGCAGACGATCGCCCGTCTCGAGGGGCGCCGCTTCGTCGATGACGTCACGGTGTCGACACAGGACGGCGTGTGGCCCCGCCGGGCGGACGGGTCGTTCGTCATCCTCTCGGCCACCGCCGACATCTACCGGACGGGCGCGTTCCCCGCCGAGGCCGACGAGGTCCCGGCGTCTCTCAAGCCCGTGGCCCAGCTCACGCTGCGCACCGATCCGCTCGAGGGGGCGGGAACGTACACCGTGCAGACCGAGGCGGATCTGCCGGGCGCCGGTGTGTACACGGCCGTCTGGCGCATCGAGCGCTCCGCGCAAGATGCGGATGTCGTGCCGCACCTGCCGCCGTCCTTCCTGTGGGTGGAGCGGTTCGCCTCGCCCACGCAGACCGAGCAGCTCGTTCCGACGCCCCCGGCAGACCCGACACCCGCGTTGACACCCGCGGCCACGGTGGTTCCCGTGCCGGCTGCCCTCCCGACGGCGCCACCCGCAGCACTGCCCGCGGTACCCGTGCTGGCGGCCACGGGGGTCACGACGGCCTCGCTCGGCGCCACTGGCGGCCTCGCGGCGGTGCTGCTCGGTGCGGGGCTGGTCGCGGCCCACACGGCCCGGCGACGTCGCACTCCGCGGTCCTGAGCCGGAGGGAGGCCGCTGCGTCACGCGCGGCCTCCCTGCGCGGGCGCCGCGTGGACGAAACCCACGTGGACGAACTAGGACACCGGAACACGCCCTCCCGAACGCGCTCGAATCCCGCAATGGTTCGAAGCATGCCGCCCGACGGGGTAGACTTTCCTAGTTGCAACGGGGTGTGGCGCAGCTTGGTAGCGCGCGTCGTTCGGGACGACGAGGCCGCAGGTTCAAATCCTGTCACCCCGACCAATTCAAGAATGTTCCAACCTTTGGACGAAAAAGTAGTTCCAAAGGCGCTAGCGAGGAAGCCTCCCGTAGATTTGCGGGAGGCTTCCTCGCTTTTTGCTGGGGTGACGTGATTCCCGCAGCGGCCGTTCAATTCTTGGACGGCCGCGTCGATCACCGTGCGCTCTGCAGCGAGGACCACCTCGCCGAGCTCGTCGCGATGGACAGTAAATTTGTTGAAGGGTCCCACGAGGCTCCTCGCCGGACGTGGTGAGGTGAACCGCGGTAGAGCTTGCCGGGGTTGTCGAGAAGATCAAGCTGCGCATCGGCTATCTCGACGCCGACATTGAGGCTGGCCAGCGTGTGACTGAGCTTGTTGGCGACTGCGCCCTTCTTCAGGGTGATCTGGTTGAGCTTGTCGCGGAGCTTGGGTGTCGAGACTGATCCGTCGGCCGCTAGCTCAATGAGACGTTCCTCGTGGTCTTCGAGCTTGCGGAGTTCGGCGGTGAGGGAAGCCTTCATCTGGCGGTCCTTCTCGCCCATGTGGTCACGGGTTAAATGGAGCCGCGAGCGAAGCGCCTCGATGTCGTTGGAGGTGAACCCTTTGCGCGTGACCTCGAGAGCGACCTGCTCCTCAAGGTCTTCCATCCGAAGGGTGCCAAGGGTGCAGTGGTCACGTTGCTAGCCCGAGCAGACCCAGTACTCGCACGCGCCGCCGTTACCGGTGCTCTGTGAATACACAAGACGGCGGATGCGTCCTTGATCGGCGCACTGACCGCAGTAGAGCATTCCTTTGAGGTAGTGGAAGTGGACGCAGTCTCGGTCCCCCTTGCGGTTCCTGCGATCCAGGATGGATTGACACGCGACGAAGGTCTCCTGGGTGATCACCGCAGAGTGTCGACCCGGATATAATTCCCCCTTGAACGGCAACATCCCGGTGTAGTACGGGTCCCGAATAATCTCCGCTAGAGCGCTCGACGACACTGGCCGCTCGGGACGTTTCGCAGAGGCGCGAGTCGTGAGACCCATGTCACCCAGGATCGACGCAAGCTGCCAGACGGAGTAGTCGTCGGTCGCGTACTGCTCGAAGGCCCACCTGATGAGTGGCGCTCGTACGGGGTCGATGGCGATGGTGTCGACGAGGCGTCCGTCGAAGTCTTTGCGGACGTTGAGGTAGCCGAGCTTGGCGCGGCCGGCGGTTCAACCGTTCTTCGCCTTGTGGAGGAGCTTGTTCCTGATGTCCTCTCCGCTTTGGCGGACTTGGACTTCGTTCATGATGTCGGTGATGGCCTCCATTGCGCCGGCGCGCGAGGCGTCAGGAGGTTTGAACGCCAATTCTTCGCTGAGAAGCTGTCGGAGGCCGGTCGTGTCGCTCGCTCGCGTGGCTCCGTTGAGTGCATCGTGTGCAACCTTGAAAGAGCGGCCGAGCACATTGCAAGTCGCCATTCAACGAGGCTACGAGTTCCGCGCGCGTCGGCCGTGAATCCTTGGTCTTCTGCCGTATGCACGTAGGCCATACGACCTCAGCGATACTCGGACAATCCAAAGCGCATTTCCCAAGAGCGGAACACGGAACGAGATTCAGGGCGAATCATCCTGCTTCAGTGCGCCGCTCGCCGCCCGGGTGTATCCCACCAGGTGGGCTGCGAGAAGAAAAACACCGGCTCCGAAAAAAGCGCTGATGCTCCCGACCAACAGAGCGAGCAAAGGCGGCCCGTTCCAGGCGGCCGCCCACCACGCCGGAAACAGTGTTGCAAGGGAGGGTATCACAACCGCCGCGATTCGAACCTTTCTTCCAGCATCCCGGAGCTTCCTCGCTATCAGAAAGGTGCAGAGCGCAACAGGAAATCCTGCAAAAGCAAAGTTAACAACAACCCCATAGAGATAGGTGTCCAAGCGAGCATACGACCAAGCCAACGGTGACCAGACGTCATTCCCAAAGACAAATCCGCGCCCCTGATACAGAAATATCGTCCCAACGGTAATGAGCACTGTAGACACCACAGACGCGATTGCAAATGCAATAGCTAGACGCACCCAGTTCATACTCATCCTCATTTTGGCGTAGAGACGCCGAGCAGGCCACGCAGGTTGGCAGCCTGAAGGTCCCACGGGCCATGATTGGCCTGGAGTACTTCAATACCAAAGAACGTGAAGAAATCAGCTCCGTGTCCCACCGCGTCCCGTTCGAGATACACAATCCCACCGTCCTCGTATGTAGAAAATTGAATTGTCGACCCAGGCGCGTCGAAGTACCCTTTAGATATCACCGTGAACTTGGTTGAAGTAGAGGTGACGTCAACCCCGACCCAGCCGTTGGGATTCGTCGTGAAAGCACCAGTCTTCAGGAGGCATTCCGCCCCAGTCGAAAACTTTCCACATCCCTCAACCGTAAAGGGGAATACTTTCGCGGGATTGTCTTGGAATACCCTCATCACGCTCTCAGGCGAGTATTCCTTCGAGTAAGAAATTGCAGATCTATACGAATAATCGTACGACCAAACACCTGCACTTGGCCGATCGGGCGTGCGGAGTCGACCAGACCCGCCCCGATCCGGATTTGCTTGTGCGCTCAACTCACGAATCCGACAGTCCCAGTTCCCACTCCCGCACCCCGAGCTCGAATGAGTACCACCCTGAGATGGTGCGTAGGCGGATTGCGGCGGGCCGGGCCTGGAGCGAGGTGCACCCGGGCAACCGCGGACTACGGAGCAATCGTCGTATGCAAGACCCGTGGGATCGCTCCACGTGGTCGGATTGTTTCCCGAGTACGCATATCCAGTGTTTTGCTGGGGCTTGCTAGGATCCACGACCGGGTCGACGGACACGAATCGCCCTAGTCGATTGTCATAGGTTCGCGCACCGATAGTAGTCAGCCCTGTGTCGAGCGAGGTTGGCTTGTTGAGGAACCCGGAGTTGTCTTTCCACGCGCCACTACTACCCGCCGCCTGTTGGCCGAACGGGTCCCGGTACTGCGTAGTGGTGGCTCCCGAACTAGCGACGGATTGCGTGTCAACGGTGCCTTGCGAATCTGCGTACAGCCACGACACCGTCGACCCATTGGTTCCGGACTTCGCAGTCCTACTAGCCACCGGTTTTCCCTCTGCTGCCAGGTAGGTTCGAACCGCTGTCGTCACATCGGACCCGGCCGAAGTGGAGAGAACTGTGTCGAGCAGATACAGACTTGCATCTCCATCAGGCTCGATCCTCATCAGCAGCTTGCCGTCGGCGCCGTAGATGTTTGTCTGCTTCTTCCCCGTGGCCAGAATTTTGACGGATTCCAGTCGCCCCAGCGCGTCGTAGTCCAACGTCTGTCCCGGGCGAATGATTGTGTTTCCGGATTCGTCGTAGGAGTAGGTGCCATTTCCGTTGGCCGACGAACCAGCGACAGCGCCAACCGCGTGAGGCCGATCCTGACCATCGGACGGGTAACTGTACGTCGTTGTCGATGTAGTTCCGCTGGGAGTTCGGGCGACAAGCTTGGTCCTGTTGCCTGTTTCGGCATCGTATGTGTAGTCCTTCCACATTGGCGCAGGACCAACCAAGGCACCTGTTGTGGGAGTGTCGCTGCAATCTGCAGACGCGGACGGAGTCCAAATCCGCTTCAGCTGGCGCAGTGCATCATACGAGTAGCAGTTGACTTGCTTCGTCTGCACAGGAACTACGGAAGTCTTAGTCGCCACCTTTATGTTGCCCGCATTGTCGCGCGCGTAGTACCGGTTGGAGACCCAGTGTCCAGCACCATCGAACACACTGTTATCTTTGATACTTGTCACAGCTCCCGTCACGCTGTCGTAACCGTAGGTTGTGTACGCCTCGTCACCGTTATTCATTCGATTGAACTGCGCGAGTTGCCCGATCGGCGTGTACACGGTGCTGTTGAGAATCCCTCCATTGCCACCCAGCCCAGAAAGCCGACCCCACGCATCGTACGTGTACAGAATCTGCTCAGATGAGATGCCGCCCATCGCGGGCAGGTTTCTCACGGAGACGGACGAGTCCGCGTAGTAGCCAGCTGTGGAGGTAAAGGCCTGGCCGCCAAATGCCGGTGCTCCTGAGGGGATGGTGAGAACCGAGCGCGTCGCGTTGCCCGCCGCGTCATAGCTCCCCACGGCGCTCACATACGCGTGTCCCGCAGTACCTGGAGTTGATCCGACGTACGAGGTGCTTGAGGTGAGGAGTCCCTTTTTTACTGTGTCGTAGGACCATGAGGCGAGCAGCGAGCCCGTTGACGTACCGTCATACACCGCTGTCTTCCTATTAAGCGCGTCATAAGTCGTGGTGACCTTCTGACCACGTGCGTCCGTAGTCGACGTGAGGTTGCCAACATTGTCGTACGTTGCCGTCAGGGAGCCCGAATCCGGGTCGGTCTGGGAGACGCGATAGCCCCTCAGATCGTACGCCCAGGACCACTCATTACCCACCGGGTCAGTCATTTTGATGAGATGACCACGCATGTCGTACGCGAAAGTCGTGCTCTGCCCTGTCCCCGACGTGCCGGCCGATAAATACTGAGTAAGTTTGGTGCGCTCCCCTCGAGAGTTAAAGTACTCCGATGTCGAGGTTCCTCCCGATGGCGGCACAGTGTCAACCCGGTCCGCTCCAAGGTACGACGAGGTGGAGAAGAATTTTTCTTGTCCGAGCCCCTTCGTGGTCACCGTGGTCGTCCTTCCGGCAGCATCAAACGCTGTCTCGGTGGATGAAGGCACTGCATTCTGGCTGTCGGGGACAAACAGCGTTGTTCCCGGCGCGACGGAACTTGTCCAGTACGGGTTGTCCTGAAGGTACGCCCGCCCTTGGTCGTCGTACGACGTGGTGGATATCGCAGCGCCACCACTCGGGGCGGGGGCCTGCTTTTGAACGGAGCGCCCGAGCCCGTCGTAAAGCTGAAACTCATCCACGTTGCTGCCGGCGCGGTACGTGGTTGTCTTGACGGCGTTGGGCGATGTTCTTGACAAGAAGTATTCGTAGGACATCGACGGGCTCGAAGGGTTGCTCGCACGTGGCCTCAGAGGCAGCCACACGTTTGCAATACGCCCGAGCGCGTCTACTTCGGTTGTGGTGAGAGCACCCTTTGGATCCGTGGTGGAAGTGGCGATGCCGGTCGTCGGCTCGATTGTGGCACGGCTCACCCAGTTGAAGGGGGCGGTATTTGTGGTCGTGGTCCCGGTCGTGGGTAGCTTTGCGGCCGGCGTGTATGTCGACGTCGCGGTTCTGCCCAATGCATCGGTCTTGATCAGAGGCCGACCGAGCGAATCGTAGGTTGTCGAGGAAACGCTCGACCATACGGGCTGCCCGTTGCTGTAGCGGGACACTGCTTCCTTCTTGGTGGGCAAGCCCCTCGTGGGTGTGTCTCCCCAGTCGCCGCCGTCGTATGCCGTTCGCTCACGCGAGACGAGGTCGCGGGGATATTGAGCAGAGCCCAGAGACGAACATGCCTGTGCTACCGTGCGAACTTCACTCACGGCGCCGATGATCCACGAGTTGGTGTTCGGGTCTGAATAGGTCGTCACCGTGCAGCTCGCCGCCGCGTCGGACGGCGACACCGAGACTTTAACGGGTAGCCCGTATGCCGCCTCGTAATCAGTTTGCGTTCGAACCGTGCGATCGTCCCCGGATGAGGTCGGTTCGGTCACGAGTACTTCGGCTGTGCGCACCGTCCGTGAGCGCCGGGATCCGTCGTCCGCGCGGACGCCGGACGCCCAGGGGGTCGTGAGGGTGTCTTTTATCACGGCACCTCCCACCCCGAGCGAACTCTGCTCTCGACGAACCAGGCCTGCGAACCACCGTTCGTCAGGAGAGGAGCTGCCGGTTGCGGTCGCGCTCTTTGTGCCCCCGGAGTCGGACGCGCGATCGCCGTTCATACCTTGGTAGTACCAGTTCTTCGTGACCCGTTGCTCCGACGGAAGAGCAGGGTCACCCTCGCGGATCTCGACCGTGTCTACTCCGGCAAAGATGTTCCACGTTCTGCGGTTTTCGGCGGTGAGCGGCGAATCGTTGTACCGCCATCGCGGAGTCCCGTAGTAGTACGCCGTGCGTTGGGTCTTGTTGAGCGCAGGTCCGGTGACGTCATCAATGATCGTCGAGGCGACTCGGTACTTGTGGAACAGGTCGAGACGCGGCTCGGTTGAGCCGTCGCTCTTCGGCGACCACCACTCCGGGTAGCACCACTTCGTGTTTGTTTCAGGCGAGTCTAAGGTCGCGGCAGCTTGAGCAGCTGTGCACTGCGGAGAGTAATAGTTGACGCTCGTGACGGCCCCGAGAGTGTCCTTGATCGAGCTGATCCGCCACTTAGCGAGGGGGGCCAATCCGTCGATAGTCCACACTCTGTTCTGCATCGTCGTGCCGGAGAACTCGGTGGGTGGCTCAGTGATCGGACTCTGACCTGCTCGGCTACCCGTGTGCTGCACACGCTTGAGCCACAGTGCGGCATTCGTCCCGTCGCCAGGGTCAGGAAATGAATGAGTCAGCTCCCAGGAATCGGTCTTGCTGTACGCGCCGTTCACCGTTGTTTGTGCTTCAACGGTGCTTAGGCGGGCGTTGCTGAAGAACGTCGGGCTGACTTGGGAAGAGCTGCAAGAGCTGTTCGTGCAAAGCTGATCCCAGGGAACGTCGGGATACTTCGAGGTGTTCGATGGTCGAGTAGGGTTCTCCAGCGACTGCTGCGTGCAGTCAGCACCCGTGGAATCGCTGCAGCGACCATCGGCGTCGTAGCTAAGGAGAATCCTGTAGGCAGCGGCGTTGCTGCCAGAAAGGTTGTCGCTCCGCAGACCGTACTCGACTCGGTTCAGTGCCCCGCCACGCGTGTAGGTCACCGCCCCAGTTCCGTTTCGTGCGTACTTGTTCTTCTCTGCGGTGTAGTAGTAGGCCGTCGCATTCCCGTGAACATCAACGACATAGTCGAGATTCCATCGCCAAGCTTGCATGCATGAGGACGATGCGAAAGTCGAAGCCTTGCAGGGCTCGCCGGAATCGTTACCAAACACAGGGACAGTCCAAGCGGAACTGGTCGTAGCTTCGCCTTCGCTCCAGCCCGGCAGCCTGTTCAAGCCGAAGAAGTATTGCGTTCCGTCGGTCGTGGTCATACGCCAGCATTCCGCGTTGACTGTGCCGTTAGGAGCGCACCCCTGAGCCGAACCGACCAGCTTTTCGAACCTCGTTCCGTCGTCCTTCTCCAGACGCCAGGTGCCCGTCGCTGAGTCCTTCACCAATGGTCCCGAATGGCCTGCAAGTGAAACGGTGGCGTTGTCGGACTTCCAGCAGAGGTCCCCGGACGCTTTGTTCGGGCCGGAAGCACCGTCATCGACAGCGCAGGGGACGTAGTTTCTATCGATGAATCCGGTGCCGTCAAGATCCCACCCCTGGCCCACCGATGAGGTCTGGTTGTTAGTGGAGCCGGTCTGCCCGTCAACCAACTGCGAATTGTAGGCAAGACCCAACCCCGGCTGGGGACCGATGGGGGCGGAAGGTGTGGTGAACGCATACCTCCACGTAAACGCGCCGGTCTGTTCGGTGACATCCCAGGTTGAGGACGACTTCAGGGGCGTCGCCGAGTAGTCGCCCGTACCTTTATCGCTGGATGCGGCGGCGAGCGCCATGACCATGCTGCCGGTCTCTGCCGCCTGCGGTGTGACAACGACGTAGTCAACGTCGCTGGAGGTGCTCAACTTCTGCGCCTTCGAGAGGTCGAGGGAGCCGCCGTCGTCGGGGACAGGGACCTGGACCCAGCTCAATCTGTCGAAGTAGTCGGCGCCGAACCCGTTGGAGAGGGTGGCGATCGGCACCCGCATGGCCAGATCTGCCTCTGTCGGCTGATCGCTCTCGAGCTCGAGTTTGACTGCAAGGGCTACGGAGGTCGGATCCTTTAGTGTCGTCTCGCTCGGATCGAGGATCTCGATATTCACGGCGACGTCGGAGCTTTTGACAACGGGCGAAATTTCGAGCGGCTGGTCGTCGACCTTGACCCATTGGTCAGTCGACACTTCGACCGGGTCTGAGGACCCTGCTTGGGCGAGCGAAGCAGTGAGGCTTGCCGTTAGGTCGACGGACGCCGATACCGATGCCGGACCGGCGGTTTGCGTTGGTTCAGGGGTACCGGTCGGCGCTGGAGGCGGCGGAGTTGGAACAGCTGGGCTTGCGGACGGTGTCGTGCCTGCCGTGGTTGTTGGGGTGGGGCTGGGTTCCCGGGACGGCTGCGGGGCGGGTGCTTCGACTTTGGTGTCCTCGCCGTCGGGCGCACCAAATTCGATGAGTTCGGGATCCGTGGGCGTCAGCGGCGCGTCGGGAACCTCGGCGACGTCCGCGGACGAGTCTCCGGCGAGAGGAACGTCGGTTTCGCCTGCATTGGCGCCGTCGACCGGCTGCTCGAACTCGGGCATTGTCATGTGGTTGGGTGCATCGGTCTCTTCTGCGTGGACCGGTTGCAGTCCGCCGAACACGAGGCCCGCGGTGAGCAGTACTGCTGAGGCGGTCTTGAATGACCGCTTGTGTGTGAAGCGCACGTGTTCTTCCTCAGGAGGTAAAGGGGGAAGCGAACTGGGAGAGAGAACCGAGTTGGCGGGAGTCCAGGACTCCGGGCACCACTACGGGGTTAGCAATCAGTCCGGAGAATCGGGTGTCGGCCGGAAGCGGAGCGATGGTAAATCCTGACCCGCCTGTCCAAGACTCGGTCGAACCGCGCAGGTTGGGAGTGACGACCACGGGGGTGGGAGATGATCCAATATCCAGCCGTAGTTGCTGATTGGCTCGGTCCCAGATGCCGGTGACGAGAGTCCACTCGCCTGTGACGGCTTGCGACGGCGCAGAGACGCAACTGGAGATAAGTCCCCACGTTTCTGAGCCCGCGCTGGTGCCCCAGCGGCAGAACCTGTACTTGCCCTCGTGCAGTTGCACTTCAAACAAGCTCGAGTTGCCTCGTTGCTGCGCAAGAAGTTGCACATTGGGCGACGTGACGTTGGCGGGCTTCACCCACATGCTCACCGAGAAGCTCTCCGAGGACGACACCGCTGCCGAGGACGTCGTGATGAAGCCGTTCGGGGACGTGGGTTGCCTGGGACGAAGCACCGGGACGGTCAATCCGGGGCGTACTTCTGAGGTGGTCTGCCAGCTACCCCCGATTGAGGGCAAGGTCAGTGGCATCGGGGTGACGTCCGGGTTCTCGTTTGCGTCCTCGATGCTTGACGGCAGTGGCGAGATCATCCGCGTGGTGAGCCAGCCGTGGCCGTTCTCGACTCGGGCGTCGCGTGCGGCGGGTGTCCCGTTTGCCAGGTAGAGCTTGAGAGGCGCCGCAATAGATACGTTTCCGGCTTTGTCGTATGCGGCGACCCACAGCGTGGACAACGCGTCGACGGGGGCCACGGAGACACTGACGGCGTTCGACCCGTTTCCGCATCGGAATCGGGTGCCGCCCACTCGTTGCGTGCAGTCCGGGAGTGCGTCAGTGCGGGACACGGCGACCGGAGCCGGGATGGGGGTGGATCCTGCGGCGGTGTAGGACAGCCAGTATTGATAGCCGGCCACGTCCGACGTGCCGCTCATGCTCACGCTCACCGCTTTGCCTACAGCGAAAGACGTCGCGGTCGTGGAGATAGTGGGCTTGGCGGGTCTGGTGTTGTCCACAGTGAAGTAGCACCGTTCACCCCACTCGTTGCCGTCGATCTTCCAGTCGCTTCCTCGGCTGGTCCACCAATAGGTGTCGTCGGTCAGGCCGTTGAACGCCACCGAGCGTCGCCCTTGAGCACCGAGGCCCGTGCTCGTGTAGGTGACGTCGGCGTTGTCACGTGCACGGAAGAGGTAGATGTTGGTGTCGACGTTGCCTTCGTCAGGGTCGGTTTGGTCGATGCTGACCACCACCGACGAACCCGACACGTAGGCGGGTGCGTTTGCGGTGCCGCACTGCCGAACCGGGCTCTCGATTCTGGGATCGAGCGGACGGTTTGGAGGCGTGTTGTAGTTGACGTACAGCGTCGCCCCGCGTCCGTAATGCCGTCGCGACATCGGGTTGTTGACGTTCTGCGGCATGAATCCGAACTGGACGATGCCATCGCCAAGCTTGTCTCGGACCCCTTGCGCGACATTCCATCCGACGGTTTCCGGACCGCCGCCGCAGTTGTTGTGGTCGCCCGGGTCTTTCGTGTCCAGTGCGTTGCCCCAGAGGCTGTGGTTCATCTGGTTCCAGGTGAAGCCCGCCTGCTGCGGGCCATAGGTGCGGACCTGCATAGGCTCGTTCGGGCATGCCGCCCATTCGATTTGATAGGTCGAGAGCTGGGCCTCGAGGATCTGCTTGCCAGCGAGAGCGCTGATATCGAACTGGAAGAACATGTAGCCGCCGTGCTCTGCCCAGCGGCCGTACCGTAGAACCGTGTCGGCATTGGCGCTCAGGTAAGACTGGTCGGGGTGCGCCCAGTCCACGTACCACGCATTGGGCTGTCCGCTGACCCAATCAGGGTCGACGTAGATCGGGTAGGTCGGGTCGATTTCATCGATGGTTGCTGAGACATCGAGGTTGACACCGTCGTCGTCCACCGAGTGCTCGACAGGTCGACCCACCATGTCTTTGCCAGGGCTGTCGGCATTGCCTCCGTTCGAGGAGTCCCACCACAGTGGCGACGAGGCTTGCAGGACATCGGCCTTCTCGACATCGGGTTTGGCGATGAGAGTTCCTGTCTCGTCGATGGCGACGTCCGCGCCCTCAAGCACGACACCCAGATCCTTCATCCGGGAATCGGCCACCGCAGCCGCCGTCTTGACGACGTACACCGACGCCATTCCCAACTCGGTGGCGGTCAGCTTTAGATCGACGCCGGGGAGCACCTCGGCGTAGGTTGCCGTCTGCCCCTCCACGGAGGGCACCGGGAGAGATCCGTACGGCCAGGTCTCGCTGAGCCACTCCCCCGTGCCTGTTCGCACCTGGCTAAGCTCGTCGTTTCCTCCCGCGCTGAATCGCACCGGCGCTGCAGAGGCCAGGGGCTCCCACCACCCGTCCGCGTACTCAAGCGTTGTGTCGACCGGAACCCACTCACCTTCGTCGGACCTTGTTCGGACGGGCACCGTCGAGATCTCCGCACGAAGGCTCCCGTCTGGAAGGGCGATCGTTCGATCGGAAGGTGTGGTGAGCGACCCAATCTCCACCTCGGAGCCCACTGCCGCGGCGCGTTGGAGAGCATCTCGAACGTCGGGCGACGCCTGTGCTTCGGTAACCGCGTCGGAAACGGGCTCGATTGGTGGGGGCGCTTGAGTCTGTGCACTAGCCGAGCTGACGGTGAGGCCAGCAAGTGTCAGGCTGCATACCAGAGCCACGGACGCAATACGGCGCATCTATCTTCCCCCCACAAACGCGCCGTCGACCGTTTGTCAACCCCCTTGCGCTTCTGCCGATTCAGACAATACATGCGACACACTCAGGCAACACTCAGATAAGACAACCCTTCGTAACGTTTTCCTATGTGCTCCGTGCCGCATGCGCAACCGGCTCACTCAGGCGCACTGTTACTCGTCGGACGGTTGCTAGGGGTCCGACCGGATCTCTCCGGAGAAGACGCGCGAAACTGGTCGCTGCGACGGAGTTTTCAGTCCGCCACGGAGGCCAGAAGCGCCCGGCATCGCGGGTCGATCGGGCGCTGCTCGCCTAAGCTCGCGCGATGAGCCACGGTCGATGCTTCTCGCCCGGCCCGAAACCCATCTCACTGCGTCGGTAGCTCCTGATTGGGACTCGCCTGATTGCTAATCCCAGCGATCGTGCGAATCCTTCGTTCAGCGCCCTCGCCGCAACATTGCCGTCGAGCGTGGCCATGACAATGTCCCGGGCCGGCTCAGACGAAGCGACGGCCGCCAAGAGCGCGAGGCCGACTCCTCGCCTTCGAGCCGCGGGCACGACAGCGATCATCTGCACGAAGAGCGGGTCGGACAGCGAACGTCCGGTCACGGCCTGACAGAACCCGACCGGACAACCTCCGATGTCAGCTAGCACTACGGTCTTCTCGCGGATGCTCGCGGAGTTGAATTTGACATCATGAATGGTTGCCGACTCTGAGTCAGCCTGTATCCAGCGCATCCATCCGCCATCTTCCACAGTGGGCTGCGCGACTCGTGCCCCTACGTCCGCAGCCGGAAGCGTCTTCAGTTTCAGCTGCCACTCGTCGAAGCCGGGCTCCTCCCAGGGCGAGACAAAATCTGGAATTCTCACCGCCGACGACCCAACCCGGGGAGGCCGCCGCTTACGGTTCGTACGCTGGGGCCGGACTGGTCCCAGCCCTCTACCGATGGAGGCACGGGTATGGTCCATTCGTTGCGAAGGAGGGCGCGTGCCTTCTCCATCAGCTCTTCGTGCCGGGGGATCTGACCTGCACCGGCGGGCACGACTGAGCTCAGTCCCCCAGAGACGGTGGCGTCCCAGGCACTGCCTGATCCAGTCAAGATGCCACGAGAAGGCAGAAGCTGGCCCGGTTCTTCGGTAACCAAGCCGGTGCCCTGGCACCGAGTGCCTTGCCGGTCTTCGTGGGTACACACGACCCCGTCGCCAGTCGCACTCGCCGCCTGGTTACAGATCCTGCATCGTATTCGGAACATGGCACCGCCCTCCAGAGCTGAGGCCCTCGGCCCGAGCATCCGCGTCGATCAGGCCGTGTCAAATATACGAAGCACCTCCGACATCGACACGCACCGACGTCGACCCCTAGCCGGCGAACCCGGTCAGCCGAGCACTCACATCTCGTGACCTGCACTCACTGTCACCGGATCGACCTCCGGCACAGCGCCCAGCGGCCGAGTGGCTTGCGCGCCTTCCGCGTCTGGACGCCTTTGAACTTCCCCCTCGACTTTTCCGAACGGGGATAGTTACCGCGCCCATCGAACAGGTTGAAGAGCATGGTGAGAAGGTTCTTCTGTTGTTAGCGGTTCTTCTGCGCCCAACCCGGGAGCAAGGAGTGAAAGCGCGACGCGACCTCGACGCCGCCCCACCCGCGGAGACCGTTCGGTCATTACGCTGCGCCTATGGGGGATACGAAGCAGACGAAGACAATCGGTGAGCATTACGCGGCGGCCGAGCTTGCACGGCGTGGGTGGGCACCTGCATTCACCCGCGACGGACTCGAACGTACAGACATCCTCGCGGTCCGCACCGACTCCGCACGCCGGATGATCGAAGTGCAGGTCAAGACAACGCTGACCTCTGGATGGAAGTGGGCCAACTGGCCGTTGGGCGAGAAGACGCAGGGACCAAGTGCGTCTGAGCATGAGTACTTCGTCATGGTGGCCGCACTTTCCGACCTCGCCACTCCCCCGCGGTTCTTTGTTCTCCCCCGCGCTCACGTAGCGGCAGCAGCGTGGATCTCCCATCAGCACTGGCTTACCGAGCCCGGGATACCTGCAGGCAAGCGCAACGCGGGCGTCGCTCATTCTCGCGTCAACCTACGAACGTTCGAGCAGTACGAGAACCGCTGGGACCTTCTGGATACCGACGAGAACGAGTGCCCAGTCCTACTGCCTGCTGAGTATCGAACTTATGCCCTAGATGAACGTGTCGGACTGCCTGCGGACCACCCGTGGCGAGCAGCCTTGCCTGCTTGGTGATACTCCCACCCAGGCGACGCAACATCTCGGTCTGCATCTGCTGGTCTCACGTTCCCGAGCTCGTCCGATCGGACGGTTTGTCAGTCTGCACATTCCGTCGTTCACTGGGACCAGCGGGTGTTGCAGTTCAGGTCTGGCACCCGCTCCAATACCTCGTTGCTGGCGTGCGGCTTGGTGGAGAACCAACAGAGTTCTCGGCCGCACCCGTCAAGGAGGTGACCCGCTCATGAGCGAGTCCAACGTCAACACCCCGCTCGCCCCGGCTGCGTCCGCCAACGGACTCGGCTACGGCCCGATCAAACCTCGCGCGGTCAGACTCAACGAGTCCACCCGCACCCAGCTGGACATCATCGCCCAGCTCAACGACCGGACCGTCACCGACGAAGTTCGCCTCGCAATCGAAGCCTGGATCGACAAAACCAAGGCCGACCCAGCCGTTCAACGCCGCGCGAAGGATGTTCGCGACGAGATCGAACGCGAAGCGGCAGGCAAACACGACGCCATCGCCGCCGTCTTTGACGCCAGCCCGGCAACAAAGACTCCGCGCACGCCGCCGAAGGCTCACGGCGCCTGACGGCTCCACCTCACGGGCGGTCTGCTCGAGCTTCGGCTATTCGGACGATCCTTGCCGGCCGCCCCGTCTCCGCCTCGTCCCGCGTGGTAGCTGCCGCTCGCCTGTCGGCGGGGTCACCCGCCAAATGGCCGAGGCACGCTGTTCGCGGACCCGTCCCTTGATCGCCGCACGGATCCTCGCCGCGGACGGCGGTCGTGGATATTTGCTCCGGTCGCAACGCGCTACCCGCGCCGCCAATCAATGGACCGCATGGTCGGGCGACGGCGCCGCGATCTCAGTCCTGCCGGTTACCTACACTGATCGCGTGAGTGCGTCCGCATGTCGAATGCATTGACATCGATCCGGACAACACGCTCGACGGTCGTCCTCTGGACGGGACAGGCGTCGAGGCGGTTGGCAAGAAGGCCGCGAGCAAAAGGAGATGCGCGGACATGGGCACACGAGACCTCGGCGACAGCACTGATTCGCGCTCGCTACGCTTCTCGAACACGTCAAAGTCACCATCGAAGGCCACGTCGGCTCGCGCGTCGAAGCCAGGGAAGACAGGCGTTAACCGCCGCGCGCACGACGCCGTGACCGCAGAGATGAGCGAACTCCTGAGCGATTCAGGCTTCTTCGCGCAGGCGTCGGAAGAGGTGGTCAACGAACTCTGCACCCTCACCCGCGACCTCGAACCGCTTGCAGAGCCCGATGCACACAGCCGACTGGGCGGAGCCGCCGCCAGCGAGTTCACCGAGCGCCTCGTAGCGGCATGGACTACCCATTCCACACGTCAGCTGACGTGGCCGTCAGCGAAACTGCTCTACGCGGTGCGGCGCCTCCCTCTTGAAATGATGGTCGCGTTCGCGCTCGTGCGTCTTCGGCTGACACACGACGCGTCCAGCGCCGCGATCGGGGTTGAACGACTGCTTTCCGTCTGCACGGGCCTCACGAGGAGGTCGGAGGCGCCGGTGCGGACAACGCTATCGAGCTACCAGTACACGACGGAGGAACTAAAGGACCTCACCCATCACGTCCTCCGAATCACTCACCTCTGGCTCCTCCATGGCACAGCTCGCATCGTCGGCAAGGGCGGTGACATCGAGGTCGATCCCCACGGTTTCCCCGTGCCGATAGTAGACACCGAGACCGCTCATGCGATGGCTCAGTACGATGAGCGTCTTAAAGGCATGACGCTCGACGGAATCGTCGGAACCGACGTCTGGGACATCACCACGAAACCGGGCCCGCTTTCACTTCTCACCGTATCCGCACTTGAAAAAGGCCCGGTCTGGAAACGCATTGACGGTGTCGACCGCACACGGATAACGGCCGCGCAGATCCATCTGCCTCATCCGGCGCAGACCGGTGATGTGCTCCACGTGCTCGAGAAGTTCGAGATCGACCACCTCGACCTCACCCGATTCCGCGACGTGATCGCTGGGGCGACAGATGTCGCAGACGGTCTCTCACCAGAATTGCCGTCTCTTATCGTTCTGCTGCACGGCCTCGCGAAAAGCCAGGACGACGACATGAAATTACAACTGCAGCGATACGGCTACCTGCGGGTGAGCCGGGACCTGCTGTGGGACTGGATGGCCGCTGGAGCAGAGATCCTGCCCACTCTGCTGCCCCACGTCAGACAAGATCGTACGGCGCTTTTCCTTCAGCTCAACCGCCCGGCGGGTCGAACGCGGCCGCTCACCGACGGACCAGTCATGCACCCCGCGGGAGACAACGAAGTTCTCGTCGACGTCGCGACCGCCTCGCGCCGGCTTCCGTGGGAACTCCTCGTCGGCAAGGACGGTGGGTCGCTCGGCAGCGCACGCGGTGATGATTTCGAACTCGTCGTGCGCGCAAGAATGCGAGCCGCCGGCGCCGAGCCGCAGGACCCCGCGCTTCGCAATCTGGAAGGCCGAACAATAACAATCTCCGGCGCCCCCGTCACCGACCTCGACGCGCTCGCTGAACTGGGTGACGGCACCGTGCTGGTGATTCAAGTAAAGAGCTTCGCGTACACGCCTGAGTACGGGGCGGGCCAATTTGCGGCTGTCCGCAGCCTCACCACGAACCTCTTACACGCACTGGACACCTGGCCCGGCAAAGTCGCACGGATCTTCTCGAGCCCGGCAAATGCACGGGGCGTCCGCTTCCCCGACCGACGCTACGTGCCGATTGTCGTCACCCCCTTCCCCGCATACCTCCCCGCCACCCACTGCGACAGCCTGGCGATGGACGATCTTCCGATCTGCCTGTCACTGGTAGAACTGGAGGAATGGGTGTCGCCGCGCGCACGCCGCACCACTCCTTAAGGTCAGGAAAGCCGTCAAGGGGATCTGAGCGCCGCGCTCCCCTACGACCAGGGAACGAACGGCACTCAGGACCGGCAAGAGACGACGAGCAGATGCAGAATGCTGGCGTCGCTGATTCTCGCGTCAACCTACGGACGTTCGAGCAGTACGAGAACCGCTGGGACTTTGGGGATACCGACGAGATCGAGTGCCCGGTTTTACTGCCCGCTGAGTATCGAACCTATGCCGTAGATGGACATGTCGGACTGGCTCTGAACTACCTGTGGCGAGCAGCCTTGCCGACTTGGTGAAACTCCCACCCAGGCGAGGCAACATCTCGGTCGGGCTCTGCTGGTCTCACGTTTTGTTCCCGAGCTCGTCCGATCGGACGGTTTGCGGAACGCAAGTTCCATTGTTCACTGGGGACAGCGGGTGTTGCAGTTCAGTCCTGGCACCCGCTCCACGGCTTCGTTGCCGGTATGCGGTCTTAGAGAGAACCATCCGAGTTCTCGGGCCGCACCCGTCAAGGAAGGTGACCCGCCCATGAGCGAGTCCAACGTCAACACCCCGCCCGCCTCAGCTGCGTCCGCCAACGGACTCGGCTACGGCCCGATCAAACCCCTCGCGGTCAGACTCAACGAGTCCACCCGCACCCAGCTGGACATCATCGCCCAGCTCAACGACCGGACCGTCACCGACGAAGTCCGCCTCGCAATCGAAGCCTGGATCGACAAAACCAAAGCCGACCCAGCCATCCAACGCCGCGCGAAAGACGTCCGCGACGAAATCGAACGCGAAGCAGCAGGCAAACGCGACGCTATCGCCGCCATCTTCGACGCCTCCCCAGCGGCGAAGACCCCGCGGACGCCGCCGAAGCCCCAGGGCAGCTGACGATCCACCTGATAGGGCGGCCGGCTTGAACTTCGTCCATTCGGACGATGCTTGCCGGCCGCCCCACCCCACCCCCTCGCCCGGAGATGAACGTCCCTCGTTTGTGCTTTGCGATTCCACGAGAACCATCCCGGTTCCCGGTCGCACGCACAAAAGAGGAACACCACCATGGTGCAGGGCATCATCATCCCGGCAGACAACACCGGATCCACGTTCCGCAGGCCTGCGACGCCCAGCTCGTCGGCGACGTCGCGGTCGTTGGACTCACCGACGACGAGGGCGAGAGTACCGAATTGCCGGATAATCTTCGGCAGCGACTGCTCGAGCCCGGCGTCTATCGGGTACGGACCCGCGAACTTGGTAGAAGCAGGTGGCACGAGGAACCGATCAATCGAGACGACTACGTCGAGACGGTCATCTGGGCGGCGCTCCTACAGGAGATGTCGCCAGGTCTGGAGGTACATATCGAGCGCGTCGACGGTGTCGTGGGCGAGAGCAACCAGCCTTGACGAGGGCGGTAGTCACAATCAGTGGCTACCGCCTTTTCACATAGTGCGGGCAGCGACAGTCACAGGGGCTCGACATAAGTCACGCGCTCGACGCCCGGAAAACGAAAGAACTCGGGGGGGTCCTCGCGTATCCATCCGATCCTCTCCCAGAAGCCACGAGAGACGGCATCATCATTCAGGGCGATGAGGCGCCGCCCTGGGTTCGCCTCACGGATGAGGTCGAGCGTGCGGCGGCCGATGCCCTGTCCGCGCAGCGGCACGGCAACCTCTATCGCGAGGATATCTACCACCTCGCCGTAGTCAGGGTCGTCTTTCAGCACGTACTTGCATCTCGCCACTTCGTTGACTCCCTGGCGGATGGATACCCATCTGCAGGAGTCCGAGGGGTCCTGTTCCGGACGCCACCATGGTTTGACGAACTCGGGATTCCTATCGAACACGTAAGTCCACACGCGTTTGCGCACTGGTGCAATGTGCACAACTTCTATATCCGATGCCGGGCCACTCATGGAGCTGAGCGTAGCGATGCCGAAAACCCAGCTGACCCGATCGCCGAGCAAAACATGGCGTTAGCTCGACGTGCTTATGGCTCCGATGAGCCGACGGCCGAATAACTCGCTCCATTCCTGAAGTGGAATCCGTTCCACTGCGGCTTTGAAGTGGCGGCACGCTCGCCTACGGGCGCGAGTGCAGAGCACCCGGCTTCCGATTCGCTTGCCGCACAGCCGTCTCTGCCGTTCGCGTCAATGATGCGCTCAGCTGCGGTTGTAGCTCCAAAGCAGCTCGCGATGGCTGACGAGGATGGTCTCGAATGAATCGCTGCCGCCGAGATAACGAGTCCAGGGCCAGTCGGCCCGTCTACCACTGTCGCGCCTGAACGCCACCTCCGCGAATGGCACGTGCGGCGTGTCCCAGGTCCAGCCACGCTCACCGACGTACTCACCTTCCGCTGCGGGATAGCCTCGGCCGCTCGCGCGCAGCTGGCTCTGGATCAGGCCGATTCGGTACTCCTGGCCGTGGAATGCGGTAACGAAATCAGTGTCTAAGCGGATGTAGTCAACGAAGAATCTGCGGAGGTCTGCCAGGAGAAGATGACTCATCGGGTACAGCCAACGCTGCTTCTTCCATCTCGGCATCGCGTTGACCCAGTCCTTCTCCAGAACCCGAAAAACGTGGAGGAGCTGTCCAGCGGGCAGCGGCTCTCCGGTCCCCATTTGCGGGCGCCCCTCAACTTCCGTGGCGAGCCGAAGGAACAGGGACTCTCGACCGCGCGCCGCAGCAACGGTCCCGACGATCGACAGCACCAAGAGGGCCGGGATGAGACGCGCTCGCTCGAGCATCTGATTTGCCGAGTTGAGCGGCGCTGTGCCAGCGTCGAGTAGTCGCTGGAGGACATCGAGCCAAAGCTGATCATGGAGGCCTTCTGGGTCGTGCCACGTTCCCGCGATGGTGACGTCAAGCAGTGGCGCGGCTGCCTCCAAATAGCGCTCATAAAGGCTCTGGAATGCCGAACCATCGAACGTACGGTCAGCAGTCACCGGCGCCTCGGAAACCATTTCAGCGACTCGATTAGCAATGCCCATCACGAGGTCATGAAGTTCAATGCGCCGCGTCAGATCAGGTAGATATCGCTTGACTCTGGCCACGGCCATTGCGGTCGAAAGTGGGGACTCCGTCAGCGAGGTGAGTGCCTCGATGCTGGCGGCGAGGTCCGCGAAGAGTTCGTCTGCGCCCGCAGCGTCGATGACTTTGCCGGCCCGCGCCACCAGGACATGCCTCGCTGTCGACCCGCGGGAGCTTCGGCTGTCCCAGTAAATCGGGTACCGCCGGGTACCATTTTCGATCGAAGCGACAAGGGCGGCGTCCCACTCAGCGGACCAGCCGCTGATCAGGAGTCCGTACTCGCTGAAGACCTGGCTAAGCAACGAAAGCCATTCAGGCGGGTACGTCTCGAGTTCCGCCGGCGTGTTGCGTGTTCCGAGATCTTGATAGTCGCCGTGCAGCTTGATGACAGTGGCCTTCGCGTGAGCAAGAGGTGCCATCCCGTTCACCGCCTCCGGGCGGCTGATGACCTGCGGAGAAACGCCTACCGCCTCCAACGCCTGCTCCATGAGACGGTCGAAGTTCGTTGTGAGGATTACGCGGACTGTGCCCTTCTTCACAAGCTCTGCCAACGCGAGGTGTGCTCGGCTCGGCGCCTTAATACCTTCCGCCCGTTCTTCATCAGTGGGCTCAAAGTACTTCGCAAGCACTCCTTGGCGAGCGGCGGCGGTCGGCGCTAATTGTTCAAGAAGGGCTGCGTAGCCGAGCGCTCCATCTCCGCGTTGTGCCCACCACGCTTCTGGATCGGAGACTGCGAGGTCATGTGATCCGGCGTCGCCAGGATCGGCCGCGACCGCGACCTGTCGAACGAGATCACGAACGATGCCCCAGCCCGTAGGTATGCCCGCGCCCGTGGACACGCCAGATCCTAAGAGCACCGCGTAGACGCCTGGCTGAGACTGCATGGCGACAGCCAACATGGTGGAAGCAGCAAGAACCGAACTCATCCGAAGAACCTCCCTCCGGCCATAGTTTCACGAGCCAAGAGACAGCACGCCTGAGACACGATCTCGCTCATGATGACCTGGGCTGCGTCGCTGGGCGAGCCAGTCCGGCGCTCCGCAAGAACCGAGTTTACGTTCGATACAGCGAGCCGAATCGCGAACGTGGCACCATCGGAATATGGGGGATCTCTCCGAGACTTGGCTGAGCGATGACCCGCTCCCGCAACTCGATGACCATGAAGCATTCAGACGCGTGCACCTGGTCGACCACGTTCTGTCGGTGTTGGGCCGGTTGCGGCACCAAAGCGCCTCCAGCACGATCGGCCTCGTGGGGGCGTGGGGTTCGGGCAAGACCACTGTGCTTGACGAGCTCGCGCGGCGGCTCAGCGATCGAGAGCAGACACGTCAGTTCTTCGGCGAGGAGTGGTCGGTGGCTCATTTCAACCCGTGGTTGTACAGCGATCCGGCTTCGCTTCATGCAGCCTTCTTCGCAGAGCTGAAGAACGCCATACCGAAGGAGCGCCGCTGGAAGGAGCCGCGACAGGCCCTGACCACGTTCGGGCGTAAGCTGACACCGCTGATCGCTACCGGGCAAGTGTTTGGCTACAACGGCGTGAGCGCGTATGGCGGCCTTCTCGATCAGATCGAGCCCAGCACTACTGCCCGGCAGAAGACGACCGCAGAAGCCATGCGGAAGCTGGGACGGCCGGTCCTCATGATCATTGATGACTTGGACCGCTTGAGCGCCGGCGAGCTGCTGCACGTGTTCAAACTTGTTCGCATGGTGGGGCGACTTCCGAACGTGTATTACTTGCTCAGCTATGACGAGCGTTCTCTAATCGATCTGCTCAGTAAGACCGACCTCGTGGCGGATGCTCAGGGCAGACGTGGCCTCGACTATCTCGAGAAAATGATCCAGGTTCGGCTCGATATGCCCCTCCTTCGAGATTACGAAGTGGATCGCGTTGTGAGCCGCGCACTCAATGACATCGTCAAGCGCCACCAGATCGGGCTGGAACCTGCCGAACTTTCTCGGCTTGTGAACCGATTCGACGGCGTCATGTCCAGCCGCCTGCGCACACCGCGAGCCGCCAAACGAGTGTTCGGACAGCTCGACGCCTTTCTGTCCTCGGTCGGACGCGAGGTCGATTTCGGAGACTTCGTCGTACTCACCTGGCTGCGAACAATCGAACCGGGCGTTTACGGGATGCTGCAGACGTACAAGAGCGAAGTACTCGGTCATGGCGGCGACCCGCTACGCAACCTCCGCCGCCCCAAACGTACGAACGAGGATGCGCGCAAGCAGTGGGAAGAGCGCCTCGCCGCGACTCACGTGACCGAAGAACACGTTGACGACATCCTCTACTTGCTCGCTTCGCTCTTTCCGCATCTTGAGGAGATTTACGAGGGCGACGCAGCAAAGGTCGGGAAGGACCGGAATCCGCCGCCCGTGAGAGCCGGCCGAATCGCCCACCCTGACTACTTCGACCGCTACTTCCAGTTCGGGGTGCCTGACGACGACATCGCCGACGCGACCATCCGGCTCGCTGTCGATGACCTCCGGAAAAATCAGACAGGACCAGCACTGATCGCGCTTGAACGCGCCTTCGCCGCTCAGCCCGAGCTCGTCCTTCGCAAACTGTCTCAGTTCTCTGAAGACGACGGGCTTGACCACCGTTCGGTCGCGTCCTGGCTCAGCGATCGCTACGGCGGGACCGACCCGTCGGACTTCCTTGATCGCAGGATCGAGTCGCTCATCGCTGAGATCCTCACACTTGCGCCACCGGACGATGCTGTCGGCTTCGTCGCATCGCAACTGGGTACTGACGAGGGCCTCTATCTGGGGGCAAGCGTCCGGCACAGGCTGGCGGAGGTTCAGATCGGACCATCTGTTCGGATCGATGCTGCCCATGCGCTCGCGGAGGCACTTACCCCGGTGATCCTGGCGGCCTTGCAATCCAGATTCGAACAGCTCCGTGAAGCCGTTGATACGCCACTGGATGCCTCGTTGACTCTGAACTATTTGCTTTGGATGTGGCGACAACTCGATCGAGTGGGCGTTCGGGACTACCTGGCCACAGCCCGCGAGACTGGCCGATGGACGCTACTCGACGAGTTGGCATGGTTCGTCAGCGGCGGCGGGAGCGACGAAGAGGTATACATCAGTCGCTTCAGCGACTTCGGCGATGCTGTCGACGTGCTCGATATTGATCAGGCGTATGTAGAGCTACGTGATGAGATCGCAGTCGCACCGACCGTCGAAAGTCTCCACAATATGCTGGCGACTCCTGACAACCGCCGGCTCTTCGTGCTCGCTTCGCTGCGTCGCTCGCAAGAGCGGCGGCAGACCATGCAATCTGAAAAGGAGCGCGCCTGACTTCCTGGTCTCAAGTACCAGAAGGTCATTCACGCGCTGCGAGAAGATCGCGGGAATGGGTCGCCGACTGGCCAGCCCACCGGCAGGTCGAAGTGTTCGTGCGGGAGGACGGCGGGGTCGCTGTACTCCATGCCTTCAGGCGCTGCGCGCGCGACTCGCCAGTTCGGCAGCGGCGCAATCGCTTGAGCAGCGTACGGGTGCAGCCAGAAGGTCGGCGCATACCGAGCGACGCGGCTGTAGTGCATGCTTCCAGCAAGGAGAAGGCCGGCCACATGATCGTGAGCTGGTCGCCCAGGCCAGCCCCAGTAGCCCGGATCGGTGAGCACGGGCGTCGCCTCGGCATCGGGATCATCGATGTTGATTCGCCAGCCAACTCGACCATAGAGCGCCTGCTCCGTGTCCTCTTCATCGTGGAAGCCACTGCCGATATTGATCGCGATCACGAGCGGGTGGTTCAGTTTCCCGTACTTGGAGCCTTTCTCAGAAAGCGCATCGCGGAGCGGAGTGATGTCATCAACAAACGAGGCGGCGTCCGGGATGAAGGCGCCCAGCGCGCGCCGGACAGGGGTCATCCGTGCGTTCGCGGACCGTGGCATCGGACGAAAGAGGAGATGCCAGTCATGCCAGACCCACTCGAAGCGGCGCTCCGGACGCTCGTCACTCAGCGAGAAATCGCCTGCGTCGGGGTCGAGCGTCGACAGCCACGTTTCGAGTGCCCGGCGGAGGTTGGCCGTCGGCGGCGCCTGAGTGCCGACGCGGATCGGCGTTACTGCCAGATGGAACGCACCGCTGTCCGTGCCGTTCAACGAGTCGTAGACCGTCTGGAGCCTGGCTGCTGCACCGCGATCCTCTCCGTCGAACGTGCACCTCGCCTCGACGTAGTAGCACACGCTGTCCTTCGAAACAAGGAAGTCTGGACGAGTTGCAACGCCTTCAACGGCTGGCTCGATGTCGATCGCCCAACCATCGCGCCTATACATCTCGTATAGGTACAGTTCCCAGAAGGCCGATGTGAAGACTCGGTCATCGGATGATCGCAACCGTGCAGCTAACGCGACACGATCGTCGGCAGGGTATGCGGTGAGCCACTCATCGATGAGCGCTCGGCATTGATCCCAGACAGGACCCGCCACACGACGAAGGAAGGCGTAGGTGGACTCGGTGTGCCTAGACGGCGCCGAGTCCGTTCGTGCGCGCCTCCCGAAGACAGAGGTCGGGCGCCTCGGCGGTGAGGGATGATCCGAAGTCATGGTGCCCCTCACTATGCACGCACAGACCGGACTTGAGAAGACGCGGAAATCACAACAATCGGATTCAGTTCACGGCGCGGACCAGCACAAGATCAGCACCGCAACTAACTCAGCCTCGACCGTGCGTGGGCGGAGTTGGGTCCTCGCGAAGGTCCGCGAACACTGCGTCCACGCTGGGCCGAGCGGGCGGCGGCGGTGGCGAGGAGTACACGACCTGGGCGTGGTCTGACGCAGTGGACCCCGACCCCGAGCCGCGCCCAAGCCAGGAATCGATCCAGTCCTCCGGAGCCTCTTGACTCCCACGAGGTTTGCTGCCATTATCAGCTTCCTGACCGCATTGAGTAGAGGAGCCACCTTGCAACGGAGACCATGATGCGCCGTTTGACTGATCCCGGGAGATCCCCGGTCGGTCGGCGTTGGAGTTTCCCGTGCAAGATCCGCTCAGCCTCCTCGGCGAGGTTCTCCCCCACACCCCTTGGTTGGCTGCGCTCTTCGTCCTGCGCTCCGTCCTCATCCACCTGCGTGCACACCAATTCGTCACTGACTGGATCGACCGCGCGCGGCTCGCTTCAACCCTTCGTCGTCTGCGCAAGCACGGTGCGTCCGGCAAGGAACTACGCCGTGTCATCATCGCGGATCACGATGCGCGAGTAGGTCGGTCGCCCTAGCAGCACCGGCACGTAAGGGCACCCGAAGCGCTGGCGGACAACAAACCGTTTCCGGGATGTGCGCTCCGACTAGGAACCGCGTCGGTGACGCGGCTTATCGTGTTGGTCGGCATGAACCTGCTTGAAGTCCGGACTCACGTCGGGACGCGGCTTGGCAGGCTTCCCGTCAGTCATTCGTCGGCCTTGAAGCCCACGCCCGACTCGTCACCATGGGCGAGAGGCTTGAAATCGTCGGCTACGTCAGGCCGAGACGACGGCTTCGGATTGGACTGAGGTTTCGATTCGTTCTTGGTCATGCTGATCACTCCAAAGTGGACTTACGGCGTTAGCGGCGGCAACAAGTAGAGCGGTGACGAGACTGAGCAGCAGAAGCTTGAACCCACGCTTGGTCCACTTCATCCGCAACTCGTTCTGATCGTCGCGAAGCTCAACCTCATGAGCTTTCACTTCGAGTAGGTAGTCATCCAGTTCCGCCACGGATTTACTGGAGTCGACCCACCGGTTCACGATGCTTCGGGCGGAGGGCACGTCAAGCTTCCTAGGCCACAGGGCGACTGTCGAGACCACGACTGTCGCGATAGTCAGCCCAAAAGGGAGCAATCCGACAAGCCACGTATCGGTGGTGATGAGTTCGATCCCGGCTGCCGATGCGAGAACACCAGCGGCTACCACGATGAATGAAGCTTTTGTCTCAGTCTGTCGGGTGCGTTCGATGGCGGTCGCGCGGAGCACCTCTAGGTCCGCGTTTAACAGCCGGATTCGAGCGGCACGCTCCATCGCCTCTCGACGCGAACCGCACCACCTACTCATGGGCCAAGAGTAAGTGCGGCCTCCGACACCGCACGCGCGGCGCTCCGTGGCACCTTCCTGAACACGAGGCACTCCAGCACCGATCCGACATCGCAGGCACGGAGCCCTCGCTCCCTGCGAAGGCCGGCAAGAGCGTTTGTACGCTTCTTTACTGCTCTGACGTCTCCTCGATCGGCCCTGTTCACGAAGCTCAAGGGAGTGAAGCAGGCCTGCCGAGTACACGTCGAGGGTCTCGTGAGGCCCGGTGTCGACTTCGACAAGCTCGTACGCGCATTGCTCGCCTTCGTCGCGGACATGGTCGGGCGTGAGTGTGAGCGTAGTAGCCGACGACTCGCCGGGCACCGCCGCGTGCCCGAAGCTGCACACCAGCACCTCAGCACCTATGAGCTGCTTGCGCACGCATGCGTGGCTCACACCCAATGCCTCCGCGATTGAATCGGCCTGACTTTCGTTCCTATCGGGAGCCTTGTCCGGCCGTTGCCGGGTGGCCTGATTCCTGGTCAGCGTAATACGCCATTTCGACCTCGATCGGGGTGCGCATATCGAGCTCGCCGTGAGGAATGAACGTGCCCTCCGGGGGACCTTCGAGGACACGACGTCCGCGCGGCGACGGGAACGGCCCACGCGAACAAAGAGCACCCCCGGTACCTCCCGAAACGGGGAGGCACCGGGGGTGCTCTTCAGATGCGCTTAGCGGGTTGCGCGGCGCAGACGACGGTAACCGAAGGCACCGAAGCCACCGAGCAGGAGCGCGACAGCACCCCAGGCCAGCGGAGTCGGGTCGCCCATACCGGTCACGGCGAGGCCGCCGCCACCGTTGCCGTTGCCGTTACCGGGGTTGCCACCGGGGGCAGGGGTACCGGAGGGCGAGGGCGCCGGGGCGGGAGCCGCGGCGACCGAGAAGCTGACCGAAGCCGAGCTGGAGACGCTGTTGACCGTCTGGGTGGCGACGACCGCGTAGGCGCCTTCACCGAGAGCGTTCTTCAGCACGATCGACCACTTGCCGTCCTTGACGGTGGTCTCGCCGACCTTCGCGTCGTTGATCGTGACCGAGATCGCCGCACCGTTGACACCGGTGCCCGAGATCGAGGTGGGGATCGCCGCACCCGAGTACGAGGCACCGTCCTGGATGCCCGTGATGGTCGGAGCCGACGGGGCGACCGTGAACGACGAGGTGGCCTCGGCCGAGGTCTGGCCGTCGCGCGCCTGCGTGGCGGTGACGGAGTAGCTGCCGATGGCGAGGTCGGTGGTGACCGACCAGGTGCCGTCGGCGGCGACCTTGGCGCTGCCCTTCGCGTCACCCGCGAGGGTCACGGTGGCGCCGGCGAGGCCGGTGCCCGAGATCGAGGTGACCTCGTTCTCGACGGTCGAACCGTTGGCCGGGCTCGTGATGACCGGGGCCTCCGCCTTGACCTCGACCGACGCGTCGACCGAAGCCGACTTGTTGAAGCCGTTGACCGCGCGCAGCGAGAAGGAGAAGGTGCCGAGCTTGTCGGGAGCGGTGAAGCTCCAGTTGCCCGAACCGTCGACGGCCACGTCGAAGGTGTCGCCACCCTCGGGGGTGACCTTCAGGGTGGTGCCTGCGGGGGCGGTGCCCGAGATGGCGCCGCCGACGCCGACCGTGCCGCCATCGGCGGGGGTCGTCAGTGCGGGAGCGTCGACCTTCACGGCGACCGAGTAGCCGTCGGTGCGAGCCAGGCCGGCCTGCAGGTCGGCGGCCCAGAGGAAGGTACCGGTCTCGTTGCCACCGGAGACCACGCCGACAGCGGTCGTGCCCTGGAAGACGGCTCCACCGGAGTCGCCACCCTGAACGGTGTCGATGTCACCTTCGACGGCGAATCCGTAGACCCAACGCACGTCGTTCTCTTCGGCGACGCGCATCCAGCCCTCGACGCCGGTGACGTTACCGGTGGTGAGACCGGTCGTGCGGCCCGACTTGGAAGCCGGCTGGTTGACCTGCGCCGAGCCGATGGCGCGGACGTCGGTCGTCGACGCCGACAGGTCCTCGGACGAGGCCGTGGTCCAGTCGGTGATCTCGGGGAGGAGGTCGAGGTCGGTGTTGGTCACATCGATGGTGGCGATGTCGACCGACGAGGTGTCGCCCTCGGCGCCCGGGGTGTTGCCCGGTCCGCCGAACTGCGAGAACGCCAGGGTGCCGAGCGGCGCCTTGACGGCGATGTCGGCGTTGTTCTTGTCGCCGCCGCCGGCCGGGTCGCCCGAGGGGAGCGAGAGCAGGCTCTCGGTGAGGGAGCCGTCGGCGTTGCAGTGACCGGCGGTGATGACCGCGGGGTCACCCTGCGGCGTCCAGCCGGTGAAACCGACCGAGCAGAGGGCGACGGAGTTGCCACCGGCGGGGGAAAGGTATCCGGCGCCACCGACGAGGTCGTTGGTCGCGGCAGCCTTGATGGGGTCGATCTTCTTGACGACGACGTTCGACTTCGTGTCGACGAACGACTTGGCCTCACCCTGGAGGTCGGCTTCGTCGGCCGTGGTGTACACCACGACGTTGCCCGAGCCGTCCTTGGCGACGCCCTGCACCTGGTCGCTGCTCGTCATGAGCCGCTGCGCGGTGGCATCGAATTCGGGGCCCGTGGTGGGGGCGGTCGACTGGTCTTCACCGGCGAAGGCCACAGCAGGGGCCAGCAGACCGGACGCGGTGAGCGCGACGGCGGCCGATGCTCCGGCCCACCCCAAACGCTTCATGTTTCGTGTCATCGTCTCATCTCATGTGTTTGATGGAAAAACGCACAACGAGAAGGACGGGGATCGCTATTCGGGTCCCCACCCACCTCTCAGCGTCGCGGCCTACCCTACGACAACCTGATAGTTCTTTATGACTTTTTTTTCCGCATTCGTTCGTAAATGAGGAGACTCTCATGTTCCCCCGCATTCTCGCCCTCGCCGCAACTGCATTCGTCGGAATCGGAATGGTGTCCGGCGGCGGGCGGATCAATGGGTCCTCCCCCGCCGAAGAAGAGGGTCGCTGGAACGGGCACGGTTCCGAATTCCTCGAGTTCACCGACGGCGATCTGCGCGGCAGCGACGGCTGCAACGGGGTCGCGGGCTCCTACGTGCGCGACGGTGATGCGCTCGAGTTCCGGCGGGGGATGTCGACGATGAAGGCCTGCCTCGGTGTCGACACCTGGCTGCGGACCGCCGCCCGCGCGCGCGTCGACGGCGACACCATGACGGTGTTCGACCGTGACGGCACGCGCATCGGCACCCTGACCCGCGCGGCGTGAGACGCCGCAGCTCGCCGAGTCACCCACCTCGGCCGTCTCCGCGGCCGACGGGGCGAGCACACCCTCGCCCGTAGAATCGACGAGGCCGCGCACTCTGCGGGCCCGCGCCTCGCACGTCCGCGTGGCGACGACCACCGACCTCCTCAGGAGAACCGTGTCCGACGCCTCGCCCCGCCTCGTCGCCTTCGACCTCGACGACACCCTCGCCCCGTCGAAGTCCGCGATCGATCCGCGTATCGGCGACCTGCTCCTGGCTCTCGCCGAGCGCGTCGAGGTCGCGATCATCTCGGGTGGGCAGCTGCAGCAGTTCCGCAGCCAGGTCGTCGAGCGTCTGCCGCAGGCCGACCCGGCCCTTCTGGCGCACCTGCACCTCATGCCCACGTGCGGCACCCAGTACTACCGCCTGTCGACCGAGGGCATCGAGACCGTCTACGCCCACTCGCTCACCGATGACGAGAAGCAGCGCGCCCTGGCCGCCGTGAAGGAAGAGGCCGAGCGCCTGGGGCTGTGGGAGGCCGAGCCCTGGGGCGACATCCTCGAGGACCGGGGCTCGCAGATCACCTTCTCGGCGCTCGGACAGTCGGCTCCCCTCGACGCGAAGATGGCGTGGGACCCGACGGGCGAGAAGAAGAACGCCCTGCGCGAAGCCGTCGCCGCCCGCATCCCCGATCTCGAGGTGCGCTCGGGCGGGTCGACGTCCGTCGACATCACCCACCGCGGCATCGACAAGGCCTACGGCATGAACAAGCTCGCCGAGGCCACCGGCATCCCCCTCGGCGACATGCTCTTCGTCGGCGACCGCCTCGACCCCGACGGCAACGACTACCCCGTGCTGGCGATGGGCGTGGAGTGCCAGGCCGTGCACGGGTGGGAGGACACCGCCGCGTTCCTCGAGACGCTCGTGCCCACACTGCCGGAGCGCACCGGCGCCTGACTCCGCGACCGGCTCGGTGAGCCGGGCCGAGGCCGCGGCGATGCCCGTGTCAGAGGATCTGACCGATCGGCTCGCGCTTCTCGGCCTGGAACCGGTCCTCGGTCCGGCCGTAGGCCCAGTAGCCCGACAGCGAGACCTGATCGCGGGCGAGACCCCACCGGGTGAAGACGATGTCTCGCAGGGCCTTCATCGCCTCGCGCTCCCCGTGGGCGAACACCTGGCCCCGCCCCGGAAGCGGATGCCACGACCCCACCGCGTCGGCCAGCACCGCTGACGCACCCGCCTGCGCCGCGCCGCGGTACACCCAGTGCACCTCGACGCCGGCCGGGGCGACCAGCTCGACCTGCTCGTCGGCGTTCTGCACCTCGAGGAAGGCCGTGCCCACGGCATCCGGGGCGAGCGCCTCGAGACCGGCGGCGATCGCGGGGATGGCGGACTCGTCTCCGACGAACAGGTGCCAGGCGGCCGCCGGGTCGGGCGCATAGCCTCCCCCGGGTGACGACACCACCAGGCGGTCGCCGGGACGCGCAGACGCCGCCCAGGGGCCCGCGAGGCCCTCGTCACCGTGCACGACGAAGTCGATGGTGAGCTCGTCACCGTCGACCCGACGCACCGTGTAGGTGCGGGTGACCGGAAGATCCTCGGGGCTCAGCGTCTCGCGCAGCGCCGCCAGGTCGTACGGCGGCTCCAATCCCAGTTCCGCCTTGGCGAACGTGATCTTGACGTACTTGTCGGTGTGCGGGCTCTCTCGGAACGCGGCGAGGTCGTCGCCCCGTGCCCGCACGCGCACGAGGTGCGGCGTGAGCCGCTCCGTCGCGACGACGTGCAGAACGTGCTGGGGGCGCGGCGGGCGCGCGGGACGGTCGGTCATGAGGGGTCCTCTCTCGCGGGCATCGAGGCCCGGTCCACGGTCGCGGCGTCTCGCGCCGCTCCGGCGACGGCGGCGTCGCCGCGGTCGTCGGGACTCAGCGCGACCGCCACCTGGGCGTAGTAGTCGGCGATGTGCGCGCGCACGCTCTCGCGCGCCTGCGCGGCCTCGCCCGCCGAGACGGCGGCGACGATGCGGCGATGTTCGCCGCGCAACCGGGCGGCGGTGGCGGGCCAGTCGCTCAGTCGCGCGGCCCCCGCCTGCGTGTACGACTCGATGGAGCTCCGGAGCCCCGCCATCATCGCCGAGACGACCGCGTTGCCGGACACCTCGGCGAGCGCCTGGTGGAAGCGCGCGTCGAGGGCGAGGAACTCGACCGGGTCGAGGTCGGCGGCATCCATGGCATCCAAGATGCCGGTCACCTCGGTGAGGTCGGCGTCGCCCCGGGCGAGGCGCTCGGCGACGTCGCACTCGAGCACCACGCGGGTGCGCACGACGTCGGCCAGTGGGAAGCCGTTGGCGGCCACCTGCAGGCGCAGGAACGCCCCCAGTCCCCCACGCGGTGTGGTGACGATCATCGCCCCCGCGTTCGGTCCCGAGCCGGTGGCCGTGCGGACGACGCCCAGCACCTCGAGCACACGGATGGCCTCGCGCACGCTGGAGCGTCCCACCCCGAGCTGGGCAGCGAGTTCGCGCTCGGGCGTCAACCGATCACCGGCGGCGAGGCGTCCGTCGCGCAGGTCGGCCTCGATGCGCTCCAGGACGACCTGCCAGGCGCGCGGTGCGGTGTCCGGCATGGCATCCCCCGTTCGACCGGCCGAGGCGGCGTGGCCGGACCACCCCACCTTACGTGTGCCCTCTTCAGGAGGCGTCGGCGCTCGCGTAGCCCGCCGGATTGGTCGTCTGCCAGTTCCAGTAGTCGCGGCACGCGTCGTCGATCGAGAAGCGCGTGCGCCACCCCAGGACGTCGGCGGCCTTCGTCGGGTCGCAGTACGTCGCGGCGACGTCGCCGGGACGACGGTCGAGCATCTTCTTCGGCAGATCATGGCCGACGGCCTTCTCGAACGACGCGACGAGTTCGAGCACGCTCACGGGGCGACCGGTACCGAGGTTGAACACCTGGTGACCGGGCTGCGCCTGCTCGAGGGCGGCGACATGGCCCTCGGCCAGGTCGACGACGTGGATGTAGTCGCGCAGGCCCGTGCCGTCGGGGGTGTCGTAGTCGGAGCCGAAGACGCCGATCTCGTCGAGCGTTCCGATCGCGACGCGCGAGACGAACGGCATCAGGTTGTTCGGGATGCCGGCGGGGTCTTCGCCGATCAGGCCCGACGGGTGCGCCCCCACGGGGTTGAAGTAGCGCAGCACCGTGACGTTGAGCTCGGGGTTCACGCGCGCCACGTCGGCGAGCACGACCTCGTTCATACGCTTGGACTTGCTGTACGCGTTCGACAGGTCGACGCTCGTGGTGGACTCCTCGGTGAACGGCAGGTCGGCCGGGTCGGAGTACACCGTGCCGGTGCTCGAGAACACGAACGAGCGGATGCCGTGGGCGATACCGGCGCGCAGCAGGGCGAAGGTCGTGTCGAGGTTGTTGGAGTAGTACTCCAGGGGCTTCTGCGTGGACTCCCCCACCGCCTTGAACGCCGCCAGGTGGATGATCGCGTCGATCGGGCCGTGCTCGTCGAAGACGGCCGACACGACGGCGTCGTCGGCGGCGTCGCCCACCACGAGCGGCGCCGGCTTGCCGGTGATGCGCTCGACGCGCTCAGCGGCGACGGCGTGCGTGCCCGACAGATCGTCGAGGAGGACGACGTCGTGCCCGGCTTCGAGAAGGGCTACGGCCGTGTGGGTTCCGATATAACCGGCACCGCCGGCCAGGAGTACGCGCATGACCCCAGGCTATCGCCCGGCGCCCGCGGCCCTCGCAGCGGGGCGCCCGTCAGCGGCCGTCGAGCCGCCCGCCCGACTCGCGCAGGTAGCACACGGCGCACATCGACTCGTAGGTGACCTCGCCCGCGATCTGGCCCTCGTCGATCGCGACCTGATCGCCGTCGAACACGAACCGACCGCCGACCAGCCGCGCGTTGAAGATCGCCTTGCGACCGCACCGGCAGATGGTCTTGAGCTCTTCGAGGCTGTGGGCGATCTCCATGAGCCGCGCAGACCCCGGGAACGCCTCGGTGCGGAAGTCGGTGCGGATGCCGTAGGCGAGCACCGGGATGCCGTCGAGCACCGCGATGCGCAACAGGTCGTCGACCTGCGCGGGGGTGAAGAACTGCGCCTCGTCGACCAGCAGGCACGCCACCGGGGCGTGCCCCGCCGCGCTCTGGAACACGGCGCGGAGGTCGTCGTCGGGAGCGACCAGGAAGTCGACCGGGCGATTCACGCCGAGCCGACTATCGATCTGGTCGGCACCCTTGGTGTCGATCTCGGGCTTGGCCAGGAGCACGCGCTGGCCGCGCTCCTCATAGTTGTACGCCGCCTGCAGCAGGGCCGTCGACTTGCCCGAATTCATCGCCCCGTAGCGGAAGTACAGCTTCGCCACGACGACCTCAGGCGTTGATCTTGAGCGCCTGGGCCGTGGCATCCAGCTCTGTGCGGGCGGCCTCGGGACGCGTGTTGAGCGTCTCGCCGTAGCTGGGGATCAGCGTGCGCAGACGCGGCTCCCACTCGGCCATGCGCTCGGGGAAGCACGTCTTGATGAGTCCCAGCATGATCGACACGGCGGTCGAGGCTCCCGGCGAGGCGCCGAGCAGTCCCGCGATCGAGCGGTCTTCGGCGGTGATGACCTCGGTGCCGAACTGCAGCACGCCGCCCTTGTCCTTGTCGCGCTTCATGACCTGGGCGCGCTGACCGGCATCGAGGAGCTCCCAGTCCTCGTCCTTCGCGGTGGGCATGAACTCGCGGAGGCTGTCGACCTTCTTCGCGTGCGTTTTCACCAGCTCGCTCACGAGGTACTTGATGAGACCGGGGTTGTCGACGGCCACCTTGAGCATCGGCAGCAGGTTGTGCGGACGCACCTGCGTGACGATGTCGAGCATCGAGCCGTTCTTGAGGAACTTGGGGCTGAAGGTCGCGAACGGGCCGAACAGCAGAGCCGATTCCCCGTCGACGACGCGGGTGTCGAGGTGGGGCACCGACATGGGCGGTGCGCCGACCGACGCCTGCGAGTAGACCTTGGCCTGGTGCTGGGCGACGATGCCGGGGTCGGAGGTCTTCAGCCACTGTCCGCCGATCGGGAAGACGCCGTAGCCCTTGATCTCGGGGATGCCCGAACGCTGCAACAGCTTGAGCGCCCAGCCACCGGCCCCCACGAAGACGAACTTCGCGTTGATCGATCCGGGCGTACCGCCGATGACGTGGCGGTACGAGACCTGCCACGACCCGTCCTTCTGTTTCTTGAGCTTCTTGACGTCGTGGTTCGTGGCGACGTCGACGCCCTTCTCGCGCAGGTTCGTGAACAGCTGGCGCGTGAGCGAGCCGAAGTCGACGTCGGTTCCGGCGGGGACCCGCGTGGCGGCGAAGGGCTCGCCCTTGCGACGCTTCTGCATGAGCAACGGGGCCCACTGGTTGATGACGCGGGAGTCCTCGCTGTACTCGATGCCCGCGAACAGGGGCTGCAGCTTGAGCACCTCGTAGCGCTTGCGCAGGAACGCGACGTCTTTCTCGCCGCGGACGAAGGTCATGTGCGGGGTGGCGTTGATGAACGTCGACGGCTCGTCCAGCACGCCTTCGGCCACCAGCGAGGCCCACAGCTGACGACTCTGCTGGAACTGCTCGTTGATGGCGACGGCCTTGGCCGGGTCCATCGAGCCGTCCTTGCCCTCGGGCATGTAGTTCAGCTCGCACAGCGCCGCGTGTCCGGTGCCCGCGTTGTTCCAGGCGTTGGAGCTCTCCTGCGCGACGTCGCTCAAGCGCTCCAGCACAGCGATCTTCAGATCGGGCTGGAGGTCTTTCAGCAGCGTGCCGAGAGTGGCGGACATGATGCCGCCACCGATGAGGAGAACATCGACGTTTTCAGTCACCCGACGATTCTAGGTGCGCGCCGAGAGGTGTCTCGACATCGAGAGATCGGTCGGTTCGATGTCGAGACAACCCCCGGGTAACGGCATCCGGATGCCGAGGCTCAGACCGTGGCGGAGAGCTTCTGCGCCACGATCTCGGCGATCTGCACCGCGTTCAGCGCCGCGCCCTTGCGCAGGTTGTCGTTGCTGATGAACAGCACGAGACCCTTGCCCTCGGGGGCGGACTGGTCGGCGCGGATGCGTCCGACGTAGCTGGGGTCGGTGCCGGCGGCCTGCAACGGCGTGGGGACCTCTTCGAGGCGCACGCCGGGGGCCTCGGCGAGCAGTTCGCGCGCGCGCTCGGGGGTGAGGTCGCGGGCGAATTCGACGTTGATGCTGAGCGAGTGACCGGTGAACACGGGAACGCGCACGCACGTGCCGGCGACGCGGAGGTCGGGGAGCTCGAGGATCTTGCGGCTCTCGTTGCGGAGCTTCTTCTCTTCGTCGGTCTCGTTCTGGCCGTCGTCGACGAGGTTGCCGGCGAAGGGGATGACGTCGAAGGCGATGGGCGCGACGTACTTCTCGGGCGCCGGGAAGTCGAGAGCCGAACCGTCGCGGACGAGCCGCTCGACGCCGCCCTGGGCGAGCACGCCCTCGACCTGGCCAAGCAGTTCCTGCGCTCCGGCGAGGCCGGAGCCGCTGACGGCCTGGTAGGTGCTGACGATGAGACGCTCGAGGCCGGCCTCGGTGTCGAGCACCTTCAGCACGGGCATCGCGGCCATCGTCGTGCAGTTCGGGTTGGCAACGATGCCCTTGACGGCCTGGTCGATGGCGTGGGGGTTGACCTCGCTCACGACGAGGGGCACCTCGGCATCCATGCGCCAGGCGCTGGAGTTGTCGATGACCAGGGCGCCCGCCTCGGCGAAACGCGGGGCGTGCGCGCGGCTGCCGGTGGCACCGGCCGAGAAGAGCGCGACCTCGACCCCGGCGGGGTCGGCCGTGGCGACGTCTTCGACGATCACGGAGTGACCGGCGAACTCGATGGACGAGCCGGCGGAGCGGGCCGTCGCGAACAGACGGAGCTCGCGGATCGGGAACGCACGCTCGGCGAGGATCTCGAGCATGACGGTGCCGACCTGGCCGGTGGCGCCGACGACGGCGAGGGAGATTCCGGAATCGGAGATGCGGGTCATGCGAGGTCCTCGGGTGTTCGGGAGTGGATGCCGCGAACGCGGCGTTCGGGTCAGGCTAGCGCGCGGGCCGGGACAGGTCGTCTGCCGGGGGCCGAACTCCGGAGAAGTCGACCTGGATGCGCCGGTGGATGGCGGTATTGCGCGGATGCGCGCGAGCGGCGCAGCGGAACTCAGGAGTTTCGCACCCGCGACGCGCGGACGGGAGTGTCAGCGACCGGTGCCGGCGTGGATGGTGGCCTCGGCCTCGCCGTCCAAGCCGTAGGCGGTGTGCACGAGGCGCGCGGCCTCGGCGAGATCGACGCCGCGCACGACCACCGAGATGCGGATCTCGGAGGTCGAGATCATCTCGATGTTCACGCCCGCGAGGCTGAGCGCCTCGAACAGGGTCGCCGAGACGCCCGAGTGGGTGCGCATGCCGGCGCCCACGACCGAGAGCTTGCCGATCTGGTCGTCGTGCACCAGGCTCTCGAACCCGACCTCGGACTGCTCGCCGGCGAGGGCGCGCAGGGCGGTCGCGGCGTCGGTCTTGGGCAGCGTGAACGAGATGTCGGTACGAGCGGTCGCCGCGGCCGACACGTTCTGCACGATCATGTCGACGTTGGCGCCGGACTTCGCGACGATCTTGAAGATGTCGGCGGCCTTGCCGGGGACGTCGGGAACACCGATCACGGTGATCTTGGCCTGGCTGAGGTCGGTGGCGACGCCGGCGACGATGGGCTCTTCCATGGTGGCTCCCTCGGGGACGAGCGGGGACTTCTTGGAGGCGTCGAGCACCCAGGTGCCCTCGCCCGCGCTGAACGTGGACCTGGCGTGGATCAGCACGCCGTGACGGCGGGCGTACTCGACGGCGCGGATGTAGAGCACCTTCGCGCCGTTGGCGGCGAGCTCGAGCATCTCTTCGCTGCCCACGCGGTCGAGCTTGCGGGCCAGCGGCACGACGCGCGGGTCGGCGGTGAAGATGCCGTCGACGTCGCTGTAGATCTCGCACACGTCGGCCTTCAGGGCGGCGGCGAGCGCGACGGCGGTCGTGTCGGAGCCACCACGGCCGAGGGTGGTGATGTCGCGGGTGTCGCGGTTGAAGCCCTGGAAACCGGCGACGATGACGATCGCCCCCTCGTCGAGGGCTTCGCGCAAGCGCACGGGGGTGACGTCGACGATGCGGGCGGCGCCGTGCGTGGCATCCGTGATCATGCCCGCCTGGCTGCCGGTGAAGGAGCGCGCTTCGAAGCCCATCGAGTGGATCGCCATCGCCAGCAGCGCCATCGAGATGCGCTCACCACTGGAGAGCAGCATGTCGAGCTCGCGGGGGGCGGGGATCGGCGCGACCTGGTTCGCCAGATCGAGCAGTTCGTCGGTCGTGTCGCCCATGGCGCTGACGGCGACGACGACCTCGTGACCGGCGCGACGCGTGTCGACGATGCGTTTCGCGACCCGCTTGATGCTCTCGGCATCGGCGACGGAGGAACCGCCGTACTTCTGGACGATCAGCGCCATAAGAGGAACTCCCGGATGGGTCGGGCGTCGGGATGCCACGACGGGGCGCTCGGATGCCGCGCCCGAGGACCCATCCTAGGGGCGGGCGCATGCCGCCCCCGTCATGCGTGCACCCAGCCCCGCGCGGATAGGATCGAGCCCTCCCGCCCGGTTCGTGTTCCTGGAGGCCCGCGGTTGTCCCCCACCTCGCGTCGACTGCTGTCGTCGCTTCGCCGTCTCGTGCACACCGACGACGAGGCGACCACCGACACGCAGCTGCTGCCCGTCATCGACGAGGCGCTGTCGACGCGCATCCTCGACCTCGCGATCCGCATCGGCGAGACCATGCTCGTCGTCGGGGCGCCCGCCAGCGAGGTGACGCTGACCATCGTGCGGGTCTGCGGCGCGTACGGACTCGACCCGGTGCACGTCGACGTCACCTACAACTCGATCACGATCGCGCACAGTCGGCCGGGGGCGAGCCGCCCGACGACGCTGCTGCGCGTGGTGCGCGGATCGGTGCCCGACCACGCCAAGCTCCAGCGCCTCCAGGCGCTCATCACCGAGATCACGGGCGGGCTCGCGCTCGACGACGCCATCAGCCGATGCCGTGCCATCCGGCGTCTGCCGTTCCGGTACCGCCCCGCGATCGTCATCGCCTCGCAGGCGTCGCTCGCGGCCGGCGTCGCCATCATGTTCGGGGCGAACTGGCTCGCCCTCGTGCTGTCGTTCATCGCGGCCGCGCTGGCGGCCACGACCCAGCATCTGATGGCCCGCGCCCGCGTTCCCTACTTCTTCGCGCAGATCGCCGGGGGTTTCGTGCTCACCGTCGTCGCCGCGCTGTCACCGCTGCTGCAGTACACCGGGCTCGACGCCGCCGCGGCGATCCGCCCGTCGGTGATCGTGGCATCCGGGATCGTGCTCATGCTCGCCGGGCTCACCGTGGTCGGCGCGGCCCAGGATGCCATCGACGGATTCGCGCTGACGGCGACCGGGCGCATCCTCGAACTCACCACGCAGACGCTCGGCGTGGTGCTCGGCATCCTCGCGGGCCTCGAGACCGTGCGGGTGATCGGGCTCGGGATGTCGCCGCCGTCGAACGCCCTGCCGCTGGGCCCCGTCACCGTGCAGTTCATCGGCGCCGCGGTCATCGCCATCGCCGTGGCCGTCTTCAACGGCGCCGGCGCGCGCATCATCGTCGTCAGCGCAGCTCTCAGCCTGGTGGCCTGGGCCGGGTACGTGGGCGCCTCGACCCTCGGGTTCGAGGTGGCGGCGGCCAGCGGGCTGGGCGCCTTCATCGGAAGCTTCATCGGGATCGTGGTCGCCTATCGCCTGCACGTGCCCTCGGTGGCGATCACGACGGCGGCGATCCTGCCCCTCGTCCCCGGTGCCGCGGTCTTTCGCGGACTGCTCGGCATCGTCGAGTCGGGCGACGACCCGGCCGTGCTCATGACGGGCGTCACCACCCTGGCCGGGGCGGCCACGATCGGTATCGCCCTGGCCGTGGGCGCCTCGCTGGGCATCTACCTGGGGCAGCCGTTGCGGGCGACGTTGTCGAGCGTCGTGCGGGCGCGTTCGCGGACGCGGCGGTAGGCGCCGCCGCGTCGCGCGGGTCGGGCGGCGGCAGTCAGAGCGTGCGGCGGCCCTCGAAAGCGCGTCCGAGGGTGACCTCGTCGGCGTACTCGAGGTCGCCGCCGACGGGCAGGCCGGATGCGAGACGCGTGACGCGGATTTCGAGGGTGTGCAGCAGCCGACTGAGGTACGTGGCGGTGGCCTCGCCCTCGAGGTTGGGGTTGGTGGCGAGGATGACCTCTTGCACCGTTCCGTCGGCGAGACGCTGCATGAGCTGCGTGACGCGCAGGTCGTCGGGACCGATGCCGGCGATCGGGCTGATCGCGCCCCCGAGCACATGGTACAAACCGCGGAACTCACGGGTGCGCTCGATCGCGGAGACGTCCTTGGCGTCTTCGACGACGCAGATCAGCGCCGGGTTGCGCCGCGGGTCGCGACAGATCGAGCAGCGGTCCTGTTCGGAGACGTTGCCGCAGATCTCGCAGAACTTGACCTTGTCGCGGATCTCACCGAGCAGCGTCGACAGTCGCGACACGTCGAACGAGGGCGACTGCAGGATGTGGAACGCGATGCGCTGCGCCGACTTGGGCCCGATTCCGGGCAGGCGTCCGAACTCGTCGATCAGGTCTTGAACGATTCCGTCGTACATCAGTTGAACCTCGTCGGGGGCTCGTAGGGCTCGTCGCGCACGTAGGTGGCGCTGAGCATCTGGCGGACGACCGCCTCGCCGTAGCGCTGAACGCCACCGCCGAGCGGTGCCATGCGCGGCACGACGACGGGCGGCAGCGGCGCCTCGACCTCGTCGGCGGGTGGGATGACGTCGTCATCGTCGACCTCGTCGGGGGCCGGCACCGAGGCCACGACATCGCGAGGCGGAAGGACGGCGCCCTCGCGAACGACGACCGCCTCGGCCGAGCCCGCCGCGTCGGCCGGTTCGTCGTCGACGGCGAGAGCCGTCGTGGGGGCGATCGGCGCACGCTGCGCCTCGGGAGCGGCCCCACCCGACGTGGGGATGGGAGCGACGGCCCACTCGGTGACCGATGACGCGTACGGCGCCGACGACCGCGCGCCCGATGGGCTCGCCGACGGGGGCGGGGGGCTCGCGGGGCCACGGGAGGGTCCACCGGGGCGGCCCGGACCCGCACCACCGGAACCGGGTGGGTCGCCCTCGAGACGGGCGAGGTACTTCACCCGCACGCCCAGCACGGCCTGGATGGCCTGGCGGAGGTCTTCGCTCGGGCCGCCCTCGGGGGTCCGCGTCTTGAAGGCACCCAGGTCGCTCGCCGTGCGGAACGACAGCGTGAGCACGTCGTCGTCGAAGGCGGCGACGGTCGACGTCGAGACCACCAGCCACGACGAGCGGCTCGCCACCTCGAGCTGGCCGAGCACTTCGGGCCACGCGTCACGCACGTGGCCCAGCTCGATCGGCCCGACGGGCGTGGCCGGCAGGGTGGGGGCCGACGGTTCGAGCGGCGATGCCTCGGGGGCCGCCGAGGCGTCGGGCGCGTCCGTTGTGAGGGCATCCGTCGCTGGTGCCGTCTGTGCGGGAGCTTCCGCCGTGGGGGCTTCGGCCGCGGGAGCATCCGGCGCGGGGGCTTCCGTCGCGGGAGCATCCGCCGCGGGAGCATCCGCCGCGGGAGCATCCGCAGCGCGAGGTTCCGCCGCGGGAGCATCCACCGCGGGGGCTTCCGTCGCGGGAGCATCCGCCGCGTCGGCCGAACCGGTGTCGGTGGGGGCGGCCGGGAACGCGTCGACGTCGGATGCGTCATCGGCGGCAGTCGGCGCCGTGTCGAACGGGTGCGCCTCTTCGGCCGGCGCGGGGCGCGACCCGGCGGACGAAGGTGACGTGGTGTCGGACGCCGCCGCGGGAGGCGAGCTCGCGGCCGTCGTCGGACGGGACGTCACCGGCTCCTCGGTTTCGGCCGCGGGGGCCGTGCTCGAAGCCGAGGCCGTCGCGCGACCTGCTCCCGAACGAGCACCGGACCGGAACGACCCGGTGTCGACCGGCGCACCGTCGTCGTCGCCGTAGGGCGGAGGAGCATCGTCGTCGGTGAACGGCGGCGGCGCGTCATCGTCGGACGCGCTCGACGCGGGCGGCGGGGCCGGGGTGGAACGCGGCGGCTGCGCGGCTCCCGGCGACGCGACGGCGGGTGCCGCGGATCCGGGCGCGGCGACCGTCGGCGCGGCGACTCCCGACGACGCGACGCTGGGCGAGGCGATGCCCGGCGAGGCGATGCCCGGCGACGCGACGTTCGGCGAAGCGATGCCGGGTGACGCGATGCCCGGTGCGGCAACCGGCGCGGTGACGCGCGTGGGAGCCGCGACGGCGCCCGACGAGGCGGTGCCGGGGTTCGCGACCCCCGGCGCGGATGCGCCCGGAGAAGCGACGCGGGGCGACGCCGCACCCGGCGAAGCAACGCGCGGAGCGGCAGGCGATTGAGCGGCAGGCGACTGGGAAGCAGCAGGCGCGGCGATCTCGCCCGCCGGCGAGGCGGGACGCCCGGTCGCCGGTGCGGAGGTGCGCGAGGCTTCGACGTCGTGCGCGGTGGCGGGAGACGTCCCCTGCGACACCCCGGCGTGGGTGAGCACGCGCGCCACCAACAGCTCGAGCTGCAGACGCGGTGACGTGGCCCCCGTCATCTCGTCGAGGGCGGCGACGACGAGGTCGGCCGTGCGCGACAGGCGCGCGGTGCCGAAGGCGGTGGCCTGACGCGACATGCGCTCGAGCTCGTCGTCGGGGACGCCGCGCAGGACGGCCGCGGCTCCGGCCCCGGTGGCGGCGACGATGATCAGATCGCGCAGACGCTCGAGCAGATCGTCGACGAAGCGCCGGGGGTCTTGGCCGGTCTGCACGACGCGGTCGATGGAGGCGAAGGCGCCGGCGCCGTCGTTCGCGGCGAACGCGTCGACGACCTCGTCGAGCAGCTCTGAGTGGGTGTACCCCAGCAGGGCGACGGCGCGTTCGTACCGCACGAGCACTTGTCCGGCCTGCGCGGTCTCGGACCCCGTCGAGGGGTCGGACCCCGCGATGAGCTGATCGAGCAGCGAGAGCGTGTCACGCGGGGATCCCCCGCCGGCTCGGACGACGAGAGGCAGGACTCCGGCCTCGACGGCGACGCCCTCGGTCTCACAGAGTTCTTGGACGTACTCGAGCATGGCCGCCGGCGGAACGAGCCGGAACGGGTAGTGGTGCGTGCGCGAGCGGATGGTGCCGAGGACCTTCTCGGGCTCGGTGGTGGCGAAGATGAACTTCACGTGCGCGGGGGGTTCTTCGACGAGCTTGAGCAGAGCGTTGAAGCCCTGCTGCGTGACCATGTGGGCCTCGTCGAGGATGAAGATCTTGAAGCGATCGCGAGCCGGCGCGAAGATGGCGCGTTCGCGCAGGTCGCGCGCGTCGTCGACACCGTTGTGGCTGGCCGCGTCGATCTCGACGACGTCGAGCGACCCTCCCCCGCCGCGACCGAGCTCGACGCAGCTGTCGCAGACGCCGCACGGGGTGTCGGTGGGACCGGCCGCGCAGTTGAGGCAGCGGGCGAGAATGCGGGCCGAGGTGGTCTTTCCGCACCCGCGCGGACCCGAGAACAGGTAGGCGTGGCCGACCCGGTCGCTGCGCAGGGCGGTCATGAGCGGGTCGGTCACCTGGGACTGCCCGATCATCTCGCCGAACGCCTGCGGGCGGTATCGGCGGTACAGGGCTGTCGTCACCCGAACAGCCTACGGCGTACCTCCGACATCGCCTCCGCGGCCTCGTCCGTCGGGGTCCGAAACCTCGACAGCGCGCCGCGAGCGCGGGCACAGCGACCGCGCGGGGCGCGAAGGAGCAGCGACGCGGGGCGAGGGGAGGACGAGGGACGAGCGGAGATGCCACGGGCACCCAGGTCCTCCCCCGGTCCCCGACCCTCCGCCCCGCACGGGCGCGGGCATGCTCCCGCGCATCCGCGGCCACCCGCACCTCGTGGCCCGACCACCCGCCCCTCACGGCCGGAGACCCGGCACGCCGGAAACGCCGCACGCGGCGACCCCCGCACGGGGGGCCGCCGCGTGCGCGCGGGTCAGAAACCTCCGTCGAGGCCGACCGCGATGGGGGCGTCGTCGTCGTTCAGGACCGGGATCGTCGCCGTGACGATCGGCACCGAGGCCGACAGCAGCGTGCCGTCCTCGCGCACCGAACCCTCGAGCTGACGGATCGAGGGGCGTCCCGGGCGCACCGGGCCCTGTCCGTGCAGGGTCACCCGCACGGTGGCGCCGGGCGCGACGGTGTAGTCGACGCCGCGAACGGCGAAGGTGACGGGGTCGCCCTCGTGCCCGGCGCGCAGCGTGAGCGCATCGGCGGTGACGGTGACGTTGAGTCGAGTGCCGTGCCAGTGCAGCACGTACGACAGCTCGGGCCAGTCGGCGGGCAGGCGCGGGTCGAACGTCAGCAGTCCGAAGTGGTCGCGCATGCCGCCGAAGCCGCTGACGAGCGCCGTCCACACGCCACCGGCCGACGCGACGTGCACACCGTCGGAGGCGTTGTGGTGCAGGTCGCCGAGGTCGACGAACGCGGCCTGACGGAAGTACTCCAGCGCCAGGTCCTGGTACCCCACCTCGGCGGCGAGGATCGACTGCACGACCGCCGACAGCGTGGAGTCACCGGTGGTCAGCGGGTCGTAGTACTCGAAGTCGGCGAGCTTCTCGGCATCCGTGAAGTGGTTGCCCTGCAGGAACAGCGCCAGCACCACATCGGCCTGCTTGAGCACCTGGTAGCGGTAGATGACCAGCGGGTGGAAGTGCAGCAGCAGGGGGCGCTGGTCGGGCGGGGTGTTCTCGAGGTCCCAGATCTCGCGCTCGAGGAACACGGCATCTTGCGGATGGATGCCGAGGGCCGGGCTGAAGGGGATGTGCATCGCCTCGGCGGCGCGCTCCCACCGCTCGGGCTCGGAGGGGTCGAGGTTCATGCGGTCGGCCATGTGGGCGTACGCGTCGGGGTTGTTGTCGGCGAGGTCGCGCACCGTCCGCGCGGCGAAGCGCAGGTTGAAGCGGGCCATGACGTTGGTGAAGAGGTTGTCGTTGACGACGGTGGTGTACTCGTCGGGACCCGTCACGCCGTGGATGTGGAACGAGTCCTGCTCACCGTCTTCGGCGGAGTCGCTGGAGCGCCAGAAGCCCAGCGTCGACCACAGCCGCGCCGTGTCGACGGCGATGTCCACGCCCTCGCGGGCGAGGAACTCCTCGTCACCCGTCGCGCGCACGTACTTCGCCAGCGCGAAGGCGACGTCGGCGTTGATGTGGTACTGCGCGGTGCCCGCGGCGTAGTACGCCGAGGCCTCCTCGCCGTTGATCGTGCGCCACGGGAACAGCGCCCCGGCCTCGTTCAGCTGGTGCGCGCGCTTGCGCGCAGCCGGAAGCATCAGGTACCGCATGCGCAGGGCGTTGCGAGCCCACTGCGGTGACGTGTACGCCAGGAATGGAAGCACGTAGACCTCGGTGTCCCAGAAGTAGTGGCCGCTGTAGCCCGACCCGGTCACGCCCTTGGCGGGGACCCCCTGGCCGTCGGCGCGCGCCGCCGCCTGGGCGAGCTGGAACAGGCACCAGCGGGTGGCCTGCTGCAGGTCGCCGTGACCGCCGATCCGCACGTCCGAGCGCTCCCAGAAGTCGGCGTACCAGGCGATCTGCTTCTCGATGAGCTTGTCGATGCCGGTCTCGACCGCGCGGTCGAGGGTGCGGCGGCACCGGTCGAGCAGCTCCCCCGTGGGCACGCCGCGTGAGGAGTGGTAGCTCACCAGCTTGGTGATCGTGGTGGGCACCCCCGCGCGCGCGTGCACCCGGAAGACGTTCTTGGCGATGTCGGGCTCGATGAGCTGACGCGCGGTGTAGTCGTTCTCGGTGTCGACCAGGTGGTCGGCGATGACGGCCAGCGTCATGTTCGACTCGGTGACCTCGTAGCTGAGCGCGGAACGGTTGCCGTCCTGCCAGTACTCGCGCGGCTGCAGCACACGGTCGCTGAGCTTCTCGGTCTTACGCGGGTCGAAACCGGACTGCTTGGATGCCATCGGCGAGCCGCCGTAGATGCCCTCGCCGTCCTGACGGTTCAGCAGCTGGCTGCTGACGGTGACGGGTGCGTCGGCGTCGAGCACGGTCACCGTGAGACGCAGCACCGCGAGGTGCTTCTCGTCGAACGACACGAAACGGTCGTCTTCGATGCGCACGTGCTTGCCCGAGGGGGTGACCCAGAGCAGGGTGCGACGAAGGATCCCCTGGCGCATGTCGAGCACGCGCTCGTATTCGCGCACGTCGGCGACGTCGAGCGAGAGCGGCTCGTCGTCGACGTAGACGCGCATGACCTTGGCATCCGGCGCGTTGATGATCGTCTGCCCGACCTCGGCGAAGCCGTAGGCCTGCTCGGCGTGACGGATCGGGAACGTCTCGTGGAACCCGTTGATGAAGGTCCCCTGCTCGAGGGCGAAGCGGCCCTCGATGGAGTTGCCGCGCAGGCCCAGGTAGCCGTTGCCGAGGGCGAAGAGGGTCTCGGTGACGCCGACGTCGTCGAGCGAGAACTCGGTCTCGACGAGGCGCCATTCGTCGATGGGGAAGCGATCGCGATCGATCATCGGGGCGTGCCTTCCGGTGGCGGGTTCGGGTCTCCGCGTGAGGGCGGCATGCCGTTCGCGCGGGTGGAGCTCGGGTTCGTCGTGGGGACGACGGTGGGGGCGTCGCGGGTGGCGACGGCTCAGTCTACGAACGCGGCGAGGTCGTCGACGACCACCGTGGCGCCGGCTGCGGCGAGGTCTTCGGCTCCGACGCCGCGATCGACGCCCACGACGACGGTGTATCCGGCCGCGACGGCGGAGCGCACGCCGCTGAGCGCGTCTTCGACGGCGACCGACCGGGCCGGGTCGACGCCGAGCATGCGCGCGGCCTCGGCGAACACGTCGGGGGCGGGCTTGGACGCCAGGTGGTCGCGCTCGGCGACCATTCCGTCCATGACGACGGGGAACCTCTCGCGCAGGCCCGCCGCCTCGAGCACCTCGACGGCGTTCTTCGAGCTCGACACGACGGCGATGGGGATCCCCGCGGTCTCGAGCACGTCGAGCAGCGCCACCGAGCCGGGGTAGGGAGCGATGCCCTCGGCGCGGAGGATGCGCGAGAACACGGCGTTCTTGCGGTTGCCGACGCCGCACACGGTGTCTTCGGACGGGTCGTCGGACGGATCGCCCCACGGCACCTCGACGTCGCGGCTGCGCAGCAGGCTGGCGACGCCGTCGTAGCGCTTCTTGCCGTCGACGTACTCGAAGTAGTCGCGATCGGTGTACGCCGGCTCGATCTTCCAGGCGGCGAACAGCTCGTCGAACATCTCTTTCCACGCGCGCATGTGCACCTCGGCCGTGGGCGTGAGCACACCGTCGAGGTCGAACAGCACCGCGTCGTAGGCGGTGAGGTCGGGCAACGTGGAGGTGTCGGTCATGGCGGGCTCCGAATCGGCGAAGAGGGCGAACGGCCGCCCCTGGCGCCGCGGTGATCAGCGTAGCGGCGAGGGGTGACTCAGGACGTGACCGACAGGGTCTGGCGGGCGATCTCGAGCTCTTCGTCGGTGGGGACCACGAGCACCTCGACGCGCGAGGCGTCGGAGGAGATGCGACGGATGCCGCGCTCGCGCCGCGCGTTGCGCTCGGGGTCGATCTCGACGCCGGCGAAGCCCAGGGTGGCCATCGCCTCTTCGCGCACGCGGAGCGAGTTCTCGCCCACCCCCGCGGTGAACGAGATGACATCCACGCCGTCGAGCTGCGCCAGGTAGGCGCCGGCGTATGCACGGAGCCGGTGGATGTAGACGTCGAAGGCCAGCTGGGCGGCCGGGTCACCGGCATCCCGTCGCTCGCCGATGTCGCGCATGTCGCTGACTCCGGCGAGCCCCTTGAGCCCCGACTGCTTGTTGAGCAGGGTGTCGAGGTCGGCGATCGACATATCGGCACGGCGGGCCAGCTGGAACAGCACGGCGGGATCGAGATCGCCCGACCGCGTGCCCATCACCAGACCCTCGAGGGGGGTCAGGCCCATCGAGGTGTCGACCGAACGCCCGCCTTCGATCGCGGCGGCCGACGCACCGTTGCCGAGGTGGAAGACGATCTGCTTGAGCTCGCCGAGCGGGCGACCGAGGAAGGCCGCCGCCGACTCGCTGACGAACTTGTGGCTCGTGCCGTGGAACCCGTAGCGGCGGATGCGGTGGGCCTCGGCGACCTCGCGGTCGATGGCGTAGGTGTACGCCTCGGGCGCCAGCGACTGGTGGAACGCGGTGTCGAAGACGGCGACGTGCGGCACGTCGGGGAAGGCCTTCTTCGCCGCCACGATGCCCGCGAGATTGGCGGGGTTGTGCAGGGGCGCGAGCACCGAGAGCTCGTCGATGTTGATCTCGACGAGGGGCGTGATGACCGTCGGCTCGAAGAAGCGCGCGCCCCCGTGCACCACCCGGTGGCCGACGGCGACGGGCGGGCGCTGCGTGAGCGAGGGTCCGTGCGCGGCGAACGCCTCGAGCATGACGGCGAAGCCCGCCGTGTGGTCGGGGATCTCGCGCTCGATGGTGAACGTGGCGTCGGTCACCGCGGGGGCGGGTCCGTCGACGGCGGCCAGGGCCGCAGCCTTCACGGTGTGCTGGGCGACTCCGCCGGTCCCCGGGCCCGTCGAGGGCTCGCCGATGCGCTCCACCAGTCCCGAGGCGAGCACCTGCTCGTGCTCCATGTCGAGCAACTGGTACTTGAACGACGACGAACCGCTGTTGACGACCAGTACGACACTCACGCGGGGCTCCCCTGGGCCTGGATCGCGGTGATCGCGATCGTGTTGACGATGTCGTCGACGAGGGCGCCGCGCGACAGGTCGTTGATGGGCTTGTTGAGACCCTGCAGCACGGGCCCGATCGCGACGGCTCCGGCCGAGCGCTGCACGGCCTTGTACGTGTTGTTGCCGGTGTTCAGATCGGGGAAGACGAACACCGTCGCGCGGCCCGCGACCTCGGATCCCGGCATCTTGGCCTGGGCGACCGCGGCGTCGGCGGCGGCGTCGTACTGGATCGGGCCCTCGACGAGAAGCTCGGGGGCACGCTCGCGCACGAGGGCCGTGGCGGTGCGCACCTTCTCGACGTCGGCGCCGGTGCCCGACTCGCCGGTCGAGTACGACAGCATCGCCACGCGCGGCTCGATGCCGAACTGCTCGGCGGTCGCGGCCGACGACACGGCGATGTCGGCGAGCTGCTCGCTGGTGGGATCGGGGATGACGGCGCAGTCGCCGTAGACGAGCACCCGGTCGGCGAGCGCCATGAGGAACACACTCGAGACGACCGAGACGCCGGGGGCGGTCTTGATGATCTCGAACGCCGGGCGGATCGTGTGCGCGGTCGTGTGCGCGGCACCCGAGACCATGCCGTCGGCCAGGCCCAGGTGCACCATCAGCGTGCCGAAGTACGACACGTCGGTGACGGTGTCGGCGGCCTGCGCGTGGGTGACGCCCTTGTGTGCGCGGAGCCGTGCGTACTCGGTGGCGAATTTCTCGACGTGCACCGCGTCGAAGGGGCTGAGCACCTCGGCGTCGCGGATGTCGATGCCGAGCTCGATGGCCCTCCCGCGCACCTCGATGGGCTCGCCGAGGATGGTGAGATCGGCGATGCCGCGCGCGAGCACGGTGGCGGCGGCGCGGAGCACGCGATCGTCGGTGCCCTCGGGCAGCACGATGCGGCGGCGGTCGGTGCGCGCGCGGTCGACCAGGCCGTACTCGAACATGAGCGGGGTGACGACGCTCGGGCGAGCGACGCCGAGCTCGCTCGTGAGCAGCTCGGTGTCGACGTGACGCTCGAACAGCGCCAAGGCCGTGTCGTATCGGTGCTGCGAGTCGGCGGCCAGGCGCCCGCGGGTGTTCATGATGCGCACGGCGGTGTCGTACGTGCCCAGGTCGGTGGCGATGATCGGCAGCGGCGAGCCGAGACCGTCGATGAGTCGCACGATCGCGTCGGGCAGCTCGAACCCGCCGTTGAGCACGATGCCGGCCAGGGAGGGGAAGGTGCCCGACGCGTTGGCGAGCAGGGCGGCGAGCAGCACCTCGGAGCGGTCGGCCGGGATCACCACGACCGCGGATTCCTTCAGCCGGGGCAGCACGTTGACCATCGACATGCCGGCGACCACGACGCCCAGCACCTCGCGGGTGAGGAGGGCCGGATCGCCCTTGATCAGCTCGCCCTCGACCGAGCGCAGCACGCCCCGCACCGACGGGGCGATGAGGAAGCGGTCTTCGGGCAGGGCCCAGACCGGCACGCGGCGCCGCTCGGCGGTGTCTGCCACGTGCGCGGCGTCGACGACCTGGCGGACGGATGCCACGACCTCGTCGAGCCGGTCGGCGTCGGCGCGATTTGCGATGACGGCGAACAGCGCGGCGCGCTCGTGCTGCAGCTCGGAGATCGCCAGCGAGGCGATCTGCCCGACCTCTTGGGGGGTGCGCGCGACCGACAGGCCCAGGGTCTCGCTGTGGCCCTGCTGCGCGCGACCGCCGAGCACCAGCAGCACCGGTGCGCCGAGGTTGGCGGCGATGCGCGCGTTGTAGGCGAGCTCGGCGGGGCTGCCGACGTCGGTGTAGTCGCTGCCGATGATGACGACGGCGTCGCACTGGGCCTCGACGGCCTTGTAGCGCTCGACGATGCGGGCGAGCGCGGCGTCGGCGTCGTCGCGCACGTCGTCGTAGGTGACGCCGACGCAGTCGTCGTACGCCAGGTCGACGCTGTCGTGGTCGAGCAGCATCTCGAGCACGTAGTCGCGCTCGGCGGTGGATCGCGCGATGGGCCGGAACACCCCCGCGCGCGGAGTGACGCGGCTGAGTGCGTCGAGCACTCCGAGCGCGACGGAGGATTTGCCCGAGTGCCCCTCGGCGGACGTGATGTAGATGCTCTGCGTCACGCAGCCAGCCTATTGCGGCCCGGGGACATCGCACCGGGGTTGCTTCGGCGTCGAGTGATCGGGATGCGCCCGCTCACGTCTCGCGGCGCGCCCCCGTGCCGATCAGTCGCGCGCCCGCCCGGGTCAGCTCTTCGGCGAGGACCGCGTCGCCATCGAGATCGGCGACCACGCCCGCCACCGCGTCGAGGGGGAGGATGCCGAATCGCGAGGCCGCGCCGAGCTTCTCTTCGCTCGCGAGCACGAACGTCTCGGCGGCCCGCTCGGCGAGCACGCGTTTCATCGCCGCCTCATCGGCGTCGCCGGTGGTCAATCCCGCCGAGGGGTGGACGCCCGTGACGCCGAGGAAGAACACGTCGGCGCTGATCCCCCGGGCGGCCTCGGCGGCCGCGGCCCCGCACGCCACGGCGGAGTGCTTGAAGAGGCGCCCGCCGAGCATGATGACCTCGGCGTCGTGGTGCAGCAGCGCCGCCGCGATGGTGGGCGAGTGCGTGATGAGCGTGCCCGCGAACGTGCGGGGCAGCGCGTCGACGAGTGCGAGCGTCGTCGTGCCGCCGTCGAGCAGCACGGTGGCGCCGGGTTCGATCAGGGCCACCGCGGCCTCGGCCACGCGCGTCTTGCTGTCCCGGGCGACACGGGCGCGGGTGTCGTAGTCGGCGACCGCCGGCGAAGCCGGCAGTGCACCGCCGTAGACGCGCACGGCGAGGCCCGCGGCATCCAATTCTCGGAGGTCGCGACGGATGCTGTCCTCGGAGAGGCCGAGGTCGAGCGCGACGTCTTTCACGACGAGGCGCCCGTCTCGGCGCAGGCGGTCGAGCAGGGCGTCTCTGCGAGCGGCGGGGAGCAACACGCTTCGCATTCTTTCACGTTTCTGCATTATCGTTCCGAATCATGGCTGATCTCTCCCCCGCACACCCCGGCACCACCGTCCCCGACCACCGCGGCCGCACGGGCCTGCACCTCACCGGACTCGATCTCGACCGCAACCCCCGCGTGCAGGTCACCGACGTGGAGCTCCTCGCCGCCGGGTGGCACGTGCTGCGCGCGACGACCTTCCGCTACCGCGACGATCGCGGCGAGTGGTCCACCCAGACGCGAGAGACCTACGACCGCGGCAACGGGGCGACGATCCTGCTGTTCGACCCGTCACGGCGCACGGTTCTGCTCACCCGGCAGTTCCGCTACCCCGTGTACGTCAACGACCACCCCGACGGGATGCTGATCGAGACGGCGGCGGGGCTCCTCGACGACGACGACCCCGTCACCGCGATCCGCCGCGAGGCCGAGGAAGAGACCGGGGTGCGGGTCGCCGAGGTGCAGCACGTGTTCGACGTCTATATGAGCCCCGGCTCCGTCACCGAGCGCCTGCACTTCTTCGCCGCCCCCTACGACGGCGCGAGCGGAGTCGGCGCACACGGGGGTCTGATCGAGGAGGGCGAAGAGATCGAGATCCTCGAGTACGACATCGATCACGCCCTGTCGATGATCCGCGACGGCGCGATCCAGGATGCCAAGACCATCCTGCTGCTGCAGTGGGCGGTGCTCGACGGGCCCTTCGCCCGGGCTTGAGACGAGACGTCACGCGGGCGTCGGGGCAAAAGAAAAGACCCTCCGCGCACCCGGTAGAGCCTGGTTACCCTTGCTACGTTTCCGTCCTGGGGGAGTTGGCCGGGATACCGCCACGCGGAGAGCCGTGTACAGCCTACCCGACGGAAACGGGCGCTCGTGGTCACCCCCATCGCCCCGGCAGGGCACCCGCGAACGAACGATGCGGCCGGGGGCATCTCGCACCCCGGCCGCACCGCGTCTCTCTCGCGCCCGACGGCGCCCCTCGTCAGCGCTTCAGCCGCAGCGTCACCAGCTGGAAGGGGCGCAGGTCGAGCTCGACCGCGCCGCCCGCGACGTTCGACACCGCGACGGGGTCGGTCTCGCGTTCGAGCAGATCGGTCTCGATGACGCCGTCGACCTCGAAGCCCGCCTCGAGCCGCGCGTGCGAGCGCTGTCCGAGGGCCTCGTACAGGCGCACGATCACGTCTCCCGAGCCGTCCTGCGCGAGCTTGACCGCCTCGACGACCACGCCGGGCTCGTCGATCGCGACGAGCGGGGCGACCGACTCCTCGGCCGCGTCGGCCACGACGCGGGCCGGCAGGTTGGTGCGGTAGCCCTCGGCCACCGCGTCGACCACGCCGGCGCCGACGACGATGCCCACCTCGAGGTGATGCGCGCCCTGGTCCTGACCCGGGTCGGGGAAGACCGCCGAGCGGATGATCGACAGGCGCACCAGCGAGTACGTGCCGCCCGCCGCCCGCTCGTGCCGCGTGATGTCGTGGCCGTACGTGGAGTCGTTCGTCACCGCGACGCCGAAGCCGGGCTCGGCGACACGCACCCAGCGGTGCGCGGCGGTCTCGAAACGCGCGGCATCCCACGACGTGTTCGTGTGGGTCGGGCGCACGATGTGCCCGAACTGGATCTCGGATGCCGCGCGGTCGGTGTGCACGTCGACGGGGACGCCGAGCTTGAGCAGCTTCTGCTGCTCGTGCCAGTCGACGTCGAGCGACAGACGCACCGTGCGCGCCCCCTCGCCGAGCGCGATGCGCGTGACGAGAGCGGACTCGCCGAAGGATCGCTCGACGACGAGGGCGTCACCCTCGATGCGCACGCTGTCGGCCGCGTCGAGGGGCGTGACGTGTCGGCGGTACGTCTCGTCGATGTCCCACGCGTCCCACTGGGTGGGCGTGTCACGGAACACCTCGAACAGTCCCGCCACCTGCCCCGCCGGGACGACCTCGCGACCGGATGCCAGATCCACGAGCGAGACGATCAGGCCCCGGCCGTCGATCTCGGCGCGCACGATGCCGTTGTCGAGCACGAACGCCTCGCCCGCGGCGCGCGGGGCGACGTCGCCCGCGGGCGTGACGGGGGCGATCGCGAGCGCGAGGGCGCCGGCGCGACGGTGCGGGGCGGCGTTGGCCACGACCGCGCGGTCGCCGGTGCCCACGAGGGCGCGGAGGCTGTCGGCGATGACCTGTTCGAGCTCGGCGGCGATGGCCTCGTAATTGCGCTCGGCGTCGCGGTGCACCCAGGCGATCGAGGTGCCGGGCAGGATGTCGTGGAACTGCTGCAGCAGCACCAGACGCCACAGCCGCTGGAACGTCTCGGCCGGGTAGGCGGCCCCCGTGCGCACGGTCGCGGTCGCCGCCCACAGCTCCGCCTCACGCAGCAGGTGCTCGCTGCGACGGTTGCCCTGCTTGGTGCGGAGCTGGCTGGTGTAGGTGCCGCGGTGGAACTCGAGGTACAGCTCCCCCGCCCAGACGGCCGGGTCGGCGTACTCCGCCTCGGCCGTCTCGAAGAACTCCCGCGGGGTGGAGTGCTTCACGATCGGCGCGCCCTCGAGCGAGTGCGTGCGGGCGATCGTCGCGGTCATCTCGCGGGTGGGTCCGCCGCCGCCGTCGCCGAAGCCGTAGGGCAGGAGCGAGGTGCGCGCACGACCCTTGTCCGAGAAGTTGCGCTCGGCGTGGGCGAGGTCGGCCGCGGTGACCTCGGAGTTGTACTTGTCGACCGGCGGGAAGTGGGTGAAGATGCGCGAGCCGTCGATGCCCTCCCAGCGGAAGGTGTGGTGCGGGATGCGGTTGGTCTCGTTCCACGAGATCTTCTGCGTGAGGAACCAGCGGGCCCCCGCGGCCTTCATGATCTGCGGCAGCGCGCCGCTGTAGCCGAACGAGTCGGGAAGCCACACCTCTTCGGTGTCGATGCCGAACTCGTCGAGGAAGAACGTCTTGCCCTCGACGAACTGACGGGCCATGGCCTCGCCGCCGACCATGTTGGTGTCGGACTCGACCCACATGCCGCCCACGGGCACGAAGCGCCCCTCGGCGACACGGGCCTTCAGCCGCTCCCAGAGGGCCGGGTAGTGCTCCTTCATCCAGGCGAACTGCTGCGCCGACGAGCTCGCGAACACGAACTCGGGGTCCTCGTCCATGAGCGAGAGCACGTTGCTGAACGTGCGCGAGACCTTGCGAGCGGTCTCGCGCACGGGCCAGAGCCACGCCGAGTCGATGTGGGCGTGGCCGACGGCGTGCAGCACGTGCGCACTGGATGCCGCGGGCGCGGCCATCAGCGGAGCCAGCACCTCGCGGGCGACCGGGGCCGTGCCCGCGACGTCGTCGGGATCGACCGCGTCGATCGCGGCATCCATGCCCTGCAGCAGGGTCGCGCGGCGCGCGGAGGTCGCGTCGAGCTCGGCGAGCAGGCCCTGCAGCAGACGGAAGTCCTGCAGCAGCTCCCACACGGCGAGGTCGCGCAGACCGATCGACATGTCGCGGAGCGTATAGAGAGGAGCGTCGCCCGCGGTCGCGAGGTCGCCCAGGTGCGTGGGCTCGAAGGTGAAGAGGCTTCCCACGTCGGGATTCGACGCGGCCTCGACGAGCACGTCGACACGGCCGTCGGCGTCGAGGGCCGCCGGGGTGGCGTTGTTGAACGGCGAGACGCCCTTGATCGGCGCCCCGTCGCGGTTCCAGACGAGGGCCTCGCACTGGAAGCCGCTCTGGCCGGCGGTGAAGCCGAGGTCGATGACCAGCTCGGCCACCGTGCCCTCGGGCAGGTTGCCCGCGGCGTCGCGCCAATCGGTCGGGATCCGACCCGACACGGCGAACCAGGTGGTCCCCCACGCCCGGCCCCACGGCGTGCCGACGGCGAAGGGACGGTATGCGGCATCCCGGGCCTCGGCGAAGGTCACGGGCTCGCCCGGGGCCTCCCAGGCCGAGACGTCGAGGGGTTCGCGGGTGCGGTAGACGGCGGGGGCGAGCCGCTCGCGGATGAAGCGGTCGATGCGCATCTCGATGAGCGCGGTGCGGTCGTGCATGGAATGTTCCTTGTCTGGGGGGACGGGTCAGCCCTTGACGGCGCCGGCGAGAGCCGACGGGCCACCGAGGCCGCGCTGCACGAGGACGTACAGGCCGAGGACGGGAAGGGAGTAGACGATCGAGTACGCGGCGAGCTGGCCGTACGCCACGGCTCCGAACGACCCGAAGAAGTTGAAGATGCTGACGGCCGCCGGCTGGTAGTCGGGGCTGAGCAGCAGCACGAAGGGCACGAAGAAGTTCCCCCACGCCTGGATGAACGTGAAGATGAACACGACGGCGATGCCGGGACGCATGAGCGGGAGCACGATCTGCACGAGCGTGCGCATCGAACCCGCGCCGTCCATCCAGGCGGCGTGCTCGAGCTCGACGGGGACGCCGTCCATGAAGTTCTTCATCATCCAGATCGCGATGGGCAGCGCGCTGGCGGTGAGGAACAGGATCGTCCCGCCGACCGAGTCGATGAGGTTCAGCTGAACGAACAGGCTGTAGACGGGCACCATGATCGCCGTGATCGGCAGGCACGTGCCGAACAGCACCGCGTAGAGGAACGGCTTTCCGACGCGCATCTTGTAGCGCGACAGCGGGTACGCCGCGAGCGATGCGAGCACGACCGTCGCGATCGCGGTGCCACCGGCGAGCATCACGCTGTTCCACAGCGGCAGGAACAGCAGGTCGGGCTTCATCACGGCGGCGAAGTTGTCGAGCGTGACGACCTCGGGCATCTTGATCGCCAGCGTCGGCTGCGCGTCGAGCGAGGCGGTGACCAGCCAGATGAGCGGCACCACGAACAGGATGGCGACGACGATCAGCAGCGTGTTCGAGAGCCAGCTCAGCACGCGGGTGCGGGGCGACGACAGGGACGCCTTCGTGCGCTTCGGTGCTCGGGCGGCGGACCGGGTGCGGCCCGACACCTCGGGGAGTGTGGCGGTGGTCATGACGAGACCTCCTCGCGCAGGGCGCGGACGTAGAAGAAGGAGAAGACCGCACCGATGAGCAGCATGATCGTCGCGATCGCCGTGCCGTAGCCCAGCTCGCCGAACTTCAGACCCTGCTGGTAGGCGAGGATCGGCAGCGTCGTGCTCTTGTTGCCCGGGCCACCGCCGGTCATGACGAAGATCAGGGTGAAGACCGAGAGGGTCTGCAGGGTGACGATCATCGAGTTGGTGCCGATGGTCGAGCGGATCATCGGGATCGTGATGAAGAAGAGGCGCTTGATGCCGCTGGCACCGTCGACCTCGGCGGCCTCGGTGATCTCGGGCGGGACGTCGGCGAGGGCGGCCGAGTAGACCATCATCGAGAACGCCGTGCCGCGCCAGATGTTGGCGAAGATGATCATGAGCACCGGCATCGTGAACAGCCAGCTCACCGGCTCCGCACCGAAGATCGCGAGGATGCCGTTGAGCGTGCCGTTGTCGCGGAAGAAGGCGTACGCGGCGAACGCGGCGACGATCTCGGGCAGCACCCACGCGGTCACGACGATCGTGCCGACCACCGCGGTGACGACCCGGTTCGCCGAGCGCATCATGAGCGCCAGAGCGAGGCCGAGCACGTTCTGACCGATCACGGCGGAGAAGAACACGAACACGATCGTGTTGATCACCGAGACCGGGAAGTCGGGGGCCTGGAAGAGCTGGGTGTAGTTGTCGAACCCGATGAACTCCGAGTCCACGGCCGTCGACCCCGAGAGGGTGGCGTTGGTGAGGGAGCCCCACAGCGACACCAGGATGGGGCCGAGCAGGAACACCGCGAGCAGCAGGGCTGCCGGCAGAAGGGGGAGCGCCCGGGCCGACGACCGGAGGCCGCGCGTCTTCACGCGCGACCCCCGGCCGGTTCCGGTCGCCCCGGGGGAAGCCAGGGCGGTCACGGTCAGCCCTGCTGGGTGTTCTCTTCGCCGACGATGCCGATGACGGCCTGGTCGTAGGCGGCGGCGGCGTCATCGACGCTGGACTGGCCCGTCATGACGGCCTCCATGGCGACCTGGATCTGGTTGGAGATCTTGTCGTAGTCCTCGGTGGCGGGGCGGAAGTGCGTGGTGTCGACGAAGCTCGAGAAGGTCTTGAAGCTGGGGTTCGCGTCGAGGTACTCGCTCGACTCGGCGACGTCGGCACGCACGGCGATCTGGCTGTTGTCGATGCCGTACGCGGTCGCGTTGTCCTTGTTCACCGCGGTCGAGAGGAAGTCCCACGCGGCGTCGGCGTTCTTGGTGTTCTTGCCGATCGCGAGGGTCCAGCCGCCCGACATGCTCGTGGAGCCGGGAGCCTGACCGTCCTGGGTCGGCATGGCGGCGATGCCGAGGGCGTCGCTCCACTCCGGCCACGCGGCCGAGCCGCCCTCGACCCACGCGGCAGACTGCCACGAGCCGTCGAGCGCCATGGCGAGCTTGCCCGACGGCAGCCAATCGGCCGTCACGCTGGTGAAGATGTTGGGGTCGAGCGCCTGCTGCAGCGACGGGCCGAGGCCGCCCTGGTAGACGTCGGAGACGAACTGCAGCGAGTCCTTGAAGCCCTGGCTGCCGACGACCCACTTCTTGGCGTCGGTGTCGTAAAGGGTGTCCTCGGTGCCGTAGAGCAGCATCTCGAGGCCCTGCATGGACGCGGCCTCACCGGCGGTCTTGCCGGAGTAGACGTTGAGGGGGATGACGTCGGGGTTCGACGACTTGACCTTCTCGGCGGCCGAGAGCACGTCGTCCCAGGTCTTCGGCTGCCACGGCACGGGGATACCGGCGGCGGTGAAGACGGCCTTGTTGTACCAGAGACCGCGGGTGTCGGTGCCGAGCGAGACGCCGTAGGTCTTGCCGTCGGGGCCGAGGCCGGCCTGCTTGGCGCCCTCGGCGAACTGCGACCAGTCCTCCCACTTCGCGAGGTAGTCGTCGAGGGGCAGCAGGTAGCCGGCGGCCGCGTCGGACTGGATCTTGAACGTGTCTTCGTACTGCACGTCGGGGGCGGTGCTGGCCGACTTGTTCATCAGCGCGAGCTTCGTGTAGTAGTCGGCGCCCTCGGCCTGGATCGGAACGAGCTCGACCGTCATGCCCTCGTGCGCGGCCTCGTACTGCGTCTTGGCGTTCTCCATCAACGTCTGCATCGAGTTGAAGGTCGCCGTGGTCTGGTACGCCACGCGGATGGTGTTCGCGTCGCCCGCGTCGCCGCTGCCGCCGGAGCAGCCGGCCAGGGCCACGGTCAGGGCGGTCGCGGTCAGAAGACCGCCCGCCATCGTCAGTTTCTTCATGGAAGCTCCCTTGCTCGGGTGGAGACACCGCGTCGCCAGAACCTTTTATAAATCAAATGGACTAACTCGGCAAGTCGCGCGTCCATCGGGGACGTAACGATCAGGACACGGCGCGCTATGACCCGCCGGATTACGGGTCAGATCGCGATCATCATGCGCGCCGGGCGAGCCGCGAAGGCCCCGTCGAGCATGAGGCAGGCGGCGCCGACGGCCGCGACGTCGAGGCCCACGCTCGAGGCGCGGACGACGATCGCCCGCGTCGACGTCGACACCGGGTCGGTCGCCACGCGGGTCGCGACCGTGTCGTGCAGCACCTCGGCCAGACGCTCCCAGACGGGACCCCCCAGCACCACCTCGTCGACGTCGAGCAGGTTGTTCGTCACGACCAGCGCGCGCGCGATCCGCTCCCCCGTGCGCTGCAGCACCGCGACGGCGGGAGCGTGCCCGTCGCGTGCTTCGCGCACAAGACGGTCGAGATCGGGGCGCGTGTCGTCGGCGGAGACCGCGTCGTAGCCCGCCTCGGCCAACAGCACGCGCGGCTCGATCGACACCCCGAGGCACCCGCGCGACCCGCACGCGCAGGGCGGTCCGTCGGGATCGACGACCACGTGCGCGATGCCGCCGGCGTTGCCGGTGCGTCCGCGCACCGGAGCTCCCGAGATGGCGACGCCCAGGCCGACTCCGGCGCCGTAGTACAGGAACATCGCGTCGCTCAGCACGTCGGAGCGGTCGAACCACATCTCGCCGATCATGGCCGCGGTGACGTCCTTCTCGACGACGACGGGAAGCCCGGTCACCGCCCCGAGATCCTCGCGGACGTGGACGTTGTGCCACTGCGGAAGCAGGGGCGGGTCGAGCAGCCGGCCCCCGCGCGCGTCGAAGGGGCCAGGGGCCGCGACGCCGACGCCGAGCACGCGTTCCCGCGGGATGCCGGCGCGCTCGACGATCGCGTCGACGGCGGCGCCCACGGCCTCCACGAGCTCAGCGGCATCGGCGTGCGGCAGACGCGGGATCTCGTCGTGCGCGATCACCTCGCCGGCCATGTCGACGACCACGATCGTGTCGACGACGGGGTCGAGGTGCACCCCGACCGCGAAACGCGAGCGCGGCTGCAGCTTGAGCAGGGTGCGGGGCTTTCCCGGTCCCGAGATGACCTTGCCGGCCTCGACGATGAGTCCCTCGTCGGCGAGACGGCGCGTCACGTTGCTCAGCGTCTGGGCGCTCAGCCCCGTGCGTGCCGAGAGCTCCACGCGACTGAGCCCCTCGGGCGAGCGGCGGATGAGGTCGAGCACCAGCGTCTGGTTGTACTCGCCCACGGCGGGCAGGTTGGATCCCGTACGCATGGCCCCCGCCTCCGCTCGTCGGTCCGCGGCGCGGGCCCTGCGCCTCAGATTACGCCCGAGCGGGGATCGACCCCACGCGGCGCAGCGACACCGTGGGAGGTCAGGACTGCAGCGCCAGCGCCGCCGCACCGAGCAGCGGACCGTCACCGTCGAGACCCGAACCCACCACGCGGCACCGGCGGGCGTAGGCGTGCAGCGACGCCGCGTGGGCTGCGGCGCGCACCTGATCGACGTAGTCGGGGGCGACCTGGGAGAACCCGCCGGCGATGGCCACCGCCTCGAAGTCGCAGAGCGTCGCCGCCGCCGCGATCGCCTGTCCGACCGCGGTCGCCGAACGGCTCACGGCCGCGATCGCGATCGCGTCTCCCGCGGCGTGCGAGGCCGCCAGGTCGAGTCCCGTCTCGCCCGTCCAGCCCTGGGTGCGCGCCCACGCGACGGTGCCGGGCCCGGCGGCGACGGCCTCGAGCGTGGAGGCCACGACCTCATCGCCCTCGATCGTGCGCACGAAGGTCTGACCGAGGTGCCCCGCGTTGCCGCTCGCACCCGTGACGGGGTGGCCTCCCAGCACGAAGCCCCCGCCGACCCCGGTCGACACCACGATGGCCATCGCGTCGTCGCACCCGACCAGGGCGCCGCGCCAGTGCTCGGCGAGCGCGATGCACGTGCCGTCGAGGGCGAGGTGCAGGGGGCCGTCGACGAGGCCCGCCAGGACGTCGTCGATCGGAAGGCCCGCCGCCAGCGGCAGATTCAGCGGCGAGACCGAGCGCGACGGCAGGTCGACGGGACCGGCGCTGCCCACCCCGATCGCCCCGACGGTGGCCCCGGGGACCGCGGCGAGCGCTTCTTCGGCGGCTGCGCGCACGTTGCTCGCGATGGTCGCGCGATCGTTCTCGCGGCCGGTCGGACGGCGGGTCACGCTCTCGCGCACCACCTCGCCCGAGACCGACACGAGGGCCGCATCGACCTTGGTCCCGCCGATGTCGACGGCGAGCACGTGGGTGAAAGCGGGCAGGGACGGGGTGGCATCGGACATGCGCGGCTCCTCGGGTGGATCAACGCTCCCCGATCCTAGGGGCCGGTGCATCGGCCGAGTGACGCCTGGGCACCCGCTGGTTTCGGGCCCCGGTGTCCGCGGCCCGGGTTACGATCAGGTCACGGTGGCCACGACGCGCCTCCGCCCGCGACCCAAGGGATGCCATGGACGAGACGGTCATGCCCGAGGCGGCCTCACGGATGCGCCGCTCCGACACCGCCCCCGCACGCCCCGGGATCGACGAGCCGCTCACCGCGGCGACGTTCGCCCGTCTGACCGGGGAGATCGTCGCATCCATCTCGCGCGTCATCGACGGCAAGCCGGATGCCGTGCGGAGTGCCCTGATCGCGCTGCTGGCCGAGGGCCACCTGCTCATCGAAGACGTGCCGGGCGTGGGTAAGACCATGCTCGCGCGGGCGCTGGCCGCGACCGTCGACGCCGACGTCCGTCGCATCCAGTTCACCCCCGACCTGCTGCCCGGCGACATCACGGGCGTGTCGGTGTTCAACCCGGTCCAGCGGCAGTTCGAATTCACCCCCGGCGCGGTGTTCGCGCACATCGTCATCGCCGACGAGATCAACCGCTCCTCCCCCAAGACGCAGTCGTCGCTGCTCGAGGCGATGGAAGAGCGCCAGGTGACCGTCGACGGGCGCACGCACGTGCTCCCCTCGCCCTTCCTCGTCGTCGCGACCCAGAACCCCCTCGAGATGGAGGGCACGTACGCCCTTCCCGAGGCGCAGCGCGACCGGTTCCTGCTGCGCATCTCGATGGGGTACCCCGATGCCGCGGCCGAGGCGCTCATGCTGCGCCAGCGCGACACGGTCAATCCGCTCGATGCCCTGACGCCCGCCGTCACGGCCAAACAGGTGACCGCGATGATCGCGTGGGCCCGCGGTGTGCACCTCGCCCCCGCGCTCGAGGAGTACGTCGTGGCGCTCGCGCAGGCCACCCGCAGCCACCCCGACATCCGTCTGGGCGCCAGCCCGCGCGCGACCCTGCAGCTCGTGCGCGCGGCGAAGGTGCGCGCGGCCCTCGACGGGCGCTCGTACGTCATTCCCGACGACCTCACCGCGCTGCTGTCGCCCGTCTTCGCCCACCGCCTCATCGCCAATCGCTCGGCGGCCGGTGGGCGTGCCGGAGCCGCGGTGGTCGCCGAGGCGCTCGATCGGATCGCCGCCAGCGTGCGCGTGCCGCTCGCCCCGCGACCGTGAGCCCCGCGTGAGTCGACTCTGGCCCTTCACCCTGCGCGGCACGGGGGCGCTGGTGCTGGCGGTGACGTCGTTCGTGGTGGCGCGGCAAGCCGGCATCCCCGAACTGATGTACTTCGGCACGCTGCTCGTCGCGCTGCTCGCGGGTTCGGCCGTCGTGCTGCTGCTGACCCGCGGCGCGGGCGAGGTGACCCGCGCGGTCTCACCCGATGTGCCCGAGGTCGGCGCTCGGGCCGAGGTTGTCGTGCGCGCGGGTCTGCGCAGCGCCCTCCCCGCGTCGGCCGGGCGATGGAGCGACGTCGTTCCCGCCGGCCTCGCGGGGCGCGCCCGGGGCAGCTTCCCCGCCGCCGCCGCGGTGGAGCTGCGTTACGACGTCGTCGGCGCGGCGCGCGGCATCCATTCGCTCGGACCGCTCGAGGTGACCACGACCGATCCGTTCGGGGTGCTCCGGCGACGCCTGCGCCTGGGCCGCCCGACCCCCGTCACCGTCGCCCCGGCCGTGATCGACCTCGCCGCCCTCCCCTCGGCGGCGGGCGAGGCCGGGGGAACACGGCAGACCGCCGCGCTGCAGCTGGGGCAGGGGGCCGACAATCTCGTCGCCCGTCCCTATGCGCCCGGCGATTCGATGCGCCGCATCCACTGGCGCGCCACCGCGCACCGCGACATGCTCATGGTGCGCCAGGAGGAGCAGGAGTCCAGCCCCGCGGCGACCGTCGTCCTCGACCGCGCCGTCTCGCGCTGGTCGCCGGCCGCCGCGCTCGCCCCCGCGAGCGACTCCGCGTTCGAGACGGCCGTGAGCGCCTGCGTCTCGGTGCTCGCGCGCCTCGTGCACGAGGGGTACACGGTCGACGTCGTCGACAGCGACGGCACCCTGCTGGTCGACCCCGTCGAGGGGGGCGATGACGTCGAGGCGCGCGCCGCCGCGGCGATGTTCGCCACGCTCACGGCGCGGCCCGACGACGAGTCGCGGCGCGTGCTGCCCGCCTCGGCCGCCGCCCTGCTCGGACCGCTCGTGGTCGTCACGGGCGCGCTGACCCCCGACGACCGCGCCGCTCTCGGATCGACCGCTCCGCGATCGTCTCTCGCGGTGCTGCTCGCGGTGGCCGAGCACACCGAGCTCGACGCCCTGCGGCACGCCGGCTGGCGCGCGAGCACCCTGCGACCCCGCGGCGACATCGCCGAGAGCTGGGACGCAGCGATGGAACAGGGGTACGCCCGTGTCGACCGGTGATGTGACGGTGCTGCGCTCCCCGCGGCGCCGACGCGATGCGACACTGCTCAGCATCGGATTGTTCGTCGCCCTCGCCGCGGCGATGCTGCCGGCGTTCTCGGTCATCGCCCCGGGCTCGTGGGTGGCCGGCGCCGCCGGCCTTTCGGCGGCGGTCCTCGCGGCGGGTCTCGGCGTGCGGCTCGCGCGTCTGCCGGCCCTCGCGGCCAGCCTCGTCGAGGTCGTCGTCTGGGTGGTGCTGCTGACGGCGATGTTCGGGCGTCCGACCGCGCTGCTCGGACTGATCCCGACGCCGGCCACCGTGGCATCCGTTCCCGGACTGCTCGACGCCGCGGCGGAGGAGATCCGCGTCGGCGTGGCCCCGGTGTCGGCCGCCACCGGGCTGAGCTTCCTCTTGGTCGCCGCCTTCGGGGCCCTGGCGATCGTGCTCGATCACGTCGTCCTCACGGCGCGCATGCCCCTGCTCGCGGGCGTGGGACTGGTCGCCGTGTCGCTCATCCCGACGATCGCGATCCCCTCCGACGTCGACGTCTGGGGCTTCGTCGTGCTGGCTGCGGCCCTGCTCTTCCTGCTGCGCATCGACACCCGCGCGCGGGTGCAGGCCGATCCCGTCGCGCGTCGCCCGAGGACTCCGCGTCGTGTCGGCGCGTCGGCGACGGCCCTCGGTGTCGCCGCCGTCGCCGTCATCGTGGCCGTCGTCGCCACCCCGCTGCTGCCCCAGCCCGGCCTGCGATTCGCCTCGGGCGGCACGGGCGGGGTGGGGACGACCATCAACCCCAACCTCGAACTCGGCAACGATCTGCGCCAGCCCCGCGACGTCGACGTGCTCAGCGTGCGTACGACCGCGCCGTCGGCGCCCTACCTGCGCGCGGTGACCCTGTCGCGCTTCGACGGCTCGGTGTGGCAGCCCGACAGCTCCGACACCGTGCCCGTGCGCGACGACGCCCCCGTGTTCGACCCGCTCATCGTCGACGGCGAGATCGCGGTGGCCGACTGGACCACCGACATCGACGTCGACCAGCTCGACAGCCCCTGGCTGCCCGTGCCCTACCCGGCCTCCACGGTGACGGGTCTGCAGGGCGACTGGCTCGGCATGCCGCAGAACCGCACCGTCGTCTCGCGCTCCGGGTCCACGCGCGACCAGGTGTACGAGGTGCAGTCGACCGTCGCGCGCCCCACCCTCGAGCAGATCCGCGCGCGGCCGGTCGGCGGCGGCAACCTCGGCGACGCGGTGCGCACGCTCCCGGCGAACGTGCCCGCCATCATCGGCGACACCGCGCGCGAGGTCACGGCGGGCACGCAGAACCCGTACGACGCGCTGATCGCCCTGCAGACCTGGTTCCGCAGCAGCGAGTTCCGCTATTCGCTCGACGCCCCGGTCGACTCGGGCTTCGACGGAGCGGGGCTCGACGCCGTGGCCGATTTCCTGCAGGTGCGCGCGGGGTACTGCGTGCACTACGCCTCGGCGTTCGCCGTGATGGCGCGCACGCTCGACATGCCGTCGCGCATCGTGGTGGGCTACCTCCCGGGTTCGGCGACCGGGACCCCCTCGGACGGACGGACGACCTTCGTCGTCAGCTCCAGCCAGCTGCACGCGTGGCCCGAGGTGTACTTCGAGGGCATCGGATGGGTGCCGTTCGAACCGACGAACAGCCTCGGTGTGCCGACGAACTTCGCCTCGTCGTCGCCCAACGGGGCGTCCAACGCCCCCGCCACGCCGCAGCAGGATGCCGCCACCCCCGGCGCCCAACCGTCGACGGCGCCCTCGCAGGACGGACCCGTCGATGTCGGCGACCAGGACGGCGTCGGCACCGGCGCCGCCGCGGGCCGGGGTGCCGCCTGGGTGCCGGCGGCGCTCGCCGGTCTGCTGGTCGTGCTGCTCGCGGCCACCCCCGCCGTGGTGCGCCTCGTCGTGCGTCGTCGACGTCTGCACGCCGCGCGCGCGGGCGACGCCGTCGCCGCGTGGACCGCCCTGCGCGAAGACGCCGTCGACCTCGGCATCCCCTCGCCCGCCGCCGAGTCGCCCCGCGCGTTCGCGGCGCGGCTGATCGCCGACCACGGCGCCGATGCCGACGCCCTCGATCTGCTGCGCGCGTCGCTGGAACAGGTCAGCTATGCCGGAGACGCGATAGACCCCTCCGCCGGAGCGGGCCTCGCCGACGCCGTCGACCGGACGCGCGTCACGCTCGCCGCCGCGGCCTCTCGTCCCCGGCGCCTCGGCGCGCGACTCGTGCCGCGTTCGCTGCTCGTGCGCCCGGGTGCGGCGTCCGCCGAGCGCGAACCCGTCGGACGGTAGGGTGCGGGACCGGTCGCGCGTCGAGGCTGAGCTCTGCTCGGGGTCGGCGTCGCGGTCCGCCGGGGGAAAGCGAAGAGCGCCGCCCCGGTGAGGGACGACGCTCTTCGTTCGGCGGAAGTGACAGGATTTGAACCTGCGAGGCGAGTTACCCCGCCTACATGGATTCCAGCCATGCTCCTTAGGCCGCTCGGACACACTTCCAACGGGAAAGCTTACACGGGACTCGAGCCGGTCCGAGTCGCGCTCCCCGAGGCGACGTCGGTCACCGCGCGCCGTGCAGCCGTTCTTCGAGACCCGCGCGTACGGCCGGCCACTCATCGCGCAGGATCGAGAAGTACAGGGTGTCGCCCACCGTGCCGTCGGCGTTAATGCGGTGCCGCCGCAGGCGCCCCTCGGGCGTCGCACCGAGCCGCTCGATCGCGCGGGCACTGCGGGTGTTGCGGCTGTCGCACCGCAGCGCCACTCGGTTCAGTCCCCACACGTCGAAAGCCTGGGTCAGCAGCAGCAGCTTCGTCGCCGGGTTGGTCCTTCCGCCCTGGAATGCGCGGCCGTACCAGGTCGTCCCGATCTCGACCCGGCCCTGCGCGGGCGTGTGGTCGTAGAACGTCGTCGATCCCCGGATGCCGGAGGTCACGGCATCCCGGACCGTGAACGCGAACAGGCCCGGGGTCTGCCGCTGCTGGTCGATGCGCGCGGCGTGAGCCTCGACGCTCTCGGGCCAGGGGGTCGTCATGCCCGCCCACAGCTCCGCGTCGGTGAGGGCCCACGCCTCGGTCGCGTCGTCGGAGTGCGCGGGGGTGAGCACGACGTCGGGACCGCGCAGGACGAGGTCGTGCTCGGTCATCGCGCGGCCAGTTGGGCGACGAACTCGTCGGCCGCGTCGAGTTGGCGGCGGAGCGTCTCGCGCCTCTCCATGGCCTCGGTCCGGATGGCCTCGAGACGCTCGCCGAGGGCGTCGTCCTCGGGCCGGTCGGCGAGGCCGTCGACCACCGAGAGCAACTCCCCCATCTGCTCGAGCGAATAGCCCAGCGGTTTCATCCGGCGGATCAGCAGCAGGCGCGACTCGTCGTCGGGCGTGTAGAGGCGGAAACCGCCGTCGCTGCGGGCGGAGGGCACGAGGAGCCCGATCTCGTCGTAGTGGCGCAGCGTGCGGATCGACAGGCCCGTCCGCTCCGCGAGCTCGCCGATCTGCATCGGTCGCGCGTCGCTCATGGCATCCCCGATCCCGCAACCCTCTCGTTACGGTAGAGTGTGTTCGGTCGCGATCGCGACCCCCTCATTCTCCCCGCTCATCGGCGGGATCCCTCCGCCGCGTCTCCCGGGAGCATCTCCATGACCGACGTCTTCGCGCGCCCGCGCCCCGAGCCGACCGTGCTGCAGGCACTCCGCTCGCCCCGCCTGCTCACCCGCGAGGTGCTGGCCGGCCTCGTGGTGGCGATCGCCCTCATCCCCGAGGCGATCGCCTTCTCGATCATCGCCGGGGTCGACCCGCGCCTCGGACTGTTCTCGTCGTTCGTGATGGCCGTGGCCATCGCGTTCCTCGGCGGTCGCCCGGCCATGATCTCGGCCGCGACCGGCGCGATCGCCCTCGTCATCGCCCCCGTCGCCCGCGAGCACGGCGTCGACTACCTGCTCGCCACGGTGATCCTCGGCGGCATCCTGCAGGTGATCCTCGGCCTCCTCGGCGTCGCCAAACTCATGCGCTACATCCCCCGCAGCGTCATGGTGGGCTTCGTCAACGCGCTCGCGATCCTCATCTTCACGGCGCAGGTGCCGCAGCTGATCGGCGTGCCCTGGGCGGTGTATCCGATCGCCGTGGCGGGGCTGCTGATCATGTACCTGCTGCCGCGGCTGACCAAGGCCGTGCCCGCGCCGCTCGTGGCCATCGTGCTGCTCACCGGCGCTGCCGTGGTGTTCGGCATCTCGGTGCCGACCGTCGGCGACCAGGGCGCGCTGCCCGAGAGCCTGCCGTCGCTGCTGCTGCCGAACGTGCCGCTGAACGGCGAGACGCTCGCGATCATCCTGCCGTTCGCCGTGGCCATGGCGATCGTCGGGCTGCTCGAATCGCTGATGACCGCCGCCCTCGTAGACGACATCACCGACACCCCCTCGTCGAAGACGCGCGAGTCACTCGGTCAGGGCGCGGCCAACGTGCTGTCGGGCCTGTTCGGGGGCATGGGCGGCTGCGCGATGATCGGCCAGACGATGATCAACGTCAAGGCGTCGGGCGCGCGCACGCGCATCTCGACCTTCCTGGCCGGCGTCTTCCTGCTGCTGCTGGTGCTCGTGTTCGGCGACGTCGTCGCGATCATCCCGATGGCGGTGCTCGTGGCCGTGATGATCGTCGTCTCGGTCGCCACGTTCGACTGGCACAGCATCCGCCCCTCGACCCTGCGCCGGATGCCGGTGAGCGAAACGGTCGTGATGGTGTCGACCGTCGCGATCACGGTGTGGACGCACAATCTCGCCATCGGTGTGGGCGTGGGCGTGATCGCCGCGGCCGTGCTCTTCGCCCGCCGGGTCGCGAGCCTGACGACGGTGACCCGCGAGGTCGACGGCGAAGTGGCGCGCTACACCGTCGAGGGTGAGCTGTTCTTCGCCTCCAGCAACGACCTGACGACGAAGTTCGCCTACCACCACGACCCGGCGCACGTGGTCATCGACCTGTCGCGCTCGCACGTGTGGGACGCCTCGACGGTGGCAGCCCTCGACGCCGTTCAGACCAAGTACGCGCACCTGGGCACGACCGTCGAACTCCAGGGCATGAACACCGCCGCCGCCCGATTTCACGGGCGCCTCACCGGTGGGCTCGGCGGCGGGCACTGACACCGGCTGCGCTCCGGGGCGGCGCTACGCGGGCTGCGGCCCGGGCCGCCGACAGCGTGACACGACGCCGGAGCCCGGATCGCCGACGGCGTGCGGAGCGGAGGAGCCGCGACGCAGGGAGGATGCCAGGACGAGAAACGCCCTCCCCTCGTCCCACGCGCTCCGCTGGGCACCGCGACGCGCCGACGGGGGGCAGGTCAGCTGCGCAGGGTCGTCGACGGCGTCTCGCCGAACTCGCCGCGGTACATCGCCGCGAAACGGCCGAGGTTCGAAAAACCCCATCGCGCGGCGACCGCGGCGACGGTGTCGACCGACGGATCGGCGCTGCGCAGCTCGGCGCGCGCGGCGTCGAGCCGCACGCGGCGCAGGTACTGCATGGGCGTACGTCCGGTCGCGGCACGGAAGGCGTACTGCAGCCCCCGCGGAGACAATCGCGCCGCCGTGGCGATGTCGGCCAGCACCACCGGCTCCGCGGCGTGGGCTTCGACGTAGGCCTTCGCCCGGCGGACGGGAGCGGGGAGCGGGCGGGCCGGACGCCCGGCGGCGAGGACCTCGGTCAACGTGGTCGGGAAGGTCAGCAGCGACGCCTCGAGCATGAGCAGGCGCGCCTGCTGCTCGACGAGCGGCGACCGTTCCTGCGAGCGCAGCAGCACGTCGCGCGCGTACTCCCAGGTGCGCGACCAGTAGCGCAGACGCTGCTCGCTGACGGGGGCGTAGCCGGTCGGACGCACGCGCAGCGTGTCGTCGCCCGACAGGCGGCGGGCTGCCTCGTCGAACTCCGACCGCGCGAACGACACGCCTGCCCCGGCGATGCGCCCGGTGAAGGCGATCTCGAGCGGGCGGTCGACGACCATGAACGGCACCGCGGTGTCGATGCGCTCCCGGCGATACGTTCCCGCGACCCGGGGGCCGGCGATGCGGCCGACGACCACGTGATCGAGCGGGTCGGACTCGACCAGCATGGTCGACCCGATCGTGTAGTCGAAGAAACCGAACCCCGGTTCCGTCGCGGCGTGCCAGGACAGACCGGGCTGGATCACCTCGGCGCGCGAAATACGCGCCCCCGGGACGACCGACTGCCACAGCTGCTCCACCGTCTCGGCGTCGCGGGTCTCGATGTTCGTATGCTCCACGAGGTCTTCCTAAATCGTCCCAATTCGTGCGGCAAGACCATTGCGCTCCATGGCAAGGATCGATATGGGACCGCTCTCACGGCGCAGTGAGCGGGCGTCCGTGCACGAACGTGGATGCCCCCCATCCGTCTCCCAGCGTACTGGGGCAATTCATAGCGAGCGGCCACCGCGCCGTCGGCCGCCGCGCGCGCGCCTCCGGCCGGGGAGCGCAACCCGCCTCGCGCCGCATTGACCGCCGCCGCCGTGCTCGCGAGGATTCCGAGAGCAGCTCCTTCGGGGTGCGGCATCCGGCGTCCCCGTTCCCCGGCGCGACGGTCGGATCGTCTCGGTGCGGTGCTCGTGACCCCGCACCGGGACGCCCTCCCCGCGCGGGAGCCCGGGCCCGGACATAATGGACATCGGCCGCCGCCGGGTGTGCCGATACCCGAGGGGATGCCGATGCCTTTTCGCACGATGAGCACGCTCCAGGAGTGGGTCGACGACTTCCGGGCGCTCGGGTTCGACGACGCCGAGATCCTGCGCGTCATCCCGCAGGATGGCGAAGACGGCGCCGACGCCGGCCTCGTCGCCGCGCAGCTGCGCAGCGTCTCGACGACCTTCTACGTGGCGCCGAGCAGCGAGGTCGGCTCGACCGACTGGGCCGTCACCTTCGAACCTCGAGAAGACGCGGCTCCGCTGCCCGCCGGTCGGGTCATGGCGTTGTCGGGCGAGCTGGCCACCCTGGCGGCACTGTGCTCGTTCCTGCAGGCCCGGTCCGAGGCGTTCCTCGCGCGAGCCTGACGCCCTCGGCTCCACCGCGGTGTGGAGGTCGAGCGGTCACGCCTCAGCGTGGCGACTCAGCGCTCGGCCGCGCTCGCCACCGTCGCGATGAGGTGCTGCAGCAGCGACGCCGCCGCAGCCGCGCGCTCCGCATCGAGGCCGGCGATCGCCGCCTCGATGCCGTCGTCGAAAGCGCGCAGCGCGTTCCACGGGGGGCTGTCGAGATCGACCGTCGCCGTGATGTGGTTGACCCGCCGATCGTCCTCGTCGAGATCGCGGCGAACGGCACCACGCTGGACGAGACGGTCGATGAGGGTGGTCACACCGGCCGAGGTGATCCCCAGGTGATCGCGCACGTGGGAGGGACGCGCGCCGGGGTTGTCGGCGACGAACACGAGCGCGCGGGCGTCGAGCTCGTTGAGCGCGAGTTCGCGGCGGGCGGCGGCGGCGGCGACGCGCCGAGCCTCGCCGTATGCGAGCAGGGCGCGCCCCAGGTCGGACCCCGGCGAGGGGGACGACGAAGAATCGGAAGACGTCTGCACGACCCCCGATCGTAGCGACTCCATCCCAGAGGCCGTCTCGTCACGAGGCGGAGGAGCCGGATGATGCCCTCGTCTCCTCCGCCTCGAGCCGAGCCCGTCGTCTGGACCCGCGGCGTTGCCCCGCATGCGCAGCAGGGCGGTGCTGTCAAGGGCGGGCCCCGCCGCTCGCCGCCGGTCTAAGACGGAACAAGGACAGTTTCGTCGGGAGACGGGAGCGAGGAGAAGACGATGATCTACGGACAACACGGCGCACAGGACGACGCCCAGCACGCGGGCTCGGTGTGGAGCATCGCGATGTCGACCGCGATGGGCAACGGCATCGTGCCGAGGGCGGCCGAAGACCGACGGGGGACGCGTCCGGCCCCGCGCTGGCCATGGTCGCGCACCCGCACGATCGTCGAGCCGATGGTGGTCGCGCCCCGCGCCTGAACCACCGCCCCTTTCGCCGACGCGTCGGCTCCCACCCCCGGGAGCCGGCGCGTCGGCCTGTGTCCGGGCGTTCATACGATGGTTTCCACGGCGTAACCCGCCGCACCGGGCCCACCCTTCAGCATGGGACGACCGCATCCGCGGTGATCGGCGACAGCACCGCCACGAGCGGTGCTCCTCCCCCGGAAGGCCCCTCGATGATTCGACCCCTGCGCGTGCTGTCGTTGTACGAGGGCTTCTTCGCCGGGGGCGCACGGATTCTGCATTCCGACGTCATCGCGGGTCTCGCCGCCGGCGGTGCGCAGCACCACCGGGTGCTCTCGCTCACCTCCGCCGCCCGTCGCGACGCGTCGCTGCAGCTCGCCCGCGACGACACGCGCTATCGCCGTCTGCGCCGCGCCGGGGTGCGCATCGACGCCCTCGACCGCATCGCGGGCGATCACCCGGTGCACCCCGAAGACTTCACCCGGCCCGAACTCGAGCGGGCGGCCCATCTCTTCGCCGACGCCGACGTCGTGCTCTCACTGAAAGAGCAGCCGCTCAGCCTCGTGGTGGCCCTCGATCGCGCCGGGCTCCTGCCCGCACGGCCGGTGGCGGCGTGCCTGCACCGCTCCGATCCCACGCATTCGGGGCCGGCGCTGGGGTGGTTGCGCGATGCCGGGGCCTCCGGCGCCGTGTCGGCCACGATCGCCTGCGCCTCGTCGACGTCGACCGCCTACGCCCGCGCCGGCGTCGTCACCGAGCAGGCGTGGGTCATCGACAACGGCATCGACACCCGTCGTTTCCGCCCGGGCACCCGGGCCGAGCGTCACCGCATCCGCGAGGGTCTCGGCATCCCGGAGTCCGCCCCCGTCGTGCTGCTGGCGGCACGCTTCGACGCCATGAAAGACCCGGGGCTGTTCCTCGCGGCGGTGGCGCGCCATGCGGCGCTCTCCCCCGGCGCCCACTACGTCATGTGCGGTTCGGGCATGACCCGCGACAATCCCCTGTTCACCGCCCTGCTCGCCGAGAACGGCATCGACGGCACGGTGGCGCTGCACGCCCTGGGACTGCGCGAAGACATGCCGCAGCTGTATCGCGCGGCCGACATCGTGGCCCTCACCAGCGCCTTCGGCGAAGCCTCACCCCTCTGCCTGGCCGAGGGAGCGGCATCCGGAGCCGTCCCCGTGACCACCGACGTCGGCGACGCCGCCCGGATGGTCGCGGGCTTCGGCCTGGTCACGCCCCGCGACGCGGCCGCGATCGCCGCCGCTTGGGACGACGCGCTGCACCGCCGCGGCGAGCTGCGCCGCGCAGCCCTCGCCGCACGCACGCGCATCGACCGCAAGCGCATGGTCGACGATTACCGCGGTGCGATCTCGAGCCTGCTGCTGCCGAGCGTCCTGGCCGCCTGACCCTCGGCGCGAGGTGAGAACACCGTCCCCCTGTGGCACGGAACCGACGGATTCCGCCCCACGCGCGGGTGGCGAGAAGCAGACCGGGCGCGCACGAGATGGACGTCCTCCGCGACACCCGGATACGGTGGCGAGTCATGGGGCGAATGAGCATCGACAATGCTTCGGTGCCGAGGCGACCCCTCGGCGGCGGTTGGGGCGTCGTGGCGGCGTTGATCGTGCAAGCGGTGTGTGTTTCTCTGGCCTTCGCGCTCGGGGCGGCCGGGGGTTGGGCGTGGTCCTGGATGCTTTTTCTCGCCGTCCCCGCCGTCAACGTCGTCGTCTATGGGATGGGAAGTCGGCGCACTCCGTAGTTTCTCAGCGCACGCGAGGCCGATTTACGCAATGATGGCCGGGAAGCGCCTGATCACAGTGCCGCCCCGTCCCCCCGAATGGTTGCACATGCCTCGATCACGCTCCATCGTTGCCGCGCTCGCTTGCGCGGCTGTGCTCGGTACCTCGTTCCTCGCCCCCGTTCCCGCTGCGTCCGCACGGGGACCGGTGGTGGACAGTGAGGGTCGATCCGCGGCGGTCTACGACATGGCTGAGGCGCTCATCGAGCACGTCTACGTCGAAGCGGCGATGGACTCGGACGGCGACGGACGCCGTGACCTCATCCGCGCCGACATCGTGCGGCCCCGTACCCCCGCCGCGGTGAAGGTTCCCGCGATCATCACCGCCACCGGGTACAACGGCACGCCGGGAGGCAAGCCCTACGTCGACAACGCGAACCGCGACGTCAGCGACCTCGCCTTCATGCCGGGGTGGGAAGACAACTACTTCGTCCCCCGCGGATACGCCTACATCTCGGTCGACGTCGCCGGGACGAACTGGTCGGAAGGGTGCGTCGACAACGTGGGGCCGAACGACGTCGAATCGGTCGCCGCCGTCATCCGGTGGTTGCACCGAGAACCCGACTCCGTCGCGTACCGCAACCTCGATCGCGAGCTCGCCGTGGACGCCGGGTGGAGCTCGGGCAAGAGCGCCGTGACGGGCATCTCGTACGACGGTGGGATCGCCAACGCGGTGGCCACCTCGACGGCCGTGCCGGGCCTGCAGACGGTGGTCCCGATCGCCGGCGGGAGCAGCGCCTACAACACCCGCCCGCATGGAGTGTTCGTCGGGGGTGGCACGGCGGACTTCTCGGAGTGGCTGACCGAACCCGAGCCGGCGGGAGTCGAGGACCCCTCGAACCCGGCGCGGCTGCGCGAGCATCAGGCCGAGAAGCGACGCGTCTGCCAGCCGCAATTCGACCGGATGCGCGCTGATTCCGACCCCGCCGAGCGCTCCTACAACGCCTTCTGGGACGCCCGCAACTACACGCGCAAGGTCGACACCATCGCCGCGAACGGCGTGAGCGTGTTCATCGCCACCGGGCAGGGCGACATGATCGTGCGCACGAACGAGTTCGGCGAGCACTGGGCGGCCCTGCAGCAGGCGGGTGTCGAATCGAAGCTGTGGCTGCATCGTCGGGCGCACGTGGATCCCTTCGACGTCGATCGCGACGGATGGAGCGACACTCTGCACCGGTGGTACGACCACGAACTGCTCGGTATCGACAACGGGATCACGGACGCGCCGGCTGTCCGCGTCGAGACGCAGCCCGACGTGTGGGAAGACGCACCGACCTGGCCGGTACCGGGTAGTACCCCCGTCGTCCTGGGCATCGGTGCGAAAAGCGGCGTCGGCACCCTCCGCATCGGCGCGTCCGGAACGGGAACAGCCTCTTTCGCCGGTGCGCAGCTCGACGACGCGGCCCCGTTCGCCCTCACCGGCGGCGCGGCCGAGCCGCGGGGCGGACGCGACCGGCTCGTGTACGCGTCTGCACCCCTGTCGGCCGACGCCCGCATCTCGGGGACGCCGTCGGTCACCGTTCGGGTTCGTCCGGAGGCGGCGGATGCGAACATCTCGGTCGCGCTCGTCGACTACGGCCCCGCCGAGATCGTCGACTGGTCACGATGGAATGGCATCCGCGCGCTCGACTCGACACGGGAATGGGGCGGTTCACGCGCCGCGGAGGGCGCCACGTATGCCGACACCGCTGCCCTCACCGCGACGACCGGCAGCTCCGTGATCACCCGTGGGACCGCGAGCATCGCGCACCACGAGTCGCTCGAGCGGTACACACCGGTCCCGCAAGGCACCTACGTCGAGCTCACCTGGACGCTGTTCCCCGCCGATCACACCGTCGCCGCGGGACACCGCCTCGGCCTCGTGCTCTACAACAACAGCATCCAGTTGGATCCCGGTACCGTCGGCGATTACGTCGGCACGGCAGGCTCCACCATCGACCTGGCGGGCACCTCGCTGTCCGTCCCGATCGTCGGCGGAGACACCGCGATCGCGGGAGTCCTCGTCCCGCAGACGCCGACCATCGTGGGCACTGCTCGCGTCGGTTCGCCCCTCACCGCCACGGTCGGCGCCTGGGGGCCGGGGCAGGTCGCACTGTCGTATCAGTGGGCCGCCGATGGCGTCGCCATCGCGGGAGCCACGAAGAGCACGTGGACCCCCTCGCCCTCAGCGCGGGGGAAGACCATCACGGTCACGGTCACGGGGAGGAAGGTCGGATACACCTCCACCACCCGCCGATCGAACCCCACCGACAAGACGCTTTCCGGGACGCTGACGAGCGTCGCACCAGCGATCAGCGGAACCGCGAAGGTGGGCCGCACGCTCACCGCCGCTCCCGGAGCATGGGGACCCGGAACGGTCGCCCTGACGTACCAATGGAAAGCCAACGGCACCGTCATCGCGGGGGCGACAGCCAGCACCTACCGGGTCGCTTCTCGGGACGCCGGAAAGACCCTCACCGTCACCGTGACCGGCAAGAAGACGGGGTACGCAACGCAGTCGCGCAAGTCCGGCGCGACGAAGGCGGTCGTGAAGTAGCGCGCCTCGCCGCCGCGCGTCACCATAGACGCCGCACCGACACCGCGCTATCCCCGCCGCCGGTGCTCCGATCCGTGTCTACAGTGAGGCATGACCGCGCGCATCCTCTCGATCGGCACGGCCCTGCCCGAGACCCGCGTCGAGCAATCGGCCCTGCGCGACCTCTTCGCCGCGCAGCCCGGGTTCGACCGCAAGGGCCAACGCCTGGTGGGTGCGGCCTTCGATGCCGCCGCCATCGACACCCGCCACGTCGTGCTGCCGCAGCTCGCCGGCGGCACCGGGGGCGGGCTCGGCGTCCGCGACGGCGACACGCTGCTCATGCCGTCCACGGGAGCCCGCAACGCGGAGTACCGCCGCACCGCACCCACCCTGTTCGCCGAGGCGTCGCGCGCCGCGATCGAGGGTTCGGGGCGGACGCCGGATGCCATCACGCACGTCGTTACCGTCTCGTGCACCGGCATGTTCGCGCCGGGTCCCGACTACCACCTCGTGCGCGACCTCGGCCTGCCGACCTCGGCCGAGCGGTACCACCTCGGTTTCATCGGGTGCGCGGCCGCGATCCCCGCGCTGCGGCTCGCGGCGCGGATCGTGACCGCCGACCCCGACGCCGTCGTGCTCGTGGCGTGCGCCGAGCTGTGCTCGCTGCACTGGCAGACCTCGTCGCACCCCGACCAGATCGTCGCCGCCTCGGTGTTCGCCGACGGCGCGGCGGCCGCGGTCGTGGCATCCGGAGACTCGTCGCACCCCGGCCTCGACCTCGACGACTTCGCCACCCACGTCACCGACGAGGGCGAGAAGGACATGGCCTGGACGGTGGGCGACTCCGGGTTCGAGATGACCCTCACCCCCGAGGTGCCGCGCATCATCGGGCGCGAGATCGCCGGCATCGCCGCCGACGTGCTGGGCGACCTGAGCGACGTCGACGCGTGGGCCGTGCATCCCGGCGGCCGCAGCATCCTCGACCGGGTCGAGAGCGCTCTCGCCCTGGATGCCGCCGCCCTGGCGCCCTCGCGGGAGGTGCTGCGCGCGCACGGCAACATGTCGAGTGCGACCCTGCTGTTCATCCTGCGCGACCTGCTGGCCGACGTCACGCACCCCGACGGGGAGCGGATCGCCGCGCTGGCCTTCGGCCCCGGCCTGACGGTCGAGGCGGCGCGTCTGACGCTGCGCCGCCCGTGAGCGCCGCGCGAGGCCCCGCCACCAGCGACGGAGCGACCGGCCTCTGGCGCGGCCTCGCCCGACGCGATGTGGCGCTCACCGAGCTGATGGACGACCCCGACTGCGACCCGCGCGCCCTGGCGGCGACGTATCGGCGGTTCGACGTCGTGAACCGCCTGGTCTCGGCCTGGGGGCACGTGTACCGCACGCGCGTCCGCCCGCAGTTGCAGGCGCTCGGCCGCCCCGCCCGCGCGCTCGACCTGGGGTGCGGCGGCGGCGACGTCGCCGTCCGTCTGGCGGGCCTGGCCGCGCGCGACGGGTTCGACGTCGAGTGGACCGGCGCCGATCCCGACCCCCGCGCCATCGCCTCGGCCCGCGCGCGCGAACGACCGGGCGTGCGGTTCGTGGCCCAGGACTCGGGCGCCCTGCGCGCCGCGGGCGAACGCTACGACCTGGTCGTGTCGAACCACGTGCTGCACCACCTCGACTCCGCGGCCCTGGCGACGTTCGCCGAGGACTCGCTCGCCCTCTCGAGCGGTCGGGTGCTGCACGCCGACATCGCCCGCGGCCGACTGGCCTACGCCCTGTACGCCGCGGGGATCGCCCCGCTGTCGGCCGGCACGTTCCTGCGCGTCGACGGACTGCGCTCGATCCGCCGCAGCTATCGCGCCCCCGAGCTGGCCGCCGCGCTCGGAACACCCTGGCGGGTCGAGACGCCGGCGCCCTTCCGTGTTCTCGCCGTGGCCGAGGGGCGGGCGGAGCGTGCCTGAGGTGCTGGTGGTCGGAGCCGGACCCGTCGGCCTCGCCCTGGCGGCCGACCTGCGGGTGCGCGGGGTCGACGTCGAGATCGTCGAGAAGCGCGCCGGCACCGGATCCGGGTCGCGGGCCATCGGCATCCACTCCCCCGCTCTCGCCCTCCTCGAGGCGTCGGGCGCGACCGACGCCCTGCGGGCGCGCGCCGAGAGGATCGTCCGCGGCGAGGCGCGGGCCGACGGCCGACTGCTCGCGGCGATCCGCTTCGACCGGCTGCGTGCGCGTCATCCGTACGTCGCCGCACTCCCCCAGGCCGACACGATGGAGGTGCTGACCGGCCTGGCGCCGCGCGTGCGTCGGGGGGTCGCGATCACCGCCGTGCACGACGACGGTCAAGGCGTACGCGTGCGCGCCACCGGTCCGCGCGGCGACGAGGAGATCCACGCCCGCGTCGTCGTCGTGGCCTCGGGATGGGCGGGCCGCGACCTCGTGTACCGCCCCGGCGCCGTTCGGACGCACCACTACCCCGACCGCTACGTCATGGCCGACGTCGTCGCTCCCGGCGGCCCCGTCGCCCGGGTGCACCTGGAACGCCAGGGCGTACTGGAATCGTTCCCGCTACCCGGCGGACGCCGCCGACTGGTGGCGTGGGCGGGCACCGACGAGGTGACGGATGCCGTCGGCACCCTCGAGAGGGCCGTCGCCGAGCGCGCGGGGCTCGAGGTCGACATCGCCGAGGCGACGACGTTCCGCGTGCGGCGCGCCGTCGCTCCGGCGCTGCGGCGCGGCCGCGTCGTGGTGGTCGGCGACGCCGCCCACGAGGTGAGCCCCATCGGCGGTCAGGGGATGAACCTCGGGCTGCTCGACGCCCTCACGCTGGCCCCGCTGCTGCCCGGGTGGGTGCGGACGGGCGAGGCCGTCGGCCTCGGACGATGGGAGACCGACCGTCTGGCCTCGGCGCGGCACGCGGCGCGCCTGGCCTGGCTCAACACGCTGCTCGGGCGGGCCACGGGCCCGCTCGCCCACCCCCTGCGCACCGGGGCGCTGCGCACCATGCTGCGGGGGGCGGGGGGCGCGCTGTTCACGCGCGCGTACGCCATGCGACTGGATCGCGCCGCCCGCGACTGACGAGCCGCCCGGGCGGGAGGAGTCAGGTCACGACGAGTTGAGCGGCGAGCAGCAGCGCCGCCAGCATCGTGAGCTGGAACACCGCGCGTCCGGGCGCGCGCACGAGCACGAGCACCACGGCCGTGGCCGCCACCGCGACGACGGCGGTGAAGAAGATCGCGCCGAGCACCGTGGCATCCGTGCCGATCAGCACCGCCACCGCTCCGGCGACGACGCCGACCGCCGCGAGCACCACCGAGACCCGCGCACCGAGGCGGTGCGGAAGGCCCCGCACGCCCGTGCGCCGATCGTCGTCGAGGTCTCGAACGACGTTGGTCAGATGCACGGCCGCGCCGAGGGCGGCTCCCGCGAGCGTCGCCCACGGGGCAGCCAGCGCGGGAGACGCGAGGGACAGCGTCGCGAACGACGGGAAGAGTCCGAAACTCAGCACGAACGGCACGATCGACAACGGCGTCGACTTCAGGCCGGCGTTGTACGCCCACGCCGAGGCCAGGGCCACCGCGTGCGCGGCGACGAGCCCGGGGCCGAGCGGCACCGACAGGAGCACGGCGAGGATCGCGGACGCCACGGCCACCCCGAGCGCGTGCTCCGGGGTGATCGCGCCCCCCGCGATGGGCTTGTCGCGGCGGCCGACGGCGGCGTCGCGCGCGCCGTCGATCGCGTCGTTCGACAGCCCCACCGACACCTGTCCCGCGAACACGGCGACCACCAGCAGCGCGAGCCGCGCGGGCTCGACCCCCGCGGCGAGGCCGAGGGCCAGCGACAGAACGGTCACGACCAGGGTCGGCCCCGGGTGGGTCGCGCCCCACAGCGCCCGCACGAGGGGCGGCTTCGCCGCGGCATCCATCACCCGATGACGCTACCGCGGCGCCGCGCTCGGGCGGTTGACCCGCTCCGCCGCCGCGCCATCACGTCACCGCGCCACCGCGCCAGCGCCCCAGCGCCCCAGCGCCCCAGCGCCCCAACCCGTTGAGTGTCCAGGACACGCCGCAGAAAGCGACCCCGGCACGGCGCGTCTTGGACATTCGACGGTCTTGGCACTCTCCTGTCGAGAGTGCTAATCTGCTGCCACGTTGAGCGCACAAGGCTCAACTTCATCGAACTCCGGATGCCGATATCCGGACCGACCGAAAAGGAGAACCGACCATGGCCACTTACGACCCCTTCCGCGACCTCGACCGCCTCGCGTCGACCTTTCTCGATGCCCGTCGCGGGGGCGGACCGCGCCGGATGCCGATGGACCTCTACCGCGACGGCGACCACTACGTGCTCTCGGCCGACCTTCCCGGGGTCGACCCGGGCTCGGTCGACATCGACGTCGACGGTCAGCTGCTGACCATCCGCGCCGAACGCACCCTCGCCACCGGCGACGACGTCAAGTGGATCACCCGCGAGCGCGAGACGGCCACCTTCGTCCGCCAGCTCAACCTCGGCCAGGGCATCGACACCGACGGCATCAGCGCCGCCTACCGCAACGGTGTGCTGTCGGTCACGATCCCGGTGAGCGAGAAGGCGAAGCCGCGCCGCATCGCGGTGGCCACCGACGACCACGACGGCGTCATCCGGGCGCACGAGAGCGAACCGCAGCTCATCGAGCAGTAATCCACCGCGAACAGAGGGGTCGGCCCGAACGGACCGACCCCTCTCTCGCGCGTCGCTCAGAGGTCTTCGGGCGCCAGGTCTCCCTGGCCCTCTTCGCCGAGCTCGACGACGCCCGGGTCCTGACCCTGCGAGTCGGTGCCGGTGGACCCGGGGTGGATGTCCTCGAACGGGATGTCGGTGTCGTCGGCCGCGATCTCGGCCGGGTCGGCGCCCGTCGCGGTCGCGGGGGCGATGTCCTGCGGGTCGACGCCCTCGTCGAGGGCCGTCGTGGCGTCCCACTCCGCCTGGGCGGGGTCGAGCGCGGGGTCGGGCTCGATCGAGGTGTCGCCGTCGCGCAGGGGCTGCACACCCGCGATGCCGACGTCGGCGGCGGGGGTCGACGAGTCGGCGGGGGACGGGTCGATCGAGGCGTCGCTCATGGGGATCCTTTCGTCGAACGCACCGGGGTGCGTCACCGCTGATCGGCGGTGTCTCCATCCAACGACGCCGACGGGGCCGCGCCCCGCCCCTTGACAGGCCCGACCCGCGCACGGACCACGCGCTTCAACGGGTGCGCTCCCGCTCCAGCGGCACGGGAGAAGCGCTCCTGCCGACGGCGAGCCCTCTTCGTCGTTCCCCAGCGCCCGGGTCGTCCGCCCGACCGACGCTGTCAACCGGGTGGCATCCCGCTGCCGATGACGACACGGTGAGGGAGACGAGAGGATCCCCCATGAACGACTCGAGCCGCACCGTCGCTCGCGCCGACACCCCCCGCATCGTGATCATCGGCGGGGGCAACGCCGGGCTGTCGGTGGCCGGACGCCTCCACCGGGCCCGCGCCGGAGACATCACCGTGATCGAGCCGCGGACGCAGCACGTCTTCGCGCCCCTCCAGTCGCACATCGCGGGAGGCGCGGCACGGGCCAGCGAGGCCGTCCGCGCGCAGGCCGACGTGATCCCCGCGGGCACCCGCTGGCTGCGCGACGAGGTCTTCACGGTGGATGCCGCTGCCCGCCGCGTGCATCTCGTGTCGGGCGGTCATCTCGACTACGACCAGCTCGTGGTGTGCGCCGGCCTGCGCATGGCATGGGAGCGGATCCCGGGCCTGCCCGAGGCCATGGCGGCACCGAACGGCATCTCGAACTACGACTACGACCTCGCCGCGAAAGCCTCACCGGTGCTGCGCGACCTGCGCTCCGGCACGGTCGTGTTCACCCAGCCGCCCGAGCCCGCGTCCTGCGGCGCGGCCGCGCAGAAGCCGATGTACCTCGCGTGCGACTGGTGGCGCGCGATCGGCGTGCGCGACGACCTGCGCGTGGTCTTCGTCGCCCCCGACCCCGTGCCCTTCGGCATCCCGGCCATCGACCGCGAGCTGCAGCGCAAACTCGACGAGTACGGCATCGAGGTGCACTACAGCCGCGAGGTGCGGTCGGTGGATGCCGAGGCGCAGACGATCACGATCGGTCACGGCGAGGCCGAGGAGACCCTGGCGTACGACGTGCTGCACGCGGTCCCTCCGCAGCGGGCGCCGGAGTGGATCGCCGGCAGCGGGCTGGCGGCATCCGACGATCCGCACGGGTTCGTCGACGTCGATCCCGAGACGCTGCAGCACACGCGGTATCCCGAGATCTGGTCGGTCGGCGATGCCGCCGCGGTGGCGACCCGCCGTTCCGGGGGCGCGATCCGGCAGCAGGCGAAAGCCCTCGTGAAGAACATGACGGGGGTGAGGGCCGGGCGCTCCCCCTCCGCGAAGTACGACGGCTACAGCGTCGTGCCGTTCACGGTGTCGCGCGGCACCGTCGTCTTCGCCGAGTTCGATCGTCAAGGGCGCCTGCAGCCCACGATCCCCTTCTGGCGTTCGCTGTATCGAGAGCGCGCCCTGTCGTGGATCGCCGACCGTCGGGTGCTGCCCTGGGTCTACTGGCACCTGATCCTGCGCGGTCGCGCCTGAGCCGCGGGGCGAATCCCCGAACGACCCCGGCGCGCCGCGCACGCGCATAGGGCACGCGAGCCGATCCCTCAACCCCGGGGGCAGCTCGCCCGTGACGAGCGAAGACTGGGACCAGCCCCGGAAACCACACGAAAGAGGACACCATGGCACAGGTCATCGAAACCATCGACGTCAACGTTCCCGTCCGCGTCGCCTACAACCAGTGGACGCAGTTCGAGGAGTTCCCGCACTTCATGAGCTTCGTCGAGTCGATCACGCAGAAGAGCGACACCCTCACGCACTGGAAGGTGAAGATCGCCGGTGCCGAGCGCGAGTTCGACGCCGAGATCACCGAGCAGCACCCCGACGAGCGCGTCGCCTGGAACAGCGTCGGCGGCGACGAGAACCACGCGGGTGTCGTGACGTTCCACCGTCTCTCCGACGACGAGACGCGCGTCACCGTGCAGATCGACTGGGAGCCCACCGGAGTCCTCGAGAAGCTCGGTGCCGTCTTCGGCGCCGACGACCACTCGGTGAAGAAGGACCTCGACAACTTCAAGAAGTACATCGAGTCGCGCGGTGCCGAGTCCGGCGCCTGGCGCGGCGACGTCAGCTGACGTCACTCCCGCATTGCGACGCCGTCCGGCGTCACACACGCGAAAGCCGGGTCCACCCTTGGGGGCGGACCCGGCTTTCGCGTGTCAGACGCTCACCACTGCGGGTGGATCTCCGCCCGCAGACGGCGGTCGTAGACGTCACGCACCAGCGCGTCGAAGGCGTCGAGGTCGAAGCCCTCGTCGAGGAGCTGTGCGGCCCCGGCGTTCGATGTGGCCTGCGCCACCGAACGGGCGCCCGGGATCACCGAGGTGATGCCCTCGCGCGAGGCGATCCACGCCAGCGTGGCGGCGGGCAGGGTGACTCCCTCGGGAAGCGAGGCCTTGAGCTCGTCGGCCGCGGCCACACCCTCGGCGAACGGGACGCCCGAGAACGTCTCCCCCTTGTCGAACGCCTCGCCGTTGCGGTTGTACGTGCGGTGGTCGTCCTTGTCGAACGTCGTGTCGGCGGTGTATTTGCCCGAGAGCAGACCGCTCGCCAACGGCACGCGGGCCAACACGGCGACGTTCTTCTCGGCCGCCATCGGCAGCACCTCGTCGAGGGGCTTGAGCCGGAACGGGTTGAAGATGATCTGCAGGTTGCTGAGGTTCGGCCGGCGGAGCGCCGAGAGGGCCTGTTCCATCGTCTCGACCGACGCGCCGTAGGCGGCGATGACCCCCTCGGCGACGAGCTGGTCGAGCGCGTCGTAGGTGGCGTCGTCGTCGATCACGGCCGACGGCGGGCAGTGCAACTGCACGAGGTCGAGGGTGTCGGTGCCGAGCAGCCGCCGCGAGCGGTCGATCCACCCACGGAAGTTCTCGATCGTGTAGTTCTCGGGCACCTGGTCTTCGCGACGGCCCATCTTGGTCGCCACGGTGATCCCCGCGGCATCGGTGTCGTTCAAGAACTTCCCGATGATCTCTTCGGACCGGCCGTCGCCGTACACGTCGGCGGTGTCGAAGAGCGTGACGCCGGCGTCGGCCGAGGCGGCCAGCACGGCGAGGGCCTCGTCTTCGCTGACACCGCCCCAGTCGGGGCCGAGCTGCCAAGTACCGAGGCCGATCACCGAGACGTCACGGCCGGTGCGGGAGAGGGGACGCTGCTGCATTGCGGTTCCTTTCGAAGCTGGTTCCGAGCCTATCCAGCGTGTCCGGCACCGGGGCCGCGGCCCACCGGACGCCCCCTGCGCACCCCGTGGCGGTCGTCAAGCCCGTTCGCCCGGTCGATGGTCGCCCATAGCGTGGCGGCACACCCCACGGAAGGAACGCCATGAACACTCCCGCCGACCGGCTCCCCGGAGCCGACGAAGAGAACATCGTCCCCGAGTCCGAGGGCCTGGCCGCCAATGTACCCGCCGGCGCCGCCGGCGCCGACACCGGTGCCGTCGGAGCGGCGCAGATCGACGCCGACGACGAAGCCCGCATCCAGGGCATCTCGAGCCAGAACGACCTGCCCGGAGTCGGCACCCGCGCCGCCGACGGCCTCACCGAGCGGGGCACCGATGACGCCCGCGGCGAGGGCGGCTCGACCTCGCGGCACACCGAGGACACCGGCGGCGTCTCCGCCACCGCGCACGCGGCTTCGGGCACCCCCGCCGAGGGCGAACCGCACGTCGACGCCGACGACCCCATCGCGAAGTTCCAGCCCGGCGTCGGCCGTGATTCCGCGGCATCCAGCAAGATCGCCCAGAGCCTGCCCGACCCCGACGACGCGTGACCCCGGCGGGGGCGGCCCTCCGGTCGCCCCCGCGCACGGTCCAGCCCCCTCGACGGGCTCCCGACCTCTCGCAGCGGCGAGGCTCAGCGTGCGAGGCGCAGGGCGTCTTCGGCGAGGTGGAAGAAGTCGCCCATCGCCGCGGTCACGGCCTGCGCGTCGTCGGCCGAGAGAAGAAGCACCACCGTCGCCTCCCCCTCGTCGTCGCGCACGAACCAGCTGCCGGTCAGCACGCCCAGGCTCGAACCGCCCTTGAAGCCGACGTAGGGCCACGTGCCGACGTCGAGTCCCGCACCGGGGTTCTCGCTCACGATGGCGAGCACCTCGGCATCCTGGGTCTGCTGCAGCGCCCGATGCACGGCGGCGATGTCGGTGGCCGAGGCGAACCAGTCGAACCCGTCCTGCCACACCGGGGTCGTCACGTCGGTGACGCCGACGGCCAGCGGGGCGGCGTCGATGCGGTCGAGCAGCGCGCGCTTCGCGGCGTCGTCGGCACGCGCCCACTCGTCGCGCAGAGCCGGGTCGCCCCAGCCCAGGGTGAACAGCTCCTTGGTCGAGAGGAAGGGCGTCAACGCGGCGGGGTCCGCGTGGCCGCTGCGTGCGACCGCCGCTTCGACGCGCTCACGCCCGAGCCGCTCGATGAGCAGGTCGGTGGCGGTGTTGTCGCTGATGCGGATCATGGCCGAGGCGGCCTCGCGCACCGACACCTCGGTGCCGGTGGGGGCGTTCTGCAGCTCGCCCGAGGGCAGGCTGCGGTCGGCGTCGTCGAGCACGAGCGTCTCGTCCCAGGCGAGATCCCCGGATGCCACGGCATCGGCCGCCGCGAGCAGCACGTACAGCTTGAAGATCGAGGCGAGGGGAGCTGCCCGTTCGGTGTCCACCGCCACGACGTCGTCGTCTCCTCGCCGGATCAGCGCGCTGACCTCGCCGGGAAGATCGCCCAGGCGCTGCTCCACCTCGTCGAGCGAGGCGGAGGGCTCCCACGGCTCGGCGACCGGGGCGAACACCATGCCGGTGATGCGGTCGTTGCCGTCGATCGCGAGCGAGAGATCGAACGGGTCGCCGAGCGTCCCGGCGAGGGTCGCGACCGCCTGGGTCTCGGTGCCCTGGTACGCGGTCACGGTGAAGGGCGCCGCCGGGCGGATCTGCCGATTGAGCAGCTCGGCGATGTCGTCGGCCGACACCTGCTGCTGGAAGTCCTCGTGCAGCACGCGCGACCAGTCGCCGGCGGTCGTGTCGGCCTCGGCCTCGAGCACGTCGATCACCCAGGTCAGCCGCTCCCCCACGGGGGTGGCCGGCACCTCGACCGAGGCCGCGGGAGTCGCGGGAGTGTCGGGCGCGGAGCTGGTGCACGCGGTGAGGGCGGCGATCGCGGCGATCGAGAGGGCGGCGGCGAGGCGACGGGCGAGAGTCACGGGAGTCCTTCCGGGGGGGCTTTCCACGCTACGGACCCGCACCGCACGCCGCCTCCCTCGCGAGACGGAGATACGCGAAGGTGGAGGCATGCCCGACCTCCGCCTCGAATCCCTCGCCCCCTCTCTCGACGACTACCTCGAGCTGCGCCGCGCCTCGGGCCTGACCCCCAAAGGTTCCGACCAGGGCGCGCCCGCACTCGCGAATAGCTGGGCCTGGCGTCGGATCGTGGATGCCACGGGTCGATCGATCGCGATGGGCCGGGTCATCGGCGACGGCGGGTGGTACTTCCTCATCGCCGACATGGCCACGCTGCCCGAGTACCAGCGACGCGGTCTCGGCCGCCGCATCCTCGAGGACCTTCTCGCGGAGATCCGCGCGAAGGCCCCCGAGGGTGCCTACGTGACCCTGGTGGCCGACCCTCCGGGTCAGGCGCTGTACCGCAGCCTGGGCTTCACCGAGCCGACGACGGGTTCGGTGACGATGCACCTGCTGCTCGAGCACTGAGCGGGCCGCCTCGCGGGGGCCGGGCGCCGCGCCGTCACACCGTGGGCCGTCACGCCGCGGGTCGCCTTACCCCGGTCCGCCGCCGCGCCCAGAGGCCGAGCAGCACGTCGAGCACCACGAACGCCGCGAGCGTGTAGCCGACCAGCGGCAGGAACAGCCCGATCGCCACCGCGACCACGAGCACCGCCCCGATCCCCCACCAGGGCGCCCCGCGCAGCACGCCGCGCGCCGGCGCCGACGCGAGGCCGCGGGTCGGGCGACGGTTCCACCACATCGCGTAGCCCCAGACGACGAGCGCGGCGATGCCGATCGCCAGGGCGAACAGCACGAGCTGGTTGACGAGACCGAACAGGGTGCCCATGTGCAGGTCGACGCCCCAGCGAGACAGCTTGGCGAGCAGCGGATAGTCGGCGAAGTCGACCCGATCGGTCACGCGCAGGGTCGATGCGTCGATGGCCACGGCATCCACTTCGGTCGGGAAGCTGCGGTGCACCTCCTGCACGACCCAGGCGTCGCCGACGGCGGCCGGCGGGCGGATCTCGAGGTCGCCGGTGTTGACGTTGACGCGCTTCGCGACGGCGAGGACGGCGTCGAACGTGGCCGGGTCCGCCGCCCCCGGGGTGTCGGCGTGCGCCCCGCCGCCGTGTCCGGCGTGCTCGCCGCCGGCCTCCGCCTCCGCACCGAGAGAGGTGGTCAACGCGGGTGTCCCCTCACCGACCGCGGCACGCAGGTCGGAGACGTGCGCGCCCGCCGAGGCCGACCAGGTGATGCCCGTCGCCGCGAGGAAGACCGCGCCCAGCACGACCCAGATCCCGACGGCCGAGTGCCAGCCCGACAGCTTGCGGTACCCCCGGTGCGCGCGGTTCGGCCGCAGCAGGTCGCGGCGCCCGCGGCGGCTGCGCACGAAGCGGCCGATCCACAGCCCGAGGCCCGCGAGCGAGACGATCCCGAGCCAGGATGCCGCGAGCTCGCTGTACAGCCGGCCCGGCTCGCCCAGGTGCAGCGAGCGGTGCAGGTCGCTGATCCAGTGCCGCAGTGGCAGCGCGCCGCTCGTGCCGTACGCGGGCAGGTCGCCGCGGATCTCGGCCGTCGCGGGGTCGACGAAGATCGCCCGCGTGGTGCTTTCGGGCAACGCCTCGTCGGCGAACAGGACGCGCGTGGTGTCACCGGGCGCGGGGGCGGGCCGTACGGCGACCGGTGAGGCCCCGCCGCCCACGTAGGCCTCGGCCGCCTCGACCTGGTCGGCCAGCGGCATCCCGACCAGGGTGGAGGTGGCGGTCACCTCGTGCGCGTACATGACCCTCTCGAGCGACGGAGTGAGGGCGTACAGCGCGCCGCTCAGCGCCGCGACCAGGATGAACGGCCCCACGAGCAGTCCCGCGAAGAAGTGCAGCCGACGCAGCAGCGCGGTGAACCAGCCTCGTCGCGGAGCACTCGGCCCGCTCCCCGACCATCGAGTGTCCGGAACACGCCGCACCGCGTCGTCTCCCGACGGCGTGTTGTGGACACTCGACGGGGTGGATGCCGTCATGACGGCACCCCGGGCTCGACGGGGCGGCCGGGGGCGGGCGCGGGCGGCGGGGACGGCGGGGCGGACTCGTCGGGAGCGGATGCCGCGACGACCGACGCCCGCAGGGTGAGGGGAGGGGAACGGAACATGGAGGATCTCCTCTCCGGGCACCGGGTGGCGCCCGTCGGTCGGCGCCGCCGCGCGCGTGCACGACGGGCCGGGGTCCCGCGCGCGGTCGACGTCGCCCCGTGGCGGTGCGCCACGCGATACGACATCGCCGCTCGACGATGACCGAGGAAGGGGGCGTCCCGAGGGGACGTGGAAGGGAGTCGCGCCGGCGCGAGAGCACTCGGCGCGCGCGACCGCCCGCCCGGTCCGTCAGACGGCCGGGACGCACCGCTCACGGCACGGCGTGACGCGGAGCAGGGTCAGGATGCCGAGACCGGCGGCCCGCGACGCCTCGCGCTCGCGGCGAGCAGCACCGAGGTCGGGCGCACGACGGCGACCACGACCGCAACGCGATGGCGCGGCGACACGGGCCCGAACGTCGCCGCCATCACGCGCACGCGCGCCCGCAGCCCCTCGACCGCGCGGCCCGCGAGCGCACGCAGCACCCCCAGGGTGCGTTCCGCGCGGTGCAAGGCCAGCGAGGTGACGGCCGCGGCGAGCGCGTGCCAGAGCCACATCGTGGCATCCGGCGTCAGGGCGGCGCCCACCGGATCCGCGGCGACCGCCGGGACGACGGCCCCGTGCACGTGGCCGGCCGCGCCGAGGTCGTAGCTGCCGAGCACGAACAGCGCGTGGAACAGCAGCTGGCTAACGACGACGGCCGCGCTCAGACGCCAGGCCGAGAGCCGGCGGCCGGCCAGGACCGTGCAGGCGACGAACGACAGCGCGAGCGGAACGACGACACCGATCCAGCCGGGCACGGCTCCCCCGCCGGTCACGTGCGAGAGCAACGCGACGAAGGTGGCGATCGACGCGGCGACGCCCCCGCGCGCGACGCGTGCGCCCCGTGCCCGTCGTCGCATGGCCTCCATTGTGGCAGGGGTTCCCCGCGCGTTCCGCGCACTGCATCGGTGTCGAGCAACAGGAGGGCGATCAGCACGCCCCCGCCCCTAGGCTGAGGCCACCCGACCCAGGAGGATGCCGTGCCCCGACCCCGCGCCGTGATCGCCGGAGCGAGCGGATTCGTCGGCGGAGCGCTGGTCGCCGCGTTCCGAGACGACGGCTACGACGTCGACACGATCGGCCGCACCGGCACCGCGACCTGGGCCGATCCGGCCGCCGTGGCGCAGGTCGTCGACGGCGCCGACGTCCTGGTGAACCTGGCGGGCAAGATCGTGTCGTGCCGGTACACCGACGCGAACCGTGACGAGATCCTGCGCTCTCGCGTCGACACCACCCGTGCCCTGCACTCCGCCGTCGCGCACGCGGCCCACCCGCCCGCGGTGTGGATGAACGCCTCGACCGCGACGATCTACCGCCACGCCACCGAGCACGGCAACGACGAAGTCGACGGCGAGATCGGCCAGGGGTTCTCGGTCGATGTGGCCACGAGCTGGGAACGCGCGTTCTTCGAGGGAGAACTGCCCCGCACGCGCCGGGTGGCGTTGCGCATGGCGATCGTGCTCGGAGACGGTCCGGCGACCCGCATGCTGTTCGCCCTCGCCCGACTCGGGCTGGGCGGCCCGCAGATCGACAGCTGGTGGTTCCCCCACCGCCGGTACCGCGGGATCGGCGCGCGCCCCACGGGGCGCCTGTGGTCGAGCTGGCACCGCACCTCGGGCCACCAGCGCTTCAGCTGGATCCACATCGATGACGTCGTGGCATCCGTGCGATTCCTGCGCGACCGCGACGACATCGTCGGTCCGGTCAACCTGGCCGCGCCCGCCGTGAGCGACAACCGCACCCTCATGCGAGAGCTCCGGCGCATCGCGCGGGCGCCGATCGGCCTGCCCGCGTTCCGGTGGATGCTCGATCCGGCGATGGCGCTGCTGCGCAACGAGCCCGAACTCGTGCTGAAGAGCCGGTGGGCGGTGCCCCGCGTGCTGACCGAGGCGGGCTACGTCTTCCGCCACCCCGAGCTGGCCCCGGCGCTCGAGGCCGTGGCGGCCCTGCGCCCCCCGCGCGGTCGCGACCTGTTCTCGGCCTGAGCCGGCCTCACGCGAAAGGCCGCCCCGGCCGCGTGACGCACGTCGGTGCGGCACACGGGGGACGGCCTCTGATCGCTCCGACCTCGGTCGGATCCGGGGGTGGGGACGAACGGTCAGACCTGGCGACGGATGAACCGCATGAGCGCGGCGATCACACCGATGATCAGGATGATCACGCCGATCCAGAGCAGGAACTTCACGGCCTCGACGAAGATGCCGAGGAAGAGAAGCACGAGACCGACGATGACGAGGATGATGGCGAGAGCGGGCATGGTCCCACTCTGCCGGGTCGACGCCCCCTCGTCTGCGCCCTTGACACCGTGCGGGCGGCACCGCACGGGTGGCGCCGCACGGGTGGCGCCGTGCGGGCTGCGCGGCGGAAGCCGTGTCAAGACCGCTGCGCCCCCGGCATCCGCGGACTAGCGTCGCTGTCATCACGACCCCCAGGAGGCGGACATGACTGAGCGCGACGTCAACGGACACGGCACCGGACCCGAAGAAGGCGAGTACACCGACGTGCAGCTGCCCGGCGGAGACGACGACCGCGGGAGCGCCGACGCGCCCGGCGAGTACGTCGACCGCGAGAACGCCGACGGGAGCGAGTCGCGCCCCCGCACCGACGAGGCCGGCGCCTACACCGACGTCGAGCTGCCGAGCGGCGACGAGGCGCACGAAGACCTCGACAACCCCGGCGAGTACACCGACCGCGACCGCTGAGCGACCAGGGTCCCTCGGTCAGCACCCGGCGATCATCGCTCGAGCGTGCGCTGCGGTGCGACGCGATACACCTCGACGTACGACCGCACGAAGGCGTCCGGATCGGCGAAACCCCATCGGGCGGCGACCTCCCCGACCGACGCACATCCCGCGTCGGCGTCGAGGAGGTCGGCGTGAGCCGCGCTCAGACGCGCCGCAGACAGGTACTCCTCGGGAGAGGATGCCAGTTGCCCGTTGGCGGCGAATGCGCGACGCAGACCGGTGGCAGACGTGCCGACGGCACGCGCCGCGTCGTCGACCGTCACCGGCAACGACGCGTGATCGTCGATCCACGACGTCGCGGCGGTGTAGATCGTCGCCTGCTCGAGGGCCGATGCCCGCCGCTCGCGCGCGTCGCCCACGAGCGGGAACGCCTCGAGCGTCGCCGCGGCGAGGGCGCGTCGCACGTGCGCCCGCACGAGAGGCTCCGCCAGCAGGGGGACCTGCGTCAGCGACCACCGCAGCGTCGCGAGCCAGTACTCGCCCAGGCGCCGCGACACCGGTCCCGTGCCGGCGAACCGGGCCACGAGGGTCTCGTCGCCGTAGATCGTGCGGGCCGTCTCGCTCAGCCACTCGGCGTCGAAGGCAACGAGCTGCACCGTCGTGTCGATCGGTCGCCCGATGAGTTCGCGACCGGGCTGCACGATGCCGGGCTCCACGCTGTAGTCGCCGGATTCGGAGCCGATGGTCCACGAGAACCCGGGATTCGAGGTGGCGAAGTAGAACCGATCCGCCTCGTAGACGATCTCGGCCCGGCAGTCCCAGGTCAGGTGCCGCAGGGCGAACGCCGCGTCACCGACCGCGTGCTCCGCGATCGAGGCCCTCTCGGCGAGCACGTCGACCCGCCCGTACTGCTCTTGCAGCCAGGCCTGCGTGTCGGCCACGTCATCGGTGCGGACGCGCGAGTCGAAGAAATCGTTCATAGGCGAGGACGGCGAACCGCTGGAAAACGGACCGCTCATGCCCATGATAGTTAACCCCCCTCACCCCGACTCACCAGGAGAGACACCCGTGGCCGACTCGCCCGCTGTGCGCCCCATCCATCCCGACGACGCCGGAGAGGTGCTCACGATCCAGCGCGCCGCCTTCGCGAGCGAAGCGCTCATCTACGGCGATCCCGACATGCCTCCGCTCACGCAGACCCTGCCCGAGCTCGAAGCCGAGCTGGTCGAGAACCTCGGCTGCGTCGCCGTCGACGGGCACCGGATCGTCGGCGCCGTCCGCGCGCGCCGTGACGGGGAACTGCTGCTCATCGGGCGCCTCGCGATCGCCCCCGATCAGCAGGGCGCTGGTCTCGGAACGTTGCTGCTGGGAGCGGTCGAGCAGCGCGGACGCGAAGCCGGCGCCACCGAGGCGGAGCTCTTCACCGGCGGTCTGAGCGAAGCCAACCAGCGTCTGTACGAGCGCGAGGGGTATCACCGCACCGAGACCACCGCCGACGGCGAGATCTTCTACCGCAAGCCGCTCACCGCCTGAGCAGGACGCCACCCCCCCTGTTGAGTGTCCACGACACGCCGCAGTGCCGACCTCGAACGCGGCGTGTGTCGGACACTCAACAGGGGGGTGGCGCACCGCAGACGAAGGGGCCGCCGCCCGGTCCCGGACGACGGCCCCTTCTGCGCATCACGCTTACGGCGTCGGCATACCGCCGTTGACGTTGAGCGTCTCGCCGATGACGTAGCTCGACTCCGCCGAGGCGAGGTACACGTACGCGGGGGCGAGCTCGGCGGGCTGACCCATGCGTCCGAGCGGGGTCTCCTCGCCGAACTCGTCGACCTTCTCGTTCGGCTGACCGTCGGTCACCTGCAGCGGCGTCCAGATCGGGCCGGGCGCCACGGCGTTCACGCGGATGCCCTTGGGGGCGAGCTGCTGACCGAGGGCCTTGGTGAAGGTGTTGATCGTCGACTTGGTCGAGGCGTAGTCGACGAGGATCGGCGCGGGCGAGTACGCCTGGATCGACGTGGTGTTGATGATGGCCGAACCCGCGGGCAGGTGCGGGATGGCCTCCTTGCAGATCCAGAACATCGCGTAGACGTTGGTCTTGAACGTGTCGTCGAACTGCTCGTCGTCCAGCGTCGTCAGGTCTTCGTTGAAGATCTGCTTGCCGCCGTTGTTGACGACGATGTCGAGGCCGCCGAGGCCCTCGACCGCTTCCTCGACCAGCGTGCGGGCGTACTCGCGCTCGCGCAGGTCGCCGGGGATCTGCACGACGGTCGCGCCGGCCTCACGAAGGATTCCGGCGATGCGGTCGGCATCCACCTTCTCCTCCGGCAGGTACGACATCGCCACCGAGGCTCCCTCGCGGGCGAACGCGATCGCGGTGGCCGCGCCGATCCCCGAGTCGGCTCCGGTGATCAGCGCCTTGCGGCCCTTCAGCCGCTCGCTGCCGACGTAGGTGTCCTCGCCGAGCGCGGCCTTCGGGGTCAGCTCGGCATCGAGGCCGGGCTCGGGCTGGTCCTGCGCCTGGGGCTCGATGTCGGCGTAGAGCTTCGTGGGATCGGTGAACGTGTACTGCGTGCTCATGGCGAGTCCTTTCATGGGGGATGGATGCCGAGACGAGACGTCGCGGCAGAGGATCAGCGGCCGGAGAGCTCGGCGGCATCCACGAGTTCGCGGATGACGAGCGCGGCGTTGATGAGGGCCAGGTGACTGAGCGCCTGCGGGAGGTTGCCCCAGAACGCCCCGTCCGATTCGGCGATCATCTCGGAGTAGATGCCGACGTCGTTCCCCTGGGCGACGAGAGCGTCCATCGCCTCGACCGCCTCGTCGTGGCGGCCGACGCAGGCGAGCGCCGTGGCCCGCCAGAAGGCGCAGGCGACGAACGTCTGCTCCTCCTGGTCCATGCCGGTGTACCGGTAGACGAGGTGGTTCTCCGTCGTGAGGCGTTCGGTGATGGCATCCAGGGTCTTCGACATGCGCTCGCCCCGGTCGAAGCCGGTGGGGGCGTGCAGCAGCACCGACGCGTCGAGGTCGGAGCTTCCGGGGGCGAGCGTGTAGGCCTCGAGCTCCTCCGACCAGCAGTGCTCTTCGACCCAGCGGTGAATGCGGTCGCGCTCCGCGCGCCACCGGTCGGCGTTGTCGGGGATGTGTCCGCCGGCCGCGAGCCACTGGGCGTCGTCGAGGGCCTTCCAGCAGCCCATCTTCGACGAGGTGTAGTGACGCAGCTCCGGGAGCTCCCACATGCCCGAGTCCTCGCGGCGCCACAGGTCGCACGTGCGGTCGGCGACGTCGGCGAGCAGGCGTCCGGTCTGGATGTCGAGACGGTTCCCCGCCTCGACGTAGGTGCGGCACAGGGCGATCAGGTCGCCGTAGACGCCGAGCTGCAGCTGCCCCTGCGCGGGGTTCCCGGTCACGACCGGTTGGTTGCCGTTCCAGCCAGGCACGTCGTGCTTCTCGAGCCCGATCTCGGCCTCGCCGTCGAGGGTGTACATCACCTGCACCTCGGGACCGTTCTTGCGGATCGTGCGCAGCAGCCACGAGATGGCCGCGTGCGTCTCCTCGCGCAGACCGAAACCCACCCAGGCGTGCGCCGTGTAGGCGAGATCGCGCACCCAGGCGTAGCGGTAGTCCCAGTTCTTGCCCCCGCGGGGGTTCTCGGGGAGCGACGTCGTCGCCGCCGCCGCGATCGCCCCGGTGGGGCTGAACAACAGCAGCTTCAGCGCGAGGGCGCTGCGCTGCACGTCTTCGGCCCAGGGTCCCTCGTACGAGAACTCGTCGGACCACGTCGTCCACCCGTCGACGGTGCGGTCGATGCCGCGGTCGACGTTCTTCGCGTCGGGGATGCGCAGCGGCTCCCCCTCGGTCGCGGCGATCACGAGCAGATGGCGCGAGCCCTTCGACGTCGTGAACGCGCCGTCGATGCTCTCGTTGCCGGCATCCGGGTCGCCATGCAGACCGTGCTCATGGCCGACAACGGCGAGCGAGACGTGTCCGATGCGCATGATCGAGAAGCCGTCGATGCGTTCGGTCCACGGGGCGGCGGAGCGCAGCATGGTGCCGGGCTGTACGCACCAGGCGAACTCGACCTCGCCCTTCACCCCGTCGACGCGCCGCGCGAGCTCGGCCCACGGGAGGCGTCCGGCGATGCCCGTGACCATGGCGTCGGTCACGGTGGCCACCCCCGACGCGGTCGTGAAGGTCGTCTCGAGCACGTTCGTGTGCGGCAGGTAACGCCGGGTGACCTCGTACTCCTCCACCGGAGCGAGTTCGATGCACCCGCCGGCCGATTCGTCGACGAGTCGCGCGAACACGGGGCGCGAGTGGATGTTCGGAAGCGGCAGCCAGTCCACCGATCCGTCGAGACCGATCAGAGCGACCGTCCGACCGTCGCCGATCGCGGCGTAGTCGCGGAGGGGGCGAGACGGAGCAGGGGGTGTGTAAGGCACGTCTCCACGCTAAGAACGGCGCGGTGGGGCAAGGCCGGGGTTGTCCATTCCGAGGGGAGCGGCTACGGCGCCGACCCCCGCGTCGGCAGCTACCCCGCTGTGCGGAGGCTCGCAACCCCCGCCGCGCCCGCCGACGAAGCGCCTAACGTCGCTACCGACCGCGAGTGAAAGGAAGGCGCATGTCCGCCACCCAGGAGACCACCAAGAACCGCCGTCGCCCCGCCCGCGGCGGCAACGGCCCCGAAACCACCGAAGAGCAGAACGCCGAGAGCGGCTTCCAGGCCTCGGAGGAGCTCACCGACAACCTTCAGCGCGTGCTCATCGACCTGATCGAGCTGTCGATCCAGGGCAAGCAGGCGCACTGGAACGTCGTCGGCAAGAACTTCCGCGACACCCACCTGCAGCTCGACGAGATCATCGACGCGGCCCGCGAGTTCAGCGACACCGTCGCCGAGCGCATGCGTGCCCTGCACGCTCTTCCCGACGGCCGCAGCGACACCATCGCCGAGACCACGACCCTCCCCGAGTTCCCCCAGGGCGAGGTCGACACCTCGGAGGTCGTCGACCTGATCACGGAGCGCCTCGACGCCACCGTCGGCACCGTCCGCGAGGTGCACGACGACGTCGACGACGAAGACCCCACGAGCGCCGACATCCTGCACTCGATCCTCGAGCGCCTCGAGCAGCTGTCGTGGATGGTCAGCGCGGAGAACCGCGTCGCCCGGAGCTGAACGACGACGTACACACCGGATGCCGAGGCCTCGTCGGGGCCTCGGCATCCGGCGTTTTTGCGTGTGGGCGTTCAGCCGCGGGCGATCAGGAACGGCGAGTGCGGCCCCTTGAGACGCGACACGGAGGCCTTGATCTCGGCGATGTTGCCGTCGATCGAGCGCAGACGCGCGTCGACCCGGTGTTCTCGCGCGTCGATCAGCACCATGCGTTCGTCGAAGCGGGCGTCAGCCCTCTCCATCCGTGTCTCGGCGCGCTCCATGCGCGATTCGATGCGGCCCAAGCGCTGGTCCACCTGAGCGAAATTCTGTTCGGTGCGCCACTCGACGCGGTCCAGCATCCACTTCATCCCGCTGAGGATCGCGGCGGCGAAGGTCAGGAAGAAGGCCCCGACGGCGATGAGGGCTTGAGCCGCGTCGAGGTTCACGGTGGTCCTTCCGGGGTGTGCGTGTCGACAGGGTACCCGCGTGCGCACGGCCGTCGACAGCCTCGATCGGTGATCGGTGGAGAAGTTCACCCGCCCCGGGCCGGGGGAGAATCCGTGGGAGCTGCAACGACTCGATGACGCGCACGACAGAGGTCCCCGCCCCCTCTCCGATAGCGTCGGAGCGTCCGGCGGATCGCCGGGGGACGGGGACCCTGATGACGACCGATCCGACACTCGACGTTCCCCCGCGACGGAGGGTCGCGTGGTTCCTGCTCTTCGGGGCGCTCGGCGCGGTCGTGGGGCTGCTCCCCTGGCTGACGAGCGGACCGTTCCTGCCGCTGCAGAACCTGGAGGACACCGACGACGTGTCGCGGCTGGGGCCGTTCGTGCTGCTGCCGTACAGCCAGTACGAGATCACGACGATCATCGTGCTGCTGGTGGTCGGCGGAGCCGCTGCCGGCATCATCGCTCGCGCGCAGCGCTCGCGTCCGGGGATTCTGCGCGGGCTCGCGACGGTCGGTGGGCTCGCGCTCGTCCAGCTCGTCGCGATCGTCCAGACCGCGCTCGCGACGTGGAATGTGCTCCAGGAGCGCTTCGAGTCGATCGTGTACCTGGTGCTGCTCACCGCGGTGGCCGTGCTCGCGTTCGTGGTCTCGCTGTTCGTGGCGTCATCGGTGTCGACGGCTCCCCGCGCGGGTGCGGGGGTCGCCCTCTCGATCGGCGCGCTGGCGACGGGCATGTGGGTCGGCGCGTGGATGACGTTGCCCTTCGGCGCCGAGGCGCCCTTCTCGGCCGTCCTGCCCCTGACCTTCTTCCTCGGCCCGGTGCTCGTGGGGGCGGCCATCGCGTGGACGGGCGTCGACACGGTGGGGCGGGTGGTGGCCGGGGTGGTCGGGCTCGCGCTCGTCTGGGTGGTCCCACCCCTCGCGACGGCTCTCGCCTCGGCCGCCGGCACCCGGGTGCTCGCCTCCGACCTCCCCGAAATGGCCGACTACGGCGTGAACGTCTTCGTCTCGGCCCTCACCCAACCCGAACTGGACCTGCGCGCGATCGGGGTGACGATCGCCGTCGCGGTCGTTGGCCTCGTCCTGCGCCGGATGATGGCGCGCCGACGCACCGCCGCTACAGCCTGAGAACCTCGGTGACCCGCACGATCGCCGTGCCCTCTTCCTCCGAGGCCGCGAGGTCGACCTCGGCGCGGATGCGCCAGTCGTGGTCGCCCGCGGGGTCGTCGATCGTCTGCTCGACGCGCCACACGCCGTCGGAGGCCCCCGACTCGTCGATCTCGACGAGCGCCGAGGAGCGCGCCGCTCCCCCGGTGCCGATCGAGTCGTGCTCGTCGAAGTAGCGGTCGAGCACGGTGGGCCAGTCGATGTCGGGGTCGAGTTCGACGAGCTCGTCGTCGCGTTGGAGCGCGGCGAGCTGCACGCGACGGAACATCTCGTTGCGCACCAGCACGACGAACGCCCGCCGGTTGGTGAGGATCGACGGCGGCGCCGGCGGCACGACCGGCGCATCGGGGTCGGCGGCGGGGTTGATGAGCTGCTCCCACTCGTCGACCAGGCTCGAGTCGACCTGACGGACGAGCTCGCCGAGCCAGGCGATCAGATCGAGCAGGTCGGGCGTCTGCGCGTCGACCGGCACGGTCTGACGGATCGCTCGATAGGCGTCGCTGAGGTAGCGCAGCACCAGCCCCTCGCTGCGGGCCAGCTGGTACAGCGAGACGTACTCGCCGAACGAGCACGCCCGCTCGAACATGTCGCGCACGACCGACTTCGGCGACAGCTCGAAGTCACGGATCCAGGGCTGGCTCGACGCGAACACCTCGTACGCCTGCGCGAGCAGCTCGTCGAGCGGCTTGGGCCAGGTGATCTCCTCGAGCAGCTCCATGCGCTCGTCGTACTCGATGCCCTCGCGCTTCATCGCGGCCACCGCTTCGCCGCGCGCGCGGAACTGCTGCTGCGACAGGATCGGACGCGGGTCGTCGAGGGTCGCCTCGATGACGCTGACGACGTCGAGCGCGTAGTGGCCGGTGCCCACGCTGTCGCTGGCAGCCGTGGCATCCGGTCCCCGTCCGAGCTCGACCTCGGGGTCGAGCATCTCGATCGCGGCGAGCGCGAAGGGCGACAGAGGCTGGTTGAGCGCGAAGTTCGCCTGCAGCTCGACCGTGAGCCGGATGCGCGAGTCGCCGGAAATCGTCGCTTCGGAGCCGTCTGAAGCGACGAAATCCGGCGACTCGCGCGGGATGACCTCGGCCACACCCGCCTGCACCAGCGTGCGGAAGATCGCCAGGGCCCGGCGGGCGAGCTCGTACTGGCGGGCGCGGGGCTCGTGGTTGTCGAACACCAGCGAGCGCACGTTGGCGAACACGTCGCCGCCGCGCGCGATGACGTTGATGAGCATCGCGGCGCTGAGCTTCATCTGCGGCTGCAGCGGCTCGGGCTCGGCGACCACCAGGCGGTCGTAGCTCTGCTCGGTCCAGTTCACGAAGCCCTGCGGCGCCTTCTTGCGCACGATCTTCTTCTGCTTCTTCAGGTCGTCGCCGGCCTTGAGGATCTGCGCGGCGTTCTCGATCTCGTGGTCGGGCGCCATGATCACGACCGTGCCCGCGGTGTCGTACCCGGCGCGGCCCGCGCGGCCCGAGATCTGGTGGAACTCTCGAGCGGTCAGCTGGCGCATGCGCTGACCGTCGTACTTGGTGAGCGCCGTCATCATGACGGTGCGGATCGGCACGTTGATGCCGACGCCGAGGGTGTCGGTGCCGCAGATGACGCGCAGCAGCCCCCGCTGCGCGAGCGTCTCGACCAGGCGGCGGTAACGCGGCAGCATGCCGGCGTGGTGCACGCCGATGCCGGCGCGGACATAGCGCGACAGGGTCTTGCCGAAGCCGGTGGTGAAGCGGAACCCGCCGATCGCCTCGGCGATCTCGTCGCGCTGCTCGCGCCCGATGATGCGGATCGACGACAGCGCCTGCGCCCGCTCCATCGCGGCCGCCTGCGAGAAGTGCACGATATAGATGGGCGCCTGCTTCGTGTCGAGCAGCTCTTGCACCGTCTCGTGCACGGGTGTGCGCGCGTACTCGAAGTGCAGCGGCACCGGACGCTCGACGCCGGTCACCCGGGCGGTGGGCCGGCCGGTACGTCGCGAGAGGTCTTCGGCGATCTCGGTGACGTCGCCGAGGGTCGCCGACATGAGGATGAACTGCGCCCGCGGAAGCAGCAGCAGCGGCACCTGCCAGGCCCAGCCGCGATCGGCCTCGCCGTAGTAGTGGAACTCGTCCATCACGACCTGGTCGACGTTCGCGTCGGCGCCCTGGCGCAGCGCCAGGTTCGCGAGGATCTCGGCCGTGCAGCAGATGATCGGCGCATCGGCATTGACCGACGAGTCGCCCGTGACCATGCCGACGTTCTCGGCCCCGAAGATGTCGACCAGCGCGAAGAACTTCTCGCTCACGAGCGCCTTGATCGGCGCCGTGTAATAGGTGCGGCCGCCCCGGGCGAGGGATGCCGCGTGAGCGGCGACCGCGACCAGGGATTTGCCCGTGCCGGTCGGGGTCGACAGGATCACGTTCGCACCCGACACGATCTCCATGACCGCTTCGTCTTGCGCGGGGTACAGCGTCAGGCCGCGCGCGACCGCCCAGTCGACGAAGCCCAGGTAGACGGCATCCGGGTCGGCACCGACGGGCACGAGTTCGAGGAGGGGGGTCACTCCCCCACCCTCTCATCCGTGGGGCGTCAGCCCGCGTCGGAGAAGACTCCGACGTCGTCGCCGTCGAGCACGAACTGCACCGCCGTGCCCACCGGATAACGGGCGCGGAACTGCTCGGGGAACGTGGAGTTCACGATGAACTCCGCCGTCGCCGGGAAGAGCCCCGCCGCACAGCCCCCGAACCGCACGCCCGCGTTCGAGCGGAGAGCGCCGCCGGAGTCTGCCACATCGGCGGTGTCGGAGATGAGCAGACAGTCGGCCCGATTGCCCTCGGAGTCGATCTGCGTCGGCCCCGCGAACGCCGTCAGCCCGTAGTAGTCCTCGAAGCCCCGCGACTGCTCGGGATCGAACCCGAGGTAGCCGACCGCCGCGGGATCGAGGTCGGGTGCGGGCGTCAGCGCGTCGGTCTGCGCGATGCCCGGCGTGCGCTCGACGGTCGTGAACGACATGCCGACGGCGGTGAGCGCGCTGGCCGCCACCACGACGGCCGCGACGCCGACGGCGGCCACCCACACCCGCCGCCGCGTGCGCAGGAGCGGGGGCCGAGGTGTCTGGTCGATGTCGGCAGAGTCGAGGTCGTCGAGCCCTGCGGATGCCGCGACGCCCGTCCGTTCCACCTCGGCACCGCCCTCGACGACGGCGTCGGACGGGAGCGTCGTCTGCTGTCGCGTCCGGTCGAGCTCCTCGAGTTCGCGCAGACGCGCGACGGCCACGGGATCGTCGGCGATGTCGGCCCCCGGACCGTACGCCCGCGCCCGCAGACGTCGCAGCTCGTCCTGCACCTCGTCGTCCATGCCTGAATGCTTCCACACCCGCAGCGCACCGAGGCCACCCCTTGATACATGCGAGGGAATAGATCAGGCGCCGGTGCGTTCTCTCACGCATGCGTTCTTTCGGCACCCTCTCCTTCGGCCATTACGGTCCCCTCGGCGGCGGGCACCACCTGACCGCCGGTGACTCGATGCTCCAGGCGATCGACCTCGCCCAGGGCATGGACGACCTCGGCGTCAACGGCATCTCGTTCCGCGTGCACCATTTCGCCCGTCAGCAGGCGGCCCCCATGCCGCTGCTCGCCGCGATCGCCGCCCGCACCTCTCGGATCGAGGTGGGTACCGGCGTCATCGACATGCGCTACGAGAACCCGCTCATGCTCGCCGAGGAGGCGGCATCCGTCGACCTGATCAGCGCGAACCGGCTCGCGCTGGGTGTGAGCCGCGGCTCACCCGAGACGGTCGTGCGCGGCTACGAGGCCTTCGGCTACACGGGGTCGGACGACCCCCGTGGCGGCGACATCGCCCGCGAGCACTTCGACCTGTTCCTGCGCGCGATCGACGGCGAGGGTCTCGCCGAGCGCGACCCGCACAGCCCCTTCGGTGGCGGCACGGGTCTGCAGCGCATCGAGCCGCACTCCCCCGGGCTGCGCAAGCGCATCTGGTGGGGTGCCGGCACGACGGCGACGGCCGAGTGGGCCGGGCGCATCGGTGTGAACCTGATGTCGTCGACCCTGCTCACCGAGGCCGACGGCACGCCCTTCGACATCCTGCAGGCTCAGCAGCTCGACGCGTTCCGCGCCGCCTGGCGCGAGGCCGGCCACGCCGGTGAGCCCCGCACCTCGGTCAGCCGCAGCATCTTCCCGATCGTCACCGCCGAAGACGAGATGTACTTCGGCGGCTCGGCGGGCTCCGATCAGATCGGCGTCATCGACGGCATGCGCTCGACCTTCGGCAAGACCTACGCCGCGCCTCCCGAGAAGCTCATCGAGCAGCTGCAGAACGACGCCGCCGTCATGAGCGCCGACACGCTCATGCTGACGATCCCGTCGCAGATGGGCGTCGAGTTCAACCTGCGCCTGGTCGAGAACTTCGCGAAGTACGTCGCTCCGGCCCTGGGCTGGCAGCCGACCACGGCCGCAGCCCGCGTCTGACCTCAGCGACGCCGAAGGGCCCGGATGCCACGATCACGGCATCCGGGCCCTTCGACGTTTCTGCGCGCGCGGGACGGGCCGCTCAGCGTGCGGTCACGCCGCGGGAGCGCGCGATGGTCTGCGACACGAGGTACTCGCCCCAGGCGACGGCGTAGGCGCCGAGCGCCGCCCACATCCACTCCGACGGCAGCGCACCGGTGAGCGCGAGCAGGCCCGCCGCGGTCAGGGCGACGACGACGATGAGCACGGGCACGACGGCTCGCGATCCCACCAGGGCGCCGTCGGTGCGCCAGATCACCAGCAGCGCCCCGGCGGTGGCGATGAGCAGGATCACCGGTGTCCACCACGATCCGAGCGATCCCATCGAGATCGACGCCCCGATGCCGGCGATGGCCAGCGACGCGGTGCGGAGGGAACGGACGGTCGTGGTGCGGGAAGACATCGGACTCTCTCTGCCACGCCGGTGTCGGTGCGCCGGCGGGTCGTTCCAGCGTAACCACGGGTTGCCGAGCCGGGTTGCCGGGCCGGGTTGCCGTGCCGGTGCGGGCCGAACTCCTGAGAATCGCGACGGCGGCGCAGCGCGCGGCGCGTCGATTCGCGGCGGAGTCGGCCTCGGCCTCCCATTTCTCAGGAGTTCGGCCCGCCGCGGCGGGGGTGGGTGCGTCTTCGACGCGGAGTCCTCCCCGCAGAATCCACGTGAGTCGGCCCGGAACGCGTCGAGGGGAGGGGGTCGCGACCGCGCGGCCCCGTACCCTGGAAGCCGGGGAGTCGCGCGAGCCGAACCGCGCGCACGCACCACCCCTTCATCGGTCGACGACGCCATCGCATCGAGAGGGGAGCCCGCGTGGAGCTGACACGACGCAGCGTGCTCTTCGGGGCGCTCGGCATCATCGGACTCGGCGCCGGATCGGTCGCCGCGGCGAAGGTGATGACGCACGGGGCACCCGATGCCCCGACGCCCTCCGCCTCGGGCGCCACGCACTCCCCGAGCCCGACGGCGAACGCGACGACCCCGTCGACGAAGGATCTCGACCTGCACGTCTGGGATACGGTGCGACGCTCGCTGTCGCCCGCCGACGACGCGACGATCGCGGTGACCCGCGGCGTTCTGCCGGCCGGTCTCGCCATCGCGGGATCGACCCTGGCGGGCAGGCTCACCGACACCGGACCGTACGCCTTCGAGGTCGAGGTGCGCCACGGCGACAACCGCCGCCGACAGGCCTTCGCGGGCGCGGTCGGCGAGATCAAGCGCGATCTCAGCATCTCGCTCAGCCTCGATGCGACGACGCCGCTCAGGGTCACCGCGCGCGAACTCGACCGCATCGCCGCGCTCGGCGCCAACGCGACGCTCGTCATCCTCTGCTACATCCCCGACCCCGACTCGACGACCTTCACCCGCGTCTCCGACGAACGCATCGACGCCGTCTTCGCGCTGGCGAAGGACCGCGGTGTGCGCATCACCCTCGTCAAGCCGCACATCGCCACGGTGAAGGACGGCGACAGCTTCTATCGAGCGAACTACACCCCGGCCTCGGTCGACGCCTTCTTCGACAGCTGGGCCGACCAGCTGTCGCACTTCGCGCAGCTGTGCACCGACAACGACGTGGAGTACCTGTCGGTGGCGTGCGAACAGCCGGCGCAGACCACCGCCGAAGAGTACGGGCGGTGGGTGCCGATGCTGGCGAAGGTGCGCGCCGCTCACCCCGCCATCAAGCTCACCGCGGCGTTCACGACCCTCGAGCTGTTCCTTCTGTACACCTACTGGCTGCCCCAGAAGACCCCGCACATGGCGCAGCTTCTCGACGTGTTTGGCATCAACTCGTGGATCCGCCTGACCGACAAGGTCTACACTCCCGACGCCCCCAACATCACCGTCGACGAGCTCGTCGCCGGGTGGCGCGGAGCGGGCGGACGAACCGACGACCACCTCGGCAAGCTCGAAGCCGTCTGCGACCAGCTGCGCATGCCCTTCCTCATCACCGAGGTCGGGGCGCAGCCCAGGGTCGACGGGCTCGCGCAGCAAGAGGGCAGCACCCCTCCCACGGGGGCGGCGAACCACGACGTCCAGGCGCTGCTGTACACCTCGGTGCTGCGGGCACCGCTGCGATCACGGTGGTGCACGGGTGCCTCGATCTGGCACATGCGCGCGCCCTTCGCCTTCGGCGACCTGTCCGGCGACACCCTCTTCGCGGGCGAGAAGGTGCTCAAGACCCAGATCGCCAAGGATCCGTCGCTGGCCGCGAAGTCGTACTGACGGCAGCCCGCCCGGGCACGCCCGTGCCCTGACCCGCGCCCCGGCGCCGCGCCCGGCGGGAGAACGCCGAAGACCCCTCGCGGCCGGAACGGTCAGGTGGCCGGATCTGAAGAGTGCGGCGTCAGCGCCCCTTGCGATCCGCCGCCGAGCGGGGCGGCGCCGATGAGACTTCGAGGCGGTCGAGGCCGCGCAGCGACGTCCAGACGAGTTCCTCGCCCTTCGCGGCGTGCTGCGACGCGCGCACCGCGCGCTCGTCGGCCCAGGAGTTGAGCACGTGCCCGCTGTGACCGCGGACGTGTTCGAGGACGACGTCGGGCATGCCCGCCTCGCGTCGGGCGTCACGCGCGACGATGAGGGCCTCGAGGATCGAGCGGTTGGCCACCGGCTTCTTCGCGCTCGTGACCCAGCCGCGTCGCCGGTGGCCGTCCATCCACGACGAGTACGTGTCGATCGCATACTTCGAGTCGGCCTGCACGACGAGCTCCCGCACGTCGGTGTGGTCGGTGATCGCGTGCAGCAGGCCCAGCAGCTCGCCGATGTTGTTGGTCCCCTCGGGGATGGATCCGGCCGCCCAGTGGCCGTCTTCGCCGACCCACGCCCAGCCGGCCGGGCCGGGATTGCCCTTGCACGCGCCGTCGGTGGCGACGACGTAACGGTCGGAGGACGAGGACGACGCGGAACTGCTCATCCCTCTAGTCTCCCCCGCGCCGGCGACGCGTCTGTCCCCCGCACGGCGAACGGATGAACCGGCAGGTGAACCCGCGGGCGATACCGCGCGCGATGGCGCATCCGTCGCGAGGGTCGATCGTGCCCGCGTGGCAACCTACACCGGTCGTTCCTCCCCCGCTCGGCGCTGCGGCGTCCCTCGAGAAAGTCCGCTCCATGTCGACGCCCACGAAGTCCTCCGCCCGCCTTCACCCCGCCGCCGTCACCGCGCTGGCCGTCGGAGGAGTCCTCGTCGTCGGCGCACTCGCCTTTCTGGCGTGGTTCCTGTCGGCGCAGCAGTCCGATCCGAACGCCGAGGCTACGGGGCGCCTCGTGCAGTGGCAGGAGGTCTTCGAGAAGTACCGCACCGAGAACGGCTCCCTCCCCGACATGCCGGTCGGCGGCTACTGCCTCGGCACGGGGTTCCCCGTCGGCGCCGACGACACGGCCAACTGCCGCGACTACGACGCGGCGTCGCACTACACCGAGACCGCGAGCGTGCCGCTCATGGAGGCCCTCGCGACGACCGGGACGCTCCCCTCGGGGATCTCCACCCCGGTCCGCGGAACCGTGGGTCCGTACGCGCAGTACGAAGAGGGCGCGGTGCAGTTGCTCACCGCCGAGAGCGGGCCGTGCGTCGCCCCCGCCGTCGAGGTCTGGACCGACGGCGAGGGCCTGCACATCTGTCAGATCACGCTGACCCGCTGACCCGGCCCGCTGACCGGGCGAAGCGGGTCAGTTCGTTCCGCTCTCGGCCTTCTTCTGGCCCGCCTCGAGCACGTCGCCGGCGGGGAGCTCCTGGTGCCCGCCGAACTGCAGACGCATCGCCGAGAGCACCTGGTTGGCGAAGTGGTCCTCGCCCCGCGAGGCGAAACGCTCGAACAGCGACGCGGCGAGCACCGGCACGGGAACGCCGGTGTCGACGGCCGCCTTGACCGTCCAGCGGCCCTCACCCGAATCCGAGACGCGGCCGGCCAGGCCGTCGAGCGTGGGGTTCTGCGTGAGAGCGGCCGAGGTGAGGTCGAGCAACCACGACGAGATGACCGAGCCTCGACGCCACAGCTCGGTGACGCGGGCGGTGTCGATGTCGAACTGGTAGAACTCGGGCTCCTCCAGCGGCGCCACCTCGGCGGAGTGCTCCCCCTGGTGCAACCCGGCGTCGGCGTTGTTCAGCACGTTCAGGCCCTCGGCGAGCGCGGCCATGATGCCGTACTCGATGCCGTTGTGGACCATCTTGACGAAGTGCCCGGCGCCCGAGGGCCCGCAGTGGAGGTAGCCGCGCTCCTCGGTCGAGAAGTCGCCGGTGCGGCCGGGCGTGCGCTCGACCTCGCCCGGTCCCGGGGCGATGGTGCGCAGCACCGGCTCGAGGTGCGCGACGGCCTCGTCGTGGCCGCCGACCATGAGGCAATAGCCGCGCTCGAGCCCGAAGACGCCGCCGCTGGTGCCGACGTCGACGTAGTGGATGCCGGAGTCGTTCAGCTTGGCGGCGCGACGCACGTCGTCGCGGTAGTTCGAGTTGCCGCCGTCGATGATGATGTCGCCGGGCTCGAAGACCTCGGCGACCTGGTCGACGACCGAGCCGGTGAGGCCGGCGGGGATCATCAGCCAGACGGCACGGGGCTTGGTCAGCTTCGAGGCGAGGTCGGCGATGCTGGTGGCGCCGGTCGCCCCCTCGGCCACGAGGGCGGCCACGGCATCCTGATTCACGTCGAACACGACGCAGTCGTGACCGTCTTTCATGAGCCTGCGGACGATGTTGGCGCCCATTCGTCCGAGCCCGACCATGGCGAGTTGCATTGGTTCCCCGTTCCTCGTGGATCACGGCCGCGCGGGCGGCCCCTCCGCGAGTCTAGGAGCGCCCGGCGCCGCTCGGTCGATGTGTCAGCCCTGGAAATCGTCGGGGTCGACGTCGTCGAGGAATCGGCGGAACTCCTCGACCCGGTCGTCCTCGGCGGACGGCTCGATCTCGACCGCGTCGTCGGGCACGCCGGCCTCGGCGAGCACATCGGCGGCCACCCAGATCGACCCGCCGGAACGGGCGGCGAGCGCGATGGCATCCGACGGGCGGGCGTCGAAGGTGCGCGGTCCCGCGGGCGTCGCGAGCAGCACGCGGGCGTGGAACGTGCCCGCGTCGAGGTGCGTGACCTCGACGCGCTCGACCGAGGCCGACAGCTCGCCGAGCATGGCCGTGGTCAGGTCGTGCGCGAGGGGACGGGGACTCCCGGTGCCCTCGATCGCGACGAGGATCGACATCGCCTCTTGGGCGCCGATCCACACCGGCAGCACCAGGTCGCCGTCGGTGGCGGTGTCGACCGGCTTCAACAGGATGACGTGCTGCTGGGCCGGGTCGAGGGCCACACCGACCACACGCACCCGGATCATGTCGCCCATCGTACGTGCCGCGACGCGGCGAACCCGGTCAGCGCACGATGCCGAGGGCTCGCGCCCTCGAGACCGCGGCGGTGCGCGACGAGACGCCCAGCTTCGAGAACACGTGCGCGAGATGGGACTTCACCGTGGCGTCGGTGATGTGCAGGTGCGCGGCCACGTCGGCGTTGGAGGCCCCGCGCGCGACGAGTCGGAGCACCTCGATCTCACGCACCGACAGCGTCACGCGGGGTTCGCGCAGTCGCGCCAGCAGGCGCCCGGCGATCGCGGGGGCCACGGCGCTCTGGCCGGCGGCCGCGGCTCGCACTCCGGCGAGCAGTTCGTGGGGAGGGGCGTCTTTGAGCAGGTAGCCGCTGGCCCCCGCTTCGACGGCGCCGAGGATGTCGCCGTCGGTGTCGTAGTTGGTCAGCACGAGCACGTACGGGGGTGCGGCGAGCGCGCGGATCCGCCGTGTCGCGTCGGCACCGGCCGCGCGGTCACCGAACTGCAGGTCCATCAGCACGAGTTCGGGAGCGAGGGTGTCGGCCAGGGCGACGGACTCGTCGGCCGTGGCGGCCTCGCCCACCACGTCGATGTCGCTCTCGGCATCGAGCAGCGCCCGCATGCCCGCGCGCACCACGGGGTGATCGTCGGCGATGAGCACGCGGATCACGGCGTCGCCCCCGGCAGCGTCACGGTGATCGTCGTTCCGGAGCCCGCGACGCTGTCGACGTCGAGTCGCCCGTCAAGCTGGTCGACCCGCTCGCCCATGGCGCGCAGGCCGAACGAGTCGGTACTGGATGCCGCGTCCTCGGCGCCGCGCGGATCGAACCCCTCCCCGTCGTCGGTGATCGTCAGACGCGCGGTCCCCCGGTCGCCGCTCAGTCGGATGCCGACCCGGTGGGCGCGGGCGTGCTGGGCGACGTTGGCGAGAGCGCCCTGGGCGATGCGCAGGAGCGCCGTCTGCGCGTCCATCGGCAGGGACACCGCGGCATCCACATCGACGTCGACGGGGATGTGCTCGCGGGCGCCCCAGCCGGCGGCGAGACGCTCGAGGGCGGAGCCGAGTCCCCGATCGAGGCTCGGCGGCGCGAGCTCGCGGATGAACCGCCGCGTCTCGGCCAGGCCGTCGGCCGCGGTCTGGCGCGCGAGGCGCACGTGCGCGATGCCCGGCCCCTCGGCATCGGCTCGCTCGGCGGCGTGCAGCAGCATCTGGATGCTCGAGAGCCCCTGGGCGACCGTGTCGTGCAGTTCGCGTGCCAGGCGGGCGCGCTCGGCGAGAGTGCCCTGCTCGCGCTCGGCGGCGGCCAGCCGGTCGCGGGTCGCCAGCAGCTCGGCCATGAGGGCCTCGCGCTCGGCCGCGCGCCGCTCGAGTGCCGAGTAGCCGAGGCCGATCAGCAGTGCGACTCCGGCTCCGACGACGGGTCCGACCACGCCGCCGACGGTGAGGCCGCCGTGCACGGCGAAGGCCGCGATCGTCAGCGCCGTGGTGCCGATGACGGAGAGGGGTCCCGCGACGCCCGGCAGAAGGTGCAGGTACAGGAAGAACAGCGGGAAGACGAGGTAGGCCGCCTCGGGGACGAGCCAGACCAGCGCCGCCCAGACGACGGTGAGGGCCGCCAACCATACGACTGCGGCGCGGGAGCGCCCACCCCGTGCGAGCCAGAGCCCCGAGAGGTACACCGCGCCGAGCAGCCCGGCCAGGACCAGGGCGAGCACCGGCCCGTTCGTCAGCAGCACGCGCACGACGACCAGCGCCAGCAGGCCGCCGAAGAGGGCGTGGAGTCCGGCGCGCAGGCCCGCGAAGACGGGAGCGAGGGTGCGGTGGGGCATGTCGATCTCCAGGCTACGGATGCCGCGCCACGGGCGGATCATCCGAAAGGTGGAGAGGGAGTTCGTCCCGGCCGCCGATGACCCGCTGCCGCGCCACGGCGACAGTGGAAGGAGCCGGGGAGATCCGCCGGCGGAAGGAGGCGACGTGTACGTCGCATGGCGCGATCTTCGGTTCGCCCGCGGGCGATTCGCCCTCATCGGGGCGGTCGTCGCCCTCATCACCCTGCTCGTCGGCTTCCTCTCGGGGCTCACCGGCGGCCTCGCCGCGCAGAACGTCTCGGCGGTGCTGGCCCTGCCGGGCGATCGGCTCGTGCTGCAGCCGGTCGGAGGCGCCGCGGCGACCTTCGCCGACTCGAGCATCGGCGACGCCACCGTCGCCGCCTGGACGGCGACGCCGGGCGTGCAGGCGGTCACACCGGTCGGAATCGTGCAGACCCGCGCCGCGGGGCCGGGCGGCAGCGGCGGCGTGGCCCTGTTCGGGCTCGACGCGGCCGGCGTCTCGCCGACCGCCGACGGTGACGTCGTGCTGTCGGCGGGGGCCGCGAAAGCGCTCGGCGCCACCGCGGGCGACGACGTGACGATCTCGGGTTCCCCCTACCGGGTCGACGAGGTCACCGGCGATTCCTGGTACAGCCACTCCCCCGTGGTGGCGATGACCCCCGCCGCGTGGGCCGACATCGACCGCCGGCTGGGCGGGCAGGGCGACGCGACCGTGCTCGCGGTGTCGGGGACGCCCGACTGGGCGGCCACCTCGGCCGCCACCGGCACCATGGCATCCACTCCCCTCGCCAGCCTCACCGCGCTGCCGACGTTCCGCTCCGAGATCGGCTCGCTCGCCCTCATGATCGCCATGCTGTTCGCGGTCTCGGCATTGGTGGTCGGCGCGTTCTTCACCGTCTGGACGATGCAGCGGGCCGCCGACGTCGCCGTGCTGAAGGCACTGGGGGCGAGCACCGCGATGCTCCTCCGCGATGCGCTCGGACAGGCGCTGATCGTGCTGGTCGCGGGCGTCGGAGTCGGCATCGGCCTCACCGCGGCACTCGGTGCGCTCGCGGGCGGTGCGCTGCCCTTCGTCCTCAGTCCGCTGACCACCCTCGCCCCGGCGCTCGTCATGATCGCGCTCGGCGTGCTCGGCGCAGCCGTGTCGCTGCGCATCGTCACGGCATCCGACCCCCTCACCGCTCTCGGGAGCACTCGATGATCCTTCTCGACGACGTCACCCTCACCTACCCCGACGGCGACTCCCGCGTCACCGCGGTCGACCACGTCTCGCTCGAGGGGCGCCCCGGGCTCGTGACCGGGATCACCGGCCCGTCGGGGTCGGGCAAATCGAGCCTGCTCGCCCTCGCCGCGACCCTCGCGCGACCCGACACCGGACGCGTGGTCGTCGACGGGGTGGATGCCACCGGGCTCAGCGCCGCGGGCCGCACGGCGCTGCGACGCGCGCGCATCGGCATCGTGTTCCAGCAGCCGCAACTGCTCCCCGCCCTCACCGCGCGCGAGCAGCTCTGCGTGATGGCCGAGCTCGGCGGGCGAGGGCGGCGCGCGCGGCGGGCCGCCGTGCGCGGCCGCGTCGATGAGCTGCTCGATGCCGTCGGCCTCGGCGACCACGCCGATCGCCGCCCCGCGCAGCTCTCGGGTGGCCAGCGTCAGCGCGTCGCGATCGCGCGTGCCCTCGTGCACGAGCCGCGGGTGCTGCTCGTCGACGAGCCGACGAGCGCCCTCGACAGCGCTCGAGGCGCCGAGATCATGGCACTCCTCTCGCGTCTCACCCGCGAACGCGACACGGCCACGCTGCTCGTCACGCACGACCTCGTGCACGCGGGTGCACTGGATGCGACGGTCGAGGTGGTCGACGGGCGGGCGTCACTCGTGGCGTCGCCGGCGTGAGCGCGAGGTCGCGCCGCCGGGGATGAGGAGCGTGGGCGTCACCACCCGACGGTGTTGAACCACTCCCGCCGCCGGTCGGCCTCGCCGCGGCTCTCGTCTCCGCGCCAGGAATCGTGCGGGGCGAGGCGCCCGTCCTCGAGATCGACGAACGCCCAGCACACCGGGCAGAGCGCCCGGCCGCCGGGGTACCCGTCGGGCAACGGAGGGGCGGCCTCGGCCGGGGTCCCCGCGCCCGCGCACTCGGGCGGATCGGCCTGCAGGTCGCTCCACAACAGGCGCCCACCACGGCGGTGGTGGAGGCCTCGGTGGCCGGCTTCACGGGTGCAGATCTCGCCGTTTCTTCGGCTGAGACACAGCTTCCGTGCCGCGCCGGGAAGCGCCGCCAGGGTTCTCGTCATCTTCCGATTCTCGCCGCTGCGAGCGCAACGGGGGCAGGTGCGGGATGCGCACGGGACGGTGGGGGCCGGTGGGGAAGGGATCGGCGGTCATCGCTGACCACCACCGGTGCGACGAGAGAACATGTCGACCTCCTGGAGTTTCCACGATCCGTCACGCCTGCCTCGCTGCCGAGGGGGTTGACAGTGGGGGACGCCGTGCTAGGCATACCCCACGGGGGTATCATCGACACATGCACGGATATGAGGGGCACAAAGACGATCTCCTGAAGCGCCTGCGCCGCGCGGAGGGACAGGTGCGCGGCATCGCCCGCATGGTCGACGACGACCAGTACTGCATCGACATCCTCACGCAGGTGTCGGCGGTCACCAAGGCCCTCGAGAACGTCGCCCTCTCGTTACTCGACGACCACCTGTCGCACTGCGTCGCCGAGGCGGCCCAACAGGGCGGCCCCGTCGCCGAAGAGAAGCTGAAAGAGGCGAACCAGGCCATCGCGCGTCTGGTCCGCTCATGAGCGACGCGGGCGGAGCGCACCTCTCCGATCGTGCCGAGCGCCGACTCCGCGGCCCCGTCGGCGGGACCGCGACCGCGACCGCGATCGCGACCTCCGCCCCGTCCGCCGCAACGACCCTCGCGCCGTGAGCGCCCCATCGAAGGAGACCCCCATGACCGAACGACGCCTCGACCTCGGCCTGTCCCCGACGAACGCGGGCGGCTGCGGCTCGGGCTGCGGCTGCGGACACGCGTCGGCGCCCGCCGCCTCCGCCGTCTCCGCTGCTTCCGTGGCGGCCGCCGACACCCTGCGCGTCGAGGGGATGACGTGCGACCACTGCGTGCGCGCGGTCACCGAAGAGCTCTCCGCCCTCGACGGCGTCGAGGTGGTCGACGTCGAGCTGCACGTCGGAGGGGAATCGCTCGTGCGCATCGCCTCGACGGGCGCCGTCGACGAAGCTCAACTCGCCGCCGCGATCGACGAGGCGGGTTACACGCTCGCCCGCTGAGACCGCTCTCTCGAGGGCGAGGTCAGAGCACGCGCCGCAGCAGCGCGTCGACGGCGGCGTGGAACGTGACGTTCTGCGAAACCTCGACAGCGCGGTCGTACCGCGAGCCGCCCAGGGCCACGAAGACCGCTCCGACGACCTCGACGTAGCCGACGATGTACCCGTCGCGGGCGACCTCATACAGGTCGAGGTCGATGCGCGTCCACGGGATCTCTGTGAAGGCGGGGGGCGTGACGGGCGAAGAGGCGTTCGCGGCGGCCTTCTTCGTCGACCCTCGGCTGGTGAGAGGTGCTTCCATGACCATGCGAGTGCTCCTTGGGTCGTCCGCGTCCCTCCAGACTGCGACGCGACCCGGTGACGCACCGCGGGCTTGACGAAAGGCCCGGACGGGGATACTCGCGGGTCAGAGCGCGGAGCGCGCGGGCCGACCGCGTCGCGGCCGATCGGCCGATAGCGCGAACGGAGCGCTCCCGCGCGTGAGCTCTTCGACGTCGTCCAGCCAGCGCAGGTCGGCGTCGAGCCGGGCGCGTCGTGCGGCGCGCACGATGGCCGCCGACACGGCATCCGTCGTCTCGCTCGGCGCTTCGGGGTCGGCGAGCGCCTGCCGCACAGCCGCGCGCTGAGCCGAGAGGATGCCGTCGACGTCGGCGCCGGGAAGGGTGACGGCCAGCGCGATCTTGAGGGCGACCTCGTCGCGCTTCTCGATCTGCGACGCGGTGGACAGCCAGGTGCGCGCTTCGAGGCGTCCGGCCTCGGTGGGCTCCCACAGCATGCGCCCCTCGTCGTCGAGGCCGCGGCCGACCACGAGACCGTCGCGTTCGAGGCGTTCGAGGGTCGTGTAGACCTGCCCGACGTTGACCATGGCGCCGGTGCGCCGGTGGTACTCCGCGCGCAGCTGAGAGCCGTAGCAGGCGCCGCGATCGAGGATCGCGAGCAGGCTCTGACGTACCGACACGGCGGCCTCCCGGCTGGCTCGAAAATGACTTGCTCAGTATATGGTTCGACGCCGAGGCAACCCCGAACGGCGCTCCGGAGCCCGGCGTAGCATGTGGTCTGACCACACAATCCGGTTTGATCGGAGGCTCCTGATGGAGTGGCTCGACCCCCTGGCTCTCGCCCGCTGGCAGTTCGGGTTGACGACCCTGTACCACTTCCTCTTCGTTCCGCTCACGCTCGGGATGTCGCTGGTCGTGGCCATCTTCCAAACGGTCTGGTACCGCACCGGGGACGTGCGCTGGCTGCACATCACGCGCTTCTTCGGCAAGATCTTCCTCATCAACTTCGCCATGGGCGTCGTCACGGGGATCGTGCAGGAGTTCCAGTTCGGCATGAACTGGTCGGCGTACTCACGCTTCGTCGGCGACGTGTTCGGCGCCCCCCTCGCGTTCGAGGGGCTGCTCGCCTTCTTCCTCGAGGCGACGTTCATCGGCCTCTGGATCTTCGGGTGGGACAAGCTCCCCCGCCTCGCCCACCTCGCCAGCATCTGGATGGCGACGATCGGCGCCACCCTCTCGGCGTACTTCATCATCGCCGCCAACGCCTTCATGCAGAACCCGGTCGGGTATCAGATGTCCGCCGAGGGGCATCGCGCCGAACTCGTGGACTTCTGGGCACTGCTGACCAACCCGGTCGCCCTCGCCGCCTTCCCGCACACGATCTTCGCGGGCTGGATGTTCGCCGCCATGATCGTCGTCGCCATCTCGGCCTGGCACATGGCCCGCGGCCAGAACACCGACATGATGCGCAAGACCCTGCGTTTCGGCCTGTGGTCCACGCTCGTGTCGTTCGTCCTCGTCGCCGTCGTCGGCGATCAGCTCAGCCTGGTCATGGTCGCGACGCAGCCGATGAAGATGGCCGCCGCCGAGGCGACGTTCCACACCGTCTGCGGTCAGGATGCCTCGTTCTCGATCTTCACGCTCGGCACCCCCGACGGTACGAGCGAGCTGTTCTCGATACGGGTGCCGTTCCTGCTCAGCATCCTGTCGACGCACTCGCTCGACGGCTGCGTCGAGGGCATCAACGACTTGAACACGCTGTACAGCCAGCAGATGTTCCCGCAGTTCGCCGACCAGGTCGACGGCAACTTCGCGCCCGTGCTGTGGGTCACTTACTGGGCGTTCCGTTGGATGATCGCCCTCGGCGGTATCGCCGCGCTGGTCAGCGTCGTGGGCCTCTGGGTCACGCGCAAGAAGGCCACCCGCCCGGTCGCACCCTGGATGTGGCGCGTCGCGATCTGGGCCGCTCCCCTGCCGATGCTCGCGAGCCTCGTCGGGTGGGTGTTCACCGAGATGGGCCGTCAGCCCTGGATCGTGTTCGGTCTCATGCTCACGCAGGACGGCGTCTCGCCCAGCGTGCCGGGCTGGAGCGTGCTCATCTCGCTCGTCGCCTTCACCCTCGTGTACGCCAGCCTCGCCGTCGTCGAGTTCGGACTCATCAAGAAGTACGCGCAGAAGGGTCCCGATCCTCTGCCCGACCCGGACGCCGTGCACGACGACTCCGTCGAGAACACCCCGACCACGGTCTACTAGGAGCCCCTCATGGACCTCGCATACCTCTGGTTCTGGATCGTCGCCTTCCTCTTCGTCGGCTACTTCGTGCTCGACGGTTTCGACTTCGGCGTGGGCATGTCGATCCCCTTCCTCGGCAAGGACGACATCGCCCGCCGGCAGATCATCAACACGATCGGTCCCGTATGGGACCTCAACGAGACGTGGGTCATCGTCGCCGGCGCCGCCCTGTTCGCGTCGTTCCCCGAGTGGTACGCGACGCTGTTCAGCGGCTTCTACCTGCCTCTCCTGGCGATCCTGCTCGCCCTCATCGCCCGGGGCGTCTCGTTCGAGTACCGCCACCAGCGCGACTCCCTGCGGTGGAAGCGCTCGTTCGACCGCATGATCGAGATCGGCTCGGCACTGCCCGCCTTCCTCTGGGGCGTGGCGTTCGCGAACATCGTGCAGGGCGTGCCCCTCGACGCCGACCACGAGTACGTCGGCACCGTGCTGACCCTGCTGAACCCCTACGGCATCCTGGGCGGACTCACGACGCTGAGCCTGTTCTTCCTGCACGGGTTGTTCTTCGTCGCGCTGAAGACCGACGGGCAGGTGCGCGCCGACGCCCGGTCGCTCGCGAAGAAGGCGGGGCTCGCGACCATCGCCCTCGCTGCGCTGTTCCTCGGGTGGACGATCGTGAACGCCGCGAACGCCCAGGCACCCCTGCTGCTCGGGGTCGTCGCCCTCGCGGGCGTCGCCGCTCTGACGCTCATCGGCGCGTGGGTCGCGAACCTCCGCGACCGCGAGGGGACGGCGTTCACCCTCGGCGCGGTCACGATCGTCGCCGCCGTCGCGACGCTGTTCTTCGCGCTGTTCCCCAACGTGATGCCCTCGACCCTGGCGGCCGGATCGAGCCTCACGATCGACAACGCCTCGAGCACCGACTACACCCTGACGATCATGAGCTGGGCGGCACTGATCTTCCTGCCGCTGATCCTCGCCTACCAGGGCTGGACGTATTGGGTGTTCCGCAAGCGCGTGACCCGCGCGCGCATCGAGAAGGCCGCGCTGGTGGCGCATTGAAACCCGTCGATCCCCGGCTGCTGCGCCACGCCACCGCCTCGCGCCGCTTCTTCGCGGTCACGGCGGCGATCGTCCTCGCCCAGACGGGCGTGATCATCGGCTTCGCGGGGGCGCTCACCGCCGCCCTCGTCGGCGCGATCGAGGGCCGACCGCTGGCGGAGCTCTGGGGCCACGTGGGGATCGCCGCCTCGCTCGCCCTGCTGCGCGGGCTCTTGATCGCCGCCTCCGAGCGGGTGTCGGCGCGCGGAGCCGCGGCGGCCTCGTTGCAGCTGCGGCAGTCGCTGGTCGCGGCGGTCGCGCGCCTCGGCCCGGCATGGCTCTCGCAGCGCAACTCGGCGAGCCTCGCCCTGACGGCGGGGCACGGCCTGGAGGCCCTCGACGCGTACTTCGGGCGCTACCTGCCCCAGCTGGTCGCGACGGTGATCACCCTGCCGATCCTCATCGGCGCGATGACCCTGGCCGACCCGCTGTCGGGCCTCACGGTCGTGCTGACCATTCCCCTGATCCCGCTGTTCATGGTGCTCATCGGCCTTGCGACCCGCGGCGTGCAGCAGAAGCAGTACCGCACTCTCGGTCGCCTCGCCGCGCGCTTCGCCGACACCGTCGAGGGGCTCGGCACCCTGAAGGTGTTCGGCCGCCAGCACCGGGCCGCCGACACGATCGAGACGGTCACGCGCGACTACAAGCGCGAGACGATGACGGTGCTGCGCGTGTCGTTCCTCTCGGGCTTCGCGTTGGAGTTCCTGGCATCCATCTCGGTCGCCATCATCGCCGTCACCATCGGCTTCCGCTTGCTCGCGGGCGACCTCAGCCTGCTCGTCGGGCTCTTCGTGCTGCTGCTGGCCCCCGAGGCGTACCTGCCGCTGCGGCAGGTGGGCGTGCAGTTCCACGCCGCGAGCGAGGGGGTCGCGGCGACCGAGCAGATCTTCGACGCCCTCGACGCCGCGCACGCCGCCGATGTTCCGTATGCCGTCACCCCGGCGCGCGGGACGACGCTCGCGCTCGAGGGGGTGCGCGTGCACCGCGAGGGGCACCGCTCGCCGCGGGTGTCGCTGTCGGTGGGGCCGCGCGAGGTGGTGGTCGTGTCGGGGCCGAGCGGTGTCGGCAAGTCCAGCCTGATCGCGGCCCTGCTCGGTTTCGCCGACCACGACGGTGAGGTGAGCCTGGACGGGACCCCCGTACCGCACGCCCTCGACAGCGTCTCGTGGGCCGGGCAGCGGCCGGGACTCGTGACGGGCACCGTCGGCGAGAACGTGGCCCTGGGCTCGACCCCCGATGCCGCGGCGATCCGTCTCGCCCTCGACGACGCGGGGGCCGCCGACCTCGACCCGGCCACCCCGCTCGGCGCGAACGGCGCGGGACTCTCGGGCGGGCAGGCGCAGCGCGTCGCCGTCGCCCGGGCGCTGTACCGGGCACGGGTCGTGGGGACGCCGTTCATCGTGCTCGACGAGCCCTCGAGCGCCCTGGATGCCACGACCGAGGCGCACCTGTGGGCGATGCTGCGCCACGAGGCCGACGCCGGCCGCGGGGTGCTGCTCGTCTCGCACCGCCGGTCGGCGCGCGCGATCGCCGACCGCGTGGTCGAGGTGGACCCCCCGCGTGAGTCGCCAGGATCTGTCGCTTCCGCGCTCGTCGCGGCGACGAATCCTGGCGACTCGCGCGTGAGTCGGGCGGTGCGGTCGTGAACGACCGGGTGCGGGGGATCCTGCGATCCGCCCTGCCGTCGCCGCGGCGCTTCGCTCCGGCCGTGCTGTCGGGCTTCGGGTCGGCGGCGAGCGCGATCGCGCTGTTGGCGGCGAGCGCGTGGCTGATCGCGCGGGCGGCCGAGCAGCCCCTCGTGATGTACCTGTCGCTGGCGGTCGTGGGCGTGCGGGCCTTCGCGCTGTCGCGCGGAGTGTTCCGCTACCTCGAACGGCTGAGCGGGCACGACGCCGCTCTTCACCAGCTGGCCGGGGTGCGCGCCGAACTCGTGCGCGACCTCGTGCCCCTCGCCCCCGACGGTCTCGGCCGCGCCCGCCGCGGCGGACTGCTCTCCAGCGTCGTCGACGACGTCGAGGAGTTGCAGAACCTGCCGCTGCGCGTCGTGCTGCCGCTGGCGACCGCGGTGCTGACGGCCCTGGCCGCCGTGGTGTTCGTGGCCCTCGTGTCGTGGCCGGCCGCCCTGGTGCTGTTCGCCTGCCTCGCCGCGGCCTTCGCCGTGGCCGTCGCCGTGGGGTGGGTCGCGGGGGCCCGCGCCGAGCGCTCGATCTCGCCGCTCCGCGCCGATGTCGCCGACGCCCTGCACGACCTGCTGACGAACCTGGACGTGCTGACGGCCTACGGGGCAGCGGATGCCGCCCGCGAGCGCATCAGCCGGGCAGACCGGGCGCTGCGCCGTGCCGTCGTGCGCCGGGGTGGGGCGCAGGGACTCACCGCGGGGGCCGTCTCGGTGCTCGCGGGACTCGCCTCGGTGGCTGCCCTGCTGGTGGCTGCCCCCGCGGTGACCGGCGGCACCCTGTCAAGGCCGGGCCTCGCCGTGGTCGTCCTGCTGCCGATGGCGGTGTTCGAGGTGTTCGGTCCCGTGCCGCTGGCACTGGCCTCGTGGCGGCAGGTCCGGCGCGCCGCGGAGCGCATCGCCGAGGCCGTGCCCGACGGCGTGCCCGAGGCCCTTCCCCGCGACGAGCCGGCCGCCACGGGCTCCGCACCGGCGCTGGGTTCGGGCCTCTCCCTCGTCGGCGTCTCGGCGCACTGGCCCGCGCGGGGCGACACCGATGCCGACGCCGGGCGGCTGCACGACGTCTCGCTGCACGTCGCCCCGGGCGAGCGCGTGCTCGTCAGCGGGCCGAGCGGGGCCGGCAAGACGACGCTCGCGCACGTGCTCGTCCGATTCCTCGACGTCGCGGGGACATACGAGATCGGCGGAGTGGACGTGCGCACCCTGTCGGGCGACGACCTGCGCCGCACGGTGGGTCTCGTCGAGCAGTCCCCTCATCTGTTCGACGAATCCGTACGCCAGAACCTGCTCTTCGCCCGCGACACCGCCACCGACGACGACCTCCGGGCCGCCCTGACCCGCGTCGGCCTCGACGACTGGGTCGCCGAGCGGGGCGGGCTCGACGCGCGTGTCGGCGATCGCGGGGCGCTGGTCTCGGGCGGGCAGGCGCAGCGCCTGGCGCTGGCGCGGGCGCTGCTGCGCGGCTTCCCCGTGCTCGTGCTCGACGAGCCGACCGCGGGCGTGGACCCCGCGGCATCCGATGCCCTGCTGCACGATCTGCTCGGCGCCGTCGGACGCGATCGCGCCGTGGTGCTCGTGTCGCACGTCGAGGTGCCCGCCGGGCTGGTCGACCGCGAGGTGCGCCTGGCGGGCGGGCGCATGGTCCCGGGTGTCAGGGAGCGCGCTCGTCAGCGACCGCCCCGGTTCTCGTGAGCGCCCTCTGACGGCGCCGGAACGAACCGCACCCGCTCGGGCGCGACGCTCATCGACACCACGTCGCCCGGGCCCAGCCTGCCCGCGGCCTCCGGCGTGACCTCGACGGCTCCCGCATCGGTGACGACCCGCACGCCCGTCGGCGTCGCCTCCAGGTGGGCGACGGTCGCCCGGAAGCCCTCGCCGAGACGCCCGTCTACCGCGCGGAAGACCGCCGCGAGCGGCGTGCCGTCGACGCCCGCGAGCGCGCGAGACGCGGCATCCGATGCGGTCAATCGCACCCCGCCCCGCACGAACGCTCCCCCCTGGGCCACCCCGACGAGCCGTTCCAGGCCCGCGATCCGTGCCGCGACGTCGGTCGCCGGAGCGGTCAACACCTCGCGCACGGGCCCGGCCTGCGTCACGCGTCCGCGCTCGACGATCACGAGCCGGTCGGCCAGGGCCGCGGCATCGACGGCGTCGTGGGTCACCGCGACGGCCGTCACTCCGGCGAGGTGCTCACGCAGCATCGCGCGGATCTCCGAGGCCGTCACCGCGTCGAGCGCCACGAGCGGCTCATCGAGCAGCACGACCCGCGGTTCGGCGGCGAGCGCCCGAGCAACGGCGACGCGCTGCTGTTCGCCGCCCGACAATTCCACGGGGCGCCGGTCCCCCGCCCCCGGGAGCCCCACGCGAGCCAACCATTCGTCGGCGCCGGAGCGGGCGACGGATGCCGAGACCCCGGCCGCACGTGGGCCGAAGGCGACGTTCTCGCGGGCGGTCAGATGCGGGAACAGCCGCGCGTCCTGCCCCAGCAGCACGATGCCTCGGTGCATCGGCGCCGTGCGGAGCCCCGGGGCTCGATCGAGCACGCGCCCGTCCACCGCGATCTCGCCGCCGTCGAGCGGGGTGAGACCCGCGAGCGCACCCAGCAGCGTCGACTTGCCCGCGCCGCTCCGGCCCATCACGGCCACGGTCTCGCCCGCGGCGACGTCGAGCGCGATGTCGACGTCGAAGTCACGGCGGCGCACGCGCACCTCGGCGCGGAGCACCGCGGCATCCCGAGCCGTCATCGCCCCACCCCCGGCCGCCACCCGCGCACGAGCAATAGCACCGCGACCGCCGTGATCAGCAGCAGCAGCGACAGGGCGACCGCGGTGCCCTGCGAGACGCCCGCGCCGTTGAACGCCGTGTATATCGCTAGCGGCATCGTCTGCGTGACCCCGGGGCGGTTCCCGGCGAACAACGCGGTCGCACCGAACTCGCCGATCGCGCGAGCGAAGCACAGCACGATCCCCGCGACGATGCCGGGGGCGGCCAGCGGCAGCGTGATCCGGCGCAGGATCGTCGCGCGGCTCGCCCCGAGAGACGCCGCCGCCCGCTCGAACTCGACACCGGTGCTGCGCAGAGCCCCCTCGACCGCGAGCACGAGGAACGGCAGGGCCACGAACACCTGCGCGAGCACGACGGCGGGGGTGGTGAACGGCAGTCCGAGCGCACCGAACCACCCGTTTCGGCCGAACAGGTACAGCAGGGCGACGCCGCCGACCATGGGCGGCAGCACGAGCGGAACGGTGACCAGCGCTCGCAGCAGCGCCGCCGTGCGCGCGGGGCTCCGCGCGATCACGAGCGCCAGGGGGATGCCGACGATCGCGCACAGCACGGTGGCCACGGCCCCCGTGCCCAGCGACAGGCCGAGCGCCGAAAGCGCGGCCGCCGAGGTCACGTCGCTCCAGAGCGTCGCCCACTGCACCCGGGCGATGAGCGCGGTCAGGGGCACGAGCAGGAACAGCAGCCCGACGACCGCCGGAACGATCAGCCAGCGCGGAACATAGCCCGCCGCTCTCACGGGGCGCGGAACCCGGCGTCGGCGAGGATCCGCTGACCGTCGTTCGAGAGCACGAAGGCGACGAACGCCGCGGCCGCGTCGGGGTTCGGGGCGTCGGCGAGGGCGGCGATCGGGTAGCGGTTCACCACGGCGTCGGCGCCCTCGGGCACGATGGCCTCGACGTCATCCCGGCCGACCACGTCGGTGGCGTAGACGAGTCCGGCATCGGCTTCGCCGGCGGCGATCTTGGTGAGCACGGCGGTGACGTTCTGCTCGGCGCTGGCGGGCGTCACCGTGACGCCTGCGTTCGACAGCAGCGTCGCCGACGCCGCGCCGCACGGCACCTCGGGGGCGCACAGCACCGTGGTCACACGCGCGAGGTCGGCGAGGGTCGACACCGCGCCGGGGTTGCCGGTGGGCACCGCGATGACGAGCGTGTTGCCCGCGAACAGCTGCGGGTCGGGGGCCTGATCCGTCACCTTCGCCATGTTCTTCTCGTCGGCCGAGGCGAAGACGTCGGCGGGCGCGCCCTCGCCGATCTGCGTGGCGAGGGTGCTCGATCCGTCGTAGACGGCGCTCACAGTGACCCCGGGGTGGGCGGCCTCGAAGGCCGTGGCGATCTCGTCGAACGACCGCTGCAGCGAGGCGGCGGCGTACACCTCGACGGTTCCGTCGAGCGTGGCTGCGGACGCGGCGGACCCGGATGCCGCGGGGGCGGGGGATGCCGTCGGGCTCGCGCAGGCGGCGAGCAGGGCGGCAGCGGCGAGGACGACGAGAAGGCGAAGGGGGCGGCGCACGGTGTTCCTTTCGGCGGCGCCGGCGGCCCGCGACCTCCATTGTGCCCTCATCCGCGGATCATCCGGCCTATTTTCTCCGCATTGCCGCCTTCCACCCGCTCGAGTCCCCGCCATCGCCCGGGCCGAACTCCTGAGAAATGCGGCGTCCCGGCTGCTTGCAGGCGGCATCCGAGGTGCCGCGCCCCGAAACTCAGGAGTTCGGCCCGCGTCGACCGCCCGTCGAGGCCGGCGAGTCACGCCCGCTCGGCCGCCCGTCGACCCCGGCCAGCCACGCCCGCGTCGGGCGCTCGGCGAGGCCGCCGCCTCACGCCCGCGGAGCCTCCACGGTCACGACCGTCGCCTTCACCGAGGCCACCGCGAGCGACCCCGGGGCGAGCGCCAGTTCTTCCGCCGCCTCGGCCGACATCAGCGACACCACGCGGTGCGGCCCGCACTGCAGGTCGACCTGCGCCATGACGCCGTCGATCCGCACGCGCGTGACGATGCCGACGAAGCGGTTGCGCGCGCTCGAGGCGACCCCGGTCGGGTCGTCGGGCTCGTCGGCGAGCGCCACGGCCCGCTCCGCGAGGGCCGCCCCCGGGATCTCGACGGGCGAGGCACCCGTCGTCGGCAGCACGCCCTGGTCGATCCAGCGGCGGACGGTGTCGTCGCTGACGCCGAGCAGGCGCGCGGCCGTGGCGATGCGGAAGGTGTTCGGCATGCGACGACCGTATCGCCCGCGCCGTTCGCGGAGCTGTCCCGCCAGGAGATTCCCCGTAGCCCCGCACCGCCCTCCCCCGCCCCCGCGCGCTTAGGCTCGACTCATGGATGCCGAGCACACCACCACGAGGCCGGGTCCGGTCGTCGTACCGCTCGGCGCCACCGTGACCGCGGGCGCCCCGGCGGGCCAGCTGGGCGCGATCCGCGCCACCGGCGCACCGCGCGCGGGCGAACCACGCACGGGATCGTCGCGCACGGCAGAGCCGCAACGCGAACCCGGCGCCGTCCGCGCGACCGGCGCCCCGCAAGAGGGCGGGCTGCTCGACCGCTTCGGTCGCACCGCCCGCGACCTGCGCGTCTCGGTCATCGACAAGTGCAACCTGCGTTGCACGTACTGCATGCCGGCCGACGGGATGCCCTGGCTCCCCCAGTCGCAGCTCATGACGACCGACGAGATCCGCCGGATCGTCCGCGTCGCCGTGCAGTCGCTGGGCGCCGAAGAGCTGCGCATCACCGGCGGCGAGCCGCTCGTGCGCAAGGATCTCGAGTTCATCATCGCCGGCATCCGCGAAGACAATCCCGACCTGCCGATCGCGCTGACCACGAACGCGGTCGGTCTCGATCGCCGCGCGCAGGCCTTGAAAGACGCGGGCCTCACCCGCCTCAACGTGTCGCTCGACACCTTGCACGCCGAGACCTTCGCCTCTCTCACCCGCCGCCCCCACCTCGACAAGGTGCTCGCGGGCCTGCAGGCCGCCCGCGCCGCGGGCCTCGGCCCGATCAAGATCAACGCCGTGCTGCTGCGCGGCATCAACGACACCGAGGTTGTGCCGCTGGTCGAGTGGGCGGTGTCGAACGGCTTCGAGATGCGTTTCATCGAGGACATGCCCCTCGACGGCGACCGCTCGTGGACCGCGACGAACGTCATTCCCGCCCGCGACATCCGGGCCGCGATCGGCGAGGCCTTCGAGCTGTCGGCCGATCCCCGCGGCCGCGGTGCCGCGCCCGCCGAGCGCTGGGAGGTGCGCCGCCACGGTGAGACCACCCTGGCCGGTCACGTCGGCATCATCTCGTCGGTCACCGAGCCGTTCTGCAACGCCTGCTCGCGCACGCGCGTCACCGCCGACGGCCGCATCCGCTCGTGCCTGTTCTCGCACGAAGAGACCGACCTGCTGAGCGTGCTGCGCGACGGCGCCGACGACGAGGGCCTCGCGCAGGTGTGGCGCGACGCGATGTGGGCCAAGCCCCGCGCTCACGGTTCCGACACGGTCGGTCTGGCACGAGCCGACTTCGTGCAGCCCGAGCGCACGATGAGCGCGATCGGCGGATGAAGCCGCTCGTCGAGCCGGTGGCATCCCTCGCCCCCGAAGAGCTGATCCGCACCGCCCGCCACGCCGTGCTGCTCGGCATCGGCGAGGAGGGACAGCGGCGTCTGGCGGCCGCCCGCATCGCCGTCGTCGGCGCCGGCGGTCTCGGCTCCCCCGTGCTGCTGTCGCTCGCGGCCGCCGGTGTCGGCGAACTCATCGTCATCGACGACGACGTCGTGGAGCGCACCAACCTGCAGCGTCAGCTGATGCACCGCGTCGACGACATCGGCACCGCCAAGACGGCATCCGCCGCCCGCGCCGTTCGCGACCTCTCCCCCCTCACCGTCGTGCGCGAGCACACCGTACGGCTGACCCCCGACAATGCCCGCGAGCTGTTCGAGGGCGCCGATCTCGTCGTCGACGGCAGCGACACCTTCGACACGCGCGAGGCCGTCGCCGCCGCGACCGAGTCCCTCGGCATTCCCCTCGTCTGGGGAGCCGTGCAGGAGTGGGCGGCGCAGGTGACCGTGTTCTGGTCGGCCCCACCCGAGGGCCACGTGCCCGTGGTGCTCGGCGATCTGTTCCCTCCCGGCTCGGCCGGAGAACCGCCCACGTGCGCGCAGGTCGGCGTGCTCGGCTCTCTCTGCGTGCAGGTCGGCGGGCTGCTCGCGACCGAGGCGATCAAGCTGATCACCGGCGCCGGAGAACCGCTCCTCGGCCGACTCGTCGTGATCGACGCGCTCCGCGCGCGTCACGACGTCCTGCCGCTCGTGCCCGCGCGGCACCCGTGACCCGTCTCGCCCAGATCCCGGAGGCCCCGATGACCCCGCTGCTCACCGTCGAACAGCACCGCGACCGCGTACTCGCCGCCGTCGCGCTGCTTCCCGCCGAAGAGGTGCCGCTGGCTGCCGCGGCCGGACGCACCCTCGCCGAGCCCGTGCTCGCCGCCCACGACCTGCCCGGTTTCGACAATTCGTCGATGGACGGCTTCGCCGTGCGCTTCGCCGACGTCGAGGGGGCGGATGCCGAGACCCCGGTGACCCTGAGGGTCGTGGCCGATCTGCCGGCCGGCACCGCCGACGACCCGACGCTCGCGACGGGTGAGGCCGCGCGCATCATGACGGGCGCGGCCGTTCCCGCCGACGCCGACGCCATCGTGCCGTTCGAGGACACGGCCGGGGGCCTCGCCGACTCGCTCGGCTCGGTCGAGGTGCGCCGGGGTCCCGCCGCGGCGGGCGCCTTCATCCGTCGCCGCGGCGGCGATACGCGCGCGGGTGACATCGTGCTCTCGCCCGGCGAGCGTCTCGGCGCCTTCGCCCTGGCCGCGGCGGCCGCCGCCGGCGTCGACACCGTGTCGGTCGCCCGCCGCCCCCGCGTGGCGATCGTGTCGACCGGCAGCGAACTCGTCGCCCCCGGTGCAGCGCCAGAACGCGGCCAGACCCCCGATTCCAATGCGACGCTGCTGACCGCGCTCGTCACCGAGGCCGACGCCGAGATCGACCTCGTCGACCGCATCGGCGATGACCCCGCCGGCATCGACGCCGTGCTCGCCCGCGCGGCGCGCGCCGATGTCGTCGTGTTCACCGGCGGAGTGAGCGCGGGCGCCTACGAGCCCGTACGGCTGGCACTCGCCGACCGCATCGCCTTCGACAGGGTCGCCATGCAGCCCGGTAAGCCGCAGGCGTTCGGCGTCCTGCCCGACGGCCGCCTCGTCTTCGGCCTGCCCGGTAATCCCGTCAGCGTCGCGGTGTCGTTCGAGGTGTTCGTCCGCCCCGCGCTCCTGGCGCTCCAGGGGCGCGCCGACGTCGACCGACGCCTCGCCCGCCTCACGGCATCCGAGAGCTGGACGACTCCGCCTGGACGCCGCCAGTACCTCCCCGCCGCGGTCGATCTGGTCGCCGGGACCGTGCGCCCGGCCACGGCCGGAGGGTCGGGATCGCATCTCGCGGCCTCGCTCGCGCGCGCCGAGGCCTTCGCGATCGTCCCCGCCGACGTGTCCGCCGTCGCCGTGGGCGACCCGCTCGATGTCATGCTGATTCCATGACCTTCACCCACCTGGATGCCACGGGCCACGCCCGCATGGTCGACGTCACGCTCAAGCAGCCCACCGTGCGCTCGGCGACCGCGCGGGGCTTCGTGCGGTGCGCACCCGAGGTGGTTGCGGCCCTCCGCGACGGCACCACCCCCAAGGGCGATGTGCTGGCCGTGGCGCGGATCTCCGGCATCCAGGCCGCCAAGTCGACTCCGGCTCTGCTGCCGCTGGCCCACGTCATCGGCGTGCACCGCGCCTCGGTGGAGCTCGAGATCACCGACGACGGCGTCGAGATCGAGGCCACCGTCGGCACCGCCGACCGCACCGGCGTCGAGATGGAGGCGCTCACGAGCGTCTCGGTCGCCGCCCTCGCCATCGTCGACATGGTGAAGGGCATGGATAAGGGCACCTTCATCGAGAACGTGCGCATCGTGTCGAAGACCGGCGGCAAGTCGGGCGACTGGCGGCGTCCGGGCGAGTCGGATGCCGCGGACGGGACGCCCGCATGAGCGTCCGCGTGCGCTACTTCGCCGCCGCCGCCGAGGCGGCCGGCACGGATGCCGAGGACCGCGCCGAGACGACCCTGGTCGCGCTGCGCACGGCGATCGCCGCCGCCCACCCCGCCCTCGTCGGCATCCTGGATCGCTGCGCCGTGCTCGTCGACGGGACGCGCCACGACGATGACGTGGCGCTCACCGGCGCGACCCACGTCGACGTGCTGCCGCCCTTCGCGGGCGGCTGAGCGCACCCCACGACGCCACAAGCGCCGAGGTCTGGCTCACACCAGTTCGAGATGCGCGACCAGTGACGGCGTGGTCCGCTCCCGGGCGATCCCCTCGACGGCGACCAACACGTCCATCGACGGCGTCACCGCGCCACTCAGATACGACGTCACGCGCGGTCGCGACGTCGCCAGCCGGGCGGCGAGCTGTGCCTGCGTGAGACGCGTCGCTCGGAAGGCCGCCCGCAGACGCTCCCGCGCCTCCTCCTCCGAAGAGCGGGTGCGGGCGGCGAGCGCCGCGTCGAGCAGTGCCACCGTCGCCTCCGACTCCGCGACCTCGCGCGTGTCGTCGTAGATCGCGCGCAGAGCAGGGTCGTCCGCCGCCGCCTCGATGAGCTTTCGCCAGTCGGCCGCGTATCCCCGATCGATCGCGGCCAGCATCCCCTCGACCCCCCACGCCTCGACGGGATCGTCAGGGGTCGCGTCGATGTTGCGGAAACGCAGAGGCATGACGGCTCCGATCAGATCAGGTGGACGGAGAGAGCGCGACACTCGGTGACGACGTCGTCCCAGTCACGCCATCGAGGCACCAATCCCTTGTAGGCGGCGAGTCCCGCGATCGCCCGCTGGTCTTTCGGGGCCGGTGAGGCGAGCTGACGCGCCAATTGGGCCTGCACGGGACGATCCTCGGGATGCGAGGGGTCGGTGTAGTACTCGTCGATGCCCGCGAGGACGCCGCCGATCTCGGTGTCTCCGAACGCGCCGGAGAGGGCAGCGACGTCGAGGTAGTCGCGCATCTGATTGCGCTTGACGATGAGGAAACCCTTGATGCGGGCGATCTCGGCGACCGTCGGGACCGTGATCCCTCCCCCGGAGGGGAGCGTCACTCGCTGCATCTCCAACGGCCGACGCCGGATGAGCTGCCGCACGCCCGCCTCGATACCGCCCAATTCGCCGAGAATGATCTTGCCCGGGACAGCGCGATTGAGCACGAAGTCACCGTCACGCTCCAACGCATCGAGGACGAGGTCGAACCGGTCCTGCAGGTCCGCGAGCACGTGATCGTGGTCGGTCGACATGCGGTGCCGCGCGTACGAGGCCGCCGCAGACCCGCCGACCAGGACGGCATCCGGAACGAGCTCCTGCAGCCGCACCGCGGAGTCGAGCACCTCCGCCAGTCCCGGGGGCAGATCCATACTCATACCCAGAGGGTATCAGATCTGATACCTAACCGCCCAGACCCTTCCACTCCGTGGTGCCGTCGGCCTCGACCTGACGCTTCCACACGGGAAGGTCGGTCTTGATCGTCTCGATCACCGTGCGGCACACCTCGAACGCCGCGGCCCGATGACCGGATGCCACGGCGATGATCACCGCCGCATCGCCCACGCCCAGTCGCCCGACGCGGTGGCTGACGGCGACGATCGCGTCGGTGCCGGCCGCGGCGTCCTCGGCGATGCGGTGAAGAGCCTGCTCGGCGTCGGGGTGCGCGCTGTACTCCAGGGCGACCACCGCGTCGGAGGCATCGGGGTCGGTGTCGCGGACGCGCCCGACGAAGGTGGTCACCGCACCCGACGAGGGGTCCTCGACGGCATCGAGGTGCACGTCGAGGTCGAGCGGCTGCTCCGACAGGCGGGCGATGCGGACGGCACTCATGCGTGGTCTCCTCCGGCGAGCTGGTCGAGCACGTGCGGGGCGATCTCGGCGATCACCGTGATTCCGGATGCCACGGCGCGCGTGGATCCGGGAAGGTTGACGACGAGCACCCCGGGGTCGACGATCCCCGCCAGCCCGCGCGAGATGACCGACAGGGGGGTGTCGGCGAGGCCCCGGCGACGCAGCTCTTCAGCGATACCGGGCAGCTCACGATCGAGCACCCGGGCGGTGCCCTCGGGCGTGCGGTCGCGCGGCGCGATGCCCGTGCCGCCCGTGGTGATGATGAGTCCCGGCCCCTCGGCGACGGCGGCGCGCAGCGCGGCCTCGACGCTGTCAGCCCCATCGGGCACGACGACCGCGTCGGCGCAGATGAACCCGGCCTCGCGCAGCAGCGACACGGCGAGCGGGCCGCCGCGGTCTTCGCGCAGGCCCGCGGCGGAGCGGTCGGAAACGGTGATCACCCGGGCGACGTGCGGCACGGGATCAGCCTAGGTCAGACGCCCGAGGGGCGGACCCCGACGAGCGCGACGAGACGCGAGACGCGCACGAGAGCATCGTCAGACCGTCTCGACCTCGGGGACCTCGGGCGCGAGGCGACCCGCCTCGGCCTTCGGCTCCGGATTATCGCGCTGCACGTGCTCGGCAGCAGCGGTGATGCGCTGGGCCATACCGCTGAAGATGAGGCCGTGGAAGGGAAGCACGGCCAGCCAGTACAGGCGCCCGGCGAGACCGGTGGGAAAGAAGAGCGCGCGCTGGTCGAAGCGCGCTCCGTCGCCCTCGGGGGTCGCGCGCAGTTCGAGCCAGGCTCCCCCGGGCACCTTCATCTCGGCGCGCAGGCGCAGCAGGTGGCCGGGCTCGATGGCCTCGACGCGCCAGAAGTCGAGCGCGTCGCCGACGGTCACGACCGAGCGGCTGCGGCGACCGCGGGCGAGGCCCACCCCACCGACCAGGCGGTCCATCCACCCGCGGATCGCCCACAGCAGGGGCGAGGAGTACCAGCCGTTCTCGCCACCGATGCCCTCGATGACCGACCACAACTGCGCGGAGTTCGCCGTCGTCGTCATGGTGCGCTCGTCGGTGTACACCAGGCGTCCGGCCCAGTCGGGGTCGCTCGGCAGCGGGTCGCTCGGAACGCCCGAGACCTCGGCATCCTGCCAGCTGGTCTCGATGGCGTCGTCGTTCACGCGTCCGAGGGCGCGGCGGACGGCGTCGCGGTACGGCAGCAGACCCCCCTCGGGACGCGGCACCAGGTCGTCGATCGCCCGGTCCTTCACGACGCAGTCGTTCTGCAGCGACTCGACCAGGGGCCGCGCGATGGCCTTCGGGATGGGGGTGACGAGATTGACCCAGTGCGACGCGAGTCGAGGGGTGAGCACGGGCAGCGACGCGATCGCGCGCTGGTGCAGGCCGGCCTCGAGGGCGTAGCCGTTCATCATCTGGCCGTATCGCAGCACGTCGGGGCCGCCGATGTCGACGGCGCGGTTGACGTTGGGCGCGACCCGAGCGGCTCCGAGCAGGTAGTGCAGCACGTCGCGCACGGCGATCGGCTGGATGTGGTTGCGCACCCATTTGGGCGCCGGCATGTACGGCAGCACGTCGGTGAGGTGGCGCACCATCTCGAACGAGGCGGAGCCCGAGCCGATGACGACGCCCGCCTGCAGCACGAGCGTGGGCACACCGCTGGCCAGCAGGATGTCGCCCACCTCGACGCGCGAGCGCAGATGCGCCGACAGCGTGGCGTCGTCGGGGTGCAGTCCGCCGAGGTAGACGATGCGCGACACCGAGGCCGCCGCCGCCGCGTCGGCGACCGTCTGCGACGCGCGCCGGTCGGTGGCCTCGAAGTCGCGGCCGCTGCCCATCGAATGGATCAGGTAGTAGAGCACGTCGACGCCCTCGACGGCGCTGCGGACCGCATCGGCGTCGGTCGCGTCGCCGGCGACCGTCTCGACCTCGTCACCCCAGGGGAACGCCTCGACGCGGCGCGGATCGCGCGCCATCACGCGCACGCGGTAGCCGGCCGAGAGCAGTCGGGGAACGAGTCGACCGCCCAGATATCCGGTGGCACCCAACACCAGGGCGCGAGGGGCCGAGCCGTCGGGCCGGGGCTGGGCGACGAGCGCGGTTTCGCGGCCGGTGGGGGCGGAGAGCTCGGTCATGCCCGCCACGGTACGCGCGGCATCCGACATCGCCGGGGGCTTGACGGACGCGAGGGTGAGCGCGTGCCGCCGGTTCGTTGCGGTCCGCTCGACGCACGCCCCGCCGCGGGTGGGGCGATCGGGTGCTGACCTTCCGCTAACACACGCTCTCGCGCAGCGCCCGGACTGGAAACGAAAGCCGATCCGAGTGAAGCTGGACCGATGAACGAGAAACCCCCCTCGGCATCCGGAGCCGCACGGCTCGAGGTCGACGACGTGATCGTCATCGACAAGAAGCGCGTCCGCACCGCCATCGGCGGCACCGTCGTCGGCAACTTCATGGAGTGGTTCGACTTCGGTATCTACGGCTACCTCGCCGTCGCGCTCACCGTCGTCTTCGCCTCCGACGTCCCCGCCCCCTGGAACCTGCTGGTCACGCTCCTCGGCTTCGCCATCTCCTTCCTCGTCCGCCCCTTCGGCGGTTTCGTGCTCGGCCCGCTGGGCGATCGCATCGGCCGCCAGAAAGTGCTGTTCCTCACGATGGCGATGATGGCCGCGGCCACCGCGCTCATCGGCATCCTCCCCACCTCCGCGCAGATCGGGCTGTGGGCGATCGTCCCCCTGTACCTGCTCAAGATGGTGCAGGGCTTCTCGACCGGCGGCGAGTACGCCGGGGCGACCACCTATGTCTCGGAGTTCTCACCCGACCGCCGGCGCGGATTCTGGTCGTCGTGGCTCGATGTCGGGTCGTACGTCGGCTTCGCCGCCGGCGCCTCGGCCGTGGCGATCACCACCGCGATCACCACCTCGATCTCGGGTGAGAACGCCATGGTCGACTACGGGTGGCGCATCCCGTTCCTGTTGGCGATCCCGCTCGGAATCGTCGCGATCTACTTCCGTCTACGCATTCCCGAGACGCCCGCCTTCGAGCACACCGGCTCGGCCGAGATCGACGCGGACGACCCGATGGCCCGCCAGGGTCTGATCGGCATCGTGCGGCACCACTGGAGAGCGCTCCTGATCGGTATCGCCCTCGTCGCCGCCACCAACACCGCCGGATACGCCCTCACCAGCTACATGCCGACCTACCTCGAGAAAGAGGTGGGCGTATCCAACCTGTCGGCCGCGGTGGCGACCGTGCCGGTTCTGCTGGTCATGTCGGCAGCCCTCCCCCTGATCGGTCGCCTGAGCGATCGGATCGGCCGCAAGCCCGTGTACGCCATCGCCGCGGGGTCCGCCCTGGTGCTGCTGGTTCCGGCGTTCCTCATCATGCAGATCGGTGAGCTGTGGGCGGTGATGATCGCCCTGTGCATGGCGGCGGTGCCGGTGGCGTTCTACGTCGCCATCTCGGCATCCGCTCTGCCGGCCCTGTTCCCCACCGCGTCGCGGTTCGGGGCGATGGCCGTCGCCTACAACATCGCCGTGTCGCTGTTCGGCGGCACCACCCCGCTGTTCAGTCAGGCGCTCATCGACCTGACCGGCAACACCCTCATGCCGGCGTTCTACATCATGTTCTTCGCCGCTCTGGGGCTGGTCGCCCTTCTGTCCATGCGCGAGACGGCCCGCCGACCGCTGCTCGGATCGATGCCCACCGTCGAGACCACGGCCGAGGCCGAGGCCCTCGTCGAGCGGCAGGACGACGACCCGCTCATCGACACCTCGACCATGCCGCTGCAGATCCGCCGCTCGTAGCCGCGCCGGAACGGGGAGGGATGCCGGAGTTCACGGCATCCCTCCCCGTTCTGCTCTTCCCGGGTCGGTGGCACGACGCCGCTCGACCGGGCACACGCTCAGCGCCGACGCCCGTTGCCGAACAGTCCGCGGATGACCCCCGACACGATGCTCTTCGTCGCCCCGCGCCCCAGCAGATCGTCGAGAGGCGCCGTCGGGGTGCTCGCCCGGCGGCGCGGGGCCGCGGTGGTCTTGAGGATCCGGTCGTATTCGCGCTGCGCCTTCTTCTGCGCGTCGGCGCGGGCCTTGTCTATCGCGGCCTTCTGCTTCGCGAACTCGGCCTCGTCGGCGGCGGCCTTCTTCGCCCGCTCGATGGCCTCTTGCGCGTCGGCCGCGGCCTGCAGGCGCGCGCCGAGGATCTCGCGCGCGGACTCGGGGTCGACGGGGGTGCCGTAGGTCGAGAACAGTGGCGATGCCGAGACCGCCGCGGCCATCGCGTCGGCGCTGATCGGCGCCATCGACGCCCGCGGGGCAAACAGGCGTGTCCAGGCGACCGGGGTGGGCGCCCCGCGCTCGCTCATGACGGTGACGATCGCTTCGCCCGTGCCGAGCTCCTGCAGCACGCGTTCGAGGTCGTAGCCCGAGTCGGGGTACGTGCGCACCGAGGCCCGCAGCGCCGTCGCATCGTCGGGGGTGAAGGCCCGCAGGGCGTGCTGCACGCGCGAGCCGAGCTGGGCGAGCACGTCACCGGGAACGTCCTTCGGCGTCTGGGTCACGAAGAAGACCCCGACGCCCTTCGAGCGGATCAGCCGCACCGTCTGGGTGATCGCGGCGAGGAACGCCTTCGACGCGTCGCGGAACAGCAGGTGCGCCTCGTCGAAGAAGAACACGAGTTTGGGCTTGTCGAGATCGCCGACCTCGGGGAGCGTCTCGTACAGCTCCGCGAGCAGGTACATGAGGAACGTCGAGTACAGCTCGGGTCGCGCGGCCACGTTGGGCACTTCGAGCAGGCTCACGATGCCGGCACCCGTGGCATCGGTGCGCAGGAACACGCTCACGTCGAGCTCGGGCTCGCCGAAGAAGGTCTCGGCGCCCGCCGCGGCGAACGCGATGAGCTCGCGCAGGATCACTCCCGCCGTCGCGGCCGACAACCCGCCGATGCCCTTCAGCTCGGCCTTGCCCTCGTCTGCGGTCAGATGGAGCAGCACCGCCCGCAGATCCGACAGGTCGACGAGGGCGAGGCCCTTCTCGTCGGCGTAATGGAACACCAGTCCCAGGCTCGACTCCTGCGTCGCGTTCAGGCCCAGCACCCGGCTGAGCAGCAGCGGTCCGAAGCCCGAGACCGTCGCCCGCACGGGGATGCCCGCGCCCACGTCGTCGCCGAGCGCGAAGAACTCGGTCGGGAACGCCCGCGCCGACCAGTCCTGGCCGAGGGCGGCGGTCCGCGCGGCGAGCTTCTCGCTCGGCGTCCCGGGGGCGGCCAGACCCGAGAGGTCGCCCTTGATGTCGGCGGCGAACACGGGCACCCCGTTCTCGGATAACTGCTCGGCGAGCAACTGCAGGGTGCGCGTCTTGCCCGTGCCGGTGGCGCCGGCCACCAGGCCGTGGCGGTTCGTCATCGCCAGCGGAATGCGCACGGGAACGGATGCCACCGGCCCGCCGTTGATCAGCACGCCGAGGTCGAGGGTCGCGCCGTCGGCGGTGTAGCCCGCGGCGACGGCGGCGACCTGGGCATCGGACAGCGGCCCCGACGCGGCGGACCCGACCGAGGTGTTCGCGGGCGGGGCGGCGTGGGGCGACGCGGAGGGGTCGGACCGCCCGGTCGCCGCAGAGCCGGCCGGAGCGGGTGCCGTCGTCGTCGGCACGATCTCGGGCGCCGCCGCGGGCTCCCCCGCCGGCCGCGCCGACGCCGCCGCCGCGCGCGCACGGGCAGCCGTCGCCTCGGCCGCGGCCAGGTCGGCGCGCGCACGGGCGAGTCGCAGCTCGGCCTCGGCGGCATCGGCCTCGGCCCTCAGACGGGCGACCTCGGCGTCGGCGTCGGAGAAAGCGGGGGTCTCGTCAGCGGCGGCGCTCATGCGCGTCAGCCTACGACGCGCCCCGCGTCCCGACATCCGCCCGGCGCGCGCGTCTCATCACGAGCCGGTCGGCGTCGCGGTACCGCAACCGCGAGAACGCGGCGGCCAGGATGAGCGCCGCCCCCGCTCCCACCAGCGCGCCACCCAGGGTGTCCGACAGCCAGTGCGCGTGCAGGTAGGTGCGGCTGAACGCCATCAGCACGATCCAGGCCACGCCCACCACGCGCACCCACGCGTGGGGGAAGATCACCGCGGCGACGACCGCGATCGTCGCGGCGTTCGCGGTATGACCCGAGGGGAAGGAGCCGTAGTCGCTGAGGATGAGGATGTCTTCGGGACGGGCACGACCGAAGGTCTGTTTCAGCACCTGCACGAACAGGGCGCTGCCCGCCGACGCGGTCAGGAAGTACAGTGCCGACCATCGCCGCCGCGACAGGAAGAGCACGAGCGCCCCTCCGAGCGGAATGATCAGCACGGCGGTGAGGTGACCGCCCACCTGGTCCATCGCGAGCGCGAAGACGAACAGCGGCTGCGACGGAGCCGCCGCGAACAACTGGTTCCACCAGACGTCCACCGCGAACGGGCTCGGACCGCGGAAGTACACCCACGCCCCCAGGCCGCACGCCACAGCCACCAGCACCACTCCGACGACGGCGCGGAACCGCTGCGGGCGCGCATCGAGAACAGGGTCGTCGGTCGCAGCGGCATCCATTGACCCATGATGCCGCTCGCCGAGGCCCCGCGGAACACCGACGCCCGCTCTGCTACTGTTCGCGGCCGCCGGTGTCGGCGGGATGTAACCGGGAGGTCAGGGTGCGAGGCGCTCGACCGTGCGCGGGCGCACGAGCACCCAGAGCGAGATCACGCCGATGACCGCGCACCCGAGCATCACGGATGCCATGGTCGTGGCGGTGATGCCCGATCCGGTGGCCAGCAGCCCGACGAGGGGCGAGATGATGCCGGCGATGCCGAAGTTGGCCGCGCCGATGATCGACTGCGCCGTCCCCGCGGCCTTGCCGTGCCGGTCGAGGGCGAGCACCTGTGCGCACGGGAAGGTGAAGCCGCACGCGGTCATGAAGAAGAACAGGGGCACGATGGTCCCCCACAGCCCCAGTCCCAGCTGGTCGGTCACCACGATGGCTCCCCCGGCGAGCACGAGCACCGCGGTCGAGAAGGCCATCACCCACTGGGGGCCGAAGCGGGCCGCGAGACGTGACGCGACCTGCACGCCGACGACCACGCCGACCGAGTTGGCCGCGAACAGCACGCCGTACAGCTGGGCGTTGAAGCCGTAGGTCACCTGGAACAGGAACGACGACGCCGAGAGGTACGAGAACAGACCGCTGAAGGTCATCGCCCCGATGATCAGCACGCCGATGAAGACGCGGTCGCGGAAGACGCTCGCGTACCGCTGCCACACCGTGGTGGCTCCCGGGCCGCCGCGGCGGGCCGCCGGAAGGGTCTCGGGCACGAACAGGATGGCCGACACGAGCATGACCGCGCCGTACACGGCGAGCACGACGAAGATGCCCCGCCAGTTCATCACCAGCAGCAGCGCGGAACCCGCGAGCGGAGCCAGCACGGGTGCGACGCCCGACACCATCGCCATGCGCGAGAGCATGACTACCAGGCGGCGCCCCCCGAAGAGGTCGCGGATGATCGCCGCGGCGACGACACCGCCGGCGGCGGCGCCCGCGCCCATCAGCACGCGCGCGATCGAGAGCGTCTCGAGCGTCGGTGCGAGGGCGGCGAAGATGCTCGCGGCCACGTGCAGGGCGGTCACCGACAGAAGGGGAAGACGGCGTCCGACCTTGTCGCTGAGGGGCCCGACGATCAGCTGGCCGAGGGCGAAGCCGATCATCGTGCCCGTGAGGGTCAGCTGGATCGCCGCCGCCGAGGTCTGGAAGTCGGCCTCGAGAACCGGGAACGCCGGCAGGTAGAGGTCGATGGTGAACGGGCCGAGGGCCGTCAGTGCGCCGAGCACGATGATGTACAGCACGCGGCGCGACGCGGGGATCGCGTCGCCCGGGTGCAGCACGATCGGTGCGGTGGCGGGGTTCTTGCCCAGCGCGCGGATGGCGCCGGTGGGGGTCTGCGCGGCGGCAGCCGCTGCGGGGATCACGGGGTGGGAAGCAGTATCGAGCACGCGTCAGTTTCGTTTCGCAACACGGACAGCCCGAACGAGTCGGGCTGAGAAAAAAAGGGGGGATCGTCGAACCTCGAATCGATTCGACGTCGTTAATACTAGCGTCCCACCCCGTGCGCCACCATCCCGGCTCGCGGGTTCCTCCCAGGCCACCGGCCCATTCACCCGAATAGGCTGGGATCGTCGGCGCATGCCGATGTGTCCCGCCCCGAAGAGAGACAGAACACAGCGCATGACTTCCCCCTCCGACAAGCGCGCGAGCGGCAACCCCGCGAAGCAGGCCGACATCGACCTCACCGTCAAGCAGCAGCGCGAGCAGAAACGGCAGCAGAAGCTCGCCGAATACCAGAAGCAGATGGCGCGCCGAAAGCGCGGAAAGCTGGTCTGGTGGGTCGTCGGTTCCACGGCGGCCCTCGCGGTGATCGGCCTGGTCGTGGCATCCTTCGCCTTCGCCCCCGAGCCCCCCACGAGCTACCAGGCCGGCAACAGCACCGGGCGCGAGATCGACGGGGTGCAGACCTTCGAGAACCGCTCCGATCACGTGCAAGATGCGGTCACCTACGACCAGACCCCTCCCGCCGGCGGCCCGCACAACCCGATCTGGCTCAACTGCGGCGTCTACACCGAGCCCCAGCAGAACGAGAACGCCGTGCACTCCATGGAGCACGGCGCCATCTGGGTGACCTACGACCCCGCCCGCGTGGACGAGGCCGGCATCGACGCCCTGAAGGCGGTTCTGCCCTCGAGCTACGCGATCCTCTCGCCGTACCCCGACATGGACACCCCCGTCGCCGTCAGCGCCTGGAACCACCAGCTGAAGCTCGACGATCCGAGTGACCCGCGCATCGGGGAGTTCTTCACCGAGTTCTGGCGCAGCCAGAACGCCCCCGAGCCGAACGCCGCGTGCTCGGGTGGCGTGGAAGGTCCGGGCAAGGCCTGATGACCGACGACGCCCCGGTCGCACGCCCCGCGGTCCGGTGGGCCGTCGTCGCCCTCATCGCCGTCGCGGTCGTCGCCGTGGCCTTCGCGATCGGACGCTTCACGGCGTTCGGCGCGACGGCCGCGCCGGCGCACCCCTCGACGACCTCCGCCGACGCCGGCTTCGCCCGCGACATGCAGGTGCACCACACCCAGGCGGTCCTCATGGCCATGGAGATCTACCGCAAGACCGCCGACGACGAGTTGCGCGCCCTCTCGTACGACATCGCGACCACGCAGTCCGGTCAGCGGGGCGAGATGTACGGCTGGCTCGTCGAGTGGGGGCTGCCCCAAGCCTCGGATCAGCCGCTGATGACGTGGATGGAGAAGTCGGGCGAGCACAGCCACGGCGACACCTCCGCCCTCACGCAGGAGCAGCTGCTCGGCGAGATGGGCATGGCCACCGACGCGCAGCTCGACCGACTCCGCACCCTCGACGGGCAACCCGCCGACTGCCTGTTCCTCGAGCTGATGATCCGCCACCACCAGGGCGCGATCCCCATGGCGCAGGCCGTCATCGAGCTCGGCGACGAGCCCCGCGTGGCCGAGGTGGCCGGCACGATCGTGAGCGGTCAGTCCGCCGAGATCGACGCGATGCGCGACATCCAGTCACGCCTCGGCTGCAGCGCCTGACGCACGGCCGTCCGTCGGTCTGAGCCGCGCCGCGATCGGCTGCGGACACGGGGTGCGCTCGGTGTTCCCGCCGCTCCCGGTCGGCGCCGTTTCCGTCCGCCGCCGCGCCGCAGCCCCGCGCAGCGGCCCCGCGCAGCGGCCCCGCGCAGCGGTCCCGCGCAGCCGTCCCGCGCAGCCGTCCCGCGCAGCCGTCCCGCGCAGCCGTCCCGCGCAGCAGCCCCGCGCCGCCGCGTCGGGCACCCGCGCCTCGCGCACACCCGGCCCACCGCCATAAACGCTGTTCCTGCGCATAAACGCTCCGTCGCCGCGTTTATGCGCAGGAACAGCGTTTATACGGCGGGCGGCGCACGGCGGGCGGCGGGCGGCGGGCGGCGGGCGGCGGGCGGCGGGCGGCGGACGGCACGGCATCCGCCCGAAACGCCGAAGGGGCGCGACACCCGAATGGATGCCGCGCCCCTTCGCCGGAGTCGGGCTCAGCCCTTCGTCGCACCCGCCAGCAGGCCGCGCACGAAGAAGCGCTGCAGCAGGAAGAACACCAGCAGCGGAACGAGGATCGAGATGAACGTTCCCGCCGACTGCAGGAACCACTGGTCGCCCCAGGTGCCCGACAGCGAATTCAGCGATTGCGTCAGAGGCAGAGAGGACGATGGCGCGAAGATCGTCGCCACCAGCAGGTCGTTCCACACCCAGATGAACTCGAGCACCGCGAACGACGCCAGAGCGGGAGCCGCGAGCGGCAGGATCAGGCGGAAGAAGATCTGCCCGTGTCCGGCGCCGTCGACGCGAGCCGCCTCGATGACCTCACCCGGGATCTCGGCGATGAAGTTGTGCAGCAGGAAGATCGCCAGGGGCATCGCGAAGATCACGTGCGCGATCCACACGGTGGCGAAGCTGTGCTCCACCCCGCGAAGGTCGAAGCCCGGGAAGATCGTGACCTCGTTGATCGTCAGTCCGCGCGAGAACAGCGTCAACAGCGGCACGAGAGCCATCTGCAGCGGCACGATCTGCAACGCGAAGATGAAGATGAAGAAGAAGTTGCGGCCCTTGAAGTCGATCCACGCGAAGGCGTAGGCGATGAGCGACGCGATCGCGAGGGCGAACAGCACCACCGGGATCGTGATCGCCAGCGAGTTCAGGAACGACGACGCCAGCGTCAGGGCGGTACCGCCCGAGGTCAGCGCGAGCCGGTAGTTCTCGAGCGTGAAGCTGGGGTCGGTGAACACCGTCCACCAACCGGTCGACTGCGTGTCGGAGCCGGGGCGGAACGACGTGATGAACAGGCCGAACGTCGGGATCGTCCAGAAGAACGCGATGACGACGGCCGCGATCGTCGCGCCCTTGGACGTGAGGCGCTTCTGCGCCGTCTTCTCGTGCCGGCGCGTGTCGCGCTCGACCTGGCGGGCCGAACGTGAATCGACGATCGGCTCGACGACATCTACTCCGATGGTCATCGCACTTCCCTCTGCTTCCGGATCTGGCGCACGTTGAAGATGATCAGCGGCAGCACGAAGAGGAACAGCACCACGGCCAGCGCCGCGGAGTGGCCGTAGCTCTGGAACCGCTGCTGCTGGTTGACCATCTCGAAGGCGAGGACGGTCGAGTCGTTGCGTCCACCGGTCATGACCGCGACGATGTCGTAGATCTTGAGCGCACCGATGGCGATCGTGGTCAGCACCACGATCAGCGACGAACGGATGCCGGGGACGGTGACGTTGATGAACCGCTCCCAGGCACTCGCGCCGTCGAGCTCTGCCGCTTCCATCTGCTCCGTCGGAACGGCCTTGATGGCCGCCGAGAGGATGACCATGGCGAGGCCGGTCTGGCTCCAGATGAAGACCACGACCAGGAGCAGGGTGTTGATCAGCGGCGCCGCCGACAGCCACGACACCGGCTGACCGCCGAACGCCGTGACGATGGCGTTCAAGATGCCGATCTGGTTGTCCTGGCGGAAGTCGTAGACGAACTTCCAGATGATGCCGGCACCGACGAACGAGATGGCGAACGGCATGAAGATGAGGACCTTGAGGTACTTCTCACCGGCCGCGCGGTCGATGAAGACCGCGTATGCGAGTCCGATTGCCGTCGCGATGGTCGGCGCCAGCAGCACCCAGATGAGCGTGTTGATGACCGACCAGAAGCCCTCGGGGTTCGTGAAGGTCCAGATGTAGTTCTCGAACCCGACGAAGTTGTCACCGGTCTTGTCGAAGAACGACTGGAAGAACGTGGTGATAGCGGGGTAGACGAGCCCCAGCAGCAGCAGGATCGACGCCGGGGCGGCGAACAGGATGAGCTGGAACAGGTACCCGGCCCCCTGACGCGACCGGTAGTCCGCGTAGAAGAGCACGGCGCCGAGCAGCACCGCGATGCCGAGCACGTAGATCACGGCGTTCTGGTACGGACGCAGCAGCATGAAGGCGATCACCGGGATGGCGAAGCACGCCACCAGGCGGAGCCAGAAGTAGCCCTTGCCCGCGCGTGGCGCGTACTCGATGAGCAGCAGCAGCAGTCCGACGACGACGCCGAAGGCGAGGAGGACGAGCGGGATCTGCGCGAGCGGGTTGAGTCCGCCCAGCCAGGTGAAGAAGCTGTTGAGCGAGAAGCCCAGGGTGGTGGGTCGCGTCTCTGCCGCGGGACGCGTCACCATGAAGAGGAAGAGCGCCACCGCCAGGATGAGGGCGACGGAGACCACGATGACCGTGGTCCGGTGGTTGTGCGCGGAGCCGCGCGACGGTGTCGCTTTCGTCCGGCCCGCCGGCGAGGCCGCCGGCGCCTTCTCCGCGTTTTTGATATCGGTCATGACTTCCCTCCCGAACACGCCTTCGTGCTCATCGATTGACGCCCGAGCGAGAGGGCGATGATGAAGGACGGGACCGGATGGGCCGCCCGCATCGCGGACGGCCCATCGGTCTCGTCAGGAACGGCTAGTTGTCGTAGCCGGCCTGGATGTTGCTGAGCACCTCGTCGGTGGGCGTGCCGTCGATCCAGCTGACCATGCCCTTCCAGAACGAACCCGAACCGACGGTGGCCGGCATGAGGTCGGACGCGTCGAAACGCAGCGTGGTGTTCGGGTCCTGCAGCGTCTTCATCGCCTCGGTGAGGAACTCGCTGGAGGCGAGCGACGGGTCGGCGCCCTTGTTGGCCGAGATGACGCCGCCGAGCTTGACGCGGGCATCCGCGAACTCGGGGGTCGACATGAACTCGGCGACCTTCTGAACGCTCTCGTCGTCGGAGAAGGCTGCGACGAACTCGCCGCCACCCTCGACCGCCAGCTCGCCTTCCTTCACGCCCGGAAGCAGGAACGCGTACACATCGCCGTCGGGGGCGATCGTGGGGGTCTCGCCCGCCGCGTTCGTGACCGTGAGGAAGTTCGCCGAGAGGAACGACGCCTGGTGGGTCATCGCGCAGCTGCCGTCGGCCACCTTGGCGGCGACGTCGGCGAACGCGGTCGAGTTGATGCTCTTGACGTCACCGAAACCGGCGTTGACGTACGACGGGTTGAGCAGGATCGAGCCGACGGCGTCGAAGGCATCCTTGATCTGCGGGTCGGTGAAGGTGACCTCGTTCGCCACCCACTGGTCGTACACGTCGGGGCCGGACTGACGCAGGACCATGTCCTCGATCCAGTCCGTTCCGGGCCAGCCCGATGCAGCGTCCGAGGCGAAGCCCGCGCACCAGGGTGCGGAGCCCGACTTCTGCTGGATGGTCTGCGTGAGCGTGAGCAGCTCGTCGAAGGTCTTGGGAACCTCGACGCCCCACTCCTTGAACTTCGCCGGCGAGTACCAGACGTAGCCCTTGAGGTTGGCGAGCATGGGAGCGGCGTAGAACGTGCCGTCCTCGGTGCCGTAGGACTTCCAGTCCTCGCCCCAGTACTCGTCGACGTTGCTCGAGACGGCGTCGGACGCCTTCTGGACCTCGCCGGTGCCGATCAGGGTCTTGAGCAGACCCGGCTGCGGGACGATCGCGATGTCGGGGGCGTCGCCACCCGAGACCTTGGTCACGACGTTGCCTTCGAAGCTCTTGTCGCCGGTGTAGACGACCTTGATGCCCGTGTCCGCGGTGAACTGGTCGAAGCTCTGGTTCAGCGCGTCGGCCTCGGTGCCGGTGATGCCGCCGGAGATGCGGACGGTCGTCTCGCCCCCGGATCCGCTCCCGCCGCCGCTGCTGTCGCCTTCGGCGCAGCCCGCGAGAGCAATCGCACCGACCGCCAGCAGCCCGACGGGCGCCAGCAGGCGATACCGCTGTGACATACCCATGTGGTCTCTCCTCTTCGAGTTCAAATGGTGCATCGGAACCTGTCAGGAACCGATTCCAGATCACCGTAAGCGAGAACCCGACGAGACGCAACGCCGAAAGATCACGAACGCATAACTGGCGGAAAAACGCGAAGCGCCGGGGTGAAGCACCGCGGGGAACCGGTTCCACAAAAGCGCGTTGTCGGATACTCTTCTTCGACGTCGACACCGATGTCGATCGGACCCCGAGGAACACACGATGAGCGGAATCGCCGATGTGGCACGCCTGGCCGGCGTGTCCAAGTCGACCGCCAGCCGAGCACTGACCGGCGGCGGCTACGTCTCCGACGACACGCGTCGGCGCGTCGCCGACGCCGCGGAGTCGCTCGGCTACGTCCCTTCCACGAGCGCCGTGAGTCTGGCGACCGGCCGCACGAGCACCATTGCCCTGATCGTGCCGAAGGTCAACCGCTGGTACTTCGGCGCGATCGTCGAGGGCGTCGAGCGCACCCTCATCCCCCGCGGGTACGACGTGACCCTGTACGTCGCCGAACCCGGATCGAACGACCGCGAGAGCCTGTACTCCACCTACCTCGCCCGAAAGCGCTTCGACGGCATCATCGCCGTCGCCCTCGAACCCGACGACGCCGATCTGGAACGCCTCGCGAACATCGGCAAACCCGTCGTGAGCATCGGCAACGCCCTCGCCGGGGTTCCCACCCTCGGCCTCGACAACATCGCCATCACGCGCATCATCACGCAGCACCTCATCGCCCTGGGACACACCGACATCGCGTTCGTCGGCAGCACGCCGCCCAGCGATGCCCCCGCGAAAGACGTCGACGAGCGTTCCATCGGCTACCGCAAGGCCATGAACGACCACGGACTCGCCGTCCGCATCCGCAACGTCCCGTCCACGCTGACCATCACCGACGCGTACGCGGCCGCCGCCTCGTTCCTCGCCGACGCCGCCTCCCGCCCCACGGGCGTCGTCGCCGCGTGCGACGAGGTCGCCATCGGCGTCATCATCGCCGCGCGTCGCATGGGCATCTCCGTTCCGACGCAGCTCAGCGTCGTCGGCATCGACGGCCACGACTACGCCGAGATGTTCGCCCTCACCACCGTCGAGCAGTTCCCGCTCGACCAGGGCGTCGAGGCGACGCGCATGCTGTTGTCGATGATCGAGGGCACCAGCGAGCCCCCGCGACGCACCGAGGCGGCGACCCGCCTGGTGGTGCGCTCCTCCACCGCTCCCCCGCGCCCCGCCTGACAGCACGGGACCCCGGATGCCGTGGCATCCGGGGTCCCGTGCTTCTTCGGCTCAGTCCGCCCGGCGCACTCCGCGACGACGCAGCACCACACCGACGCCCAGGAGCGCGAGGGCCGCCAGCACGCCGCCGCCCATCCACGCCGTGTCCGCACCGGTGCGCGGAAGCGATCCGGGAGCGCCCGGGCCGGCCTCGCCGCCGCCGGAGTCCCCCGGACCCGAGGGGGCGTCATCGGCACCGTCCACGACCCGCACGGGCACCGTGGCCGTCGAGCCCGAGGCCGTGACGAGGCGGATGCCGACCTCGGCGGGGGCGTCCACGGGCACCGTGAGGGTGACCTGGGCGACGCCGTCGCGGACGGGCACCGTCTGGGCTTCTCCCGCACCGACCGTCACCGTGGCCTCGGTGGCGGCGGGGCTGCCGAGCGAGGTCAGGTCGAGCCCCGAGACCGTGAACGACGTCTCGGCGCCACGGACGACCTCGGTCGGCGCACCCGTCACCTCGACCGCGCGGGCACCGAAGTCCGGCGCGAGGCCCGGATGGGCCGACAGGTACGAGATCCAGCCGTCGCGGTCGATGAGACCCGAGTCGCGCGGCTCCGTGCCCTCGTCGAACACGGTGAACGCGTCACCGCCCTGCAGCAGGAAGCTGAACGAGCCGACGCGATACGACGCCGCGGGATCCACCGCGACATCGTCGACCCAGAGGCCCGAGATGCGCTGCCCCGGCGCCCGAGTGGCGTCGTAGGTGTAGCGCAGGTTCTCGGACACGCTCAGCGCCAGCGTCGCGGCACGGCCCGCTTCGTCGCCCCACTGCTGCTCGAGCAGGCGGCGCAGCTGATCGCCGGTGAGGGTTGTGGTGCCCAGGTTGTTCACGAACGGCAGCACCGCGTTCGCCTCGGCGAACGTGATCACGCCGTCGTCGCCGCGCAGCAGTTCGGCGCGCAGGCCGCCCGGGTTGACCACGGTGATGTCGGCCCCGCCGCGGGCGGGGTCGTCGAGCGTGTCGAGCAGCGCGTCGGCGACGAGATTGCCGAGCGCGGACTGCTTCGACCGGTCGTCGCGCTGGCCGCCCGTGTACACGCCGTCGACGTACGCCCCGCCGAGGAAGGCGGTGGTGATGTCGGCCGTGACCGATCCCACCGGGCGCGAACCGACGAGGTCGGCCTCGGCCAGGGCACGGTCGACGATGTCGTCCACCTCGGCCACCCGCGGGTACGTCGCGATGAGGTCGGCGTCGAGGGCGGCGCTGTTCTCGGCGGTCTGCTCGGGGTCGTCCTCGACGACCTCGGCCGCCAGGCGCGGAACGTTGCGAGCCTCGTGGTCGACGACGTCGCCGCTCTCGCGATCGATCGTCAGTACGACCTGGCCGATGTTCTCGCCGTAGTTGCCGGTCTGCAGCACGGGACGCGTCCCGTCACCGCCGGGAACCGGGGCCTCCCACGCGTACTCCTCGTGCGTGTGGCCGGTGAAGATGGCATCCACGTCGGCATCGGTCCCGGTCACGATGCGGGCGAACGCCCCGCCCGCGGCGATCGCGTCGTCGAGGGTGGTCCCCGCCGCGTCGCCCTGGGCCGCGCCCTCGTGGAACTCGGCGACGAGCACGTCGACCTGATCGCGGATCTCGGCGACCACGCGGTTCACCTCGGCCACGGGCTCGCGGAACTCCAGGCCCTCGATCCCTCCGGGGCTGACGAGCGACGCCGTCTCCTCGGTCACCGCGCCGACGACGCCGACGCGCAGTCCGTTCACCTCGACGATCTCGTAGCCGGGCAGCAGCGGTCGACCGTCCCGGTAGACGTTCGCCCCCAGGTACGCGAACGCCGAACGCTCGGTGACCCGGCCGGTCAGGTCGTCGATGCCCTTGTCGAACTCGTGGTTGCCGACGGCGGATGCCGCGAGCCCGAGCGCGTTGAGCACGTCGATCGTGGGCGCGTCGTCGGCGTTGGCCGAGGCGAACAGCGACGCGCCGATGTTGTCACCGTTGGAGAGGAACAGCGACCGCTGCTCGCCCTTCTCGGCCCGCAGCTGCTCGATCGTGCCGGCGAACTTCACGGTGTTGGTGTCGATGCGCCCGTGGAAGTCGTTGATGTTGAGCAGGTTCAGCTCGGTCGTCCCCGACAGGTCGAGCCCGACGACCACGGGATCGTGGTCGCTGGAGCGGTAGGGGGACGCGTCGTAGAAGTTGCGCACATTGGCGTTGTACCGGCTGTACTCCAGCGCGAGAGCCTCACCGGCGTTGATGTTCCAGACGTCGGTGCCCGTGACGAGCTCCTGCGCGGCCCGAGACGCCAGCACGTGGTCGAGCGAGCCGGACTGACCGCTGAACGAGTACGTGTACTTGCCGGTCGTGGACCCCAGATCGGCGTACCCCGCGTCGCGGAGCACCTGCATCGGGTCCTCCTGCGTGTACGCGTTGAAGTCGCCGAGCAGGAACACCTCGTCGACGCCGGTGTCCGCGGTGCGCGCGGCGGCGAAGTCGACGAGCGCCTGCGCCTGACGCACGCGGTCGCCGTTGAAGGCGCCCTGGTCGCCGTCGGCGTTGTCGCCCGAGGCTGCGGGATCGCTGTCGCTCTTCGACTTGAAGTGGTTCACGATCGCGAGGAACGACGCTTCGTCGTCGCCGGCGGCCGCGAAGGCCTGGGCCAGCGGCTGTCGCGCGTTGGCGAACGCGGGGTCGTCGAGGATGACGCTGTCGCCGACCGGCGCGACCGCCGCACGCTTGTAGATGAAGGCGGTGCGGATGACGTCCTCCGACGCCGGCAGCGCGGTCGGCGACGCGACGAACGCCCAGGCGTCCTCGCCCAGGTCGGCGTTGAGCGCCCCGACGAGGGTCGAGAGCGCCTCGTCACGGTCCTTCCCGAGAGCGGCGGAGTTCTCGATCTCTTCGAGCGAGACCACCTCCGCGTCGAGGGCGTTCAGGGCGGCGACGATCTTCGCCTGCTGGCGCTGGAGGTTCTCGTCGTTGGCCGCTCCGCGCGGGCCCGGCTCGGCGCAGCGGTTGGCCGTGATCGGGTTGCCCTCGCGGTCGGTGTAGACCGAGTCGCAGCCGACGTCCTCGGCGGTGGTGGTGAAATAGTTCAGAACGTTGAAGCTGGCCACCTGTACGGTGCCGCCGACGTCGGCGGGCCGCGCGGTGCGCGTGTTCTCGAAGGTCGCCGGCTGCACGTCGGCGGCGTTGTCGATGGTGAGCTGCCCGGTGGGCTGGAACTTCCACGCGTCGTTACGGAAGTCGAGCACGACCGGCCGGGTGAACGACGCCGGAGCGCCGACGCGCACCGGGTCGGTGAGCGACAGGTACGGCAGCGGCACATCGGTGGCCGAGCGCTGGAAGTTCAGCGACGCTCCGTCGTCGAGGACCACGGCGCGGGCGGCGTTGTCGGCCACGACGTCGTCGAACTCGGCGGTGCCCGGGCGCGCGACCTCGGTGGGGGCGAGCAGCGGAGTGGTGCCCGCGGCCAGGCCCACTTCGGCGTACTGGCCCGTACTGTAGGTGTTCGTGACGGTGAAGTCGCCCTGGGGTGCCAGCAGCATCCCCTCGAGGCGCTCGCGCTCCTCGTCGGTCCGCGGCCACGCGACGGTCGCCGGGGTGACGGGCTCGGCCGCGTCGGTCAGCACCGTGACGAGGTCGGAGTCCGAGACGATCTGGGTGAGGCCGTTGTACTCGCTCGCGGTTCCGCTGACCTCGACGTGGTCGCCGACCGCCACCTCGGCCACCGCGCGGGAGCCGTAGACGAAGATCGCGTCGGATGCCGTGTGATCGGCCCCCAGGTCGCCACCGGTGCCCGCGGTCTGCAGGAAGAATCCGTCGTACCCGCCGGTCGGGTACGCGGCGGTCACGACGCCGCGCGTGGTGACGGACTGCCCGTCCCGCGGGGTGGTGTCGCCCTCGCCCTGGATGTCGCGGATGGCGGTGACCTCCGCCGCCGCGGCCACTCCGGCGGCGGGAGGCTCGGCAGCCGCCGTCTCTTGCGTCGTCGGATCCGTCGGCGTGGGGGCGGGCGAGGCGGTCTCTGCGGTGTCCGGCTGCGGCTTGACGTCGCCGGGGGCGGCGGTGTCCGACGCGTCGGGGGCAGCCGTCTCGACGACCGGCAGCGAGGGCGCCGCGGGGTCGATCGGGGCCGCCGAAGCAGCCGGGGCAACCAGGGCGGAACCCAGAAGGGCGGCGGCCACCGCCGCGCTCAGCGCGGTCGCGGTGCGGCCCGAGGGACGCTGAGAAGGCATGGGGGACATGGGTCTCCTGCGAATCCGACGGTCATCGTCGGGTGGGGGGATCGACGGGGGGTCTCTTCGACCGTAGACGACCTCATCAGGAATTCCCAGGCTTCATTCGTTGCCATCGTGTGAACGGTGAAGCCGTCGGCGCGAAGTGTTTCCGACCGATCGCGACNGAAGCGTTATTACTTGAGGGTCACCGAAGCGCCGGCAGCCTCGAGGGCCTCCTTGGCCTTCTCGGCGGTCTCCTTGTTCGCGCCCTCGAGCACGGCCTTGGGAGCACCGTCGACGACGGCCTTGGCCTCGCCGAGGCCGAGCGAGGTGAGCTCGCGGACGACCTTGATGACCTGGATCTTCTTGTCGCCGGCGGCCTCGAGAACGACGTCGAACGAGTCCTTCTCCTCGACCTCTTCGGCGGGGGCAGCGCCACCGGCGGCGGGGCCGGCAGCCGCGACGGGGGCGGCAGCGGTGACGTCGAAGGTCTCCTCGAACGCCTTGACGAACTCGGACAGCTCGATGAGCGTGAGCTCCTTGAACGCCGCGAGAAGCTCTTCGGTGCTGAGCTTAGCCATATTGTATCTCCTTGATCGGGTTAATCAGCCGGGCCGGGTCAGGCCGCGGTGTCCTGCTTCTCGCGCAGCGCGTCGACCGTGCGAACGGCCTTCGACGGAAGCGCCTGGAAGACGTATGCCGCCTTGGTCATCGTTGCCTTCATCGCACCGGCGAGCTTCGCCAGCAGGACTTCACGGCTTTCGAGATCGGCGAGCTTGTTGACCTCATCCGCGGTCAGAGCGGCGCCATCGAAGTAGCCGCCCTTCACCACGAGCTGAGGGTTAGCCTTGGCGAAGGCACGCAGGCCCTTCGCGACGGCGACGGGGTCGCCGTGCACGAACGCGATGGCAGACGGGCCCTTGAGCTCGTCATCCAGTCCCGTGACCCCCGCGTTTGCCGCGGCGATCTTGGTCAGCGTGTTCTTCACCACGGCGTAATCCGCGTCCTGACGGATGTCGTTGCGCAGCTGCTTGAGCTGGGCAACCGTCAGACCGCGGTACTCGGTCAGCAGAACGGCGGTCGAGTTCTCGAAATGCTTCGTGAGCTCGGCGACCGATGCATCCTTCTGCGCCATGGCCACTCCTTGTGTATACGAGGCGCTCCGCGATGACGGGGCGCCGGCCGAAGACACCGGGGTCTGGGCAAAAAAGAAGAGCTCCGGCGCAGGCGCACGGAGCTCGGATTCCCGATCGGGAGGAGTTCAAGTGACCTGCGTAGGTTCTCTGCTTCTCAGCAGACGCTTCGATCAGAATGCGAGCACTCCGATAACCGACGGTCTTTGGCTTGCCCCCACTGTACCCGACGCCGACTCCCTTCGCCAATCCGCCCGCCCGCCGCCCGCCCCGCCGCGCCCCGCCTCGCTCGCCCTGCCCCGCCCCGCCGGCCCGCCCGCTCGCCCCGCGACGCTCGAGCACCGAGGACGCACTGCTTCGTCGAGGACGCATCCGATCGATGCCGAACCGATGCGTCCTCGACGAGCGAGTACGTCCTCGCCGATCATCTCGGCGGCCTCACCCCGAACGCCGCCAGGCGGGCGGCGAGCGCCTCCGGCGAGGCGATGTCGGCGAAGCCGCCGCGACACAATCGCCATTGCGTGACACCGCGGATCCAGTCTTCGCGTCGCTTCTCGTCCAGGACGACGTCTTCGACGGAACGACCTCTGCGGAGGGAGGGGTCCCGATACTTCACCTCACCGTCGAACTCCCAGAACGTCCGCACGTCACGCAGCGCGATGTCGACGAAATACGCGGACCCCCGCGGGCCCTCCACCGCCACCTGCAGGTCGATGTCGCGGAAACCGAGCCGGTGCAGCTGCAGTCGACTCACGCTCTCACCCGGCAACTCCGCCCTTCCATCGGCGAACTCGATGACCCAGGCGGCCTCGCGCACCCCGCGTCGACCCCGCGCGCTCACGACGCGCTCGCGCCCGAGCGAGGTGCAGCGGATCCCGTCGACGACGACGACATCCTGGGGGTCGAGGGCGCCTGTGTGCCGGCGCAGTGCGCGACCACTCGGCGGATGGGCGGAGCGCGGAACCATCGCGTGCACGGGTCCGCCGCGGAAGCGGTAGAGCGGCAGACCGTGCAGAACGGCCGCCGAGAGGTGGGAGACCACCCCGCCGGCATCGCGCGCCCTGCGGACGGCGGCGAGGATCGCGAAGCGGTGGCGGTCGGCTGGCCGCGCTGCTGCCCATTCGTCGCGGGCGATGTACACCCCGGGCTCGATTCGTGACCACGCGCCGCCGTCGCCGGCCTTCCTCAGCTCCGATTCGGACACACCGCGCTCGCGTAGTTCCGATCTGGAGAAGAGCGACCGCCGAGCGAGTTCGATCGGTGATTCCGCCTGCATGCGTCCACACTGCCGACTCCGACGTCCGGGCGTCGGTGTCTTTCCACAGGCGCGCGCGCCAGGAGACCCACCGACCCTCACGAGGACGCACTCGATCGACGATGACGCATCGCATGGGCAACGATCGAGTGCGTCCTCGGCGATCGCGTGCGTCCCCACCCGCGCCCTCGCCGAACCTCCGCCACCGCGCCCCCGCCGAGGAGAGCCCCGACGCCGCGCCAGCCGCACGCCGCGTCAGGACACGCGCGGTTCGGGCAGCAGGGCCCGGGTCATCCGCACGATGCGCGAGGGCGTGCGGGCGCCGAGCCAGACGGTGCACACCGGGTCGTCTCCGCAGGCCCACTCGGCGCACCAGGCGTGGATCGCCTGCGCGAGACGCTCTCCGCGCGGCCGCAGCCCATCCTCGAGCGAGCGGTCGAGCCAACTCACCCGCCCCTCGCGAGCATCGATGACGCCCATCTGATCCGACCCGCACACCTCGACCAGCACCGTCAGGTGCGCGGCGGGCGAGAGGGCGGCGGCGATACGCCGCATCTCGGGGAGGTTCCGGGCGTCACCACCGAGCAGCACAGCACCCTCGAGATCACACCAGCGGCCCCCGTCGGGGCGGCGCAGCGAAACGGCATCCGAACTCATGACGATCAACTTAGGTCACCCTTACTTCGAGGACAAGACCCCGGATGCCGACGCGCCGGGGTTCGCATCCGATCCACGGGCGCGCGGGGTTAGGGTCGAACGCATGTCCCCCGAGCTCGTCGCCTCTCGCAGCGCCGACCTCGACGCCCGCATCGTCGCCGATTCGCGGGATCGGGTCGCCTGGATCCGGGCCCGTTCGCGCGGGATCACGGCCACCGACGTCGCCACGTTGACGAGCCACAACGCCATCTCGCGCGCCGCGGATGCCAAGCTCATGGGCTCGAACTTCTCGGGCAACGCCTTCACCGCGCACGGCCGTCGGCGCGAACCCGAGATCGCCGCGTGGGTCGCGGCGACCCACGGCATCCGCCCTTCGTCGGCGCTGTATCACGCGGTCGTCGAGAAGCGTCACCTGGCCACCCCCGACGGCGTCGTCGTCGACGGCGAGGGGCGCATCGTGCTCGCCGAGATCAAGACGACGAACAAGGCGTGGCGCTCGATCCCCCGCACGTACATGCGCCAGATCTGGTGGCAGCAGCACGTGCTCGGCGCGGAACGCACGCTCGTCGCCTGGGAGCAGCACGACGCCTTCGTCCCCGTCGGCGACGAACCGCGCTGCCAGTGGGTCGACCGCGACGAACGCGAGATCGCGAAGCTCGTGGGCCTGGCGACCTCGCTCATCGACGAGCTCTACCACCGCACCATGCAGACGCGTCAGCCGCGCCCCGAACCCGTGCGGGCGGAACCGACCGAGAGGTACCGCGCCCTGGCGCTCCTCGATTAATAGTTGACGCAAGTCAAGCATTAGGCGTATCGTTGACGTTAGTCAACTAACGCGCCATCGTCGTCGCGGCATCCGTCCCCTCCGTGGAGTTCCGCATGACCACCTCCCCCACCACAGACACGCCCACCCAGCGGCGCGTGCTCCCCGCCCTCATCGGGCTTCTGCTCGGCACCTTCGTGTCGATGCTCGCCTCGACCGTCGTCTCGACGTCGCTGCCGGTCATCGTGCACGACCTGTCGGGCGACCAGAACGCCTACACCTGGGTCATCACCGCGACCCTGCTCACCACCGCGATCTCGACCCCCATCTGGGGCAAGCTCGCCGACCTGTTCAACCGCAAGCTGCTCATCCAGATCGCCATCGCGATCTTCGTGCTCGCTACGGCCGCCGCCGGCTTCGCGCAGGACACGAACATGCTGATCGCCTTCCGCGCCGTGCAGGGCCTGGGTGCCGGCGGTCTCGCCGCCCTCAGCCAGGTCATCATGGCCGACATCATCAGCCCGCGCGAGCGCGGCCGGTACATGGGCCTGTTCGGGGCGGTCATGGCCGTGGCCACGGTCGGCGGGCCGCTGCTCGGCGGCGTCATCACCGACGCCTTCGGCTGGCGCTGGAACTTCTTCGTCGCCCTGCCCTTCGCCGTCGTGGCCTTGCTCATCCAGCAGCGCACCCTGCACCTGCCGGCTCGAGCGAAGCGCAAGGTGAAGATCGACTACCTGGGCATCGTGCTGCTGTCGACCGCGGTCTCGCTCATCCTCATCTGGGTGACCAACGCCGGAAAGACCTTCGACTGGGCCAGCGTCGAGACCGCCGTCATGGTCGGTGGAGCCGTGCTCGCCGCCGTGCTGTTCGTCGTCGTCGAGCTGCGTTCCTCCGAGCCCCTCGTGCCGCTCACCCTGTTCCGCGACGCCACCTTCACCCTGGCGACGATCGCGTCGATCGCGACGGGACTGGCGATGTTCGGCACCTCCGTCTTCCTGAGCCAGTACATGCAGATGGCGCGGGGAGCCACGCCCACCGAGGCCGGCGTCATGACCATCCCGATGATCGCGGGTCTGCTGATCTCGTCGATCGTCGTGGGCGCGCTCATCTCGCGTCACGGGCACTGGAAGCCGTTCCTCATCGCCGGTGGTGTGCTGCTGATCGCCGGGTCGTTCCTGCTGTCGACGATCCACTACGACACGAACTTCGCGCTGGTCTCGGTCTACATGGCCCTGCTCGGCGCCGGTGTCGGCATGACGATGCAGAACCTCGTGCTCATCGTGCAGAACACGGCCAACCCCACCCAGATGGGCGCGGCGAGCTCGGGCGTGACGTTCTTCCGCAGCCTCGGCGGCACCATCGGTGTGTCGGTCATGGGAGCCGCGCTCGCGAGCATGGCGGCGAGCCTGTTCACCGACCGAGCCGACGAGCTGAAGACCGCGATCATGGGTCTCGGCGCCGACGGCGCCGCGGTGGCCCAGTCCCTGCAGTCGGGCACCATCCCGCAGGTGTCGGCCCTCCCCGACACCGTCCGCGTCATCGTCGAGGACATCTACGCGCAGTCGATCGCGCACTCGTTCCTCATCGCCGTTCCGGTGGCGGTGGTCAGCCTCATCGCCATCCTGTTCCTCCCCAACCGCCCCCTCACCCGCATGACGACGACCGAGCGCGTCGCCGCGAGCGAGGCCGACTTCGCCACCGTCTCGGTTCCCGCCGGCATGGCGACGCTCGCCGCGACGGGATCCATCACGACCCCGGATGCCGCTGCCTCGCGCCGCGCACGCCGTGGCGCCGGGATGGGAGAGGATGACTGACGTGATGAGCGAATCGAACGATGACCGCCGCGAGGCCGTCCAGGCCCTGGAGTCGTCGTTCTCGGAGCTCATGACCGTGTTCCGCCGCTTCGTCTCCGAAGCGGCGGAACGCGTGAGTCCCGGGATGCTCCCGGCCACCTTCAAGGCCCTCTCGGTGGTCAGCCGGTTCGGCCCGCTCACGCTCTCGGCTCTCGCCGAGCGTCTCTCGGCCGACAAGGGCTTCCTCAGCCGCTCGATCAGCGAGCTGGAGGAGCTGGGCCTGGTGACCCGCACGCCCGATCCGAACGATCGCCGCTCGCGCCTCATCGCGGTGACCGAGGTCGGGCACACGCGGCTCGCCGACGCCCGCGCTCCGCACGAGAGTCGCCTGTTCGAGGCGATGGCCGATTGGTCGGTGGCCGACATCCGCCACCTGTCGACGCTTCTGCACGCGCTCGCGGTCGGCGAGTCCCCCGCACAGGATCTCTAGCCTTCGCGACACGGTGACCCGGGTGTAACACCGCGGAGACAATGGCGCGATTGACTGGTCGCGTCGCGGCGGAGTCGCCGTGCATGCGACCGCACGCGAGAGAGAGCGCCCGATGAGATCCCGATCGACGCGTCCCGAGACCGCCATCGAACCCGCACCGGCGGTCCCCGAGACGATGCGGGCGGCGGTGTTCGACGCTCCGGGCCCGGCCGACGCGCTGCACCTCGCCGACGTCGCCGTCCCCTCTCCCGTGTTGAGCGAGGTGCTGGTGCGGGTCGTGGCCGCCGGCATCAACCCGATCGACGCCAAGACCCGCGCCGGACGCGGCCTGTCGGGCGCGATCGACTCCTGGCCCGCCGTGCTGGGTCTCGACGTCAGCGGGGTGGTGGTGCGCGCGCCGTTCGATGCGCACCCGTTCCCCGTCGGCACCGAGGTCTACGGCATGGCCGCCGCCCCCCGCACCCCGGGGGCCTACGCCGAGTACGTCGTCGTGCCCACCCTGTCGCTGGCGCGCAAGCCCGCTGCCCTCTCGCACGTCGAGGCCGCGGGTGTGCCCGTCGCCGCCCTGACCGCCTGGGGGCTGGTCGTCGAGACCGCGCTCGCCCACCAGGGCCAGCGCATCCTCGTGCACGCCGGCAGCGGAGGGGTGGGGCACTTCGCGGTGCAGTTCGCCGCATACTTCGGCGCGCACGTCATCGCGACGGGCTCCAGCCGCAACCTCGAGTGGCTCCGCGAGCTCGGCGCCGCCGAGGTGGTCGATTACACCTCGACCCGCTTCGAAGACGTCGTCTCGCCGGTCGATGTCGTGATCGACCTCATCGGCAACGTCGCCGACGACACCGGCACGCGCTCGCTCGAGGTGCTGCGCCCCGGTGGGCTGCTGATCGAGGTGCCCACCGGAGCCTGGCCGGGCTTCCGCGAGGCGGCCTCGGCCCGCGGCATCCGATCGACCGACTACAAGACCATCCCCGACGGCGCCGCCCTCGCCACCATCGGTCGCCTGCTCGACTCGGGCGCCGTCCGCGTGTTCATCGACCGGGTCTTCGACCTCGACGACGTCGCCGCCGCACACACGGAACTCGAACGCGGGCACACCCGCGGCAAGATCGTGCTGCACGTCAGCGACGACTGAGCTCACCCCGCCGCCAGCACGCGCCGTCCCTCGGCCACGACCTCGTCGGCCACGTCGTCGAGCAGGTCCGAGGTGAGGTTCCACTGCTGCCAGTACAGCGGCACGTCGAGGGGGTCGTCGCCGAGGTGGAGGAGCGATCCGTCGGCCAGCCCCGCCGCCGACTGGAAGCTCGGCAGCAACCCCCACCCGAGCCCCAGCTCGACCGCGGTGGCGAAGTCCTGCGATGCCGGAACCCGATGCCGCGGGGGCGCTGCCGCCGCCACGCCCCGGCGCGCCAGCCACTGCGTCTGCAGGTCGTCGCGACGGTCGAAGTCGACGACGGGCGCCGCGGCGAGAGCCGCGGCATCCACACCCTCGGGGAACCAGCGGCGCGAGAACCCCGCCGTCGCCACCGCCTCGTACCGCAGCACACCGAGAGGTCGTACCCGACACCCGGCGAGCGGGGTCTCACGCGACGTGACCGCCGCCATGACCGTGCCCGACTCGAGCAGGCCCACCGTGAAGTCCTGGTCGTCGCGGTGCAGGTCGAACACCACCGCGCGTCGCTCGGCCACCCGGGCCAGCGGCGGCAGGAACCACGTGCCCATCGAGTCGGCGTTCACCGCCAGGGGAAGGGATGCCACGACCCCGCCCTCCGCGCCGATCGCCGCCAGAGCGTCGTGCTCGAGCAGCGCGAGTTGGCGTGCGAGGCGCACGACGGCGTCGCCCGCCTCGGTCGTGCGCACGGGCTTGGATCGCACCAGGACGACGCGTCCGAGCTGGTCTTCGAGGGCCCGCACGCGCTGACTCACCGCGGAGGGGGTCACGTGCAGACGCCGTGCCGCCGCATCGAGGGTCCCCTCCTCGACGACGACGGCGAGGGTGCGGGCGAGATCGAGTGGAATCGACATGAAGCGATGCTAATGGTCCATCAGAATCTTGAGCTGGTCTTCTCGAGAACGTCGCCTTAGCGTCGAGACGTGCTCACCCCCCTCCTCGCCGGCCTCGGCCTCGGCTTCTCGCTCATCGTCGCCATCGGCGCGCAGAACCTCTTCGTGCTGCGCCAGGGCGTCCGGCGCGAACATCTGCTCGCCGTGGTCGCGGTGTGCGCGGTATCGGATGCCGTGCTGATCCTGCTCGGCGTCTCCGGCGTCGGCCTCGTGCTGCAGGCGGTCCCGTGGCTCATCGTCGTGGTGCGGTGGGCGGGCGCGGCGTTCCTCGTCGGGTACGGCCTGCTGGCAGCCCGGCGGGCGCTGCGTCCGAGCGGCGAGACCCTGCGCGTCGACGCCGCCCCTGCGGCATCCGCGTCGCCCGCCGACACCGGGCGCACGGCCGTGAAGGCCCGTCCCGCACGCACGACGCTCGCCGCGACCGTGCTCACCTGCCTCGCCCTCACCTGGCTCAATCCGCACGTCTACCTCGACACGGTGTTCCTTCTCGGCTCGGTCGCGACCACGCACGGCGACGGGCGGTGGGCGTTCGCGATCGGCGCGTGCCTCGCCAGCCTCGCGTGGTTCTCGCTCCTCGGCTTCGGAGCGCGGTACCTCGGCCGGTGGCTCGACACGCCCCGCGCCTGGCGCATCCTCGACGCGATCATCGCGGTCGTGATGTTCGCCATCGCGATCTCGCTCGTGCTGCCGCACTGAGCCGGCGCGCGTGGACCGACGGGCACCGCGTGCACGAGAATGGCCCGATGCGAACGGTGACGATCAGGGTGCACGGCCGCGTGCAGGGTGTCGGCTTCCGCTATGCGCTCCAGGCCGAGGCCGAGCGGCTCGGGGCCCGCGGCTGGGCCCGCAACCGCCGCGACGGCTCGGTCGAAGCCCTCGTCGAGGGTGACGACGCGACGGTCGACGCCGTCCTGGCGTGGGCCCAGGCGGGTCCCCCGTCGGCCCGGGTCGACGGGGTCGACGTGCACGAGGGCGGCGGCGCGGCTCCGCGCGGGTTCGAGATCCGCGCGACGGCTTAGACCGGCACGCCCGCCCGCAGCTCCGCCAGCACGTCGGCGGCGTCGTCGAGACGCGCGAGGCCCGCGGCCTGTCCCGCCCACAGCGACACCAGGTCGGCGTCTCCCGACGCCGTGGCCGCCGCGCGGAACGCACCGGTGAGCCAGTTCTGCGCGGGGAACGGGGCGATCATGCCGCCGGCCTCGAGCTCGCGCATCGCCCGGTTCGGGATGCCGCGCGCCAGCCGCCCGCTCATCGCGCGCGTCAGCACCGTGTCGGTGTCGGCCGCGGCGGCGATCGCCGCGCGGTGCCCCGCGGTCGCGGCGGACTGCCTCGTGCGCAGGAACGCCGTCCCGACCTGCACGCCGTCGGCCCCCAGCGCGAACGCCGCGGCGACTCCGCGGCGATCGGCCACACCGCCCGCCGCGATGACGGGGACACTCACCGCGTCGACGACCTGCGGCACCAGCGCGAACGTGCCCACGAGCGAGTGGGCCGGGTCGGCGAGGAACGACACACGGTGCCCCGCGGCCTCGGCCCCCGTCGCGACGACGGCGTCGACCCCCGCATCCCCGAGCGCCGCCGCCTCGGCGACCGAGGTGGCGGTGCCGATCACGCGGATGCCGAGAGCTCGCGCGCGGGCGAGGGTCTCGGCATCCGGGATCCCGTACACGACGCTCAGCACATCGGGGCGCGCGTCGAAGACGGCCTCGAGCTGGTCGGCGATCGGCGTGAGGAACGCGGCGGGAACGGCGGGCGGGGCGATGCCCGCGGCGGCGAACAGCGGCTCGGCGGCCCGCACGAACGGCGCGATGTCGACGTCGGTCGGAGTCACCTCGTCTCCGCGCGGCAGCCACAGGTTCACCGCCACGGGACGCCGCGTGGCCGCCCTCAGGGCGACGATCGTGTCGCGGATGCGCTCGGGCGTGTATCCGTAGAGGCCGAACGAGCCGAGGCCTCCCCCGTCGCTGACCGCGGCCGTCAACGCGATCGACGACAGCCCGCCGAAGGGGCCGAGAACGACGGGCGAATCGATGCCGAGCAGGTTCTCGAGGCGGCGCATGGATCCACGCTACTCCGGGAGTTCGGACGTCCCGGTCGGATCGGGGCCGTCGAGGGGGTGCAGCAGGCGGTTCAGGAAGCGACGCGTGCGCTCCTTCTTCGGCGCGCGGAGCAGATCCGCGGGGGCGCCCCGCTCCACGATCACGCCCTCGTCGAAGAACAGGACCTCGTCGGCGACCTCGCGGGCGAAACCGAGCTCGTGCGTGACGATGACCATCGTCCAGCCCTCGTTCGCGAGTTCCCGCAGCACCGTCAGCACCTCGCCGACGAGTTCGGGGTCGAGAGCGCTCGTCGGCTCGTCGAAGAGCAGCAGCTGCGGCTGCAGCGCCAGGGCCCGAACGATGCCGACGCGCTGCTGCTGGCCGCCCGAGAGCTCCGACGGATAGGCGTCACGCTTCTCGGCGAGTCCGACACGGGCCAAGAGAGTCTCGGCGCGTGCGATCGCGTCGGCCTTCGGCACGCCGTGCGCCTGGATGGGCCCCTCGGTGACGTTCTGCAGCACCGTGAGGTGCGGAAAGAGGTTATGGTGCTGGAACACCATCGCCGATCGGTCGCGCAGAGCCGTGCGATCGACCTTCGACACCTTGGGCGCCGAGAAATCGACGACCGGACCGCCGTCGAACGCCACCACGCCGGCATCCGGGGTCTCGAGACCGTTCAGGCAGCGCAGCACCGTCGTCTTGCCCGACCCCGAGGGACCGATCAGCACCAGCACGTCACCGCGCCGCACCGACAGGTCGACGCCGTCGAGAACGCGGTTGTCGCCGAAGCTCTTCTCGAGACCCGTGACCTGCAACAACGGGGCGTCAGTGGGCGACATGGCGGTCCAATCTCTTCTCGAGAGCGTTCTGCCCGAACGACAGCACCAGGCAGAACAGCCAGTAGATGAGCGCGGCCTCGAGGTACACCGCCATGAACTCGTACGAGAACGCGGCGATGTTCTGGGCCTGGCGGAACAGCTCCGACACGAGGATGAGCGACGCCAGCGAGCTGTCCTTCACGAGCGAGATGAACGTGTTCGACAGCGGAGGGACCGACACCCGCGCGGCCTGCGGGAGGATGATGCGGGTCAGCGTCTTGCGGTGCGAGAGGCCGACGGTGTGCGCCGCCTCCCACTGCCCGCGCGGGACCGACAGGATCGCGGCGCGGATCACCTCGGCCGCGTAGCCGCCGACGTTCAGCGAGAAGGCGATGACGGCCGCGGGGAACGGGTCGATGACGACACCGATCGCGGGAAGGCCGTAGAAGATCACGAACAGCTGCACCAGCAGCGGCGTGCCGCGGATGACCGAGATGTAGAACCGCGCGAAGCCCGAGAACACGACGTTGCGCGACAGACGCAGCAAGGCCATCGCGAGTGCCAGAGCGAGCCCGATCGCGAACGAGGCCAGTGACAAGGGGATGGTGCCCGTGAGGCCCGCCAGCAGCATGGGCCAGAACGAGTCGAGCATCAGCGTCCAGATGTCGTTCATGGGCCTCCTTTCTCCGGTGGGCTCGGGGCCCGACTCCTCGCGCGCGCGTTCGCACACGCCGACGCGGACCGTCCGCCTCCCACGCTAGAGGGGGAAGGCGGACGATCCGCGGGGGTTTACAGCCGGGTGTTACTGGGTGACGTCGGCGCCGAAGTACTTCTGGCTGATCTCGGCGAGCGTGCCGTCGGCGCGCAGCTCCTCGAGGGCGCCGTCGACGGCCTCGGCGAGCTTGTCCTGACCCTTCTTGAACGCGAAGGCGCTCTCGGAGGTGTCGTCGGTCTCGGCGGCGATCTTCAGACCCGTCGGGCTGTTGGTCTTCTCGTAGTCGAGGTAGGTCAGCTGGTCGTTGATGGTGGCCTCGACGCGACCCTGCTTCAGCAGCGCGACGGCCTGCGCCCAACCCTCGACGGCCTCGACCTGCGCGCCGCTGTCGGTGGCGAGCTCGTACCAGTTGCTCGTGAGCGACTGGGCGGTGGTCTTGCCCGAGAGGTCGGCGAAGCTCGAGATCGCGCTGTCGTCCTCGTTCGTGACGATCACGCCACGCGACACCGTGTACGGCGCGCTGAAGGTGTACTTCTCCTGGCGCTCGGGGTTGATCGACACCTGGTTGGCGATGACGTCGAAACGACCGGCATCCAGGCCCGCGAAGATCGCGTCCCACTGGGTCTCTTGGAACTTGACCTGCAGACCCAGCTTGTCGGCGACGGCCTTCGCGATCTCGACGTCGAAACCGGTCAGATCGCCCGCGCCCTCGTGGAACGAGAACGGGCGGTAGGTGCCCTCGGTGGCGACGGTGAGGGTGCCGTCCGAGATGAGGCCGAGATCGGCTCCCGCTCCGGGCGTCGCCTCGGACGACGCACCGCCGCTGCAGGCGGTCAGCGCGAGGGCGCTGAGCCCCAGGGTGGCGGCGAGGACGGTCAAACGACGACGGGGCATAGCTGTTCCTGACATGGGTGATGTGGGGACAAGTGATGGGGGGAGGGCACACGTAGCGCCCCTCAGCACAACACGTTCACCCGCCGGACTCTTCCCGGATGACGCCGTGTTGCACGTCCGTGCACGCGAAAGCCCCGCCGGCACGAGGCGCAGCGGGGCTTTCGGTGACGGATGTCAGGCGAGGACGTTGACGTCCAGCGGGATGCCGGGGCCGAACGTGGTCGACACCGCACCCTTCTGGATGTAACGGCCCTTCGAGCTCGACGGCTTGAGGCGGACGATCTCCTCGAGCGCGGCGGCGATGTTCTCGTCGAGCTGCTCGGCCGAGAACGACGCCTTGCCGACGACGAAGTGCACGTTGGCGTGCTTGTCGACGCGGAACTCGATCTTTCCGCCCTTGATCTCCTCGACGGCCTTGGCCGGGTTGGGGGTGACGGTGCCGGTCTTGGGGTTCGGCATGAGGCCGCGGGGTCCGAGGACCTTACCGAGGCGTCCGACCTGGCCCATGAGCTCGGGCGTGGCGACGGCCGCGTCGAACGACGTGTAGCCGGCGGCGACCTTCTCGATGAGCTCGGTGCCACCGACCTCGTCGGCGCCGGCGGCGAGAGCCGCTTCGGCCGCGGGGCCGTTGGCGAAGACGATGACGCGCGCGGTCTTGCCCGTGCCGTGGGGCAGGATGACCGTGCCGCGGACCATCTGGTCTGCCTTACGGGGGTCGACCGAGAGCTTCAGCGCGACCTCGACGGTCGAGTCGAACTTCTTCGAGCCGGTCTCCTTCGCGAGGGCGACGGCCTCGGTCGGGGTGTAGAACGTGTCGGCCGCGATCTTCTCAGCAGCGGCGCGGAATGCCTTGGACTTGGTAGCCATTGTTATCTCCCTCAGTCCTCGACCGTGATGCCCATGGAACGGGCGGTGCCGGCGATGATCTTCGAGGCGGCCTCGATGTCGTTCGCGTTCAGGTCGGGCTGCTTCGTGGTGGCGATCTCGCGAACCTGGTCCTTGGTGAGCTTGCCCACCTTGACCGTGTGAGGCGTCGACGAGCCCTTGGCCAGGCCGGCCGCCTTCTTGATGAGCTCCGCCGCGGGCGGGGTCTTCAGGACGAACGTGAAGCTGCGGTCTTCGTAGACCGTGATCTCAACGGGGATGACGTTGCCGCGCTGGGCTTCGGTCGCCGCGTTGTAGGCCTTGCAGAACTCCATGATGTTGACGCCGTGCTGACCGAGCGCCGGACCGATGGGCGGCGCGGGGTTGGCCGCGCCCGCCTTGATCTGGAGCTTGATCAGGCCGGTCACCTTTTTCTTGGGTGCCATATCCTTTTCCTCTCTCGAGCGGGGGCCTTGCGGCTCCCTCTCTCCCGCGCATCCGGCGGTTCCGGACAGCGGTCATCGTCGCGCTGACGCACGAGCAACCTTTTCATCATACGCCATGGCGCCGGCATCCTGCGTCTTCTCCTGGCCCGCGCAGTCGCCCGCGCGGTCACGTCTCTCGGGTCGCCGCCCCGCCGCGGTCATCGGTGGCTCCATCCGCGCGATGCGCCGTCTCGGGGCCCTGCCCGGTCCGCACCCCCTGCATAAACGCTCATCCTGCGCATAAACGGTCAGGCAGCGCGTTTATGCGCAGGATCGGCGTTTATGCGTCGGGAGGGGTGGCAGTTGTCCACAGGCCGCACATCGCCTACCGGCCGACCTGCCACCCTCGCCGAATGGATGCCATCCCCCGATCGCTGCGTGGATCACCGGTGCACCTCTTCCGTGCGTCGAGCCTGGTGGGCACCGCGCCGTACCCGTCGCGCGATGCGAGCCTGCACAAAGTACGGCCCGGCGTCTACGCCGCCCGGGACGCATGGAACGCGCTCGCCCCCTGGGACCGGTACCTCGCCCGCGTGCACGCCTTTGCGCTCGTTCGCGCCGATGCCGTGTTCTCGCACGAGTCGGCCGCATCGGTGCTCGGGCTGACGACGTTCGGCCACCCTCCCAACATCCACATCTTCGATACGCGGCGTTCGCGTTCGGTGGCGTACGGCGATGTCACCGCGCACACGAGCGCCGACGCGCGATCGGTGCAGCGGGTCGGCGGCATCCATCTCACGACCGCCGAAGACCTGGTCGTCGATCTCGCGCGCGTTCTGCCGCCGGCGTTCGGCCTCGCCGTCGCGGATGCGGCCCTCCGCGACTCCTCGCTCTCGCGCGACGAGGTGATCGATCACGCCGCGGCGCAACGGAACACGTTCCGGATGAAGCGCGTGGAATGGGTGCTGACTCGGGCCACCCCGCTCTCGGAGTCCGCGGGAGAATCCCTGAGCCGAGCGGTCATCGAGTGGTGCGGATTCCCCGCGCCGACGCTCCAGATGACGCATCGTCTCGAGGGGCGGACGTATCGCTCGGACTTCAGTTGGCCGGAGCAGAAGGTCATCGGCGAATCAGATGGGTGGCTCAAGTACGGCGGCGACGATCCCGTCGCGGCCGCCGAGGCCGTTCGCGCCGAGAAGCGCCGCGAAGACAGCTTTCGGCGTGCCGGTTGGCGTGTCGCCCGGTGGGATTACGCGGGGGCGCTCGGCGCAGACGGACTACGCGCGGCTCTCGCCGCTGCCGGGCTCGCGCCGTCGCGCCGCGAAGACCCCGCTGCCCTGGGGTCGGTGGGGCGAAACCCGCGCTCGCGGTGATCCTCCTCCGGGCATAAACGCCGATCGTGCGCATAAACGGTCAGGGAGCGCGTTTAGGCGCAGGATCAGCGTTTATGCGAGAGGTGCGACGGTGCGCGGAACGACGAACGCCCCGCCGGCCGGAGCCGAGCGGGGCGTTCGTGCGACGCCGGAGGCGTCAGAGCATCTTGGTGACCTGGTCGAACGACAGCTCGACCGGGGTCTCGCGCTCGAAGAGCGACACGAGCACGGTGAGCTTGCCGCTCTCGGGCTTGATCTCGCTGATCGTGCCGGGTAGGCCCGCGAACGAGCCTTCCTTGATCGTGATGGTCTCGCCGGTCTCGAAGTCGACCTCGGCGGGGATGACGCGCGCCGTGGTGGGCGAACCCTTGGCGGCACCCGACTTCGAGGGAGCGGCTTCCTTGACCTCGACGAGGCTCTTCAGCATGTTGAAGGCCTCTTCGAAACGCAGGGGGGTCGGGTTGTGGGCGTTGCCCACGAAGCCGGTGACACCGGGCGTGTGACGCACGACCGACCAGGTGTCTTCGTTGAGGTCCATGCGCACCAGCACGTAGCCGGGGATGCGCACGCGCGTGACCATCTTGCGCTGGCCGTTCTTGATCTCGACGACGTCCTCCATGGGGACCTCGACCTGGTAGATGTCGTCCTCGACCTCGAGCGTCGACTTGCGCTGCTCGATGTTGGCCTTCACCTTGCGCTCGAACCCGGCGTAGGAGTGGATGACGAACCACTTGCCGGGGAGCGAGCGGAGCTCGGCGCGGAAAGCGTCGTACGGGTCGACGTCGTCGTCTTCGGCGTCGGCGTCATCGAGATCGATGGGGGCCTCGGCGGCGTCGGCGGGCGACTCGGAGGCCTCGACCTCGTCGACCACACCGGCGGCGGCGGCGACCTCGTCGACGAAGTCCTGGTCGAGCACGGGGGCGTCGGGCTCGCCGTTGACGTCGGGACCGTCGTAGGGGGTGACCTCGTCGGCAGCCTCGGCGTCCTCTTCGGCCTGCTCCTCGGCGAGGGCGTCGTTGAGCACCTCGGCGGCGGCCTCGGCCTCGCTGGTCTCGTCGATCTCGAGAGCGTCGTTCACGATCGCGTCCGCCTCCGGGTCGGTGATGTCGATGTCGCCGAGGTCGGCGTCATCGGTGTCGGTCTCGTCGTCGACGATGTGGATGGCAGCGTGCTCGGCCGAGTCGGAGGCGTGCTCCTGCGAGGCCAGCACGTTGCCCTCCTGGGCTTCGTCATCCTCGCTCGACTGCTCGGCCGCGGTGGCCCAATCGGCGTCGTCGACATATCTTTCAGACACTGTGATCTCTTCCGTTCAGAGGCGGCCGCTCTTGGCGCCGCGCGTCCGCCCAGACGCCGGTCAGGCGCCGGCGGTACCGGGGACGCCGAAGACGGCGGTGGTGATCCACACGAACAGCACGTCGAGGCCGTAGACGATCGCCATCATGACGACAACGAACCCGAGGACGACGGCGGTGAACTTGAGCAGTTCCTGCCGCGTCGGGGTGACGACCTTGCGGAGTTCCGCGAAGACCTGACGGATGAAGAGAGCGATCCGCGCGAAGAAGTTGAGCTTCTTCTCGCGGGGCGCGCCGCGATCAGCGACGACTTCGCCCTTCGTCTCGTCCTGCGTCATCGAACCACCTAGGTCTCTGTCTGTGCCAGCGTGCGCTGTGCGCAGGGCGGACAGGAATCGAACCTGCAACCTGCGGTTTTGGAGACCGCTGCTCTGCCAATTGAGCTACCGCCCTAAGATCCCGAGGGATCCAGGATTCGAAACCGACATGCGAACGCCTGGAATCTCTCGGGGAGGATGCCGAGTGCCCGGGGGCACGGCGAAAGAATGCAGATTTCGACTGCACTCCCCAGTCTATGTCATGTCCCCCGACGAGGCGAACCGGGCCGGGGGACGCGACATCGGTCAGGCCGTGCGGATGAGCTTCTTGTTCACGAACTCGTCGGCCGCGAGAAGGCCCATCTCGCGGGAGGTGCCGCTGCGCTTCACGCCGCCGAACGGCAGCTCCGGCGAGTCGGCGAGCACGACGTTGACGTAGACCATTCCGGCCTCGATCTGATCGGCGATGCGCTGGGCCTGCTCGGCATCCGTGGTGAACACGTACGAGCCCAGGCCGTATCCGGTGTCGTTGGCGATCGCCACGGCCTCGTCTTCGCCCGAGACCCGGTAGACGGTGCCGACGGGTCCGAAGAACTCCTCGCCGTAGGCGTCCATCTCGGGCGTCACACCGGTGAGGACGGTGCCCGGGTAGAAGGCGCCGTCGCGGGTGCCGCCGACCTCGACGGTCGCGCCCTGGGCGATCGCTCGCTGCACCTGCTCGTCGAGGCGTTCCGCCGCGGCCAGCGACGACAGCGGACCGAGCACGGTGTCGTCGGCGAACGGGTCGCCGACCTTGGCCTCGCCGAGCGCAGCCGAGAACTTCTCGACGAACGCGTCGTACAGGTCGTCGACGACGAGGAACCGCTTCGCTCCGTTGCACGACTGCCCGTTGTTGTCGAGGCGCGCGTCGACCGCGGCCTGCACGGCGGCGTCGAGGTCGTCGGTGGAGAGCAGGATGAAGGGGTCGGAGCCACCGAGCTCGAGCGCGACCTTCTTGAGGTGGCGGCCGGCCAGCTCGGCCACGGCCGAGCCCGCGCGCTCGGAGCCCGTCACCGACACTCCCTGCACGCGACGGTCGGCGATGATCGTCGCCGCCTGATCGTTGGTCGCGCGGATGTTGACGTAGGCGCCCTCGGGGAAGCCCGCGTCGGTGTAGATCGACTGCAGGGCTTCGGCCGACTCGGGGCACTGGGGGGCGTGCTTGAGCAGGATGGTGTTTCCGACCGCGAGGTTCGGGGCGGCGAAACGGGCGACCTGGTAGTACGGGAAGTTCCACGGCATGATGCCGAGCAGCACGCCGAGACCGGAGCGCCGGATGACCGCGGAGCCCTCGCCGAGGATGTCGATGGGGGTGTCGCCGGTGATCTTGTCGATGTTGTCGGCGTAGTACTCGGTGATGTCGGCCGCGAAGTCGACCTCGCCGAGCGCCGCCTCGAGGGGCTTGCCCATCTCGCGCACGATGATCGCGGCGAGGTCGTCGCGGCGGTCGCGGTGCAGCTGCGCCGCGCGGCGAAGGGCGTCGGCGCGCTCGGCCGGGGCCGTGCGCGACCACGCGCGGTAACCGTCGTGAGCGGAGGCGATCGCGCTCTGCACTCCTTCGTCGGACAGCGTGTCGTACTCGGCGAGGGTCTCACCGGTGGCGGGATTGACGACGGCGTAGTCGCTCATGGTGCTCCTTTTCGTTTCGTTGACGGCGGGCGCTGGCGGGCGCCTCGCGTCCCAGCGTCTCACCGCGGAAGAAGGCGGGGCTGGCGATGCGCTGGGCGATCATCAGGACCACGCCGACCACGATGATCACGACGGTGATGACGAAGACCAGTCCGACGCCGGCGATCTGCGAGCCCGAGCCGTAGTCGGGGCTCGCGCTGTCGATGAGGGTGGTGACGAACAGCACCGCGAGGATTCCCCCGCCCACGAGCGGGGCCAGCAGCGTCAGCAGGACGTTGCGCACCGAGTCGAACCACTGCTTGCGGAAGTACCAGACGCACGCGAAGGCGGTGAGCCCGTAGTAGAAGCAGATCATCGCGCCGAGGGCCGTGATGGTGTCGGTCAGCACGTTCTCGCTGAGCACGCGCATGATCGCGTAGAACGCCGAGGCGACGACCGCCGAGACGATCGTGGCGTAGCCCGGGGTGAAGAACCGCGGGCTCACCTTCGCGAACTTCTTCGGCAGGGCGTCGTAGTGCGCCATGGCCAGCAGGGTCCGGGCGGGCCCCACGAAGGTGGCCTGGAGCGAGGATGCCGAGCTGGTGAGGACCGCGAGAGACACGAGGAACGCGAGGGGCCCGAGGATGGGTCCCGAGAGGTGGAAGAAGACGTTCTCCTGGATGTCGGGGTTGCCCAGGCCCAGCTCCCCCGTGCCGTTTCCCGCGAACATCAGCAGGGCGACGGCGATCACCAGGTACAGCGCCACGATGAGGAAGACCGTGACGGTGGCCGCGCGGCCCGGGGTGCGGTCGGGGTCCTTCGTCTCTTCGTTCATGGTGAGGATGACGTCCCATCCCCAGAAGATGAAGATCGACAGCGACAGACCGGCGGCGAAGGCGCTGAACGAGGGCACCTCGAAGGGGTTGAACCACGACAGCTGCACGGGGCTGGGGTCGACGGCGTTGCCGTTCATCGTCTCGACGACCGCCGCGCCCGCGAAGACGAGCAGCACGAGGATCTGGAAGCCGACGAGGCCGTACTGCAGGCGCTGGGTGGTCTGCAGGTCGCGGTACGACACCACCGTGGCCAGGAACATGAACACCAGGCACACCGCGATGTTGATCGGGACGACGCGGGTGAGCTCCGCGATCTCGGCGTTGCCGCTGAGCTGCGCGATCAGCAGGAAGAGGAAGTCCACCGCGATGCCGGCGAGGTTGGAGAGCACGATGACGGTGGCGGCCACCAGACCCCATCCGGCCATCCAGCCCACCCAGGGGCCGAAGGCCCGCGCCGCCCAGGTGAACGAGGTGCCGGCATCCGGCATCCGGGAGTTCAGTTCGCGGTAGCCGAGGGCCACCAGCAGCATCGGGATGAAGCCGACGAGGATGATCGCGGGAACCTGGAACCCGACCGCCGAGACCGTCGGACCGAGTGCCCCGGTGAGCGTGTACGCCGGGGCGATGGTGGAGATGCCGATGACGACGGCGCCGATCATCCCGATCGAGCCGACGCGCAGGCCCTTGTTGGAGATGCCGGTGGTGACGGGGCTGTCGGGTGCGGGGCTCGCGCCGTTGCGAGAGGTGGTCATGGGGCCTCCGAGGTGCGGGGCACCACGATCATGGGAACGGGAAGGGCCCGCAGGATGCGTCCTGCGGTGGATCCGAGGAACAGGCGCCGGGGCTGGGCGAGCCGGCTGGAGCCGACCAGGGCGATCTCGCCCGGCATCCACTCGATGCGCCCGACGGCGTCTTCGATGTCGGAGCCGGCGCCCACCACCGCGTGGGCCTCGATCTCGGGCGGGAGCGCGGCGCGAACGGTCTCGAGCACCTCCTCGGCGTGGGCCTGTCCGGTCAGACGGGTCAGCCCCGCGTCGACGCGGGCGGGGAGGTCGACGCCCGCGAGCGAGAGCAGCCGGAGCGGTGCCTGCGCGCGGGCCGACAGGGATGCCGAGGACTCGAGCAGCACGTCGGCACCCGGCCGCGTGCCGATCGCCGCGGTGATGCGCGGAAGACCCGCGTCGACGGCGATGTCGCGCGCGCCCTCGGGGGCCAGGGCCACCGGGACGGGAGCGGCGTGCACGAGCTCCTCGGCGGTGGTGCCGAGGCGGTGCCGACCGCGCGGTCCCCCACCTCCGGTGCCGACGACGATGAGGCCCGCGTCGAACTCCTCGGCGGCGGCGACGAGTCCGGCTGCCACCCCGTGCGCGGGACGCACGTGCCCCCGGATGCCGGATCCCCCGACCCGCGCGAGACCGTCGCGCAGCCAGTCGCGTGCCGTGTCGGCGACGAGCCGGTCGTAACCGGCGTCGGCGGGGATCGAGACGTTGTTCTCGGCCGCGGGCAGCACGATCACCGCGTGGACGGGCGCGTCGAGGGCGTTCCCGAGCCGCGCCGCGAGGGCGAGGGCGTCGGCACCCGCCTCGGTGGCGGTGTAGCCGACGACGATCGCGGAACTCATCCGCGCGTCCGCTCGAGGATCTCCTGCGCCGCGCGGTGACCCTGGCGGATCGCGCCGTCGACGTGCTGGTAGCCCGCGCCGGCCATGTCGCTGCACGCGACGTGGATCGCGCCGACGGGCTCCCGCAGGTCGGCGCCGTAGCGGTGGAGACCGCCGAGGTCGAAGCTCGCGGCGTAGGCGCCGCGCGTCCACTCCTCGGTGCCCCAGTCGCTCTCGTAGTAGACGACCGTGTTCTTCGCCTCGGGCCCGTAGTAGTGCGAGAGCGACTCGAGGATGCGCTCCTTGCGCTCCTCGGCGCCCAGACGGAACAGGTCGTCGGCGTTCTGGTCGGACACGAAGCCCACCAGCGTGCCGCGCTCGTCACCGTGGTTGGTGTTGTCGTAGGCCTCGTGCACCAGCTCGTAGGGGCTGAACGCGGTGCCCGACTGACCCTGCGCGCGCCAGAACGGCGTCTCGTAGACGGCGTGCACCTTGATGACGAAGCCCATCGAGATGTGCTGGTGCATCTGGTGCTGGAGCCGGGGCAGGGGCGGCTCGAACGAGATGCGGGGGTAGAGCACGGGCGCGAGCGCCAGGATGGCGAAGCGTGCGCGCACGGTCAGGCCGTCGGCGATGACGGTGACTCCCGCGGCGGAGGCCTTCGTGGCCTCGACGCGAGCGGTCAGAGCGCGCAGCTCGTCGACCCGCTGCCCCGTCGCCGAGTCCGCAGCGCGGTCGGGCGTGGCCGAATCGGCACCCCAGATGATGCGGCGCACCGGCTGGTTGAGGAAGACGTCGTCGCCGAGACGCTCGGCGAGCAGTTCGGGCACCGCCTGCAGGCCACCGGCGACGCGCTTGTCGAGGATGAAGTCGGCGTCGACGAGGTTCGAGTACGAGCCCGCCGATGCCGCCATGAGCAGCGACTGCAGCAGCGAGAAGGTGTGGGTCGGCTTGGTGAGCATCGCCGAGCCGGTGGCGAAGGCGAGGTTGCGGACGGCCTCGTCGTCGTCGGTCTGCTGACGCAGCCATGCGTCCCACGAGACCGTGTCCCACTCGGCGGCGTTCGGGTGCTCCCAGGGACGGTCGGGGTCGATCTCGGCGACCATGGCGTCCAGGCGCACGGTGATCTCGTCGATGATCTTCTCGGTCGAGGCGGCCACCGGGAACATCTCGCCGGTGAAGCGCTTCGCTTCGCCGTCGGCTCCGACGTACACGCTGTCGCCCTCGCGGTAGCGGCTGTAGGTCGTGAGCCCTAGCTCCTCGACGGTGTCGATGAGCGCCTGCTGGTCGGGCGAGACCCACTGACCGCCGAGCTCGAGCATCGCGCCCTCGACCACGTCGGTCCACAGTCGCCCGCCCACGCGGTCGCGCGCCTCGAGGACGGCGACCGAGAGGCCGGCCTTGCGCAGGTCGTTGGCGGCGGTGAGACCGGCGGCGCCGGCTCCGATGACGACGACGTCTCGGGTGATCTCGTCCATGGAAGCTTCCTTACTTGTCGTTCGCTCGGGAATGTCGTGGGTGGTCCCGACGGCGGCGGGTGTGTGCATGCTGCTCCGCGCCACCGCCGGGACGAGTGTCAGTTGCGCGACAGGGCGGCCGCGACGACGTCGAGGCCCTCGTTCAGCAGCTCGTCGCCGATCGACAGCGGCGGCAGGAACCGGATGACGTTCCCGTAAGTACCGCACGTGAGCACGATCACCCCCTCGGCGATCGCGGCCTTCGCCACGGCCGAGGTGAGGGCGGCGTCGGGTGCTCCGGTGGTGGGGTCGACGAACTCGGCCGCGATCATCGCGCCGTGGCCGCGCACGTCGCCGACGCGCGGGTCGTTCGCCTGCAGCTCGTGCAGACGGCGCGTGAGCAGCTCGCCGATCTGCTGCGCGCGCTCGAGGAACCCCTCGTTCTCGAAGGCGTCGATGGAGGCCAGGGCCGCGGCGCAGGCGATCGGGTTGCCGCCGTAGGTGCCTCCGAGACCGCCCGTGTGGGTGGCATCCATGATGTCGGCGCGACCGGTGACGGCCGCCAGCGGCAGCCCGCCGGCGATGCCCTTGGCGGTGGTGACGAGGTCGGGGACGATGCCGAACAGCTCGCTCGCGAACATCGCGCCGGTGCGGGCGAAGCCCGACTGCACCTCGTCGGCGATGAAGACGACGCCGTTGTCGTGGCACCAGTCGACGATCGCGTTGAGGAATCCGTCGGCGGGGACGATGAAGCCACCCTCGCCCTGGATGGGCTCGATGATGACGGCGGCGAGATTCTCGGCGCCGACCTGCTTCTCGATGAGCGAGATGGCCTTGGCCGCGGCCTCGGGGCCCGTCAATCCGTCGCGGAAGGGGTACGACAGGGGCGCGCGGTAGACCTCGGCGGCGAAGGGGCCGAAGCCGCTCTTGTACGGCATGTTCTTGGCGGTGAGCGCCATCGTGAGGTTGGTGCGGCCGTGGTACGCGTGGTCGAAGGCGACGACGGCCTGGCGGCCGGTGTGCTTGCGCGCGATCTTGACCGCGTTCTCGACGGCCTCGGCGCCGGAGTTGAACAGCGCGCTCTTCTTCTCGTGGTCGCCGGGGGTGAGCCGGTTGAGCGCCTCGGCGACGGCGACGTACGAGTCGTACGGCGACACCATGAAGCACGTGTGGGTGAAGGCGGCGACCTGATCCTGGACGGCCTTGACGACGGCGGGGTGGGCGTTGCCGACGCTCGTGACCGCGATGCCCGCACCGAGGTCGATGAGGGAGTTGCCGTCGGCGTCGACGACGACTCCGCCGCCCGCGGCGACCGCGTGGATGGGGACGGTGTGGCCGACACCGGATGCCACGGCCGCGGCCTTGCGGTCGAGGAGCTCCTGCGAGCGGGGGCCGGGGATGGCGGTGACGAGGCGGCGCTCCTGGACGAGGGACGGACCGCCGACGGTGGGGAGGGTGTCGAGGCTCATGGCGGCGATGCTACGGACGCGGCGTCTCGGCCCGCACTCTCCCCCCTGTACAGTCGCAGGCACTGTCGTATACGTCTTGTACAGGAGGACTCATGGTCGACACCGCCGTCGCCCCACCGAGCCTGCGCGCCCTCCTGGCTCGAGCCGACCTGGGCCTGGGCCTGATCGTCGACGAGGCCGCCCTTCCCGCCGGCAGCGTGGACCGCCCCGTGCGATGGGTGCACTCCAGCGACCTCGCCGATCCCACTCCGTTCCTCAGCGAGGGGCTGGTGCTGCTGACCACCGGCACCCAGTTCGCCGACGTGACCCCCGCCGACTACGAGGCCTACGTCGGGCGGCTGCTCGCCCGCGGGGTGCGGGCGCTGGGATTCGGCACCGAGGTCGTGCGCGACGGCATCCCCGCGGGGCTGACCGCCGCCTGCCTCGCGGCGGGGATGCCCCTGTTCGAGGTGCCCTACCGCACGCCGTTCATCGCCGTGGCCCGCGCCGGAGCCGAGGCGATCGCCGCCGACGCCTACGCCCGCCGCAGCTGGTCGCTCGCCGCCCAGCGGGCCGTCTCGCTGGCGGCGCTGCGCCCCGACGGTCTGGCCGCCACCCTCGCCGAGCTCTCGCGACAGCTCGACTGCTGGGTCGGCCTCTTCGACGCGGCCGGGGCCGTGCGCACCGAGTACCCCGTCGACGCCCTCGCCCCTGCGGCGCTCGACGCGGTGACGGCGGAGGTGACGACGATGCTGCACCGCGGCACGCGCGCCGCGTCGACGCTGCGGATCGACGGGACCGCGGTGAGCCTGCAGACCCTCGGCCGGGGCGGGCATCTGCGCGGCGCTCTCGCGATCGCCGCCGACGACCTCGACCACGAGGCCCGCAGCGTGGTGACGGCCGTGGTGGCGATGGCCGCCCTCGTCCTCGAGCAGCAGGATGGGCTGGGCCGCGCGATCGGCACCTTCCGCGCGGGACTCGTGCAGTCGCTGTGCACCGACGACCCCGCTCTCGCCCGCCGCGCGTCGCGGGATCTGTTCGGCCCCCTTCCCACGGCCCCCGTGGTGGTGGCGCTCACCCCCGCCACGGCCGCGCGCTCCGGTGCGCTGGCCGAGTGGCTCGAGATGCGTGCGTCGGAACGGCGGGGGGAGCTGTTCTTCGGCCGGGGCGACGACGGGTTCGTCGTGGTCGTGCCCGCCGCGGCTCGAGGACTGCTCGACGAGATCGCGGATCGCTTCGAGATCGTCGTCGGATGCTCCGCCCCGACCGGGTACGAGGCGTTCTCGAGCGCTCTCGCGCAGGCTCGGACCGCGCGCGAGCGGCTCTCGACCCCCGGGGTCGCCGACTTCGCCGACACGGCGCGGGCGGGACTTCTCGCCGCGCTCGGCTCCGAAGCCGCCCGGAGCGTCGCCGCGGGGGTGCTGACGCCCCTGCGTGCGCACGACGAGGCGCAGGGCTCCGCACTGCTCGAGACCGTCGACGCCTGGCTCACCCACGACTGCTCGCACGAGGCGACCGCTCAGGCTCTCGGCATCCATCGCCACACCGTGCGCGCGCGCATCGCGCAGGCCGAACGGGTGCTCGGGCGCGACCTGTCGTCGTTCGCGGCGCGGGCGGAGACCTGGACGGCGTTGCGTCTGGCCGAGTAGCGGCGCCGACGGCCGGTACACCGGCGCCCGGATCGCGGGGTCACGTCGGCCGGACGAATGCCCCGCACCGGCGGTCAGCCGGCGTCGCCGAGGTTGTCGGAGAGGATCTCGAGCACACGCTCGCGCGAGAGATCGGCCTCCCCCGCCCGCGCGCGCGCCACGGCGTCGACGAAGGCCTCGGCGAAGACCGCGTGCGCGATGCGCGAGGTGTGTTCGAGCTCGTCGCGGAAGGTTCCGCCCGAGGCGAGCACCAGCGAGAGATCGGCGCGCTCCGTGAGGGGCGACGCCATGAACGAGGTCACCGCGATCACTCGAGCGCCCGCGGCGCGCGCCGCCTGAGCCGCGCGGAGGCTCGCCTCGTTTGCCCCCGACCCGCTGATCACGACGCACACGTCGTCGGCCGAGAGGTGCCGCGCGGCGATCTGCTGACCGATCGGGTCACCGAGGGTCTCGGCGGGGCGACCCACCGCGGTCAGGCGCATCGCGAGATCGGTCGCGACCGGAGCCGACAGGCCGCTCGCCACCACCAGCAGCCGTCGCGCACCCACGACCGCCTCGACGGCGGCGTCGACCCCGTCGGCATCCAGCAGGCTCGTGGCCGCGCGAAGGTCGTCGGCGATGCGATCGATGGCCGAGCGGATGCCGCCCAGGGCGCCGTCGCCCGCGTCGGTCGTCGGCGCCGGTCGACGCCCGCGCTCGGCGGCGAGGGCCACGCGCAGCTGCGGATACCCGCGGTACCCGAACGTCTGGCAGGCGCGCACGACCGTGGACCGTCCCACCCCGACGCGGTCGGCGAGCTGCTGCGCGGTCAGCTCGATCACGGCATCCGGGTCGTCGACGATGAGGTCGGCGACACGGCGTTCGCTGGGCTGCAGGGAGTTGCGCACCGCGGCGATCCGCGCGGTCGTGGGCACCTCAGCTGCGGACACGAGGACCCTCCATGATGCGGCGGCGGATGCGGGCCGAGACCGCGTCGATCGCGACGGTGACGATGACCACGACGATCAGGAGCATGCCGACCGTCGACCACTCACGGTACTGGGTGTACGAGGTGAGCATGTCGCCGATGCCACCCACTCCGATGAGCCCGAGCACGGCCGAGGCGCGCACGTTGATCTCGAAGCGGTAGAGCCAGAAGGACAGGAAGGTGGGAGCAGCCTGGGGCCACACACCCCACCGCAGCACCTGCGCGGTGGATCCCCCCGCCGCGCGGGCGGCCTCGATCGGCCCCGGGGTGACGTTCTCGACGGCTTCGTAGCCCCACTTGCCCAGGGTTCCGACCCCGCCGATCGCGAGGGCGAGAGCGCCGGTGAGAGGGGTGAGACCCGTCACCGAGAGGATGATGATCGCGAAGACGAGCTCGGGGACGGCCCGCACGAGCGAGAAGACGAAGCGCAGCACGGCGCGCACCGGCGCCGGACCGAAACCGCGCGCCGAGATCAACGACAGGGGCGTCGCGATCAGGATGCCGAGGACGGTGCCGATCCACGCCATCTCGACGCTGCGCCAGGTCTGCCAGAGGGCCTCGGGGAGCTTGGCCCAGTTCGGCGAGACGAACATGAGCCCGAGGTAGCGCGCGATCTCGGCGGGCAGTTCACCGAGCCGCGACCACGTGATGTCGGCGGACCAGAACGCGGCGACGACGATGACGCCGACCACCAGCCACGACAGGGTGCGCAGGGGCCGTCGACGGCGGGGCGGTAGGTCGAGGGCCGCGGGGCGGGCGGGGGCGAGGGCGGTCATACGAGTCTCCGGCGGATCGCGTCGCTGACGGCGTCGAGCACGACGACGATCACGAGGATCTCGACGATGACGAGCGACAGCTGGTCGTAGCGGTAGAAGGTGCGCACGGCGTCGATGAGCAGGCCGATGCCGCCCGCGCCGACCAGGCCCAGCACGGTGGAGGCACGGACGTTGAGCTCGAAGACGTAGAGCGTCTGCGACACGAACGCGGGCCAGGTGTCGGCCAGGGCGATCGCGCGGTTGATCTGCGTCTGCGTCGCCCCCGCGGCCCGTCCCGCCTCGAGCGGGCCGATGTCGCTCGCATCGATCGACTCCGACACGAGCTTGACGATGATGCCGACGTTGAACAGCACCAGCGCCAGGATGCCGGGAAGAGCCCCGACTCCGACCATCGCGACGAGCACGGCGGCGTACACGAGCTCCGGCACGGCGCGGATGACGTTCAGGATGCCGCGCACCAGCGACCGCGTCCACCCCGTGGGGTTGGTGGGTCGAGCGGCCCAGAAGCTCAGGGGCAGCGACACCGCGGCCCCCACCGCCGTGCCGATGACGGCCATCTGCAGCGTCTCGAGGATGGGGCCGACCGTCCGCGGGAAGAACGACCAGTCGGGCGTGAGCAGTTCGCCCACCCGCAGAGCACCCTGCTGCCAGTTGCGGGCGATGGCCCCGACGTCGAGGCCCACCCCGACCACCGGCAGGCACATGAAGACGGTCACCGCGACGACGACGCCCGCGGCGGTCCACGGCATCCATCGGCCCTTCGGGCGGGTGGGGACGCTCAACGCCGTCATCGCTCGAGCCTGTCGGCGGCGGTCACCGAGCGACCGTAGATCTGGGCGAAATCTGCGTCGGTGGCGGATGCCGCCGGCCCGTCGTAGACGATCTCCCCGGCCCGCATGCCGATCATGCGCGTGCCGTACTCGCGGGCGAGGTCGAGCAGGTGCAGGTTGACCAGCACCGTGATGCCGAGGTCGACGTTGATGCGACGCAGGTCGTCCATGACGCCGCGGGCGGTGGGCGGGTCGAGGCTCGCGACCGGTTCGTCGGCGAGCACGATGCGGGGCTGCTGGGTGAGCGCGCGGGCGATCGCGACGCGCTGCTGCTGGCCGCCCGACAGCGCCGAGGCGCGGTCCCACACCTTGGGCAGCAGGCCGACCCGGTCGAGGGCCTCGAAGGCGAGGCGTCGGTCGTCTTCGCGATACGCGCCGAGGAGCGTGCGCCACAGCGGGGTGTGCGCGAGGCGCCCGACCAGCACGTTGTTGAGCACGCTCGTGCGCCCGGCGAGGTTGAAGCTCTGGAACACCATGCCGATGTGCCCACGGAGTTCGCGCAGGCGCCGACCGGAGGCCCCGTCGACGCGGCGACCGCCGACCTCGACGACGCCGGAGGTCGCGGGCACCAGACCGTTGATCGTGCGGATGAGCGTGGACTTACCCGAGCCCGAGAGACCCACGACGGCGATGAGCTCGCCGGGCGCGATGTCGACGCTCACGTCGCGCAGCCCCATGGTGCCGTTGGGGTAGCGCACCGAGACGCCGTCGAGACGGATGCCCCAGGGCGCCGAGGCCTGCGCCTCGACGCCCGGGGTGAGCGAACCGGTCGTCACTGGAGTCCGAGCTGCTGAGCGGCGCGGGCGACGACGTCGAGCGAGGCGGGGTCTGCCGGAGCGAGCTTGGTGATCGAGTAGACGGCCTTCAGAGCCGCCGAGCCCTCGTCGGTGGTGGAGTACTCGGCGAGCGCCGACGAGATCTTCTGCTGCAGCTCGGGCGAGAGGTCCTTCGAGACGGCTACGCCGTCGTTGGGGATCTCGGCGGTGAGGCCGAAGACGACGACCTTCTGGCCCACGTCGGGCTTGTCCTTCTTCACCAGGGTGCGGGCGTCCCAGAAGCTGAACCCGACCTCGGCGTCGCCGTTGTAGACCGCGAGCACTGAGGCGTCGTTGGCCGTGACGGGCACCTGCTGGAAGCCGCTGTCGATGTCGACGCCGGCCTCTTTCAGCGCGAGCATCGGGTAGATGTAGCCGGCGGGCGATCCCGGGCCGAGGACGGCGACCTTGGCTCCGGCGATCTTGGTGATGCTGTCGAGACCGGCGGGTCCCTGCAGTGCGTCGGCGCCGTTGCAGAACGACATGCCGTCGCGCTCGACCACGGGGGTGTCGCAGTACTTGTCGGGGTCGTTCGTCATGAACTGGCCCGGATAGGTGATGTTGCCGTTGCGCTCGGTCTGCAGCACGACCGAGGCACCGTATCGGTCGTTCGCCTGCCACAGCTGCAGCGAGGGCAGGAAGCCGATCTGGGCCTGACCCGCGCCCATCGCCTCGACGGCGGCCTGGTAGTCCTTTGACACGACACCGCTGACCGGGATGCCGAGCTTCTCGGTGAGCATGTCGGTGAGGGGCTTCGCGGTGTCGACGAGGTTGGCCTGGTCCTGAGAGGGGACGAGGGCGAGCACCAACGAGCTGGGGTCGGCGGCGGGTTCGGAGGCGGCGCCCGCGGTACCGGAGCAGCCGGCCAGGGCGATCGAGGCGAGAGCGGCGGTGGCGAAGGCCGCGGCGAGACGGATGCGACGAGTGTTCATGATTCCTCTGCGATTCGGGTGGGGTTCAGGCGTGGGAGGGGAGGTGATCGGCGGGGGGAGCGTCGACGTGGGCGGCGCCGACCCACTCGGCGAGCGCGGGCAGCAGCTCATCGAGGGTGTCGGCACGGAAGGTGGGGTCCGCGGCCGGATCGGCGTAGCCGCCGACCAGGGCGGTGGCGAGACTGCGGGCGTGGGCGGGGGCGAGGTCGTTGCGCCAGACGTCACCGATGGCGAGGACCGGGGTGCCGGCGGCGAGCTGATCGAGAAGCAGTTCGAGACCGGCGGGCTTCGCGGCGTCCGTGACGATCCGGTCGAACAGGCCGTTCAGGCCCATGGCGGCCAGCGCCTCGTCGAGTCGCGTCGCCGGGGCGTTCGTGACGAGCAGGCGCTCGGCATCCACCTCGGCGAGGAACCCGGCCAGTTCGGCGGCGGTCGACACGGGCGCATCGGGGCCCGCCAGCTGCGCGCGGCTCGTCGAGTAGGCCGAGGCCAGCGCGGCGTCGTCGACCCCCGCGTCGAGCGCGAGGCGTCGGACCGCATCGTACCCGTCGATGACGTCGGCCGAGGGCGCGGCGAGGTGGGCCGAGACGGTGGAGACGAAGTCGGCGGCGGATGCCGTGTGCACGGCGACCGCGCGGGCGTAGGCCAACAGGGGGCCGTCGCCGAGGGCGACGGTACCGTCGAAGTCGAAGATGAGGACGGGGCGGGGCACGGGGGAACTCCTGTCGTGGACGTTGCGTCCATGGTGCACCTCAAATATGGACGCTATGTCCACGCCGTGTAAACGCTGGATGAACGGCTCCTGTGCGCCCCGGCTCACGGCTTAGCGTGAAGCGGTGACCTCCTCCCCCGCTCTCGACACCGCCGCGGCGCTCGGTGCCCTCGACCCCTCGTCGGCGATCTCGTCTCTGCCGTGGCTCGCGGCATCCCTCGCCGAGGACGCCGCCGCGGGCCGGTTCGCCGCGTGGGGCCGCTCGACGGTGGTCGACGAGAACGTCGGGGAGGCGGTGCTCTCCCGGGCACTGTTCGACGAGCTGCACCTGCGGGCAGAGCTCGAGGCCTCGTGGCCCGTCGGTAACGCCGGCCTGCTGCACGTTTACGGCTACCTGCTGTCGACCACGCCCACCCCCTACGGCCTCAAGCGCGAACGGTGGCTCACCGACGACCTGGCTCTCGCCTGCGGCCTCGAGGGCGGGGCGTTCTCACCCTGGGACCCGTCGGGCTCGTTGCTCTCACGCGTCACCGCCGCCGCGGCATCCCTTCTCTCCCGCGCCGACGCGATCGACGAGGCCGTCGAGGGCCGCTCGACCCGCATCGCTCTCGGCGACCCGCTCCCCGACGGTGCCGCCGCCCTGGCCTACGCGGTCGACGGTCTCATCGTCACGATGTTCCCCGTCGCCGACCCCGCCGCCCTGCGGTCGGGACTCGGCGCCCCGCGGCTGCGGTGGAACGCTGCCTGACCCCCGCCGTGCGCGAGAGCTCACCCGATCGTGGCGAGACCACGCGATCGGCGCGGCCCGGGGCGTGCGCGCACGGGCGAAGCGTCCGCTCCCGGGCGTCCGACAGATCGATCAGCAGCCGCAGCTCGCCCGCACGAGCACGCGGGGCTCGAACACCACGTCGAAGACCCCGCCCGCGGGCGGCGAACCGGCGGTGCCGGCGAGGATCCGCGCGGCGGCGCGTCCCATCGCCTCCATCGGCTGGCGGACCGTGGTCAGCGGCGGGATCGTCAGGCGCGAGCCGAGCGTGCCGTCGAAGCCGGTGACGATCACCTCGTCGGGCACGCGCACCCCCTCGGCGGCAAGCACGTCGAGCAGGGTGAAGGCGTTCTGGTCGGTCGCGCAGACGAACGCCTGCGGCATGCGCCCCTCGGCCAGGAGCGCCCGTACCTGCGGCACGAGCTCGTCCTCGCCGCGCACGGTCGCGTCGATGGAGTCGGGGCGGGGACGGATGCCGCGGGCCTGCAGCTCCGCGCTCATCGCACCGCGTCGCTCGACGGCATCCTCCGCCTCGAGGCGCCCCACGAAGGCGAGGTCGGTCGCCGCGTGCTCCTCGACCAAATGGGAGACGAGCGAACGCATGCCGAGGGTGTTGTCGACGCGCACCCGGTGGTGCCGGTCGTCGGCCGGGGCGGCACTGAAGAGCACGATGGGAATGCTCGGCGTGTGACGTGCGAGAGTCGGCGCGGTCTGCGGCGAGGGGAAGATGGCCAGCCCGTCGACGCGACCGACCGTGTCGGCGACCGAGACATCGGCATCCGATCCACTGCTGAGCATCACCGGCCGCCCGAGAGCCCAGCACTCCAGCTCGAAACCGCGCTGCACCTCGTCGACGTAGAGGGGGAACGCCCGCGGGTCCGACAGCACGTCGTCGTCGGTCTGGTCCCAGGCGATCACTCCCCCGGTGTCGAGCGCCGGCGACTGCATGCCGCTCAGCGGCTGTGCCAGCGGGTCGGCGCGCTCGAGCAGGAGGTCGAAGGCGTGCAGGCCGAGGATGCCGGTGCGCCCGCGCGCGAGGCCGCGGGCGGCACCGCTGGGCGCGTACCCCAGCCGCCGTGCCGCGTCGAGCACGCGCTGGCGCGTGGCCTCGCTGAGCTTGTCGGGGCGGCGGAATGCGAACGACACCGACGCGATCGAGACGTTCGCCTCCTGCGCGACGTCGTACACCGTCGGCCGCCGCGTCGGTTGCTCCTCCGGCATCGGATCGGCCCTACCCCCTCTGCGACACCGTCGCCATCGCGCCCGCCAGGTCCAGCCCATGGTGCACGGGGAAGACGGGATCGCCGGTGTCCGACGGTACATCCTCGCGGGAGGAACGCACGGCATCCATCGATCGGGGGATCTCGATCGGCAGTCGACCGCGGGGGGCGACACGGCCGGTGAGTGCGTCGAGCACCGCCGTCGACGAGCTGCCGTAGTCGGCGACGATGGCCGCGGCGTGACCCACGAACGGCGTGAGGATCGCGGGCCGGTCGAGGTTCACCACGATCACCAGGGGGCAGGATGCCGCGATCCGGGTCAACCGGTACACCAGCCCCGGCGCGAACTCGAGCGAGCCCTGGTGGAACCACGCTTCGAGGAAGAGGTCGTCGCGCGGGTCGAACGGGGCGCCGATGCGGACGAGGGCGAGATCCGCCTGGGCGGGGTCGGCCACCGTGCGACCGAGTTCGGCGACCTCGTCGGCGCGGAAGCCCTCGACGTACACGGCGCCCACGGGCTCGAGCGGCAGGACGGGTCGGCCGTCCCGCTCATCGTTCACGAGCACCGTCAGCGATCGAGCCTGCGCCTGCTCGCCGAGGGCACGGAACTCGGCGTTGCCGACGATGCGTTCGGCCTCGTCGACGTCGACGTAAGGGTCATCGAAGAGCCCGAGTTGGAACTTCACCCGCAGCAGACGCCGCGCCGAGTCGTCGAGGCGCTCCTCGCTCACCCGGCCCGAGCGCACGAGATCCAGGAGCATCTCGACGCACTCCTCTCCGCCGAACTGGTCGCTGCCGGCATCCAGGATCTTCTCCATGCGCTCGCTCGCGGTGAGGTGCTCGACGCCCCAGGCGCGGGCGGGCAGCACCTGGTCGCCCACGTGGTTGTCGTTGACGAGCTCCCAGTCGGTGACGACGACGCCGTCGTAGCCGAGCTGTTCGCGCAGCAGGCCGGTGACGATCTGGCGGTTGTAGCCGAAGCCGACCTCCTCGATCCCCTCGCCATCGAGCTCGAGTCCGACCGGCATGCCGTAGTACGGCATCATCGCGGCGGTCCCCCGGCGGATGGCCTCGCGGAACGGCTCGAGGTGGTAGTCGAACATCCCGCCCGGGTACACCTGCTCGCGGCCGTACGGGAAGTGCGCGTCCTCACCGCCGAGCTGCGGGCCGCCGCCCGGGAAGTGCTTCGTCGTGCAGGCGACGCTGCCGGGTCCGAGCTCGTCGCCCTGGAAGCCCTGCAGGTACGCCGCGGTGAAGGCGGTGACCCGCTCGGCATCCTGACCCAGGGTCTGGGCCTGACGACCCCATCGCGGCTCGGTGGCGAGATCGATCTGCGGGTGGAGGGCGGCGCGGATGCCGACCGCGACGTACTCGCGGCGTGCCACCTCGGCGAACGCGCGCACGGTGTCGACGTCGTCGAGGGCCGCGAGCCCGAGCCCCTCGGGCCACTGCGAGAAGGGACCGGCCGAGAAGGCCACGCCGGTGTTCTCGACGAAGGCGTGCCGCGGGTCGGTACTGACGGTGACCGGGATGCCGTGCGGCGTCGTCTCGGCGAGCGCCTGGAGGGTGTTGTTCCAGGTCGCAGCCTGACGCGCGGTGCGGATCGCGTGCACGTTGAAGTGGTTCATGTGCTTGTGCACGACCACCGTGGTCGTCGGGGACTTCGAGATCTTGCCGGGCGCCTCGAGCACCTCGCCGTCGTCGCCGACCTCGATGACGGTCTGGAACATCAGCCCCGCCTTCTCCTCGAGGCTGAGGCGACCGAGGAGGTCGTCGACGCGTTCCTCGACGCCGAGGCGCGGATTCTCGTAGGGGTCCATCACGCCGTTGTGGTTGAGGTCGCGGAAACGCGTTCCGTCGGGCGCGGTGAGGAAACGGGGGGAGGTCATGGGAGTCCTTTCGAGGGCTCGGGTCTCACGGGCGGGGCGCGCGGCCCCGGATCACTTGAGACCGGTCGAGGCGATGCCCTGGATGAAGTAGCGCTGCAGGAAGACGAACAGCAGGATGATCGGCGCGATGACCAGCACCGACCCCGCCAGCAGCAGGCCGTAGTCGGTGGCGTTCTGCCCCGTCGAGTACAGCGACAGCGCGACGGGGAGGGTGTACTTCGCCTCCGTCTGGGCCGCGACCAGCGGCCAGAGGAAGTTGTTCCACGAGGCGAGGAAGGTCAGGATGCCGAGGGTCGCCAGCGGCGGCCCGCACAGCGGCATGACGATGCGGGCGAAGATCCGCAGTTCGCCCGCGCCGTCGATGCGCGCGGCCTCGAGCAGCGGATCCGGGATGCCGAGCATGAACTGCCGCATGAGGAACACGCCCAGCGGAGTGGTGACGAACGGGAGGATGAGCGCGGCGTAGCTGTCGACGAGACCGAGCGACGACACCATCACGAACAGCGGCACGAAGGTGACGACGCCCGGGACCATCAGGGTCACCATGACCACGGCGAACAGCGCCTTCTTGCCCGGGAAGTCCATCTTCGCCAGCGCGTAGCCGACCATCGAGCAGAACACGAGGTTGCCGGCGACGGTGACCAGTGCCACGAGGACACTGTTGCCGAAGAACTGCCCGAAGTTCAGCTGGCCGAACCAGGTGGCGAAGTTGTCCCAGGTGAACTGCTCGGGCCACCACGTCGGCGGGCGCTGCAGGATCTCGCGCTGCGTCTTGACCGACCCCAGCAGCATCCACGCGAAGGGCAGGATCCAGACGATCAGGCCGACGAGCAGCACCGTGTACGTGAGCGCGCGCCCGGGCGTGACGCGCTTGTCAGCGCGGCGGCGGCGCGGCGGCCGAGTCGCTTCGGCGACGGCGGCCGGCGCCGCGGGAGACGTGAGTGTCATGGCATCCTCCTTCAGTCCTTCGCGCGCAGCACGCGGAACTGCACCAGGCTGAGCAGGGCGATCGCGAGGAACAGCAGGTAGCTGGCGGCCGAGGCCGCGCCGTACTGTCCGAAACCGAACTGCTTGAACGTGTAATAGGCCACCGAGAGGGTGGAGTTGAGCGGGCCGCCCTGCGTCATCACGAAGGCCTCCTCGAAGAACTGCAGGAACCCCACCGAGATGAGCACCGCCCCCAGCAGCAGGGTCGGACGCAGCAGCGGGAGCGTCACCGAGGTCAGACGCCGCCACGACGAGGCGCCGTCCATGAGGGCGGCCTCCTTGACGTCGGTGGGGATGGCCTGGAGCCCGGCGAGGAAGATCACCATGAGCGTGCCCACGTTGCGCCACACCGCCATCGCGATGAGCGAGGGAAGGGCGGTACGCGTGTCATTGAGCCAGTCGGGGCCCTGGATGCCGATGATCGCGAGCGCGGAGTTGAGCAGTCCCTCGGGCTGCAGGATGTAGCGCCAGACCACGGCCACGGCCACGATGCTCGTCACGACCGGCGCGTAGAAGCCGACGCGGAGCACCGAGACGAAGCGACCCGTGCTCGCGTTCAGCGCGAGGGCGAGGGCGAGAGCGACCGCCATGGTCACCGGGATGCCGACGAGGACGAACGTGGCGGTCACGCCCAGCGACGTGAGGAAGACGGGGTCCGAGAGGACGCCCGCGTACTGCTCGAGCCCGACGAAGTTCACCGCGAACGGCGAGCGGATGTCGCGCGCCGTGAAGTCGGTGAACGACATGGCGAAGGAGCCCACGATCGGCACGACCATGAAAACCGCGAAGACCGCGACGAACGGCAGGGCGAAGCCCCACGCGACCCATCCCTGACGCCGGCGGCGACTCGACGCCCCACCGGCGCGGGCGCGACCGGGGGCCGGAGCCCGCCCGGTCGCACCCACGACTGCCTGCGTCATGATCTCAGCCCAGGCCCAACTGATCGGCGGTCGCCTGGAGCTCTGAGAGGCCATCGGCCGGCGCCTGCTGGCCGAGACGGATCTTCTCGAGCATGGCGTCTCCGGCGGCGGCGACCTGGACCCAGGTGGTCACGGCCGGGACCGACTTGGCGGTCTCGAGCTGCGTCCCGAATGCGGCGAGCGTCTCGGACGAGGCGAGGGCATCGGCCTCCCAGGCGGCCTGGACGGCGGGGAGGTCGCCGGTGGCGTCGTACCAGGCGGCCTGGGTCTCGGGCTCGGTCAACCACTCGACGAGCTTCCACGCGCTGGCGGCATTGTCGGAGTTGTCGAAGACGGCGAGGTTGGCCCCACCGCTGAACGAGGTCGACGACTCCTTCTTCGGCAGGACGGCGGTGGAGAACTTGTCGCTGAAGCCCGCTCCGCCGAGCTCTTCGAGCTGACCGATGAGGAAGGGACCGTCGATGAGCATCGGCGTCGCACCCGAGACGAAGTCCGCCTCCTGCGCCCCGGCCGAGCGGTCGGCGGCCGGGTTGGCGATGCCATCGGTGTAGAAGCTCTGGTAGTAGTCGAGGGCCTCGGCGGTCTCGGGGGTGTCGAGAGTCCACTTCGCGCCGTCTTCGAGCTCGGCGCCGTTGGACCACGGCATCCAGAGATTGCCCTGGAAGGAGTCGTTGCCCGCGGGGAAACGGATGCCGTAGTCGGCGCCGCCCTTCGACTGCATGTCGGCGGCCATCTTCTTCAGGTCGTCCCAGGTGGAGGGAGCCGTGGTCCAGCCGGCCTGGGCCGCGATGTCGGTGCGGTAGTAGAGCACGCGCGTGTCGACGTACCAGGGCACACCGGTCGCACGGTCGTCGATCATGGTCGAGTCGATCGCCCCGGGGAAGATGCCGTCGGTCGACAGGTCGGTGGGCACCGTCTGCAGGGCGTCGCCGAAGTCGGCCATCCAGGTCGAGCCGACCATCGCGAGGTCGGGAGTGTTTCCGCCGGCGATGGCGGTCTGGAACTTGCTGTAGGCGGCATCCCACGGCACGGGGGTGACCTCGACGGTCACACCGGGGTTGGCCTCTTCGAAGCTCTTCACGAACTCCGGGAGCGCCTCGCCCTCGGCACCCATCGCCCACATCGTGAGCGTGCCCTGGGCCTCGGCGTCGCCGATCGTCGAGGCCTCGGCGGCACCGGAACCGGTGTCGGAGGTGCGCCCGCAACCGGTGAGGACGATCGCGGCCGCGGCCACCACGGCCACTGCGCTCCATCGGGACTTCTTCATCGTGTTCCTCCTCGAACCAGGCACCCTCCATCGGGTGCTCGTGTGAACGTCTGCCGTGAGTTTAAGCGCATAACCTGCGCTGCGCAAGACGCGGACGGGCGGTGGTGCGGCCCGGCGGCAGCGCCCGCCGGAATCACCAGACGTCGGATGCCGGCTTTCAGGCGGGCGGCCGGAGATACCCGCGCACGAACTCCGCGAACAGCGCCGACATGTCGACGGAGTCATCGAGAAGCCACTGCTGCTGCAGCCCGTCCATGACGGCGCTCAGCAACCTCGCCGCCCGCGCGGGGTCGATGTCCGACCTCACCTCTCCGGCGGCCTGACCCGCACGCAACAGGTCGGCCGCGGTCTCGGCACTGCGGCGATACCGTTCGGCGAACGCCTCGTGGGAGGGATGGGCGGGGTCGCCCGCCTCGGCGACGACAAGCGTGTACAGGGACGTCAGCCCGCGGGTCGTGGCGTTGTGCGCGACGACCTTCTGCATCTGCTCGACGAGGGTGTGCTCTCGCGGATCGCCGGCGGCGGCGCGGACGCGCTCGTCACGCTGGCGCAGCACCTCGGCGAACAGCTCCTCCTTCGAGGCGAAGTGGTGCATGAGTCCCGCGGGCGTCACGCCCACGCGCGTGGCGACCTCGCGCAACGACCCCGCGGTGACACCGGAACGCCCGAACACCACGACGGCCTCGTCGACGATGCGCTGGCGGGTCTGTTGACCCTTGGGGTAACTACCGCGACGCGCGCGCGGAGCTGCTGCGTCGGTCATCGGCATCCCCTCCCCTGTCCGGACGCACCGCTGCCCGGCACCTCCGCAGGGCACCGGGCAGCGGTCGTGTCCGTCGTCAGGGGCGTCGATCGCCCCACGACGAGCCGAAGACCTGCTGTTCGATGGCGGGCGTGAGGTTCTGCTCCATCCTGTCATCGACCATGTAGTCCTTGAGGCTGTCGCCGGTCAGGGCGTTGCCGATGGCCGCCATGATCATCGACTGATCGAGCGAGAGGTACCGCTCGGCGACCGTTCCGCTCTCGACCGCCACCGCGTCGAAGAAACCGCCGGGGCCATAGGCGCCCATCTTCTCGAGGCCGCGCAGGTTCTTCAGCACGCCCGGGCGGTCGTACGGCAGCGCGAGGAAGGCCGCGTGCGGGGTGACGACGCCGTCACCGAAGGTCGGGTCGGGGTTCGTCCCCTCCGCGCAGCCCGGACGGTCGACGTCGACGTCGGTCTTCTCGGCGTCCGAGGTGTATCCGTCCGAGCGGATGCCGGCGATGTCGACACCGTATTCGGAATAACCGCCGAAGGGGTTGCTGGCGGGCGAGAAGCCCCAGGAGCCGTAGCCGGCCTCGTTCAGGCCGTGACGCTTCTGCACCTCGACGGTGATCGGGTGGTTCAGGCCCCAGGATTGCGGACCCCACTCGGCTTCGGGGATGAGGAGGTCGGGCATCAGCGCCTCGAACATGCTGCCACCCCAGCTCGGCACGAACGACATGCCGTCGTACGCGTACACGCCCTCGTACACGTCGACGCCGTCGTAGGTGCGGGTCTCGCCGGTGGGCAGTTGCTCCTGCCACGCCCAGTCGCAGCCGGCGGGCATCGTGCGGTGGGTGCCGAAGAGACCGGATGCCGGGATCGAGCCCTCGGAGATGCCGAGATAGGTCGCGATGCGGCTCTCGCTCACGGTCGTGTCGTAGTGGTGGCAGGTGTAGAACGCCTGCTCGCCGCTGTCGTTGTACATGGGGGCCTCGACGGCGCAGCCGTCTCCGGGAGGGGCCTCCCAGAAGCCGCCGCGATTGGTTCCCGCGGGGAGTCCCGCGGCACCCGCGGCATCGAAGAACGCCGAGAAGTCCATCGAGCGGTACAGCGCATCTGCGCGGCCGGCGAGCGTCGGCTCGGCCTCGCGGACGATCCGCAGGCCCGCGGCGAGCCACCCGTTGTCGACCGTGCTGAGGAAGGGGTGGATGACCTCGCCCGAGGTGGGGAAGATCTCGAGCTTGGCCCCGGTGTCGGGCGCGTACCAGTTGTAGTACATGCCGCTGCCGTCGTTGCGCTCCATCGTCTCGAGCGTCGACACGGTGGCGGTCAGGCGTTCGCGCGCTTCGTCGGCGCCGATGACCCCGAGGTCGCGGGCGGTCACCGTCGACCAGAGATAGCCGCCGATGTTGGTCGGCGAGGTGTATCCGGATGCCGTGGCCGCATCGAGCGCGCCGCCGATGTTGTCGTCGGGCAGGCCGGTGTTCTCGTGGGCCATCGCGGCGAGGGAGGTCCACGTGTCGGCGGCGTAACGGGCGAGGTCGCGGGCGCCGGGCCCGGCGTGCGACGGCGGACCGGCGTGACCGGGCGGGTCGGAGTGTCCGGGCGAACCGGGTTTGTCGGGCGGAGTGGCGAACGCGGGCGCGGAGGCGGCGAGGCCGCCCAGGACGAGTCCGACGATCGCGGCGGAGGCCGCGAGGGTGTGCTTCATGACTGCTCTCCTCATCGAAAGCGCTCCGGGGGGACGGAGCTCGTTGAGCTAAAACCATACACTTGGCAGGTTTTATCTCAACCCCTTCCGTCCAGACGCTCTCGCCGACCCTCGGCGCGCGACATGAGCATGTCGCCCCGCATGGCCCTCAGTCTGTGCAGTGCACACCCGCTCACGTGCGCGGCGCGTGCGCCTCCAGGAACTCGTACAACTCCGTCGTGTCGACGCCGGGGAACGCTCCGGTCGGCAGGGTCGCCAGCAGCGTCCGCGGGGTGCGCACGTTCGGCCAGGCCTTGTCGCGCCACGCAGCCTCGAGGTCGGCGGGCGCGCGGCGGCAGCACGTCTCGACCGCGTGCCGCGAGACCCCGCGGTTGGGGGTGTCTCGTCCGCGGAACCATTTCGTGTCGTCGAAGCGCACGCCCACGCTGACCGAGTGCGCGCCCTCGCTCGACTGCTCCACGCGCGCGGTGCACCAGTACGTGCCGTTGCCGGTGTCGGTGTACTGGTAGTACGGGTTGAAGAGGTCGTCTTCGTCGAACACGACGCGGCTCGTCCACCGCCGGCAGCACATCTGCCCCTCGATCGAGCCCAGCCGGTCGGTGGGGAAGTTCACGTCGTCGTTCTCGTAGGCCTTCGTGATCGTGCCCGACTCGTGCACCTTCAAGAAGTGCACCCGGATGTCGAGGTGCACCGTCGCGAGGTTGGTGAAGCGGTGCGCGGCGGTCTCGTACGACATCGAGTAGGCGTCGCGCAGGTCTTCGATGCTGATCGTGCGCCGCTCCTTCGCCTCGCGCAGCGCCGGTACGACGTGCGCCTCGGGCATGAGCAGCGCCCCGGTGAGGTAGTTCGTCTCGACGCGCTGGCGGAGGAACTCGTCGTAGCTCGTCGGCTCGCCGTGGCCGAGCATGCGGCTCGACAGTGCCTGCAGCACCGCCGCCCGCGGGTCGCCCTTCGCGACGGTGGTCGAGAGGTAGAGCCGCCCGTTCTTGGCATCCGCGATGCTCCGCGTCGACGACGGCAGGTCGGGCACGTAGTGCAGCGAGAAGCCGAGGTGCGCGGCGATGTCGCTCGCGCCGCGCTGCGTGAGGGGTCCGCCGGGGTGCTCGATCGCCTCGAGCATCTCGGATGCCACCCGCTCCAGCTCGGGGAAATGGTTGTCCTGCGTGCGCATGAGACGACGAAGAGCCACGTTCGCCCGACGCGCCTCCTCGGGCGTCGCCGACCGCTCCTCGCGGAGGCGTTCGATCTCGCCCTGAAGCGTCAGCATCGCCGCGAGCACCTCGTCGGGAACCGCGCGTGCGACGCGAAAGGGGGCGATGCCCAGCGCCTGGAAGGTGGGCCCGCGCATCGCGCGCTCCACCGACAGCTCCAGCGTCGCGCGCGGGTCCAGCGGCTCGGCATCCAGGATCTGGTCGAGCGTGCATCCCACTGCCCGCGCGATCGCCTGCAGCAGCGTGACCTTCGCCTCGCGGCGGCCGTTCTCGATCATCGACATCTGACTCGGCGCGCGACCGACCGCGGCGGCCAGGTCGTCGAGCGTCATGCCGCGAGCGGTGCGCAGCTGCCGGATGCGCCGACCGATGGTGAGGGTGTCCACCTCGTCATCGTCGAATGGGAGGGATGCCGAAGAAGCGGAGACGCCGGTGTCCATGCGCCATGTTCTCACTGGAACAGAAGATCGCGCGATCTTCACACGAGAAACTCCGATTGGCGGGGTTGTTCTTCGCGGACAGTGGTCTCCACGGGGCACCGCAGCCCCGGCATCCGAAGGAGAACGCTCATGACGATCCAGGCCACCCCCGCCCCGCAGCCCCTGCGCCCCGGCGACCAGACCGAGACCGCCGACGAGATCCGCACCGCGTGGGAGAACGATCCCCGCTGGGACGGCATCGAGCGCACGTTCTCGGCGGAGGACGTCGTCCGCCTCCGCGGAAGCGTCCGCGAGGAGTCCACCCTCGCCCGCCGCGGAGCCGAGAACCTCTGGAACCTCATCCACACCGAGGAGTACGTCCGCGCCCTCGGCGCCTACACCGGCGGACAGGCCGTGCAGCAGGTGCGCGCCGGCCTCAAGGCCATCTACCTGTCGGGCTGGCAGGTCGCCGCCGATGGCAACCTCGCGGGCCAGACCTACCCCGACCAGAGCCTCTACCCCGCCAACAGCGTGCCCGCGGTCGTGCGGCGCATCAACAACGCGCTGCTGCGACAGGACCAGATCGAGCGCGCCGAGGGGGAGATCACCCAGGACTGGCTCGCGCCGATCGTCGCCGACGCCGAGGCCGGCTTCGGCGGCCCGCTGAACGCCTACGAGCTCGCGCAGTCGCTGATCCAGGCGGGGGCCGCCGGCATCCACTGGGAGGACCAGCTCGCGAGCGAGAAGAAGTGCGGCCACCTCGGCGGCAAGGTGCTCGTGCCGATCCAGCAGCACATCCGCACCCTGAACGCCGCGCGTCTGGCCGCCGATGTCGCCGGAGTGTCGACCGTGATCATCGCACGCACCGACGCGTTGGCCGCCGACCTGCTCACCAGCGACGTCGACCCGCGCGACGCGGAGTTCCTCACCGGCGAGCGCACGAGCGAGGGCTTCTACCGGGTGCGACCGGGGCTCGAGTCGGTCATCGCGCGCGGCCTCGCCTTCGCGCCCTACGCCGACCTCATCTGGGTCGAGACGGGCGAGCCCGACATCGAGCTCGCGCGTAGCTTCGCCGAGGCGATCCACGCCCGCTACCCGGGCAAGAAGCTCGCCTACAACTGCTCGCCGAGCTTCAACTGGAAGCGCCACCTCGACGACGAGCAGATCGCCACGTTCCAGGCCGACCTGGCCGCTCTCGGCTACGCCTTCCAGTTCATCACGCTGGCCGGCTTCCACGCCGTCAACCACTCGATGTTCGACCTCGCCCGCGGTTACGCCGAACGCGCCATGAGCGCGTACGTCGAGCTGCAGGAGGCCGAGTTCGCCGCCGAAGCCCACGGGTACACGGCTACGCGCCACCAGCGCGAAGCCGGGACCGGCTACTTCGACGTCGTCTCCACCGCGCTCAACCCCGACAGCGCCACCCTCGCCCTCGCGGGCTCCACCGAGACCGCCCAGTTCCACTGACCCCCGCCCCTTCGCCTCCCGTCCCCATCCCCCGTCCCCCATCCCCGTTGAGTGTCCAAGACCCGCCGTAACGGCCGCGTCCTTTGCGGCGTGTCCTGGACACTCAACGGCTTCACCGACCCGAGAGGGACGGTGGAGAAGGACAGCGGAGAGGGGCGACGGGGGAACGCACAGAAAGCCAGGACCATGACCCTGATCACCTCTCCCCCGCCCATGACCGAAGAATCCCGGATGCCGAACCCTCCGGAATCCGCCCCGCACCTGCGCCTCGAGCGGCCCCTCGACGGACGCGACGGCGAGATCCTCACCCCCGCCGCCCTCGCCTTCCTCACCGAGCTGCACGACCGCTTCGCGCGCCGTCGTCACGACCGGCTCGCGGCGCGCCTGCGTCGCCGCTTCGAGATCGGCACGGGCGACGACCCCCACTTCCGCGCCGACACCGCGCACATCCGCGACGACCCGTCGTGGCGCGTGGCCGGGGCGGGACCGGGACTCGAAGACCGCCGCGTCGAGATCACCGGACCCACCGACCCGAAGATGACGATCAACGCGCTCAACTCCGGCGCCCGCGTCTGGCTCGCCGACCAGGAGGACGCCACCAGCCCCACCTGGCGGAACGTCATCGGGGGGCAGCTCTCGCTGTTCGACGCGATCCGCGGACAGCTGTCGTTCACCAGCGTCGAGGGCAAGCGCTACGAGGTCACCGCCGCACACACGCCGACGATCGTGATGCGCCCGCGCGGGTGGCACCTGCCCGAGAAGCACGTGACGTTCATCGACCGCTCCGGCCGCGAGCTGCCGGCATCCGGTTCTCTCGTCGACTACGGCCTGTACGTGTTCCACAACGCCCACGCGCTGATCGCCGCGGGCCGGGGACCGTACTTCTACCTGCCGAAGATCGAGTCGGCCGAGGAGGCCCGGCTCTGGGACGACGTGTTCACGTTCACCGAGCAGCGACTGGGCCTCGCGCACGGCACCATCCGCGCCACGGTGCTCATCGAGACCCTGCCGGCGGCGTTCGAGATGGAGGAGATCCTGTTCGCGCTCCGCGACCACTGCGCGGGCCTGAACGCCGGGCGATGGGACTACATCTTCTCGATCATCAAGACCTACCGCGGCCGCGGGGCGCGCTTCGTGCTCCCGGGGCGGAGCGACGTGACCATGACGGTGCCGTTCATGCGCGCCTACACCGAGCTGCTCGTGCAGACCTGCCACAAGCGGGGCGCGTACGCGATCGGCGGCATGAGCGCGTTCATCCCCAACCGGCGTCGCCCCGAGGTGACCGAGGCTGCGTTCGAGAAGGTCGCCGCCGACAAGCGTCGCGAAGCCGCAGACGGCTTCGACGGCACGTGGGTGGCGCACCCCGACCTCATCCCGGTGGCGCGCGCCGAGTTCGACGCCGCGTTCGGCGACGGATCGAATCAGCTGCACCGCCTGCGCGAGGACGTGGAGGTCGAGCCCGCCGATCTGCTCGACCTGCGCATCGGCCTGCCCATCACCACGGCGGGGGTGCGGGGCAACGTCTCGGTGGCCATCCGCTACATCGAGGCGTGGCTGCGGGGCCTCGGGGCCGTCGCGATCGACGACCTCATGGAAGACGCCGCCACCGCCGAGATCTCACGCTCGCAGATCTGGCAGTGGATCCACCAGGACCGCGTGACCGACGACGGCACGGCGATCACCCGGTCGTTCGTCGAGCAGCTGGTGACCGAGGTGCTCGACGATGCGCACCGCCTCGACGGCGACCGCTTCGACGACGCCGCCGAGGTGTTCCGCGAGGTGGCGCTGCGCGCGGAGTTCCCGGCGTTCCTCACCCTGCCGGCGTACGCGAAGTACCTCGACTGACGCCCGGGTTCATGCGCCCCTTCCGCCCACGCGGGAGGGGCGCATCGCCGTGCACCGGTGGAGACGGACGCGGCGCGACGCGCGGGTTCAGGGACGCGCCGGGTCGATCGGCGCGAAGCGGCGCAGCCCCGCACGCGACGACAGGCGCGACGCGGCGAGAGACCCCGCGACCGCGAGGAAGATCGGCAGCAGCAGGGTGAAACCCGTGTCGGTGAACTCGATCACCAGCGCGATCGCGGTGAAGGGGGCGCGCATGTTGGATGCCAGGAACGCCGCCGCCGCGACGATCGCCAGCGCCGTGCCGTCGGCTCCGGGCCAGACGAACGCCCACCCGGCCGCGGCCGCGGCCCCCAGCGCCGCCCCGATCGCCACGGAGGGCTGAAGGGTGCCGCCGATCGCGCCCGAGCCGAGCGACACGGTCGTGGCGACGTACTTGAGCAGGGCGAGCAGCAGCAGGATCAGCGCGGGCTGCGACAGGTCGAACCCCGCCGTGGCGAGCGCGCGACCGTTGCCGAGGATCAACGGGAAGAACGCCCCCACCGCGCCGACCGCGGCGAAGGTCAGGGGCAGGACGACCAGCAGCTTCCAGCCGGTGGGACGGAAGCGCGCGAGCTTCTTCGTGACCGTCGCGAAGCTCGTCGCCCCCCACCCCATCAGCGGGCCGATGAGCAGGGCCGCGACCACGAGCGAGGGGTTCACTTCGACGGATGCCACGTGGTAGAGCGACTCGTCGCCCACGAGCGGACGAGCCACGAAGGTCGCGATCGCACTGACCGACAGGGCGACGACCGCCGCTCCGACGCTGAACTGCGCGAGCAGGATCTCGAGCGTGAACAGCGCCCCCGCCAGCGGCACGTTGTAGACGGCGGCGAGGCCCGCACCGGCGGCGGCGGCGATGAGGATACGGGCCCACCGGGCATCGAGACCGAACCAGCGGACCACCTTCGAGCCCGCCATCGCCGAGAGCTCACGGGGGGCGACTTCTTTGCCGATCGAGGCGCCCAGGGCCACCGAGGTCACCTGGATGACCGTGTCGGCGAGCGTTTCCCACCACGGCATGTGCGCGCCGTCGACGCCCTGCTCGACGGTGGCGAGCCGGCGTCCGAAGCGACGGAGCAGGTACCACCCGAGCGCCGCCACGACCCCGGCCCCGCCGACCGTGACGATCGGCAGCCACCACACGGCGGGCATCGCCAGACCGTCGAGGAACGGTCCCTCTTCGTGGCCCCAGACGAGGTGCTCGATCGTGTGCACGATCCACACGAGAAGGAGCACGGCGAGACCGGTGGCGACGCCGACGATGAGGCTGGCCAGGCCCAGCTTCAGCAGGGCCCCGATCGCGCGACGGTGGATACGCGGGGGCGCCAGGGGTTCTGCTGTCACGCCCGCCACGCTAGCCCACGCGCGCGCCCGCGCCGGACCGTGCGCGGGGTCGGCCTGTGCGCGGGCGTCGGCGGCTCGGCATCCGGACTCCGGCGATGCGGCCCCGCTCCCGGCGGAGACGACCTTCGCGGGCCGTCACACCTCTCGTCGGGCGCGGGCGCGAACAGTAGGCTCGGACCGTGACTTCCCGCGCCCCGCTCTCTCGCAAGCTGTCCGCCATCGCCGAGTCCGCGACCCTCAAGGTCGACGCGAAGGCCAAGGCCCTCCAGGCCGCCGGCCGACCGGTCATCTCGTATGCCGCGGGCGAGCCCGACTTCGCCACCCCCTCGTTCATCGTCGATGCCGCGGCCGAGGCGCTGCAGAACCCCGCGAACTACCGCTACACCCCCGCCGCCGGGCTCCCGGTGCTGCGCGAGGCCATCGCGGCCAAGACGCTGCGCGACTCGGGGCTGCAGGTCGCCCCCACGCAGGTCGTCGTGACCAACGGCGGCAAGCAGGCCGTGTACCAGGCGTTTCAGACCGTGGTGAACCCCGGCGACGAGGTGCTGCTGCCCGCGCCGTACTGGACCACGTACCCCGAGGCCATCGCGCTGGCCGACGGCACGCCCGTCGAGGTGTTCGCCGGAGCCGACCAGGACTACAAGGTCACGGTCGCCCAGCTCGAGGCCGCCCGCACCGACAAGACGACGGTGCTCGTCTTCGTGTCGCCGTCGAACCCGACCGGTTCGGTCTACACGCCCGAAGAGACCGCCGAGATCGGCCGCTGGGCTCTCGAGCACGGCATCTGGGTGATCACCGACGAGATCTACCAGAACCTCACGTACGAGGGCGTCCGCGCGGTCTCGATCGTCGAGGCCGTGCCCGAGCTCGCCGAGCAGACGATCATGCTCAACGGCGTCGCCAAGACCTATGCCATGACCGGGTGGCGCGTGGGCTGGATGGTCGGACCGGCCGATGCCATCAAGCTCGCCGCCAACCTGCAGTCGCACCTGTCGAGCAACGTCAACAACGTCGCCCAGCGCGCGGCCGCCGCGGCCCTCAACGGTCCTCAGGACGAGGTCGAGCAGTTCCGCGCGGCGTTCGACCGTCGTCGTCGGCTGATCGTGTCGGAGCTGTCGAAAATCGACGGCGTCGAGGTGCCCAACCCGCTCGGCGCGTTCTACGTCTACCCCGACGTGCAGGGACTGCTGAACCGCGAGTGGGGCGGGGTCACCCCGACCACCTCGCTCGAGCTGGCCGACCTCATCCTCGAGCAGGCCGAGGTGGCCGTGGTGCCCGGCGAGGCCTTCGGCCCCAGCGGCTACCTGCGCCTGTCGTACGCGCTCGGCGACGAGCAGCTGCTCGAGGGCGTCCAGCGCCTCCAGCGCCTGTTCTCCTGACGTCCGCGCGCCGTCGGGCGTGACGAGCGGAGGAGCAGGGACCGGCGGAGGATCGCACCGCGCGATCCGTCCTCCCCTCGTCCCCGCTCCTCCCTCCGTCACTCACCCCGGGGCCAGCCGATACCGACCTCGCGCCACCGAGCCGGCTACAGCTCGACGTTCACCAGCACCGGCTCGGGCTGCAGCAGCAGTCCGAACTCGGACTGCACGCGGCCCTGCACGAAACGGGCGAGCTCCGCGATCTCGGCGGCCGTCGCCTCGCCACGGTTCGTGAGCGCCAGCGTGTGCTTGGTCGACAGGCCGGCGCGCGAGCGCGGGAAGCGGAACCCGCGGCCGAGACCTGCGTTCTCGATCAGCCACGCCGCGCTCACCTTGACCTCGTGCCGCTCCACGGGCGGCGGGGGCAGGATGCCGTCGAACGCGGCGAGCGGGATCACGGTCACCGGGTCGAGCACCGGGGTCATCGGCCACCGGGGGCACGCCGCGGGGAGCGTCCGCGCGAAGGACTGCGACACGATCGCATTCTGGAAGAACGAGCCCGCGCTCCAGGTGTCGGGGTCTTCGGCGTCGAGCACCATGCCCTTGCGAGCACGGGTCGCGAGCACGTGATCGCGGATCCAGCGCAACGACACCGCGTCGCGCTCCTCGAGCCCCAGGGCGTTGCGCAACTGCTCACCGGTGATCGGTCGCTCGCCGTCGCCGACGCGCTCGAGCTCGAGGGTCACCGACAGGATCACCGCGGAACGATCCGGCACCGACCCGTAGTGCTGCTTCAGCACCGAGGTGCGAAAACCGAGCTCCAGCTCGGACGCGGGAACGACCGACACCTCACCCGTCGCCTCGTCGATCAGCTCGACCTCGACGAGGGTCTGCACGATCTCCTGACCGTAGGCACCGATGTTCTGCACGGGGGCGGCACCGACCGTGCCGGGGATGCCCGACATCGCCTCGATGCCCGCGAGACCCCGCTCCACGGTCTCGGCGACCAGCGCGTCCCAGTCATGGCCCGCCTGCACGCGCACGCGCACCGTGTCGGGACCCGAACCGGGGAGCTCCTCGACGCCGGTGGTGCGCACGCGGATGACGGTGCCCTCGAACGCGTCGTCGCCGACGAACAGGTTCGACCCGCCGCCGATCACGAACCACGCCTCACGATCGGCCCACACCGCACGCAGGCTGGCGATGAGCTCTTCTGCGGTGGTCGCCTCGATCATGCGGGCGGGGGCACCGCCGGTGCGCAGCGTCGTGAGCTGCGACAGGGGGATCGGAACGACGTCGGGCATCAGGACACCCGCACCCGCACCTGCGCCTTGCCGAGCACGGTGGTCTCGGCGAACGTCACGGTGAGGTCGATGCGGGCGATCTCGTCGTCGACGGCGCCCACCTTGGCGCTGATGTGCAGGTCGGCGCCGGTCTCGGGGTCGACGACGACGGGACGCGTGAAGCGCACGCCGTAGTCGGCGATGCGTCCGCTGTCGCCCAGAGCCTCGGCGAGCGTGCCGACGGCGATCCCCATCGTGAGCATGCCGTGCGCGAGCACGCCCGGGAGCCCGACGGCGGTGGCGACATCGTCTCGGTAGTGGATGGGGTTGAAGTCGCCCGACGCCCCCGCGTAGCGCACGAGCGACTCGCGCGTGAGGTGGACCGAGCGTTCGGCGACGACCTCGCCGACGGTGAAGCCGCTCATGCTCCGGCCTCCCCGGCGAGAAGGATGCTGGTCGTGGTCACCACGTGAGCGCCCGCGGCATCCACGATCTCGGCCTCGCTGGTGATCATGGCGTTGCCCCCCATCGAACGGATGCCGGTGACCGACAGCGTCGCGACGAGCTCGTCGCCCGCGACGATCGGGCGCGTGTAGCGGAATCGCTGTTCCGCGTGCACGAGGCGCGACAGCTCGATGCCGGAGTCGGGGTCGCCGAGCAGCTGCTGGAGAGTGAGGTCCTGCACGACCATCGCGAACGTCGGCGGCGCGACCACGTCGGCGTAGCCGAGCGCGCGCGCGGCGTCGGGGTCGGAGTGCTGCGGGGCGTCGGCGAAAACGGCACGCGCGAACTCGCGCACCTTCTCACGGCCGACCAGATAGGGAGCGGTCGGCGCGAAGGCTCGACCGACGAGTTCGGGGTTCACGGGCACGGGGCAAGTCTACGGCGGGGCGTCGGCTGCGCTCGGCGAACGTCCCGCTCGGAGCGGTCGATCGAGCTCAGCGCTGGTGACGCCCGCGCACGGCCTTGACCGCGATCTGCGAGGCGATGAAGACGAGGAAGATCGAGAACAGCACGTTGGCGACGAAGGGGTCGACGGCCTTCGCGATCTGCGCCCCCACGGCGGTCGTCGCGCACGCGGCGGCACCGACGCACACGGCGGCGACGAGATCGACGTTGCGACGGCGCAGGTTGCCGACGGTGCCCGAGATCGCGGTCGGGATCATCATGAGCAGCGAGGTGCCCTTCGCGATCAGGTCGCTCGTGCCGAACAGCAGCAACAGCGCGGGGACGACGATGATGCCGCCCCCCACCCCGAGCAGTCCGGCCAGGATGCCGGTGACCACACCCAGGACGACGAGCCCGGGCCCGGTGACCCAGGTGAGCACCAGCTCGGCGTCGCGCGAGGGGATGACGAAGTACAGGCTGACGATCACGGCGAGGAGGAACACCACGAACGACCATCGCAGAGCCGTCTGCGACAGCTTCGGCAGGAGCCACGTGCCGATCTGCGCACCGACCACGGCGCCCGCGGCGAGGATCAGCGCCGGCAGCCACGCGACGTGCCCGTCGACCGCGTAGGTGATCACGCCGACCGAAGCGGTCGGCACGATGGCCGCGAGAGAAGTGCCGGCGGCGAGGCGTTGGTCGAAGCCGAGCAGCAGCACGAGCAGGGGCACGATGACCGTGCCGCCGCCGACACCGAACAGGCCCGACATGAGGCCCGCGAGAAGACCGACCCCGATGCACACGGCGAAGAAACGGGCGGTGTGCGGTGGGCGCGTGGCGGTGGTCACGGATGCGGCTCCTCGAACGGGACGGGAGGGAGGGGACCCTCGCCGACGCACCAGTCTTCCACCTCATGGGTAGGTCGCCGACGACCGTCACCGGGAAAGAAAGCGGCCCCCGGTGGTCCGAAGCCGCGTCCACCGGGGGCCGTCGCCCTCGCAGGTCCAGCAGGACGGTGACCCGAACACCGGCCGGCGACCTCTTTCGCGAGGGTGCGACAAGAAGGACGTTATTGGGCCGCATGTCGGCACGACGACCGGTTGACACGAATATCTAGAACTGCTAATTATTTAGTCCGCTGATGGTCAGGCGATCCCCGTCCGGGAATGCGCTCGGCGGTCGACCCGTTGCCGATGTGCATGACAACAGTAGGAATCATCGGAGCAGGACACATCGGCTCGGCCCTCGCGAAGGGCTTCGCGAAGAACGGCTACGACGTCGTCATCGCCAACTCGCGCGGTCCCGAGACCCTCACCGACCTCGTCGCCACCGTCGGCGACCGCGCGCGCGCCGCGACCGCCCAGGAAGCGGCCGAGGCCGGCGACATCGTCGTGGTGACCGTCCCGCTGAAGGCGTACACCGACGTGCCCGTCGCTCCCCTGGCCGGCAAGACCGTGCTCGACACCAACAACTACTACTTCGAGCGCGACGGCCACATCGCGGCTCTCGACGACAAGCAGACGACGACCTCGCAGATGCTTCAGGAGCACCTTCCCCAGTCGACCGTCGTGAAGGCGTTCAACCACATCCGCGCGGCCGACATCCTCACCGACGGCTCCCCCGCCGGCACCGAGGGGCGCCGCGCCCTCGCCACCTCGGGTGACTCCGACGAGGCGGTCGCGCTCGTGACCCGCATCTACGACGAGTTCGGCTTCGACACCGTCAACGTCGGACCGCTCAGCGAGAGCTGGCGCGTCGAGCGCGACCAGCCGGCGTACGTCGTGCGCCAGACCGCAGAGAAGCTGACGCAGAACCTCGCCCGCGCCGAGCGCTGACCCCGCCACCCACGCGCGTGAGGTGCCCATGTTCGTCGCTTCGACGACGTACATGGGCACCTCACGCACCGCACAGGGGTCAGAGCGCGGCGAGCGCTCGATCCACGTCGGCCACGAGGTCCTCGACCGACTCGATGCCGACCGACAACCGCACGATCGTGTCGGGCACGGCGAGTTCGGTTCCGCGCACCGAGGCGTGGGTCATGGCATCCGGGTAGTTCACCAGCGACTCGACCCCGCCCAGCGACTCCGCGAGCGTGAACAGACGCGTGGACTCGGCGAAGCGGCGAGCAGCCGCACCGTCGGCCAGGGCCAGTGACACGATGCCCCCGAAGCCGCTCATCTGCCGCGCCGCGAGCTCGTGCCCGGGGTGCGACGGGAGTCCGGGGTAGTACACCTTCGCGACGCGGTCGTGGCCGGCGAGGTGCTCGGCCACCGCCTGCGCGTTGGAGCTGTGACGCTGCATACGCACGGCGAGGGTCTTGATGCCGCGGGTGGTCAGGTACGCGTCGAACGGGCCCGAGACCGCGCCGGCGGCGAACTGCAGGAACTGCACCTTCTCGGCCAGGGCGGCATCGGCGAAGGCGAGGGCCCCGCCCACGACGTCGCTGTGCCCGCCGAGGTACTTGGTCGCGGAGTGCACCACGACGTCGGCGCCGAGCGAGAGCGGGCGCTGCAGCGCGGGCGAGGCGAAGGTGTTGTCGACGACGACGAGCGCGCCGGCCGCGTGGCCGAGGCGGGCGAGACCCGCGATGTCGGTGATGCGCAGCATCGGGTTGCTGGGGGTCTCGACCCAGACCATGCGCGGCGCGCGTTCCTCGATCGCTGCCGCCACGGCATCCAGGTCGCTCATGTCGACCACGCGCAGCTTCACGCCCCACGGCCCGAGCACGCGGGCGAGCAGCCGGTACGTGCCGCCGTAGACGTCGTTGCCGAGCAGCACCTCGTCGCCGGGCACGAGGGCCGCGCGCAGCAGGGCGTCTTCGCCGGCGAGACCCGAGGCGAACGACAGGGCCCGGGTCGCGCCCTCGAGGGCGGCGATCTGCGTCTCGAGCGCCGTGCGCGTGGGGTTGCCGCTGCGGCCGTACTCGTAGCCGCCGCGGAGTCCGCCGATGCCGTCCTGGGCGAAAGTGGTCGAGACGTGGAGGGGCGGGATAACCGCTCCCGTGGTCTCGTCGGGCGCCTGGCCCGCGTGGACGGCGAGACTGTCGAAGCCGCGGGCGGCGTCGTGGGTGCTCATGCGGAGTGCTCCTCGGTGGGGGTCGGAAGAAGGGATGCCACGGGTGCAACGTCGTAACCGCGCTCGATCATCCAGTCGTCGTCGAAGATCTTGCTGAGATACCCGCGTCCGTGGTCGGGGAGGATCACGACGACCACGGCATCGGCGGGGAGATCGCGCGCGACGCGGAGGGCGCCGACGACGGCCATGCCGCTGGAGCCGCCGACGAGAAGTCCCTCTTCTCGGGCGAGGCGCCGCGTCATCGCGAACGACTCGGCGTCGGAGACGCGCTCGTACGCGTCGACCAGGGTGGGGTCGAAGGCCGTCGGCCAGAAGTCCTCGCCGACCCCCTCGACGTCGTAGCCGTGGATGTCGCCGCCCGAGTAGATCGAGCCCACCGGGTCAACCCCGACGATCCGCACGCCGTCGCCGGCGACCTCGCGCAGGTACCGACCCGACCCGCTGATCGTGCCGCCCGTGCCGACTCCGGCGACGAAGTGGGTCAGCTGCCCGTCGGTGTCGCGCCAGATCTCGGGACCGGTGGTCTCGTAGTGGCTGCGCGGGCCGTTCGGGTTGCCGTACTGGTTGGGCTTGAAGGCGCCCGGGATCTCGCGGACCAGGCGGTCGGAGACGCTGTAGTAGGAGCGGGGGTCCTCCGGCTCGACGTTCGTGGGAGTGACCACGACCTCGGCGCCGTACGCCCGCAGCACGGCGCGCTTGTCTTCGGCGACCTTGTCGGGAACCACGAACACGCAGCGATACCCGCGCTGCTGGGCGACCAGTGCCAGGCCGACCCCGGTGTTGCCGCTGGTCGGTTCGACGATCACCCCGCCCGGGCGGAGCGAGCCGTCGCGCTCGGCGGCGTCGACGATGTTCGCGGCGATGCGGTCTTTCGCCGAACCGCCGGGATTGAAGTACTCGATCTTCGCCAGCACGGTGGCGGCGATGCCCTCGGTGACGCGGGTCAGACGGACGAGGGGGGTGTTGCCGACGAGGTCGGCGACGCTCTGGGCGTAACGCACGGTGGGGTCCTGGTGGGTCGATGCGCCCGGGGGCGCGGCTGACGGGGTCGTCGAAAAGAGAACGCGAGGGCGTTCAGCGACAACAGCGACAGGTCAGCACGCGGCCAGCATAGCCGACCCGCACGTCGTCAGGAGACGGCGCCGAGGAACTCCTCGAAACTCTGCGCCGGCCGGCCGGTGACCCGCTCGACATCGCCGGACACCCCGGCCTGGTCGCCGCCGGCGATCGAGGTGTACGTGCTCACCCAGGCATCGACCTGCCAGCGGGGCGCACCGAACGCGGCTCGCGAGGCGTACGCCTCGTCGATCGTCTCGTCGACGAAGCGCACCGGGTGCCCGCGGACCGCCGAGATCTTCTCGGCCACCTCGGCCATCGTCAGCGCCTCGGGGCCGGTCAGGTCGTACGAGACATCGGCGTGGGCGGCGGGATCGAGCAGCACCGACACCGCGGTGGCCGCGACGTCGGCGCGCGAGACGAGCGAGCATCGCCCCTCGCCCGCGGGACCCCGGATGACCCCGTCGTCGCCGGCGAAGAGCTCCATCATGTCCATGTAGAAGTTGTCGCGCAGGAACGTCCACCGCATGCCGGAGGCGCGGATGATGTCTTCGGTCGCCGCGTGGTCCCGCCCGAGGGTGAACACGGCGTCGGGAGCGGCGGCGAAGAACGAGGTGTAGACGATCGAGCCGACCCCCGCGGCCGCGGCGGCCTCAACGAAGGTGCGGTGGTGCTCGACCCGGTCGGCGGTCTCGGAGGCCGAGACCATGAAGAGCGTTTCGACGCCCTGCAGCGCCGCGCGGGCGGCATCCGCATCGGAATACCGGGCCACGTGCACCTCGGCGCCCGCCAGGGCGGGGGCGCGCGAGGCGTCGCGCACCAGCAGACGTTGCGGGATCCCGCGGGCGGCGAGGTCGCGGGCGACGCGACCTCCCACGGCTCCGGTGGATCCGGTGACGGCGATGAGGGGCGGCGTGGACATACGGCCTCCGGGAGGTGTGAGCGGTCCCCCCAGCGTAGGCCGCTCCGCCGACACGCGGCCGCGAACGTCCTACGAAGCGGGCGCCACGAGTCGCGCGACGCGCACGCGGACGGTCGAGGGCACCTCGTCGCGCGCGGCCCCCCGCGCCGCGATCGCGACGGCGGATGCCACGGCTCCGGCGTCGTCGTCGGCGGAGACGCCGACGCAGACGGTGATGGCCCGGGCCCCACCGGCCTGTTCGACCTCGGCGAGAGACCCCTCGACGTCGGCGACGTGCTCGTAGGCCCGCGTCACCACGGGACGTGCGGAATAGCTCTCCCGCACGCCCTCGACGGCCGTGACGGCGAGGTCGATGCGCGGCGCGAGTTCCGCGGCGGAGATCCCGGTCATTCGTCTTCTCCCTCGTCGAGGTGCACGTCGCCGACGGTGACGTCCACACGACCGACCCGCAGGTCGCCGTGCCGTTCGATGGCCGAGCGGATGCCGTCGCGCATCTCGTCGACGGCCTCGGTCATCGCGCGTCCGAACCGCACGCTCACGGTGACCCGCACGTCGAGAGGCGCCCCGGGCTCGACGTGGTCGAGACGCACGCGGCCCACCAGGAGCCCCTCGATGCCGTCGCCCACCGAGCGGATGAGCTCGTAGATCGCGCCCTCGGTGACCACCAGTTCGACGCCCTCGTCGGACTGCGCCAGAGGGATGTCGCGGCCGGCGCGGAACTCCCGCATCACCTCGCGCATGATGCCGTCGTACCAGGACTCCGCGAGCGGTTCCGCGGCCTGCTCGTCGACGATCGCGCGCGAGAGCTGCCCCATGCGCTGCATGGAGGCCAGGATGGCCTGGCACTCCGCGTTCCGTTCGATGGCGTTGATCCGCGGCACTCGGCCGCGATCCAGGTACGCGGAGAGGTCCTCGAGCGAATAGCCCGAACCCCCGATGTCGTCGCTGTGCTCGTTCATCCGGTCACCTCCACTCCTGCATGCGGTCCAACACGGTCTTGCGCGCCCGGGCGAGTCGGCCGCGCACGGTTGCCGCGGGCTGCCCCACCTCGATGGCGATCTCGTCGTAACTGTGGCCGCCGATCTCGCGCAGCACCCACACGACGCGCAGTTCTTCGGGTAGATCCGCCAGCACCTTCTTCAGCGCGTCCATCTGCGACGATGCCACAACTGCGCGCTCCGGGTCGTCTGCCGCCGACACCATCTCTTCGTCGATCTGCTCCGAGATCTTGCGTGAACGCATGCGGTCGGTCACCTTGCGCGACACGATCGTGGTCAGCCAGCTACGCACCTTCTCGGGCTCGGTGAGGTCGGGCAGGCGCCGCCATGCGGTGATCAGTGCTTCCTGCACGCAATCGTCGGCGTCGGCCCGGGAGCGCGTCAGGCGCGTCGCGAACGCGACGAGGAAGGGCGCATGGCGACGCACGAGAACCCCGAAGGCGAGCTGGTCGCCGTCGGCCGCGCGTGACGCGAGGAACGCGTCGGAGGCGGAAGACAAAGAGGGCATCGCGGTTCCTGTCAGCAGACTTTCAGCCTCATGTTCGTGACGTTTCCCGAACCGAGCGCGTCCCCATAGCGAAACACCCCGGACCCGATTCGGTCCGTGATCTTGACGAAAGGATGTTCCTCATGGCAAGCACCGACACCCCCACGCCCGCCACCCGCACCGACGCCCGCCGCGACGGCGGTACCACCGTCATCGTCGACCCCGTCGTCGCCAAGGTCGCCGGCATCGCCGCGGCGCAGGTTCCGGGCGTCCACGCCCTCGGCGGTGGCGCTGCCCGTGTCATCGGCAACATCCGCCAGGCCGTCGGCGCGAAGGACTACGCGCAGGGAGTGAGCGTCGAGGTGGGCGAGACCGAGGTCGCCGCCGACATCTCCATCCAGGTCGACTACCCCGAGCGCATCCAGCGCGTGGCCGCGAACGTGCGTTCTGCCGTGCAGCAGGCCATCACCGAGATCGTCGGCATGAAGGCGGTCGAGGTCAACGTGACCGTCGTCGACGTGTTCATCCCCGGCGACGACGAGGACGAGCAGGAAGAGGCGCGCGTCAACTGACGCCACCACGGGCCCGCGAGCGCATCGCTCGCGGGCCCTACGCATCGTCGCGCGTCTCGGCCACCCCCGTGTCGATGTCGGCGGATGCCGTTACCTTGGGCGACACCGTCTCCCGATACGAAGGATCCCCATGCGCATCGCCCTCACCGGTTCATCCGGAAAACTCGGTACCGTCGTCGCCCGTGAACTGCGTGCCGCCGGCCACGAGGTCATCGGTCTCGACGTGCGCGGCGAGCGCGGTCCCGGCTTCGTGCAGGTCGAGCTGACCGACTACGGCCAGGTCATCGACGCCCTCGCGGGGGTGAACGACCAGCACGACGGCTTCGATGCGCTCGTGCACCTCGGCGCGATCCCCGCCCCCGGCATCCGCTCCGACATCGCGACGTTCCACAACAACATGACGAGCACGTTCAACGTGTTCTGGGCGGCCTTGCGGCTCGGCATCCAGAGGATCGTCTACGCCTCCAGCGAGACCGTGCTGGGACTCCCCTTCGATGTTCCGCCGCCCTACATCCCCGTCGACGAGCAGTACCCGGCGCGTCCCGAGTCGGTGTACTCGCTGGTCAAGACGCTCGAAGAGCACCTGGCGACCGAGCTCGTGCGGTGGCACCCCGAGCTCTCGATCACCGCGCTGCGGTTCTCGAACGTCATGGTCCCCGACGACTACGCCGAGTTCCCCTTCGACGCCGACGCCCGCACCCGCAAGTGGAACCTGTGGGGGTACATCGACGCCCGCGACGGCGCACAGGCCGTGCAGCGCGCGCTCGAGAACGCGCCCGCCGGCTTCGACACGTTCATCATCGCCGCGGCCGACACCGTCATGACCCGCCCCAACGGCGAACTCGTCGACGAGGTCTTCCCCGGCGTCGAAACGCGCGGCGACCTGGGCGAGAACACGACGCTGCTGTCGATCGACAAGGCCCGGCGACTGCTCGGGTACGACCCGCAGCACTCCTGGCGCGACCACCGCTGAGGCGGGTCGACCGCCGCGCGGCGCCTCGAGGGGGCGTCGCCGGCGGCCGGGGGAACGGCGGCGCAGCGCACCGGAGGGTGGGATGCCGCCGCCCGACAGCGGCCACGTGAGCACGACGGTCTGGGACTGCGCGAGTCTGGCCCCCGCCCGGCGGGCGCGTGTCAGACTCGCACCATGGACGCCGACGAGCCGATCATCCCCCTTCCGACGGCGCACGAGAAAGAAGTGAACTTCCTCGCCCGGAGCGGCGCGGTGGTCACCCTGCGGCTCATGGACACCGGCCGCTTCGAGGTCAAGCTCGACACCCGTGGCGACTACACCGCCGTCCTGCTGCATGACGGCGAGACGTTCGAACTGCACCCGGCTCCGGGCGTGCGCGCGATCGGCGGAACGGGCCTGACCGCCACCGATCTGTACGAAAGGTTCTGAGCCCGCGCGCAACCCCCACCGTCGTCCGGGTCGATCGCACTTGACTGGTGCTCTCACTCACCGACGGGGGATGCCGTGGACCACGAGCCCGACTCTTACGACATCGCCGTGATCGGCGCCGGTCCCGCGGGAACCGCGGCGGCGCTGCGTGCGGCCGAACTGGGCGCCTCGGTCGTCGTGCTCGAGGCCGGGCGCGTGGGCGGCACGTGCGTCAACACCGGGTGCGTCCCCACCCGCGTGCTCGCCAAGGCCGCGCGGCTCATGCGCGAGACGCGCGCGGCCGACGACTACGGCATCGTCATCGATGAGCCGCGCGTGGATTGGCCCGCCGTGGTGGCGCGCGTGCACGAGCGGGTGGATGCCGTGCGCTCCATCAAACGCGAGGCCGAACGCTTCGCCGCCGCCGGTGTCGACCTCGTGCACGAGGGGCGCGCGCGCTTCGCCGACGAGCACACGCTCGTGCTCGACAGCGGTCGCCGCATCCGCGCCGAGAACATCCTCGTGTGCGTCGGCGGGCACTCCCGTCGACTGCCGATCCCCGGCGCGGAGCTGGCCACGGTACCGGAAGACGTGCTCTCGCTCGCCGAGCTCCCCCGCCGGGTCGCCGTCATCGGCGCCGGCAACACCGGAGCGCAGCTGGTGACGGTGTTCCGATCCTTCGGCTCGGACGTCACGCTGCTCGACGTCGCTCCGCGCGTGCTGGTCGCCTCGGATGCGCGCATCTCCGAGGCCATCGCGGCCTCGCTCACCGACCACGGCGTCGACGTGCGAACGGGGATCGACACGGTCGAGCGGATCGACCGCACCGACCAGGGGTCCCTCGCGCTCACCTGGCGCGAAGCCGACGGATCGCACTCGCTGGAGGTCGACGTCGTCATCATGGCCACCGGCTGGCCGGCCGACGTGGAAGACCTCGGGCTCGAGAACGCCGGCGTCGACATCGAGCGCTCGGCGATCCCGGTGGACCGGTACTTCCGCACGATCGTGCCGCACATCCTCGCCGTCGGCGACGCCAACGGCCGCGACATGCTCGTGCAGGCGGCGCAGTTCGAGGGCGAGGCCGCGGCCGAGAACGCCGTGCTCGGCGCCAACCGGCGTACCCCTCACCACCTGTTGCCGGCGGGCGGGTTCACCGACCCCGACTACGCCGGCGTCGGTCTCACCGAGGAGCAGGTGCGCGATCGCGACCCCGCGTGCGTCGTGGCGACCGTGGACTTCGCCGACCTCGACCGCGCGGTGATCGACGACCGCGAGCGCGGCTTCCTCATGCTGATCGCCGACCGTCGTCGTGAGCTGATCCTGGGTGCGCACGCGGTGGGCGAGAACGCCGTCGAGGTCATCCAGTCGGTCACGACCGCGATGGCGGCGGGGATCGACGTCGCCACCCTCGCGGGCGTGCGTTTCGCCTATCCCACCTACAGCGCCGTGATCGGAAACGCCGCTCGCGCCCTGCTGCACGCGGACTCCCCCGCCCTGCTGGAGTGACACACTGAAACCGTGACCGCTGCCGAGCCCGTGACGACCCCCGCGTCCACCGACGCCCCCGCGCGTCGCGGCCGCCCGGGTTACGACCGCGAGGGTCTTCTCGCCGTCGCCGTGCAGCTGTTCAACGAGCAGGGGTACGACGCCACGAGCGTCGCCGACATCGCACGCCGCCTGGGCCTGACGAAATCGGCGCTGTACCACCACTTCTCGTCGAAGCAGGAGCTTTTGGCGGTCGCCCTCGACGCCGCTCTCGGTGCGCTGGAGGCCGTACTCGAGCAGCCCGGCGCCCGCGAGGGCGCGGCATCCGATCGCCTGCGCTTCGTTCTGACGGGGGCCACCGACGTGCTGGTCGCGCAGTTGCCCGCGGTCACCCTGCTGCTGCGGGTGCGCGGCAACGGCGACGTCGAGCGGGCCGCTCTCGAGCGCCGCCGCGTCTTCGACCACCGCGTCACCGATCTCGTCGCCGCCGCGCAAGCCGAGGGCGGGGTGCGCGACGACGTCGATGCCGCGGTCGCCGCCCGACTGCTGTTCGGCATGATCAACTCGGTCGTCGAGTGGTACCGACCCGGCGGGAGCGTCGACGGCGACCGTCTCGGCGCCGACATCGTGCGCATCGCCCTCGACGGCCTGCGCACGGACTGAGACCGCACGCCGGAGGGGCCCCGCGCCGCGCGCGAGGCCCCTCGATCGGCATCCGGGGTCAGGCCCGCAGGTCGACGCCCTTGGTCTCTTTGATGAGCGAGACCGCGGCGAGCGAGACGAGGGCCGCCACCGCGATGTAGAGGCCGATGGTCCACGACGCTCCGGTGGAGCGCAACAGCGCCTCGGCGATCATCGGGGCGAAGGCGCCGCCCATGATCGCCCCCAGGGCGTACCCGATCGAGACGCCCGAGTACCGCACGTTCGCGGGGAACATCTCGGCGTACAGCGCCGCCTGGGGACCGTACGACAGGCCGAGGCCGAGCGTCATGACGAACAGGGCGACGAAGTACCAGACGATGTTCCCGGTGTCGATGAGGAACCACATCGGCACCGCCCAGACCGCGAGGATCAGGTAGCCGATCTGGAAGGTGCGCACGCGTCCGAGGCGGTCCGAGAGCCGGCCGCCCCACAGGGTGAAGACGAGCCAGCCGAAGGATGCCAGGGTCGTCGCCAACAGGACGGTGGGGCGTTCGAGTCCGAGCGCCGTGACCGCGTAGGTCGCGAAGAAGGCGATCAGCAGGTAGCCGGCGGCGTTGTTGCCGATGAAGACGAAAGCTGTCAGGGCGACCTGGCGCCAGTTCTTGCGGAACAGCTGGCCGAGCGGGGCCGACGATTCCTTGCGGCGACGCACGAGGTCTTCGAAGACGGGGCTCTCCTCGACTGAGCGGCGGATGACGTAGCCCACGACGATCAGCACGATCGAGAAGAGGAACGGCACGCGCCAACCCCAGGCGAGGAAGGCTTCGGCCGACATCGACGAGGTGAGGATCCACAGGGTGGCCGTGGCGAGGATCATGCCGATCGGGACGCCGATCTGCGGATAGGCGCCGAAGTAGCCGCGACGGTTCACCGGCGCGTGCTCGACCGAGAGCAGAGCCGCGCCGCCCCACTCGCCACCGGCCGAGAAGCCCTGCAGCACACGCAGCAGGATGAGCAGGATGGGGGCGCCGATGCCGATGGCCGCATACGTGGGCAGCACTCCGATGAGGGCCGTCGACACACCCATCATGATGAGGGTCAGCACGAGCATCTTCTTGCGCCCCAGGCGGTCGCCGAGGTAGCCCGCGACGACGGCGCCGAGGGGGCGGAAGAGGAACGAGATGCCGATCGTCGCCCACGACAGCACCTGCGCGAGTCCGGGATCGGACTGCGCGAGGGGCGCCAGGAACAGGGGCGCGAGCACGAGGCCCGCCGCCTGGGCGTAGATGAAGAAGTCGTACCACTCGATCGAGGTGCCCACGAGGGTGCCGGCGAGGACGCGCCGTTCCTCGCGTTTCAACCCGGTGGCGGGGACGGTTGCGGCGGTCTGCGAGGCCATGAGAACTCCATCGTTCTGTGGGGCAGGGGCGGGAAGACTCGATCAGCACTATTACCAACCGAGCGTTCAGTAATAGTGTCAGAGGTGCGCGACCCGAGCAAGGGCGACGCGGAAGGAGACAACGATGACCCCCTGGACCATCGTCCCCGGCGCGCTCGACGAGCGCCTCGGCATCACGATCACCGCGCAGTCGGCGGAACGGGTGGCGGCCGACATGCCCGTCCGCGGCAACACCCAATCACTCGGGCGTCTGCACGGGGGCGCCACCGCCGCCCTGGCCGAGGCCGTCGGCTCGTGGGCCGCGATGATCCACGCGAGCACCCTGGGCAAGGTGTGCGTCGGCGTCGACCTGAACATCACGCATCACCGCGGGGTGCGGTCCGGTTCCCTCCACGCGGTCGCCACGCCCGCGCACCGGGGTCGTCGGGTCGCGACGTACGACATCCGCGTTACCGACGACGACGATCGGCTCGTCGCCACGGCCCGCATCACCAACATGATCGTCGACGCCGACTGAGCCCGGCCCTCCGCCGCGCACGACCCGCGCCGCGCCCTCGCCGTCCGACGCCCCGGGCAGCGACCGGAGCACGCCGTGATCAGCGCCAGGGGCGCTCCGACCGGCGTCGCCAGTACTCGTCGGGCTCGACCGCCCATCTTCGGCGCGTGGCCTCGTCGATAACGACCGGGCGCGCGGCGACGCCGCGGCGGAGCTGCTCCGGCGTGCTCGCCCCGCTCAGCACGATGTCGGCCCACGGCTGTGCCCGTGCCACGCCGAGCGCGAAGGCATCGGGAGAGACTCCGGATGCCGCCACCACGCGGTCGGGGTCGGCGGGAGTCGTCGCGAGCTCGCCGTTGGCCAGGGCCTCCTTCACCACCACGGTCCATCCCGCATCGTGGGCGCGCGCGAGGCCGGGAGCCGCCGACTGCTCGAACAGGTTCCACGTGGCCTGCACGGCCGAGAACGGCGAATCGGGCAGATCCCTGGCCGCATCGACGACGCGTGACTGATGCGGACCGCTCGTCGACAGCCCCACGCGCACGCCGCTGCCCGCCAGCCCGCGCAGTCGGCCGAGCAGGACGGCGTCGCTCAGCGCCGGGCTCTCGGGCGTCACGGAGTGGACGAGGTACAGATCGGGGGCCGATCCCAGTGCCTCGAGGGTCTCGGGCCACTGCCGGTCGAACATCGCGACCGAGTGCTCTTTGCGCTCGTGCACGGCGGCATCCATTCGCCACCCGCCGACGTAGGCGTATCCCCACTTCGATCCGACGGTGAGCTCGGCACGCCGCTCGGGATGCCGCGCGAGCCACGCGCCGAGGAACCGCTCGGCGTAGCCGTACGACCGCGCCGCATCGACGACGCGGATGCCGAGGGACCACGCCTCGTCGAGCAGCGCGTGCGCGCGCTGCTGCAGGGCCTCGACGGAGCGGTCGGCCGGGTCGCCCAGGTCGTCGTCGCGCCCGGTGGTGATGTAGGCCGGGCGGCCGACGGCGGCGAGACCGAGGCCGAGTCGCGCGGCGGGGAGGTCGTCCATGTGACGACCGTAGCGGCGACCACCGACACCCCGGTGGACGAGGAACAAGCCGAAGGGCGACGGGGTTGTGATCCTCGACGCCGGGCGATGCCCGCGACCCACGGTGACGAGCGGAACGGTCATGACCTACAGAGACCCCTACGACGACGGCGCGCAGCCGATCTGCCCCTCGTGCGGCGTGACGATGCATCCGCTGCTCGAAGAGGGCGGCGGGGCCGATGAATGCCGGGAGTGCGGTTTTCAGTTGGAGTGGTCCGAGCCCGGTTCCCCGTGCGGTGACGACGATCGCCCGCGGGACCGCTGGGCCGACGAGTCATGACGGGCTGAACCGCCCTCGACCCCGAGCGAGGCGCGCGGCCCTACCGCTCCAGTACCACCGCGAGGCCCTGACCCACGCCGATGCAGATCGCCGTCACCGCGACACCGCCGCCGCGGCGCTTCAGCTCGTGGGCGGCGCGGGCGATGAGGCGTCCGCCCGAAGCGCCGAGCGGGTGCCCGATGGCGATCGCGCCGCCGGTCTCGTTGAGCAGCTCCGGGTCGAGCTCGGTCCAGAGCTTCGCGCACGCGAGCGACTGCGACGCGAATGCCTCGTTCAGCTCGACGAAGGTCACGTCGGCCCACGTGCGGCCCGCGCGGGCGACCGCGCGGTTGGCCGCTTCGACGGGCGCGATGCCGAAGACGTCGGGATCGTTGCCGAACGCGGCGCGGCCCGCGATGCGCGCCAGGGGCTCGGCATCCAGTGCCCCTTCCGCGCCCAACAGCACGGCCGAAGCGCCGTCGTTGATGGGCGAGGAGTTGCCCGCCGTCACCGTGCCGTCCTTCTGGAACGCCGGGCGGAGCCCGGCGAGCACGTCGGCGGTGGAGTCGTCGCGGATGCCCTCGTCGCGGGCGAGCGCGTGACCCTCGACCTGCACGATCTCGTCGTCGAAGCGCCCCTCGGCCCAGGCGGCCGCCGCGAGACGGTGGCTGCGGGCGGCGAAGGCGTCCTGCTGCTGGCGCGAGATGTCGTAGATCTCGGCGAGCTTCTCGGCGCTCTCGCCGTTCGAGATCGTCCAGTCCGTGCGCAGGCGCGGGTTGGTCATGCGCCAGCCGATCGAGGTGTTCCACATCGTCTGATTCGCGGCGGGGAAGGGCCGCGGGCTCTTCTCGACCACGAAGGGCGCGCGGGTCATCGACTCGACGCCGCCCGCGAGGATCACCTCGGCATCGCCGGCCTCGATCGCGCGCGAGCCCTGGATCACGGCATCCAGAGACGAACCGCACAGGCGGTTGATGGTCGTGCCGGGCACCGACGAGGGGAAGCCCGCGAGCAGCGCACCGAAGCGCGCCACGTTGCGGTTGTCTTCGCCGGCCTGATTGGCGTCGCCGAAGACGATGTCCTCGATGCGGGCCGGGTCGATTCCCGTGCGCTCGACGACGGATGCCATGACGGTCGCCGCGAGATCGTCGGGGCGCACGTCGGCGAAGGCCTTGCCGTGGCGCGCGAAGGGGGTGCGCACGGCGTCGTAGACGAACGAAGCGGGCATGTCAGGCGTCCTGTTCGATGAGGGTGAGACCGAGCAGGGTCTCGATCTCGGCGTGCGTGTTGTCGCCGAAGAGCTCCCGTACGCGGAAGCCCTCGGCGGTGACGTCGAAGACGCCGTGGTCGGTGTAGACGCGCGAGACGCAGCCCACGCCGGTGAGCGGATAGGTGCACGCGGCGACGAGCTTGGGATCGCCGGACTTGGTGAGCAGGTCGGTCATCACGAAGACGTCCTTCGCGCCGATGGCGAGATCCATCGCCCCGCCGACCGCGGGGATCGCCCCGGGCTCACCCGTCGACCAGTTGGCGAGGTCTCCCCCCGCCGACACCTGGAAGGCACCGAGCACGCAGACGTCGAGGTGGCCGCCGCGCATCATCGCGAACGAGTCGGCGTGGTGGAAGTACGCCGCCCCCGCGAGGGCGGTCACGGGCTGCTTGCCCGCGTTGATGAGGTCGGGGTCGACGCGTCCACGCTCGGGCGCGGGGCCCATTCCGAGCATGCCGTTCTCGGTGTGCAGCACGATCTCGAGACCCGCGGGCAGGTAGTCGGCCACGAGGGTGGGCGCCCCGATGCCGAGGTTCACCACGGCGCCTTCGGGGATGTCGGATGCCACGCGCGCGGCGAGATCCGTGCGGGAGATGCGGGTGGTCACTGTGCTGCCCCTTCTTCGGCCAGAGCCCGACCCTCGATGTCGACGCCGCCGACGAAAGCTCCCTCGCGGAGCCACCGACGCTCACCCACGGAGACCACGCGGTCGACGTAGAGGCCCGGGGTGACGACGGTCTCGGGGTCGAGGGTGCCGAGTTCGATGATCTCGTCGACCTGCACGATGGTCGTGGTGGCGGCCGCCGCCATGATCGGTCCGAAGTTGCGCGCCGTCTCGCGGTAGACGAGGTTGCCCCACCGGTCCGCGGCGCGGGCGCTGATCAGCGCGGCATCCGCGTGGATGGGGTACTCGAGCACGTAGTCGCGGTCGCCGATGCGCCGCGTCTCTTTGCCCTCAGCCAGCTGCGTGCCGAAGCCGGTGGGGGTGAAGAACCCGCCGATGCCGGCGCCCGCGGCGCGGATGCGCTCGGCGAGATTGCCCTGCGGCACGAGCTCCAGCTCGACCTTCCCCTCACGGTAGAGCCGGTCGAACACCCACGAATCGCTCTGGCGGGGGAACGAGCAGATCATCTTGCGCACCTGCCCCGCGGCGAGCAACGCGGCCAGGCCCGTGTCGCCGTTGCCGGCGTTGTTGTTGACGACGGTGAGGTCGCTCGCGCCGTGCGCGATGAGCGCGTCGATCAGTTCGACGGGTTGACCTGCGCGACCGAAACCGCCGATCATCACGGTCGCACCGTCGGAGATGCCGGCGACGGCGGTCGCGAGGTCGGGAACGGTTTTGTCGATCATGCGGAGAACCTCCCGTTGTTCGCCTGGCGCACACTCGTACGTCTTGCGAACACTGTACTCCCGCCGCGCGCGGGCGACAAGGGTCGATCGAGCACGGCACCTCGCACGAATCCATGGCATCCGGACCCGCGCTCGGTCGCGCCGCGGGACAGCGGCGCCCGGTCAGACGAGTCGGATGTCCGCGTCGATCTCGGCGGCGGCGGCGCGCAGGGCTGGCAGGCAGGCATCGCGCCATGCGTCGGCGTCGCCGCGGGCGCTCGCCGAGATGTTCACCGCCGCCACCACGGCTCCCGAGCGGTCGTGCAGCGGAGCGGCCAGCGACCGCAAGCCCTCCTCGAGCTCTCCGTCGACGAGCGCCCACCCCTGGGTGCGAACCGTGTCGAGTTCGGCGACGATCGCGTCGACCTCGGTGCGGGTGCGCGGGGTGAGGCGTTCGGGATGCGACGCCGCGACGACCTCGCGCGCACGCTCGGCGGGGATCGCCGCCAGCAGCACGCGCCCCATGCTGGTGGCGTACGCGGGAAACCGCGTCCCGATCGTGATACCGACGCTCATGATCCGCCGGGTGGGGACGCGGGCGACGTAGACGATCTCGGCGCCGTCGAGCACGGCGGCCGAGACGCTCTCTCCGACCTCGCGAGACAGGTGTTCCAGGTGCGGCTGGGCGAGAGCGGGCAGCGACAGGGCCGAGAGGTAGCTGAAACCCAGCTCCAGCACGCGCGGGGTGAGCGAGAAGACGCGACCGTCGGCGCGGACGTACCCGAGGGTCTCGAGCGTCTGCAGGAAACGTCGGGCCGCCGCACGGGTGAGGTCCGCCCGACGCGCCACCTCGCTGAGCGTCAGGGCCGGGTGCTCGGCGTCGAAGGTGCGGATCACCTCCAGGCCGCGGGCCAGCGACTGGACGAACTCGCCCGTCGCACCCTCGCCGTCGCCCGTCGCGCTCACGCGGCTCACTTTATCGGGGCGTCGACCTCGCGCTCGCCGGACGCACGTGCGAGGGGCGGTTGCGTTCGCCGAACGGACGAAGCACCTGTGCGCCTCCCTGACCGGGCGCCTCACGCCGTCATAGCGGGCGACCACGCTCTTCAGGTGGAACGCACGTCGAAGGGCACTCTCGATACACAGGCCACGAAACGCAGTCTGGCGCATGGCCGCGCCCACACGGGCATCCCGTCAGCCCAGGGGCGCACACGCCACTGCCTCTCCGGGACCCGCATGCAGATCATTCGCGGCGGACGTGAGTTCACGACCGGCCCGGGCCGAAGAGGAGTACGCAGATGATCGACCCTTCCCCGCCCTCGTCGACGCCGTTGGAACGTCAGCTCGTCGAGATGATCACTCGAAATCTGCTCACTCGCGAACCCCGATCGGTCATCGACGAGCTGAGAGCCGCCGCGGGTGACGACGTCGAAACCCTGGCGAAGGTGTGCGGCGAGGTGGCCGGTTTCTGCCGCGATGAGCGGACCTCGACGATGTGCGACGCGCTCACGACCGAGATACAGGGCGCAGCCGTGTGGGCAGAGAAGGGCCGGCAACGGCGCGCCCGCGCAACGAAGTACAGCGCCGCGGACGAGTGACCGTTCGCGTCAAGGAACCGGCACCTCCGACGACCCGAGGCGCGCCGCCAGTTCCATGCAGCGGAGGCGTGCCGGAGAGAAGTCGTAGGGCATCGCCCAGATGATGTCGGCCGCGCTCTGCGCGCGCGCCTGCCTCGCGGGGTGAGGGTCGGGCACCGTGTCGACACCCTCGGGCGGGTGCGACTCGTCCCAGGCCTCGAAGAGGGCATCGTCTTCCTCGAACTGGCCGGACTCTTCGATGACGCGCATCAGCGCGGTCTCGAAAGCGTGCCGCTCGGCGGCGATCTGCGCCACCCGGGGGTCATCGACGGCGACCAGGTCGTCGAGCGCCTCCTCGGCGGCAGAGACGCGGTCGGACTCGGCGCGCAGATCGGGGTGCAAGGCCAGGGCGACGAAACGGCCCGCCTGAACGGCGGCGCCGAGCGGACCGAAGATCCGCTCGGTGACCAGCAGCACGTCGAGGTCGTCTTGGCGGAGCGAGCCCTCGGGAGCGCCCTCGAGGCGGCGCGAGACGATGTCGTCGAGCAGCCCACGCCGGCTGCCGCGCGTGCGCATCCGCTGCACCGCAGCCCTCTTCCGCCGCAACTCGGCTTCTTGCGCGGCAAGGGCCCCGTCCAGGCGTGCGAGGACGCTCTCGACCGCCTCGTCACCGCCGTCCTCGCCCGGCGCCGCGTCGGCGAACGCGTCGCGGATGTCGTGGAGGGCGATTCCGGCGTCGGTCATCCGCCGGATCCAGAGCAGCCGGATGACGTCTTCGTACCCGTATCGGCGGCGACCGTCGGCGCCCCGCTCGCGCTCCGGCAGCAGATCGACCTGGTGGTAGTGCCGGATCGCCCGGGGAGTGATGCCGACGAACGCCGCGGCGTCGCCGATCAGGACCTGACGGGGCGGGACGGGGAACGGGCGCATGGGGGACCTCTCGGAGTGAGCTGCGATGGACAGGCTTCGAGCAGATCACATGACGTTGCGAGAGGTGCAAACGGACCACAGGGCGGATCCCGACCCGGCCCGCACGCGGCGCGCCGTCTTGCCGGAACGTCTCCCGCCGGCGGATACCGGGGTCGAAGTGCGTCGACAGGGTCGGCCTGCTGCGTTAGATGAGGTCCACGTAGCCGCTGGCGTACGGATCGATGTCGCCCACATGCGCAGTCGGACGGGTCGCGTCGATGATGTCGGCATCCACCCGCACCGTCTTCGCCGAGATCGTCACCGGGGTCGTGGAGCTGAAGAAGATGCTGAGCCGCTGGCCTCCGTCGACGGACACGTCGACGAACCCTCCCCCGGCTCGAACGACTTCGGTGATATCCCGTTTCAGATTGCCGACCGTCTCGAGGGGCGCAAGCGCATGCGTGACACCCTCAACGCTGATGTGCAGCCGTTCGATGGTGTGGGACATACCCCGAAACCTAGGCCCGTCGTCGGCGTTCGAGACCGGGGTTGCGCTATCGCGAAACGGCGCGGCTCGCGCGAGCGCGCTGCCCTCCGGGCAGATTCACTGAGCACAGGACGTCATCGCAGGAAGACCATGCCGGTGAGAGCGAGAAGCACCAGCAGAGACGAACCCCCGACGGCGAGGAGGTTGCGCGAGAACGTCGCCGGGGAGCTGCGACGTGCACCGCTCGCCTCGACCGTGCGCGCCTGGGCGCCGGCGAGCGTGTGGTGTCGTCCGATCGGTGTCGCCGTCGCGTCGAAGGAGATGAAATCGCCATCGGGCGTATCGACGACGTGTCCGAGAACGCGCTCATCCATGACGAGCACGTAATGGCCGGGCTCCTCGACGCGCCACCCTGCAACGGCGGCACCGCCCAGCCGGCTGATCGAGCACCTCAACGCGATCCCGATGACGCCGTGACGAACGGGGCGGCCGTCGGTGTCGCGATCGGATTCACGCGGTCGAGGGTGAGACCGGTCGGCGAGGCGGCGTCCGCCATCAGTCGGTCCAGTATCGCCGGATCGAGGCGGATCTCCCGCGCCGCGCCGATGACGAACATCAACGGTATCGAGGGGTGAAACCAGAGAGAGGAATGGTCCCCCGCGGTATCGCGGGGGTGACACCACGAGGCCAGAAATTTCTCGCGTCGACGGAGTTTCGCGACCGCGACGACTTGCAGATACGCAAGCGGAAGATCTGAGAGGAATATCGGCTCGCGAGCCGAACCATAAAACAAATGCCCCACGACGTGCCCCGATCCGCGCGAAAAAGAAAGTCGGCCGGGGACTGGGGACAACTGCGCACACAATACGGCGACCGGCTCCGAAAGATCAAGGGCCGCGTCGAACCGCTCGCAGAAAGTCGACGCAAAGGAGTGGGCGGGAGGCCGTACAGTGAGATCGAGGCGTTCCCGAGACCTAGGTCCTGCCGTTTGCCCAGGTCAGGAGCATCATGTCGACGTCTGCACCCTCGTCTGCGTCCCTGTGCATGTGGTTCGTGTCGACTCTTCCCGTCCAGCACGTGGCCATCTCGACGCTGAGCGATCCGTTCGAGTTGGGCATTGTCTGCGCGAGCGACGATGTCGCCACCGAACTCGAGCAGACACAGCTCGATCTGGGATTCGGGCCCGGCTGGCAGGCGAAGACGGCGCGAGTTCCGACGCTCCTCCCTGACGTGGAGCACGCTCACCCCGCTGCGTGGTCCGCTCTTCTGACCGCGGCTCATGCTCACCGGATTCGAGCCGTGTACGCGTTCCCGATGACGGTGGGAGCAATAGATGTGGGGGTTGTCGATCTCTATGCGACGACCGCGCACGCCTTGAATACGCGGCAGGTCGAGAATGCCTGGGCGATGGCGGGTGTCGCTGCCGTTCGCGTCGTCGATCGGATTCTCACCGAACTGAATTTTCCTCCCAGCCCGCAGGGTCTGCCAGGGCGATTCATTCATCAAGCGACGGGGATGGTGATGGCACAGTTGCGGGTGCCCTCGACCGATGCGCTTGTCGTGATACGCGCCCACGCTTTTTCCACGGGCACGTCGATTCCCGACGTCGCGGAGGCCATCATCCGACGTGACATCGATTTTTCGGTCTGACTGCGGAGCAAAGGAAAGTACATTTCCGGTATGACGAAGACGACGCGAGAGAGAGAACTGGTCGATACGTTCGTCGAACTCGCCGACACGATGGTCAGCGGCTACGACGTCGTCGACCTTCTGCACCGACTGGTCACCCGGTGCGCCCAGACCCTGAACGTGGCGGGAGTCGGCATCCTGATCCCGGATGCCGACGGAAACCTCGAGGTAGTGGCGTCGACCAGCGAGCGAAGTCAGCTCATCAGCCTTCTGCAGTTGAGTGAAGACCAGGGGCCGTGCGTAGACGCGTACCACTCGGGAGAGCCGGTCACCGTCGTCGACATCGCCGGCATCCAGGAGCGGTGGCCGCGGTTCGCTCGCGCAGCCGGCGAACTCGGGTATCGATGGATGCACGCGATCCCGTTGAGGCTCCGTGACGAGGTCATCGGCTCCCTGAACCTCTTCGGCGATCACGCCGCAGCGTTGAGCGCCGATGACGCGTTGGCGGCTCGCGGACTGGCGGACATCGCCACCATCGGCATTCTGCACGAGAGGGCGTTTCGCGAAGCCGACCTCGCGCGTCGGCAGCTGCAACGTGCGCTGGACAGTCGGATCGTCATCGAACAAGCGAAGGGGATCCTGTCGCACGTTCATCACATCGATATGGATGCCGCCTTCCACCAGCTGCGTGAACGCGCTCGAAGCACTCAGCAGAAGCTGTCGGATGTCGCTCGACGAGTGATCGAGGACGCGACGGAGGGCCGCAGTGCTCCGGGTGGAGTGACGGACGATGCCCGCCCGTCTCTCATCGACAGGGGCTCCCCCGAAGTGCGGGCGCCGGAGGCACGGGGTCGTCAGGACGGCGACGAGAAGACGTCCTGACGCTCGCGCGTTCCTCGCCCTGCACCTCGACCGACCGTGCGAGACCGGGGATTCGCGCTGTCGCGCGCGGCGGTTACTGCCACCGGCTCATCGCTGCGTTCTCTCAGAAAAGAAAGCCTTGTCCCCCATTTGGGGGACAAAGACGTGTAGCGTCTGGAATGTCCCCGCCGTCAGGCACACAACCGCCCCCCTTACTGGCGGCGGGGAATAATCCTCCGAAACGCCTCGACCCCGGCATCGAGAATCACCTCGCGCCGGCGTGAAGGTCGAGAACGTCGCCGAGAATGACCTCCGCGTCGGCATGGAGGTCAAGAGCGTTTGTGAGTATGCGGGGTCTGCGCGGGGTTGACCGTACCCTCGAACACGACAAAGCCCCCGAGGATCATACGATTCCGGGGGCTGACGCAGAGCCAGTACACCACTACTCGAAGAAATCGGCACTCCTGCCGCCACCCCTGGTGGAACTGCAGAAATTGGCTGACCTGGAGCCGAATTGGGCCGCCTCCGCTACGCCCCGAGAGCCGGTCAGCCGATCGCTTCGACGGCGCATCGACCCAGCCCTGGTCAAGCAGATTGCCACCGAGTACGAAACGGGCGCGACGACGCCGAGTCTCTGTGAGACCTACGGCCTCTCCAAGACGGGGATGCTCCGCTTGCTCCGAGACGAGGGGGTAGCGCTGCGCCGCCGGCCGCTCACAATCGACCAGGTTGAACTCGCGAAGAAGATGTACGAGCACGGCCGTCCAATCGCCGCCATCGCAACCCGTCTCGACACCAGCTACAGCAACGTCCGGCAACGCCTCATCAAGGAGGAAGTCCAGTTGCGGCCGCGCGGCGGTAGCCACAAGTGAGGTGACTGACCCTCGGCGTTACGAGCATCGACCTGTGGCCCGAAATGTGGCTCCCCGTCGTTCGACCCACCACTCGTTTTCGACACGGGGTATCAAGTCGACTCGACACGCGTGTTCAGGGGAGCTTCTCCCCGCAGTTTCGCTCGAGCCGAAACCGATCAGTTTCGCAGCATGCCGAGCGCTGTTTGCGCGAAGCTCGTTGACGTCCACGCTCATCGGATGCGCAAACGGCTAGCGCCGTCGGAGATCAGTCGACTTCGTGGCACCACGTACGGAGTCGACGGGCAGGCCTGACTAGGCTCGCGGCATGGGGGTCACCGGAATCAGGTCTAAATCGCCCAGCGCGCTGCCTGCTCGAGAGCGGCGGGCTCTTCATTGGCGCGCCGTGTGCTCAGCCTTGATCTGCATCTCGATCGCCGTGTTCTGCGCCCTGACTGCGGTTCTCTTCTTCGCATCCACGGTGGGGTACACAGACGAAGGAGAGGAAGGCTATGCGATCGCATTGGCCTCCGCTCTCGCGCTTTTGGCCGTGGGCCTTTGCGTGGGCGCTGCGAGGTGCATAAACGGTCTCGGGAGCTTATCCACTGCTCCCTCTCGTCTGCTGACGTTCACGGTGACAGCAATATGGGTGAGCGTCACAGTTGCCGCCTATCTCGTTGGCGCGACAAGTGGATCCAACAGCGACCTTGTGACCTCCACTGGACTGACTGTCCCCGCGGCACTCGTCGGACTCCTCGGCACCGTCGTTACAACCGCTGTGATAGTCATCGGACGCAAAGCTGATTCAACACGCGTAGCGCGAGATCAATCGTTCTCGGCGGAGTGATCCTTGGGTTGCTCATCCTGCGCCGCTAGCGTCCGCCGAAACCAGCAGGACGCGGGGTCAGCGAGGTCGTCTCGTGCGGCAGTCCCCACGCGGATGAACTCATCTCCGGAGCCCCCAACTCGACGCCTTAGAGTTTCCCCACTGGCCTACCAACAGAGATGATGCAATGCTCCGACGCCTAGCCGCGATAGCCTCTGCCACCCTCCTCCTGACCATTGGACTCGCGGCTTGCGGTGGGCGCGAAACCGAATCCAGACCACAGCCTCCGGCGGCCTGGGACGGCGACCGGATCGATATCGATGCCAGCGAGACCGAACCGAGAATGTCGTTGATGATCTCGCCCGGGGGTAGTGCCGAACTGACGAACGTGCCAGAAGGGCAGTGGGTAAGGACCGATTCCGGAATTTGTTGGGACGACACAGGTGAGGTCTACTCGGGTGCCGCAACATGGGACTGGTTTTCCGAGACCGGCATTGAGGTGAAGTTCGAAGACTCCGTAGTTATCTTCTGGGCATGGCCCGGCAAGTTCGGAAGCTACGACTGGTCGGAGTTCAAGATGGTGAACTGCCGGGGCGACCGAACATGGGGGATGCGACTGACTTGCGGGTCCGCCGGCACCGTGGACCTCCCGCCATGCAGAGTCTCATCGGAGTAGATGGTTGCCGAGAACGATCGCTTCCAGGCCGAGCTTGGGACGAACCAATAGTTCCACGACGGGCGAGGAAAGCGCATCCCGGAGAACAGTGATTGATCCAAGCAACCGCTCCTCCGTCCGCACGGGGGTCCCACGTTGGCCTCGAGCAACTGTTCGAGTAAGACTCGAATCCTGTCCCAGAAGTAGCGGGAGCGGGGCTTGAACCCGCGACCTCACGATTATGAGTCGTGCGCTCTCACCAACTGAGCTACCCCGCCGCACAGCATTCCGATGACAATGAGAATGCCTTGAGCCCCGAGTCAGGATTGAACTGACGACCCCTTCCTTACCATGGAAGTGCTCTGCCACTGAGCTATCGGGGCGTACCCGGATCACTCCGGGCAGCTAGAAGAGAATATCAGACCGCGACACTCTCACACGAATCGATGATCACCCTCCGGCGTGCTGACGCAGCCAGACGATCGGGTCGATCGGCGTGGTGCCGTTCTGCAGGATCTCGACGTGGGTGTGCGCACCGAATGAGCGACCCGTGTTGCCGGTGCGGCCGAGGAACTGGCCGACCTTCACGTGCTGACCCTGCGTGACCTGGAGCGAGCCGTACTGCATGTGTCCGTAGCGGCTCGAGACCAGTTGTCCGTCGATCTCGTGATCGATGAGCACGGTGACGCCGAAGGCGCCGCCCTGCTCGGTCGCGATGCGCACGGTGCCGTCGGCGATCGCCTGCACGGGCGAGCCCTCACCGGGAACGAAGTCGGCGCCCTCGTGCATGGTCCCGTCACGCATACCGAAGCCGTACGTGATCGGCACACCGACGGCGAAGGGCCACTGGATGGGCGCCGTCGGGTCGTTGACGTAGAAGTTCGAGGGGTTCGTGATGCCCGAGTCGGCCGCCATCTTGGCGTACGTCGTCGCGCTGTATCCATCGGCACGGTCGACCACGGCGGCCTGCGCCTGCGCGGGAGCGACGTACGCCTGGATCGCGTCCGTGGCGTCGCCGCCCTGCACGTCGCCACCGAGCGCGAGGCGCGTCGTGGCGGTCGCGGGGGCGGTGACACTGTCGGTGCCGTTCGCCGAGGCGAGCGCGCTGACCGGCATGGTCATGCCCACGGTCAGCAGGCCGACGACGCCCATGACGCCCACCGAGAACGATGCGGTCGCGATGCGGCGCACGTTCCGACGCGTGCGGGGAGCGGCGGCCGCGGCGGGCAGCCCCTCGACGACGGGCTCGGATGCCGTGGCGACGGGCGCGGGCCGCTGAACGGCGGTCTCACCGGTGAACGCGAAGAGACGGGCGGCCGAGGCGAACTCGTCGGCGGAGTCGTCATCGGTGGCCGTCGGCACTCCGTGACCCTCGGGCGACGCGGCATCCGGGATCTCGACGGCGGGCGATGCGTCATCGGCCTGGGTGCTGTCGATGATGACCGCGGCCTGCGGACGACGACGCGCGCGGCGCGTCACGGGCAGGGTGATGGGAGAGGTGGGCAGTGCCACCGGGGTGGTGGCGACGTCGGTGTCGGCGCTCTGCAGGATGACGGCGACATCGGCGTCGGCGGTGCGGCGCTCGTCGACGACGGTGACCTCGAGGGCGTCGGCGTCGGCGTCGGACGCCGAGACCTCGGGGAGCGTGGGCTCGATCGTCGCGGCGATGACCGTCTCGATGACGGCGGCGGCGACGGTCTCGAGCATCTCGGACTGCGCGGCGACCTCGGCGTCGACCGGGGCGGGCTCCGACGACATCTGCACGGTGGGGGCCGCGTCGTCGATCGCCGTCGCGGCGACCTCGCTGCGCGAGTCGTCGCTCTGCGCGGTGTCACCCACCGTGAGGCGGCGCATCTCGGCGCGGGTCAGCCGGGGAGCGGCTTCGGAGGCGGGAACAGCGAGGGGGCGACGAGACCGCCGAGTATGGGCAGGCTCAGTCGAAAAGGCTTCTGACGGCAACGCGCGATGGCTCTCGTGTCGTGTCGCAAGCGCGACGGCTTCGGGCTGTGGGGCTTGGCCGTTTCCGCGGGTTCGGGTCGCGGAAAATAACGAACAGGTAACCACACTACCTCGGGCGGTCTGGGAAAGCCATGAGCGCCCCGGGCGTCACCCCTCGATATCGAGCAGCGGCTCGAGGCGCGCGTAGAACGCCGCGCCCGCGGCGATGACCATTCCGTTCCCCGGACGACCACCCGGCGCGCCACCCACGACCCCGCCTGCTTCCTCGACGAGGAGGGCTCCCGCCGCGTGATCCCAGGGCTGCGTCCCGCGCTCGTAGTAGGCGTCCATGCGGCCCGCGGCGACCGAGGCCAGGTCGAGCGAGGCCGCGCCGATACGGCGCACATCGCGCGCGATGGGCATGACGCGCGACAGCTGCGCCAGCGCCGGACCGTGTGTCGCGGGGTTGTACCCGAAGCCCGTGGCCACCAGACCGCCCGCCTCTCCCACGTGGGCCGAGACCGAGAGACGCTGATCGCCGAGCCAGGCTCCCCCGCCGCGCGAGGCGCGGAAAAGCTCACCCGTCACCGGGTTGAAGACGACGCCGGCGATCGCCGTCCACGTCGCGGTGTCGGCGGTGCCCTCGACCGCGGCGATGCTCACGGCCCAGGCGGGAATGCCGTAGGCGTAGTTGACGGTGCCGTCGATCGGATCGACCACCCAGGTGATGCCGCTCGTCCCCACGTCGGCGCCGGACTCCTCGCCGAAGAAGCCGTCGTCGGGACGCACCCGCGCGAGTTCCGCGCGGATGAAGGCTTCGACCTCGCGATCGGCGGCGGTGACGATGTCGGCGGCGGCCGACTTGGTGGCGGCCACCGTCACCCCCTCGATGCGGCGACGGTGCGCGAGTTCGCCCGCCTCCCGAACGATCCGCGTGGCGATGTCGAGCAGTTCCGCAGCGAGAGTCATGGCATCCACGCTACTGCGCCACCCCCTCCGCAGAAGTCGTCGCCGTCGTTAGCGTGGATGCATGACCGCTTCGGATACTCGCCGGTACGACGTCGTCATCGTGGGAGGAGGGCACAACGCCCTCGTCGCCGCGGCCTATCTCGCCCGCGCCGGGCGCCGCGTGGTGGTGATCGAACGATCGGATGCCGTGGGCGGTGCCGCCGTGTCGGAGCGCCCGTGGGCCGGGGTCGATGCCCGCCTCTCGCGCTACTCGTACCTCGTGAGCCTGCTGCCGCAGAAGATCATCGACGATCTGGGGCTGCGCATCGACCTGCGTCGGCGTCGCTACTCGTCGTACACACCCGACCCGCACGACCCGACCCGTGGCATCCTCGTCGACACCCAGGATGCCGCGGCGACCGCCGCCTCGTTCGTGCGTACCCTGGGCGAGACCAGGGAGGCCGAGCGGTTCGCCGCGTTCGGCGAACGCCTGGCCCCGCTGGGGCGCGCGGTCTTCCCCACCATGACCGGTCCCCTGCCGACGGCCGACGAGGTGCGCGAGAGCGTGGGCGACGATGAGCTGTGGACGGCGCTGACCGAGCGTCCGCTCGGCGACCTGCTGCGCGGTTCGCTCGACAGCGATCTCGCCCGCGGCATCGCCCTCACCGACGGCCTCATCGGAACCTTCGCCTCGTCGGACGACCCCTCGCTGGCGCAGAACCGCTGCTTCCTGTACCACGTCATCGGCGGCGAGACCGGGCACTGGGACGTGCCGGTGGGCGGCATGGGCGCCGTCGCCGCCGAGCTCGAACGCGCGGCGCGCGAGGCCGGCGCCGAGATCGTCACGGGCACCGACGTGATCTCGATCTCGCCCGACGGCGACGTGCACACGATGACCGACCGCTCCGAGGTGTACCACGGCACGCTCGTGCTGAGCGGAGTCGGTCGCGCCGTGCTCGACGGCCTGCTCACCGCGGGGGGATCCCCGGCGAGCGCAGCCGAGGCGCCCGAGGGCGCGCAGGTCAAGGTCAACATGCTCCTGTCGCGGTTGCCGCGGCTGCGCGACTCCTCGGTCACCCCCGAGGCCGCCTTCTCGGGCACCTTCCACGTGAACGAGTCGATGACCCAGTTGGATGCCGCGTACGTCGCGGCATCCGGGGGGCTCATCCCCGAGCCTCTTCCCGTCGAGATCTACTGCCACTCGCTGACCGACCCGTCGATCCTCGGCGACGACCTGCGGGCGAGCGGGGCGCAGACCCTGACGATGTTCGGCCTGCAGGTGCCGCACCGCCTGATCGACGACACCGATCCCGTCGCCGCGGGAGCGCGCCTGTTGGCTGCGGCGCAGCAGTCGCTCGATTCGGTGCTGGCCGAGCCGCTGCGCGACTGCATCCATCGGGCGCCCGACGGGCGGCTCTGCATCGAGGCACGCACGACAAGCGACCTCGAGCGGTCGCTGAATATGGTGGGCGGCGACATCTTCCACGGCGGACTGTCGTGGCCCTGGCTCGCGGCGCCGGCCACGACGCCGGCGGCGCGGTGGGGCGTGTCGACCCCGCACTCGCGCGTGCTGCTCTGCGGCTCGAGTGCGCAGCGCGGCGGCGCCGTCAGCGGGATCGGCGGGCAGAACGCGGCGATGGCGGCGCTCGAGATCCTGGAGGGGTGAGGAAAACGGGGTGCGCTCGGCGACGGCTTGCCCCTCCTGTCGACGACGCGCCGTGGTGAGCGCCCTAACGTGCGGAGCCCTCAGCTCGGCTGGGGCCGGGCGTCGGGGTCGGCGCGCGGCCCCGGCGCGCGTGCGTCCGCAGAACGGTGAGCATCACGCCGACCGCCTCGACGAGCGCGACCGTCGTGGGCTCGGCGTATCCGAAGACGATCCCCGCCGGGGCCTCGGAGCGCGCGGAGACGACGCCGGGATCGCTCGCCGCTGAATCGGCGGACCCAGCGGAGTCACCACCCACCGCGTAGCCCGCGAGCGGCGCGACGCGGATGCCGTGCGCGAGCAGCTCCGAGACGACGGCGTTCTCGGCGCCTTCTCCGCCGCCCGTCAGCAGCGCCACGGCGTGCAGTCCGCCGTCGGTGGCGGCCAGCTCGACGCCGGGCACGCCCGCGAAGGCCTCGAGCAGCAGGCGGCGCCGATGGCGGTACTCGCGCCGCCGCCGCGCGGTGTGGCGGGCGAGGGCTCCCTCCGCCAGGTACAGCGCGAGCGCGTGCTGCTGCACGAGCGAAACGGGAGAGTCGAGGTCGTCGCGCGCCGCGCGGATGCGTTCCCCCACCGCGCCGGTCGCGACGATCCACCCGCACCGCACGGCCGGGGTGAGCACCTTCGACAGGCTTCCGATCAGCACGACCCGCGCCGGATCGAGCAGGTGCAGCGGCGGAAGCGGCGCGCGCCCGTGGGGGAACTCGCTGTCGTAGTCGTCTTCGACGACGACCACGTCGTCCCGCGCGGCCCAGGCGAGCAGGCGGGCGCGGTCCTCGGCATCCAGACGACTCCCGAGGGGGTAGTGGTGGTTCGGGGTCACGATGACGGCGTCGAGATCGCGCTGCCGCTCGAGCCCGTCGAGGTCGAGCCCCGAGCCGAGACGGACCGGCACGGGGACGGCCTCGATCCCCAGACGGCGCAGGATCATGCGCACGCGGGGGTAGCCCGGGTCTTCGATACCGACGCGCAGGCGCTGCCGGTCACCGCGCGGCGCGAGCGCGAGCAGCGTCAGCAGCATCGCGTCGCTGGTGCCCGCCGTGATCAGCACGTCGCCGACCGAGACGTCGACGCCGCGCGTACGCCCGAGGTGCCGCGCGATCTCGGCCCTCAGCGCCATGGCGCCCGCGGGGTCGGCGACGTCGGCGACGGGATCGGTGGCGCTCGCCCGCCGCCAGGCGGAGCGCCACGCGGCATCGGCGAGGCCGGTCGTGCCCGGGCGCCCGGGCCGCAGGTCGAGCACCGCGGGTTCCACGACGAGGCGGTCGGGCGAATCGGCCGCCGCGACGGGCGCGCGCACGGCGATGTCGGCGACGACCGTTCCACCCCCGGGCCGCGTGAGCAGGTATCCCTCGCCCGCGAGGATCTCGTAGGCCGCGACCACCGTTCCCCGCGCGACCCCCAGGTCGGCTGACAGTGCCCGCGTCGAGGGGACCGCCTCGCCACCGGCGACGCGCCCCGCGAGCACCGCCGCGCGCAGACCGTGCGCGAGTTGCTCGTGCAGGGGCACGGCGGAGGATCGATCGAGGACGCCGAGCGAGATCACGGCGACAGTCTGTCACTGGTCCAGACGAAAGCGCGAGAAGCGGACTATGCGATGGACCACGCGAGCGAATGAAATCGGACCATGACCGATCTTCCCCTCACCGCGCGCACGCGGGTGCGCCGCCTTCCGCACTACCAGGTCACCGACCGCACCGCGCTCTACGACGTGATCGACGGCGCCCTGGCCGCCACCATCGCCCTCGTACGCGACGACCGCCCGGTCGCGCTGCCGATCGGCATCGCCCGAGACGGCGACGACCTCCTGCTGCACGGATCCACCGGCAGCGACTTCTTCCGACGCATCGCGGCCGGTACCCCCGTCTGCATCACCGTGACCCACCTCATGGGCCTGAAGTACGCGCGGTCGCTCTTCGACAGCTCGATGCGGTACCGGTGCGCGGTCGTGCATGGGGTGGCATCCGTCGTGCCGCCCGAAGAGAAAGAGGCGGCCCTGCTCGTGCTGTCGGAGCACCTCATGCCCGGCCGGAGCGAAGACGTCCGCCCCATGACGGCCCGTGAGCTCGCCGCCACCATGGTGCTGCGCATCCCCCTCGTCGAGGCCAGCGTGAAGGACAACGCGGGCTCGCTCGTCGAGGAGGACGACGACGGAGAGGACCGCGCCGTCTGGGCCGGTACCCTCCCCCTGCGCTGGGTCGCCGACGAGCCGAGGACGTCTGCGCAGACGCACCCCGGAACGCCCGTTCCGGACTCGGTGCGCCGCGCCGCCGCGCGGGTGGCCACGACCGGAACCGCGTGATGAGCACCCACGCGGGCCCCGCAACAGCCGCGGGGCCCGCGTGCGCTCAGCGCGTGACGAGCGGCGGCACGACGTACCGGCGCGGCGTTCCGAAGCGGTGCGCCGTGATCGACACGGCCTGCTCGCGCAGGAACGGCAGCAGCTCGACGCGCCCGGCGCGGGTGACCTCGCCCGCGTAGATCGCGACCGAGGGCGAGCCGCCCACGGCGTCGGCCATCGCGACGGTCGAGCCGCCGAGCAGGCGCACCCGCCCACCGGTGCGCGCCAGGCGCGCGGCGCGGCGCTTCCACTCGTCGGCATCCTCGACGCTCGCGCGCACTCCCACGCCCTCGAGCCACGCGCGCACGGCGGGCGACAGCGCGCGGGCCGTGCTCACGGTCACCGGGGCGCCGGCGCGCACACCGGCGGCGACGACGCGGACGAGCGCCGTCTCGGTCGCGTCGTCGAATCGCACGGTGACCGGCACCGTGCCGTAGCGCAGCACGTTCTGCTCCGACTCCAGGCCGGTCACGTCGCGGGCCAACGAGAACTCCGCTGCCCAGGCGGAGTCGTCGCTCGCGAGAGCGGATGCCAGCCAGTCGCGGTCGGCCGAGGGGACGGCCGCGAGCGCCGGGGCGGCCAGCGCATCGCCCGAGCGGGGCGCCGAGGTCTCGGCATCCGCCCACGAACCGAATCCGAACAGGTACGACGGCCCACCGGCCTTGGTGCCCGCGCCGACGGCCGACTTCTTCCATCCGCCGAACGGCTGGCGCTGCACGATGGCGCCGGTGGTGCCGCGGTTGACGTAGACGTTGCCGGCCTCGATGCGCGAGAGCCACCGCTGGATCTCGGCCTCGTCCAGCGCGTGCAGGCCCGAGGTGAGCCCGTACTCGATGGCGTTGACGATCTCGATGGCCTCATCGAGGGTCTCGGCGGTCATGATGCCCAGCACGGGTCCGAAGTACTCGGTGCGGTGGAACTCGCTGCCCGCCTGCACGCCCTCGCGAATGCCGGGGCGCCACAGCGACCCCTCGTCGTCGAGACGCTGCGGTTCGACGACCCAGCGCTGGCCGGGCTCGAGCGTGGTGAGCGCCCGCAGCAGCTTGCCGTTCGCCGGCTCGATGAGCGGTCCCACGCGCGAGGCCTCATCCCACGGCATCCCGACCTCGAGCGAGGTCACCGCGTCGACGAGCTGGTCGCGGAAGCGCCGCGAGCGCGCGACCGAGCCGACGAGCACGACGAGCGAGGCCGCCGAGCACTTCTGCCCCGCGTGGCCGAAGGCCGACATCGCGACGTCTTTCGCGGCGAGGTCGAGGTCGGCGCTGGGCGTCACGATCACGGCGTTCTTGCCGCTCGTCTCGGCGAGGAGCGCAAGGTCGGGACGGAACGAACGGAACAGCTCGGCCGTCTCGTACGCGCCGGTCAGCACCACCCGCTCGACGGCGGGGTGCGTGAGCAGCTGCGTGCCGAGATCGCGTTCCGACAGCTGCACGAGCTTGAGCACCTCGCGGGGCACGCCGGCCTCCCACAGCGCCTCGACCATCACCGCGCCGGAGCGCTGGGCGAGGGCAGCGGGTTTGATGACCACGGCGGACCCTGCGGCGAGCGCGGCGAGGGTCGATCCCGCGGGGATCGCGACGGGGAAGTTCCACGGAGGGGTGACCACGGTGACGCCCACGGGCGTGAAGCGGGCGCCGTCGACGTCGTCGAGGGTGCGGGCCTGCTCGGCGTAGTAGTGCGCGAAGTCGATGGCCTCCGACACCTCGGGGTCGCTCTGCTCCAACACCTTGCCGCACTCGACGCCCATGACCTCGAGCAGGTCGGCGCGACGCTTCTCGAGCGCGTCGCCCGCCCGGTGCAGGATGGCGGCGCGCGCCCCCGCGCCGAGCTCGCGCCACGCGGTGGCGGCGGTCGCGGCCTCGCGGATCAGGGCGTCGAGGGCGTCGGCGTCGGTGACGGTGTGCGCGGCGATCGTGTCGCTGCCCAGGGTCGAGTCCTGCATCCGCGCGACGATCCCGGCGCCCCAGCCGCGGTTGGCCTCGATCGCGGGGTCGGAGTCGGGGGTGTTGTGGAAGCTCGTGGCGGGAGCCGCGGGCGCCGGAGCGGTGCGGTCCTGCACGCGGTTCGACGCCGGTACGCCCTCGGGCATGTCGGCGAGCGAGGCCAGGAAGCGGTCGCGCTCGCGATCGAACAGCGCCGCGTGGGTGTCGAGGTCGAAGACGGCCGACATGAAGTTCTCGCTCGACGCGCCCTCTTCGAGGCGGCGGATCAGGTAGGCGATCGCGACGTCGAACTCCTGGGGGTGCACGACGGGCGTGTAGAGCAGGATCGAGCCGACCGTGCGACGCACGACCGCCTGCTGCGCGGTGGCCATGCCGAGCAGCATCTCGACGTCGATCCCGCCGGTCACCCCGCGCCGCTCCGCGAGGAGCCAGGCGAGGGCCACGTCGAAGAGGTTGTGTCCGGCCACGCCGATGCGCACGTGCTGCGCGTGCTCGGGACGCAGCGCGTAGTCGAGCACCGCCTTATAAGAGGCATCCGTCGCCTGCTTCGACGGCCAGGTGGCCAGCGGCCAGTCGTGCACGTCGGCGTCGACGCGTTCCATGGGGAGGTTCGCGCCCTTCACGACGCGCACCTTGATCGTCGCACCCCCGGATGCCACGCGCCGGGCGGTCCATTCCTGCAGGCGGATCATCGCGGCGAGGGCATCGGGCAGGTACGCCTGCAGCACGATGCCGGCCTCGACGTCGTGGAACTCGGGCTCGGCGAGCAGGGTCTCGAAGACCGCGAGGGTGAGGTCGAGGTCTTTGAACTCCTCCATGTCGAGGTTGACGAACGTGCCGGTCTCTTTCGCGACCCGGTAGAGGGGGCGAAGCGCCGCCACCGCGTCGGCGACGGCGGCGTCGAACGCCCACGGCGTGTGCGGGGCGACGGTCGACGACACCTTGATCGAGACGTAGTCGACGTCGTCACGGGCGAGGAGCTTGCGCGTGCCGGCCAGGCGGCGCGCGGCCTCTTTCTTGCCGAGGATGGCCTCGCCGAGCAGATTCACGTTGAGACGGATGCCGTCGCCCCGGCCGCGGATCGATGTGATGGCGTCGCCGAGCTTGCGGTCGCTGGCATCGACGATGAGGTGACGCACCATCGAGCGGAGCGCCGTGCGCGCCGCCGGCACGACGACGCGGGGAAGGATCGGCGCGGTCAGCGCGCCGAGCCGGATCGCGGCCTTGAGGTGCAGGGGGAGGAACCCGGGGATCAGCGGGGTCAGGGCGGCAAGGTTGCGCGCCGCGACGCTCAGGTCTTCGGGGCGCACGACCCCGTCGACGAAGCCGACCGTGAAGTCGAGTCCGTGCGGATCGCGCAGCACGCCGGCGAGGCGCTGAGCGGCGGCGTCGACGGGCTCGTCGCGACTCTCGGCGAGCCATCGGCGCACGAGGGCGATCGCGTCGTCGGCGAGCTCGGCGGGTGAGACGAGACTCTGGGGCGTGGTGCCGGACGTGGTGCGGGGGGCATCGGTGAGCGACATGGCGGTCCTTCCTCGGATGTGATCAGCATGGGACCCGCGTCCATTCGAGAAAAGCGATGATTAACGATGGGTTATGTTCGATGTCATCGAAGGGATGCCATGTTCGATCTCCGCCGTCTGCGCCTGCTGCACGAGCTCTCGCTCCGGGGCACGCTCGCGGCCGTCGCCGAGGCCCTGTCGTACAGTCCGTCGACGATCTCGCAGCAGCTCGCCCTGCTGGAGCGCGAGGCCGGCGTCGCCCTGCTCGAACCCGACGGTCGTCGCCTGCGCCTCACCGCGCAGGGCGCGGCCCTCGCCGCGCACGCGGCCCGCATGCTCGCCGCCGACGAAGCAGCCCGCGCCGAGCTCGAGCACCTGCGTCCCTCGCTCGCTCCCGTGCGCGTGGCCGTCATGCAGTCCGCCGCGCACGGGCTCCTCCCCCGCGCCCTCGACGCCCTGGCCGAGGCCGAGCCCCAATTGCGCGTCGAGGTCGCCGAGCTCGCCCCCGAAGAGGGACTGTTCGAGGTGGCCGCCCGCGGCTTCGACCTCGCCGTCGCCGAGCAGTACCCGGGGCACACGCGTGAGCACCGCGACGGCATCGAGCGGAGCCTGCTGGGACGGGATGCCATCCGCCTCGCCGTCGCGCGTACCGATCCCGCCGAGCGACTCGACGACCTCCGCGACCGCGCCTGGGTGATGGAGCCCGAGGGCACGGCCGCGCGTCAATGGGCGACGCAGCAGTGTCGAGCGGCGGGGTTCGAGCCCGACGTGCGCTTCGAGATGGCCGATCTGACCGCGCACGTGCGGCTCGTGGCATCCGGTCACGCGGTGGGGATGATCCCCGACCTCGTCTTCGCCGGCGAGGATCCGCCCGTGCGCCTGGTCGGCCTACCCGGCGAACCCCGGCGCGAGGTGTTCACCGCCGTCCGCCGCGGAACGGCCGACCGCCCCGGCGTACGCGCGGTGCGGGGAGCACTGCAGGTGGCGTACGACCGGGGCGGTCGGTGACGCTCAGCGCGTGAGCGCCATCTCGTTGGGCGTGACGTCGAGGGTCGCCGTGGCGGTGATCTCGCCGGTGGTGAGGTCGACCGCGTGCACGGCGTTCTTCGCCGGCTCGGTGACGTAGGCGATGTCGCCCGACACCTTGATCGCGGGGTGGGCGTCCTGCCACTCGACCGGCCCCTCCCACGCGTCGATCACGGGGAACGCCTCGGTGAAGGCCCCCTTCTCGAGGTCGAGGACGTGGATCGCACCATCCGACGCCAGGATGTAGCCCCGATCCTCGGGACCGCGGGCCAGGTCGCGGAAGGTGTACTCGGCGCCGGCGGGCATGTCGAGGACGGTCTGCGTCTTGGCTGCGGTGTCGATCAGCGAGACGCGCTGCAGCAGGTAGCCCTCGGCGTCGCGGTCGTCCTTGTAGTCACCGAGCACCAGCGGGCTGGTCTCGCTGACGAAGAGGTTGCCCGTACGACCGTAGGGCTGGTCGGGGGCGTCGACCTTCGTGATCTCGCCGTCGTCGTAGATCAGGGCGCCGTTCTCGCAGCCGAAGACGACGACCTCGTCTTTCGCGGTGCCCTCGCCGTGCACGCCGGGGCAGGTCGCATCCTGGGCGATCGTCGCGCCCGATGCGTCGGTCACGGCGATGCCCGTGCGGCCGTTCGCGTTGCCGACCGTGGTGACGAACGACCCGTCTTCGAGCATGATCGACACCCCGTGGTGCGCCTCGACGCCCGGGACGGTCTCAACAGGCGGGAGCGCATCGGTCGAGGTCAGCAGCGCGTCGGTGTCGAAGATCGTCGAGTCGCTCGTGCCGTCGGCGTAGAGCACGGTCTTGCCGCCGTGCGTCACGACGTGACCGGGCTTGGACGCCGGGAACACGAGGTCGGTGAGCTCGGGCTGCTCCGACGCGGTGCCGGCATCGAGCACCTGGAAGCCCTCGCTCGTGGTCACCATGACGTGACGGCCGTCACCGGCGGAGTTGAGCCGCGTGAACTCCTCAGACGAGAAGTCGCCGATCGTCTCGAGGCTCTCGCCGTCGAGCACGACGATGCCGCCGGGGTACGACAGGGCGACGCGGGTGCCGGTGTCGCTCGTCGACGACGGGGCCGAGCTCGTGGCGGGGGCAGCCGAACCGGTGCCGGCGCCGCCGGCGCACGCCGACAGGGCGACGGTCGCGCCGACCGCGAGCGTGAGCAGGCCCGCACGACGGAGGGCGTCCCCGCGGCGGTGGGAAGAGGTGCGCATGTGATTCTCTTTCTGGGTGGGTGGCCGGTCGCTCACGGCGACAGGCCGGTGGCGATGCGCTCCGTGTTGACGCGCATCATGGTCAGGTAGTCGGGGGCGCCGCCGTCGGCGTCGGTGAGCGATTCGGTGAACAGCTCGGTCACCTCGACGTGGCGGTCGGCCTCGTCGGCGAGCGCGCGCACCAGGCGGTCGGGCGACGACGACTCGGCGAAGATCGTGGGCACCCCGGCCTCGTCGATCGCCGACACCAGGTCGGCGAGGTCGCTCGTGCTGGGCGCCGCCAGCGTGGTGCCGCCGGGGATCACGGCCCCCACCAGGCGGAACCCGAAGCGCTCGGCGAGGTAGCCGAAGACGTGGTGGTTGGTCACGAGCGCCCGACGCTCGGCGGGGATCGCGGCGAACGCGGCCGTCATCTCGGCATCCAGGGCCTCGATCTCGGCGCGATACGCCGTCGAACGCTCGGCGACCGCGGCGGCGTCGATCCCGTCGATGCGCGAGAGCACCGGGGTCAGCGCGTCGACGACCGCGGCCATCTGGGCGGGATCGGTCCAGAAGTGCGGATCGTCGGCACCGCCCGCATCGGTCGAGGTGTACGGCAGCACCGTGACCGCGTCGCCGGCGACGAAGGTGGCCACCCCGTCGGCGGAAGCCGCGTCGAGATGCTTCTGCAGACCCTCTTCGAGGCCGATGCCGTTGGCCACCAGCAGGTCGGCCGAGCGCAGGCGCGCGGCTTCCGACGCCGACATCTCGAACGAGTGCGGATCGGCGCCCGGGCGCATCAGGGTGAGCACCTCGACGTCGTCGCCGACCAGATGCGACACGACGTCGCCGAGGATGTTCGTCGTCACCACCACGAGCGGGCGATCGGATGCCGCTCCCCCGGCGCACCCGGTGAGGGCGAGCAGGGCGGCGGTCAGGGCGACGGCCAGAGCTCTCTTCATGTCAGCGTCCCGTCTCGGCGAAGAACAGCGGCGCGCGCTCGGGCGCGAACTCCCGGGCGACGCGGGCGTCGTCGGCGAAGTCGATCTCCCACATCCGGTTCTCGGTGGGACCGTTCAGGTAGGCCCGCTGCTGGTCGGCGACCAGGCTGACGGTCTGGCCCGCGGCGAGGCTCGCTCCCACCAGGGCGGGGGATGCCGCGCGCTGCGCGCCTGTCTCGCCATCGAGCACCAGCACCCGCCCGTCCGGGGTGAGGGCGAGGAGGTTCGCGTCTTTGTCGTCGACCGCCGTGACCTGCACGACCGGCTCGGGGGTGGGCAGCAGCGTCCACGTGCGCTCGCGGGTGTCGAGGATCCACACCCCGGCGTCCCCGGCGACCGCGGCGACCTTCGGGCGCCCCTCGCGGTTGGCGAAGGCCGTCGCCCGCGGCGCGGTCGTTCCCGCGGGGTAGGCGATGCGTTCGACGACGGGTGCGTCGTCGTCGACGCTGATCAGAAGGGCGCCGTCCTGGCATCCGATCACCGCTCCGACGCGGGTGGTGATCGTCCCCGCGGGTTGGATGCACGCGGCCGGTTCGCCGACCTCGGCGCCGTCAGCGTCGTGCAGGGTCACCTCGTCGTCCGCGGCCACCGCGGCGAACGATCCGGCGGGCACGACGAGGCCGGCACCAGGAGACGTCGAGAGGCGGAACCGCTCGACGACCTCACCTCTCGACAACGCCTCGGTGTCGAGCAGCACCGCCTCACCCGATCCGGGGAAGAACAGGCCCGTCCCGCCCGTGGTCGACGAGTTCGAGGTCGCCACGACAGCGGTTCCCTCACCCTCGACGTCGCCCAGCAGGCGGGCGTCGGCGCGGTAGTAGTGGAAGTGGTCGACGTGGTCCCAGGTCCACACGCCGCTGTCGACGATCGAGACGCCCGTGTCGTCGGCGGCGAAGAGGTACCGACCGTCCGAGTGCACCGTCGAGGGCGAGCGCACGGTGCCGAGCGCGGTCGTGGTCTCGTCGAGCAGATCGAGGTGCGAGACGCGGCCGTCGCCGTCGATCGAGGTGAGACCCACCGCGGGTTCGGCGAGTTCGGCGGCACCCGCGATCTCGCCGTGCGTGTCGGTCGAGGGTGCGGTGTCGGGGGCGGCGGCAGGCGCAGCGCAGCCGGCGAGCGAGAGGAGCAACACCACGCTGAGGGGCGCGAGGCGACGGGGGAAGTCGGGGTGGGGCATGGGGGCTTTCCGGTCAGGCGGGAACGAGAACAGGGGATGCCACGCGCCGGCGCGCGGCGTCACGGCAGGCGCGTAGGGCCCACGAGACGCCGGCCGCGGCGATGGCGGTGGCGGCGATGGTCGCGCCGGCGGCGGTCGCGGCGTGCCACGAGACGAGAAGGCCGACGGCGACGGCGACCGCCCCGATCACGGCGGCGAGCGCCATGGTCGTGGCGATGCGGTGGGTCCACTGGCGCGCGGCGACCGCGGGCGCGATGAGCAGGCCCACCACCAGCAGCGAGCCGACGGCCTGGTACGACGCGACGACGGCGAGGGTGACGAGCCCGATGAGAACGGTCTGCGCGACGCGCGGGCCGAGGCCGAGCACCCGGGCGACCCGCTCGTCGATGGCGAGGGCGACGAGGCCACGATGGGCGACCGCGGCCGCCGCGATGCCCAGGCCTGCCGCCACCGCGAGCACGACGAGGTCACCGGCGCCGATGGCGAGGATGTCGCCGAACAGGATCGCCGTGGCATCGGTGGCGAAGCTGCCAGCGTGCGAGATGACGATGACGCCGAGGGCGAGCATTCCGACGAAGAGCAGGCCGATGCTCGTGTCGTACGAGAGCCGGGCGCGCCGCTGCAGCACGCCGATGCCGAGGCTCATCACGACGGCGCTGGCCGCCGCCCCCAGCAGGACCGGAAGGCCGAGCACGGTGGCGAGGGCGACGCCGGGCAGCATGCCGTGAGCGAGTGCCTCACCGAGGAACGCCATGCCGCGCACAATGACCCACGTACCGGCGACGCCGCACAGCACGGCGACGAGCACTCCCCCGAGCAGCGCGCGCTGCACGAATTCGAGAGAGAAGGGATCGAGGAGCCAGGTCACGATGCCCGACCGTATCGAGAATGAGAACGATTCTCAAACTCATACAATGGATGCCATGCCCCTCACCGCCGTCATCGCACGCGCCCTGCGCGTGGACTACTCCGGCACCCTCGCCCTCGACGGCGTCGACGTCGATCTGCACGCCGGAGCGCTCACCGTCATCGTGGGCCCGAACGGTGCAGGCAAGTCGACGCTGCTCGAGGTGCTTGCCGGCGCACGGGAGCCGTCAACCGGCACGCTCGAGGTCGCGCCGCGCACGCGCGCCTTCGTGCCGCAGCGCGCAGCCGTCTCGCCCCACCTCCCGCTCACCGTCCGTGACGTCGTGTCGGTCGGAGCGTGGGGACGCACGGGGCCGCTCCGGCGACTCAGCGCCGCGCACCGGGCCGCCATCGACGGCGCGATGCAGCGACTCGACATCGCGCCGCTGGCACGGCATCCGTTCTCGTCGCTTTCGGGGGGCCAGCGACAGCGAGCGCTGCTCGCCCAGGGCCTCGCCCGCGAAGCCGACATCCTGCTGCTCGACGAACCGACCACCGGACTCGACGCGGCGAGCGCGCAACTCAACCGTGCGGCCATCGCGCACGAGGTCGCCCGTGGGGCGACGGTCGTGTGCGTGAGCCACGACGACCGGCTCATCGCCGACGCCGATCACCTCATCCGGCTCGAAGGAGGCCGCGTGAGGCCCGACGGCGCAGAGTCCGCGATGACGGCGCCGAGGCGCCCGCTCAGCTGAAGGTGCGCACGCGATCTGTGATGCGACGCAGCAGCTCGGCGGCCACCTCGACGACATCGCGCGACTCGGCGCGCACGGCGGCGTCCACCTCGACGGGGAAACGCCGGAGCGCCGCCCAGGGCTCCTGCTCCATGTCGATCTCGAGGTGGATGTGGTTGACCCGACGGTCTTCGGCATCGAGCTCGCGGCGCACGAGGCCTCGTCCGATCAGACGATCGACCATCGTGGTGACGCCGGCTGCGGTCACACCCAGATGCGAGCGCAGGATCGAGGGGCGGATGCCGGGCTCGTCGGCGATGCAGCACAGAGCCGTCGCCTCGAGTTCGCTGACCGACAGGTCGGTTCTCGCCTTCGCGACGGCATCATCACGTGCGGACACGTAGTCATCGAGCGCTGCGGTCAACGCGGAGGGATTCGTCAACGCCGCACCTCCTCAGTCCTGGAGCAATCCGGCCGATTGCTAAGGCCTACCTTACTCAAGGGCGTGAACATTTCAGTTAATTAATTAACTTTGTGAAATACGTGCTACTTTAGTGATTAGCCCGCCGACCCCGACTCTAGGAGATCGCAATGGCCACTCTTTACTACGGTTCCGACACCGCCCCCATTTTTCTTCCCGATCGCCTGATGGGTTACATCAAGGTCATCGCCTCGACGAAGCTGCGCCGCGGCGAGTCGTTCACGTTCACCTGGACCGGCACGGAGCAGGATCCCGGACGCTCCACCATCTGGCTGCAGCCTTCGATCCCCCTGCGGTTCGTGTTCGAATCCGTCGAGCCCGAGCAGCTGGTGGGCGAGTACCTGCGCACGCTGGCCGACCAGTCCAACGCCGCATCGGGTCTCGTCATCGACGTGCGCGAGTGGGAGGTCGCCGAGAAGGCGACCCGTACCCCCGCCCGCACGCCCGTGCGATCGATGCGCGCCGCCTGAACGCACGAAGCCGAACCTCTCCGCACCCGACATAATGTGGTGACGCGCGATCTCGCGCGAAGAAATCGGAGAGAGCCGTGCCGGTACGCCGCCTGCTGAACAAGGACCTGCTCGAGGAGTGGCTCGCGGAATTCCGCGCCCTCGGCTACCTGACGGGAAGCGACATCCGCCTCCTGGAGCAGGATGACGAAACCGATCCCGAGTCGGGTCTGATCGTCGTCGACCTCAGCGAGGCGAAGACCGTGACCTACCTGCAGCCCGTGACCGGCGGTGACGGGATCTGGACGGCGACGATGGAAGCGCGAGACGCCACCATCGAGCTGGACGCCGTCGCGCTGGTCAACCTCGGCAACGAGGTGAACGTGCTCGGCGCGCTCGTCAACTTCTTGAACGGCAAGTCCAAGACCCTGCTCGCCGCCTCGGTCTGACGTGAGCCGAGCTCCCGGCATCACAAGTCTGGGAACTGTGCCCGCAGATCGTCGAACGCTTCGCGGTACCCGTCGCGCCCGTGCACGTAGGCCAGGCAGACGACGATGTTCAGCACGGCGATGAGCGAGTCGCGTCCAGTGGAATCCATCAGCGTGCGGGTGGCCCACTCCTGCGGCGATTCGGTGCTTTCGCCATCCAGAGGCGCCGGCACTCTCGTTCGCACAGGGCGCGACCATTCGAGGACATCCCAGCCGTAACGGAGTTCGTCGAATGGCGGAGGCGCCGGATCTCCGTGGCGAAAGGCGTGCACTGCGGTCTCGTAGAGGGGCAGCGCGCTCAGCCCGGATGCGTCCAGGCACCGCAGGGCGGCCCACGCCGCGATACGGCGATGGAGGACATCATCGGCTTCGGCCAGGGCGAACTCGAGGTCCACGTCCAGCTCCGTCAGGGCGCTCAGCGGCATCCCGGCATCGACGAGTTCGAGCAGACGCGCATTCGGAACACGATCTCCCCACCGCAAACGGCCGCGCTCCTGCCGTTCGGCAACCTCTGCGAGCTCTTGCTCGGTCATCTCCTCCAGACCCAGAGTGCGCCGGGTGCGGTGCCAATATGAGGCTTCGGCGCTGGTCTGGACAAGGATTCGGCCGGGGGCGGGCGGAGCCAGCCAGAACTGCAAGAGGTAAGAATCTTCCGCCTCATCGCTGTTGTGAGCTTCACCGAAACCCTGGGCGCAGTAGCGGACACGGTAGTCGCCGCGGGGAAGCGGGAAAGGGAATTCATCACCCATGAGGCCGGTCAGGAACGCCTCGTCGAGCTCCGTCGTGAACGAGACTTCCACGACCTCTTCCCACATCGGGTCGACGGCGGGCTCAGAATCATGCAACTCGACGCGGAACGACACCCGGCCCGTGTGCGTTCCCGTAACGAGTTCGAGCACTCCGGGGATGCCGGCTCCGCACAGTCCGTTGCTCTCATCGACCCAAGGGGCACCGAGGTCGCCGCGGTCCACGCCCTCATCGGTGGTGATCGATGCCGAACAGTAAGACACGTCGACCTTCGGCTCGTCTAGCAGGATTCGCACCCACGGAGACTATCGGCCGCCACCGGCGCGAGGCTCCGGACACAGGCGGTGGGCGCACCGCCAGTACTCTTTCGGCATGCCTACAGTCGATGTGCTGGTGCGCACGGCGGTGGCGATTGTGGTTCTCGCCGGCATCGCGGTAAGCATCCTGCTCGCTTCGGGAGTGCCGCGGTGGCACGGTCCGGCCTTTGCTCTCGTGCGGGCGACCGTGCAGCTCACCCTTCTCAGCGTCATCTTGACGGGGGTCATTCAGGATGCCGTCTGGGTAGGCGCCGCGCTCGTGGTGATGTTTCTGGTGGCGGTGTCGGTGTCGACGAATCGCATCGGAGATCCGCCCTCTCAGGCATGGAGGACGGCGCTTGCCCTCTTCGCCGGGGTGGGTGTGGCCGGAAGCGTGGTGTTCCTCACCGGCGCCGTCGAATACTCACCTCGGTTCGTTCTCGCGGTCGGGGCGATGGTGATCGGCAACGCCATGACCGTCGCTTCGGTGACCGGTCGCACGTACGCGCAGCTGCGCGCTGACCGCTGGCCCGAAGTGGAGGCCTGGTTGGCGCTGGGAGCGACACCTCGCCGCGCCACCCGCGACCTCGGGCGGCGCGCGGTACACGACGCCCTCCTCCCCGGGATCGACCAGGTCAAGACGACCGGCGTGGTCGTTCTTCCCGGAGCGTTCGTGGGAGCGATCTTTGGCGGACTCTCACCCGTCGAGGCAGGACGCTTTCAGCTGGTCGTCCTCGCGGCGATCATGGCCGCGGGCGCCATCACGTCGGTCACCGCGATTCGGCTCACGGGCGGGGCAATCAACCGCCTACCGAGGGCGCCGGTGTGACGACGGGGAGCGTGGGGCCGAGCGCTGCGAGAGCGAGCGCAGACAGCTGAGGGGCGCTCCGGACGCACTCTCCTGAAACAGGAAACGTCCGTCTCGAGAGACGGACGTCTTGTGGCGAGTGAGGGATTCGAACCCCCGAATGCAATGCAGTCTGATTTACAGTCAGATCCCTTTGGCCGCTTGGGTAACTCGCCATGCGCGCCCGCCCGGCTTGTTCAGTCGACCAGAGGCGCGAGAAACCACTCTACTATCTCGCGGAGGGTGCCTCCAACCACGGTGGGGTCACTCCGGCGTGCGCAGCAGGGCGCCCTCGTGGCGGCAGGTGGCGGCGGCGACATCCATGGCTCGGGTGAGCACGGCATCCCACTCCTGGGCATCGACCGGAAGGCGGTCGCGCACGAGCGCGACGGTGGTCGCCAGCACGGCGTCGCCGCCACCCATCGTGTCGATGATGCGCCCGGGAAGCTCCGAGATTCCCCGCGCGACCGAGGTTCCGGCGGCGTCGATCGCGGCGCCGCCCGCGCCGTAGGTCGCCAGCACGGCACCCACGCCGAGGCCGACGAGCCGCACGCGCAGGTCGTCGAGCGAGCCGCCGTAGAGAAGCTGCGCGTCGTCGTCGCCCACCTTCACGAGCAGGGCTCCGGATGCCGCCCGCTCGAAACCCTGCACGAACGCGGCGCGGTCGTGCAGCATGCCGCTGCGCGGGTTCGGGTCGATGGCCAGGGGCGTCGACGGTGAGGCCGTGGCATCCATCAGGAGGCGGGTCTGCTCCGCGTCGTCGAAGGGGAAGCAGCTGACCACGACCATGGGGGCGTCGGCGATCGCCGCGCGCTCCGCGTCGCCGTAGCGCACCCGTCGGTTCTGGGCCGCGTCGTTGAAGACGTACTCGGGCTCTCCGCCCGGCGAGCGGGTGCTCACCGCGCGCGACGAGCCGTGCTCCGACGGACTCGCCAGCAGCTCGACGCCGTGCTCGGCGAGGAAATCGCGGATCTGCTCGCCCGCCGCATCGTCGCCCACCATCGCGATGAGCGATGCCGGAACGCCCAGGCGCGAGAGCCCCACCGCGACGTTGAGGCCCGCGCCGCCGACGAACTCGCGCACACCCGTCTCGTCGCGCAGCTCGTCGACGAGGGCGTCGCCGATGACGACGACGCGCCCGCTCATCGCGTCACCTCGGCGGTCTCGAGCACGCGCGCGACGAACTCCTCGGTGCGGCGCCGTGTGCCGTCGATCTTGCGGTCGACGCTCGCGCGGATCTCGCTCGGGGCGAGGGGAGCCGCCAGGCGCACCGTCTCGTGGCACGACAGGTCGGCGCACATGTAGGTGCCCACCGTGTCGCCGTGCTCGCCGGCCGCGCCGGCCTTGCGTGCGGTGAACAACGTCACCTGATCACCGGGCTGCATCGTGTGGCAGAGGTTGCACATCGACGACCGGGCGCGCGACTGCCCGTCGGCGGCGCGCAGCAGCACTCCGATCGGCTCCCCGTCGCGCTCGATCACGAGGTATCCGCGGCCCCGCGTGCTCGGATCACGCCAGGCGAGGAAGTCGAGATGATCCCAGTCGGTCAGCACGAAGTCGTGAGGAAGCGCCAGAACGCGCACCTCGTCCGGCGTGGCGTTGACGAACGCGGCGCGGAGCTCGTTCTCGGTGAGTGCTCGCATGGCATCCGAGTCTACGAGCGCGCATACCGAGACGGGGCGGGCGATGTCGAGGGGGTGTGGATCGGGGGCCCGCGAATAGAATCGGATCATGGCTGATTCTTCCTTCGACATCGTTTCCAAGATCGACCGACAGGAAGCCGACAACGCGCTGAACCAGGCTCACAAAGAGGTCGAGCAGCGTTACGACTTCAAGGGCACCGACGCGTCGATCGCGTGGAGCGGCGACTCCATCGTCATCAAGGCGAACTCCGAGGAGCGCGCCAATGCCGTCCTCGACGTCTTCCAGACGAAGCTCATCAAGCGCGGCATCTCGCTCAAGAGCCTGGATGCCGGTGAGCCCGTCGCCAGCGGCAAGGAGTACCGCATCACCTCCACGCTGAAGGAGGGCATCTCGCAGGACGACGCGAAGAAGGTCAACAAGATCATCCGCGACGAGGGTCCCAAGGGCGTCAAGTCGCAGATCCAGGGCGACGAACTGCGCGTGCAGTCGAAGTCGCGCGACGACCTGCAGGAAGTGCAGCGCCTGCTCAAGGCCGCCGACCTCGACGTCGACCTGCAGTTCACCAACTACCGGTAACCCCTCCCCGGAGCACACCTTGCCCGTCCGCGTCGATCTGAACATCTCGCTCGACGGGGTGGCGATGCCCGCCGACCCGTCGCCCGAGAACCCGATGGGCGAGGACTGGGGGCGTCTCGTCGCGGACTACATGGCGACGAGAACGTTCCGTGAGCGTGTCTTCGGCGACACGTCGGGCGCGGGGACGACTGGCGTCGATGACCGGTACGCCGCCGCGTACTTCGAGGGCATCGGCGCCGAGGTCATGGGCGCGGGCATGTTCGGCCTGCATGCCTTCCCCGACGACCCCGAGTGGCGGGGGTGGTGGGGCGAGGAGCCGCCGTTCCGCGTACCGGTGTTCGTCCTCACGCACCGCGAGCGGCCCGAGATCGCCTTCGCGAACGGCACGCGATTCACCTTCGTCTGCGAGAGCATCACGGATGCCGTGACACGGGCTTCCGCGGCCGCCGGCGACGCCGACGTGCGCATCGGCGGGGGTGTCGGGGTGGTACGCGCGGCCCTCGAGGCCGACCTCGTCGACCACCTGCACGTGGCCATCCGCCCCGTGATCCTGGGGCGGGGAACGCGCCTGTGGGACGACCTCCGCGATCTTGACCGCCGCTACACGGTGACGACCGAGGTCGCCGAGAGCGGCGTCGTGCACGTGACCTTCTCACGATGACCAGCCGGCCGAGCCCGCTCCCCTGCCCCACCTGCGGCGACCCGCTCTCGTTCGAGATCCTCGACGACGAGCGGTTCCTCGTGGCGTGGTCGTGTGTGAGCTGCGGCCTCATCCGCACGACCGAACCGGTGTGACGCGCCTCGCTCACGGCTCGCGCGGGCGGCTCAGTAGGTGAGGGCCTTCAGCACGCCGTCGGCGATCGCGCGGTGCCCGGTGTCGTTCGGGTGGAAATAGTCGCCGGCACCGGCGAACGAGTCGCGCCCCTCGGGACCGTGGTACGCGGACGTCGAGAAGGCGTCGGCGAGCCCGACGTACACCCCGCCCCGCTCGGCGCAGGTGCGGGCGATCGCCTCGTCGTACGCGGCGCCGTCGCTCGTCCAGGTGCCGAGGCAGACGAGCGCGGCCTTCGGTGACGAGGCGCGGATGCGATCGAGCAAGCCGACGTACTGCTGCTCGAAGTCGGCCACCGGAGTGGGCAGACCGACGTCGTTCGTCCCGAGCTCGATCACCGCGAGGCCGAGGTCGTCGGGCACGTCGGTGATCGCGGCGACGGTGGTGAGCGTCTGGTGCGCCTGGGCCGCGGTGGTCATCTCGACCGGGCCGACGGCATCCGCCACGAGAGAGGTGAAGCCCCGATCCTTCTGCGACGCGAAGAAGCCCGCGGCCAATGAGTCGCCGGCGACGAGCATGCGCACCGTGCCGCCCTCGCCGCGCGTCACGAGAGCCGTTCCCGGCCGCGCCGTGGGGGTCGGCGTGGCTGTCGGGGTGGGGGTTCGCGTGGGCGTCGCCGACCGCGTGGGGGTGACCGATCGCGTCGGGGTGCCGGATGCCGAGGGCGTCACCGTCGCCGCGGAGCTCGGCTCCGCGCGCGAACCGGCGGTCATGACCAGCAGCACGGCGACACCGATCGCGACGAGCACGATGCCCGCGCCGATCAGCCACGCCACTCGCTGTCGCACGGCGGACTCAGCCCCGCCCGCCGCGCGCGCCGCACCGCAGGACGGCGTGTCTGGTCACCGCGGCAGGGGTCGCCGCGACAGAGTGCGCGGTCGGCCGGTCGTCGAGCAGGTGCATGAGTCGATGTTCACACGCCGACGAGGCCGGCGCGAACCGTTGCGGCGCGCGGATCAGCCCCGCAGGGTGGCATCCGTCCATTCCACACACACGACCTCACCGCGCGCGGCGGCCTCTTCGCGCTGGCGAAGCTCGACCCGGCGGATCTTGCCCGAGATCGTCTTCGGCAGGTCGTGGAACTCGATGCGGCGCACGCGCTGGTACGGAGCGAGCTTCTCGCGGGCGTAGCGCAGGATGTCGAGGGCCACCTCGTCGCCGGGCTCGTATCCCGCGGCCAGCACGACGTACGCCTTCGGCACGGCGAGGCGCACCGCGTCGGGCGCGGGGACCACGGCCGCCTCGACGACCGCCGGATGCTCGATGAGGACGCTCTCGAGCTCGAACGGGCTGATCTTGTAATCCGAGGCCTTGAACACGTCGTCGGTGCGCCCGATGTACGTGATGCTGCCGGTCTCGTCGCGCCGGGCCACGTCGCCGGTGTGGAAGAGGCCACCGGCGAAGGCTTCGGCGTTGCGCTCGGCGTCGCCCACGTATCCCGTCATCAGGTTGAGCGGACGCTCGGTCAGATCGAGGCAGATCTCGCCCTCGTCGGCGCGTGCGCCGGTGAGCGGATCGACGAGCACCACCGGGCATCCGGGGAGCGGGCGCCCCATCGATCCCGGTGCGAGCGGCGCGCCGGGAGTGTTGGCGACGACGGCCGTCATCTCGGTCTGCCCGTACCCGTCGCGGATGTCGAGCCCCCAGGTGCGTTGCACCGCGGCGATGACCTCGGGGTTCAGCGGCTCGCCCGCCGAGACGACCTCGCGCAGTCTCCCGCGACGCCCCGACAGGTCGGTCTGGATGAGCATGCGCCAGACCGTCGGCGGCGCGCAGAAGGTGGTGACGGCCTCGTTGTGCAGCTCCTCCAGCAACCGCTCGGCCGAGAATCGCGCGAAGTTCAGCGCCAGCACCGTCGCCCCGGCGATCCACGGCGCGAAGAAGCAGCTCCACGCGTGCTTCGCCCACCCCGGCGAGCTGATGGCGAGGTGCACGTCGCCGGGTTCGAGCCCGAGCCAGTACATCGTCGTCAGGTGCCCCACGGGGTACGAGGCGTGCGTGTGCTCGACGAGCTTCGGCTTCGAGGTGGTGCCCGAGGTGAAGTAGAGCAGCAGGCGGTCATCGGCGGTGGTTCCCGGATGCCGGGCCGGCGGCGCCCCCGTGAGGAACGCGTCGTCGTACGCGGCCCAGCCCGGGTGGGTGCCGCCCACGACGATGCGGCCGAGTCCCTCGGGCAGATCGTCGAACTTCGCGGCGTCCGCCGCCCCGACGACCACGTGCCGGATCTCGGCGCGCTCGATGCGGTCGGCGAGATCGGCGGTGCCGAGCGCGGTCGTGGTGGGAGCGATCACCCCGCCGAGCTTCATGAGGGCGAGCATCGCCTCCCACAGTTCCACCTGGTTGCCGAGCATGAGCAGCACGGCGTCGCCACGCGCCACCCCGCGCGACGCCAGCCAGGCGGCGACCTGGTCGGACCGCCGCGCGAGCTCGTCGAACGTGCGCTGGTGCCGCGTGCCGTCGTCGTCGACGACGATCAGCGCGGGTGCCTCGTTGCCCCGCGCCATCGGGTCGAACCAGTCGATCGCCCAGTTGAAGGCACCGTCGAACACCGGCCAGGTGAACCCCGCCGCCCGGCCCGGATCGGTGCGCACGGCCAGAAGCTCGTCTCGTGCGGCACGGTAGCGCTCGGTCGCGGACGCGGCGGTGGGGATCATGGGGCTCCTTCGATCGCGTTCTACGCTAGCTGCGTCATCCAGGTCTCGAGGGCGGTGAACGCGGCGTCCTTCGCCTCGGGCGCCGACAGGAACACGTCGTGCAGCGCCCCGTCGATGCGCGCGATCGTCACCGTGCGGGCGATACGGGTGGCCGCGCGCGCGATGTCGTCGACGACGAGCACCGAGTCGCTCGAGAGCATCGTGTCGTTCCAGCTGAGCGCCGAGGTCGAGCGCTGCGACAACAGCACGAGGGTGGGGCATCCCACGTCGATGCCGGATGCCACCCGCGCGTGCCCCGCGATGACGGCGGCCAACCAGCCCGGGTGTGTGGGGAACCCCTGCGCCGGGCGCCAGCCCTCGGGACTGTCGGGCAGGGTCCCCAGCTCCCGCTGCGCGCGCGTGTAGAAGCCGAGGTCGACGACCGGGTGCGTGCCGAGCGGGTCGAATCGCGCGCGGGCGTTCACCAGCGGGGCGAGCGCCTGGCGTCCGAGCGGGCCGAGCTGCAGCTCCAGCCACGGACTGTTGAGAACGAGGGCGTCGGCGACCCCCGGATGCCGCGCCGCCCAGAGCGTCAGCGTGAGTCCGCCCGTGCTGTGTCCGAGCAGCACGAGACGTCGTCCCTCGCGTGCGGTGCCCAGGGCATCCAGAGCCGCCGCGATGTCGGCGTCGTACACGTCGAGGGCCGCGACGTAGCCCGGCGCCTGCCCGGGCCGCAGGCTCCGGCCGTAGTTGCGCAGGTCGAGCGCCGAGAATCGGGCACCGCGGTCGGTGAAGAACCGGGCGAGCTCGACCTGGAAGAAGTAGTCCGACCACCCGTGCACGTACAGCACGTCGATGTCGCGGAGCTCACCGAACAGGCGGGCGCCGGCGTGCGGCCGCGCGCGCACGAGCGTCGCGACGACCTCCCCCTCGGCATCGTCGCCGAGCGGCAGGGTCTGCTGTTCGAAGCCGTCGCCGAGGACGTCCGGATGCCACTCCCCCATCGCCCCAGCCTAGGCATGCGGGGCGGGGGCCGGCATACCCCCACGGCGGGCCGAACTCCTGAGAAGTCGGGCCGTGCGGGCTCGCCGGCGCGCCGAGGGGGCTGTGGCGCGCGATGACTCAGGAGTTCGGCCCGGCCCGTCGGCGCCCCAAAGACAGCGAGCCGCCCACGTCCGGAGAGACGAGGGCGGCTCGCCGTGCGTATGTGAGGGCTACTCGCCGCGCGAGATCGAGATCATCTCGTCGCGGGGCACGACCTTGACGCGGGCGCGCTCGTGCGGGGCGCCGAGGGCGACTTCGTGCTCGTCGAGGCGGTGCCAGCCGTCGAGGTCGGTCCAGCGCACGCCTCGCTCCTCGAGAAGGGCCGGAATGGCCTCTTCTTCGGGGTGGGCCGGCTGCCACCATTCGCCCTGGTCGTTGATGACGTGGCGCACCGTCTCCATGGCATCCGACTTCGTGTGGCCGATGAGGCCGACGGGGCCGCGCTTGATCCACCCGGTGGCGTACACGCCCGGCAGGCGGTCGTTCGAGTCGGCGGCGAGCACCTGACCCTCGTGGTTGGGGATGACGCCGTGACGCTCGTCGAAGGGCACGCCGGTCAGCGGCGAGCCGAAGTAGCCGACCGCGCGGTAGATGGCCTGGATCGGCACCTCGCGGATCTCGCCCGTTCCGACGACGCCACCCTCGGCGTCGGGCTTCGTGCGCTCGTACCGGAACGCGGCCACCCGGCCCTCGGCGTCTTTCACGACCTCGACGGGCTTGGCCCAGAAGTGTAGGTGCAGGCGCCGCGACGCTTCTCCGCCGGCGTTGTTCACGCCCGGGCGGGTGCGCCACTGCTGCAGGACGCGGTCGATGACCTTGACCTGCTTGTTGGTCTGGATGGCGGCCAGCGACGCCTCGTCGTAGTCGAAGTCCTCGTCGTAGACGACCATGTCGACGTCGCGCAGCTCGCCCAGCTCGCGCAGCTCGAGAGGCGTGAACTTGACCTGCGCGGGACCGCGGCGGCCGAAGACGTGCACGTCGGTGACGGGCGAGGCCTTGAGCCCCTGGTACACGTTGTCGGGCACCTCGGTGGGCAGCAGGTCGTCGGCGTGCTTGGCGAGCATGCGCGTGACGTCGAGCGCCACGTTGCCGTTGCCGACGACCGCGAGCGACTCCGCCTGAAGCGGCCACTCGCGCGGCACGTCGGGGTGGCCGTCGAACCAGCTCACGAAGTCGGCGGCCCCGTACGAGCCGTCGGCGTCGATGCCGGGGATGTCGAGGTCGGCGTCGCGGATCGCGCCGGTCGAGAAGATGACCGCGTTGTAGTGGTGCTTGAGGTCGTCGAGGGTGATGTCCTCGCCGAAGCGCACGTTGCCGAACAGGCGGATGTCGCCGCGGTCGAGCACCTCGCGCAGCGCCGTGACGACGCCCTTGATCCGCGGGTGGTCGGGGGCGACGCCGTAGCGCACGAGCCCGTACGGTGCGGGCAGTTGCTCGAACAGGTCGATCGACACGTCGAACTGCCGCTCGGATTTCAGCAGGATGTCGGCCGCGTAGATGCCGGCGGGGCCGGCTCCGACGATGGCGAGGCGCAGCTTCGTCATGGGGTCCTCTCGATCGGGATCGGGGGGGGTGGGAAAAGTTCAGGCCGAGCGGTCGGCGACCGCGCGGGCGAAGCGCGTCAGCGCCTCGCGCACGGCGCCGTCGGGCAGCGGTGCGAGGGCGTCGATGGCCTCTTGCGACCACTGGTGCGCGAGCTTCAGGGTCTCGTGCGTGGTCTCGTGATCGCGCAGCTCCGCGAGGGCGGCGTCGAGGATCGAGGGGTCCGCCCCGGCGGCGATGCGCTCCTGGCCCTCGTCGATGCGCGAGCGCAGGTCGGCCGAGGCCGCGTCGGAGCGGTGACCGAGCAGCAGGTACGGCATGGTCGGCACGCCCGCGCGCAGGTCGGTGCCGGGCACCTTGCCGGTCTCGGACGGATCCGGAGACAGATCGATCACGTCGTCGAGCAGCTGGAAGGCCACACCGGCCTTCTCGCCGAACACGATCATGGGCTTCTCGTACTCCTCGGGGGCGCCCGAGTAGATGACGCCCGACTGGGCGGCCGCGGCGATCAGCGAACCGGTCTTGTCGGCGAGCACCCTGAGGTAGAAGTCGACGGGCTCGTCGCCCTCTTGCGGGCCGACGGTCTCGTGCATCTGGCCCAGCACGAGACGCTCGAACGTGTCGGCCTGCAGCTGGATCGCGCGCTCACCGCGGCGCGCCATGAGCTGGCTGGCACGGGCGAAGAGCAGGTCGCCGGTGAGGATCGCGATGTTGTTGCCGAACACCGTCTGGGCGCTGGGCACCCCGCGGCGCTTGTCGGCGCCGTCCATGACGTCGTCGTGGTAGAGCGAGCCCAGGTGCGTCAGTTCGAGCGCCGTGGCGACCTCGATCACCTCGGGCGTCGTTCCGCGACCGAGCTGAGCGGTGAGGATGGCGAGCATCGGGCGAACGCGCTTGCCGCCGGCCTCGTACAGGTAGCGGGCGGTGACGTCGGCCAGACGGTCGGCGCTTCGGACTTCGCCCTCGAGGGTGCCCTCGACCTGGGCGAGACCGGCCTCGACTGTGGAGAGCAGGGTGCGCGAACGCAGGCCTGCGAAGATGCGGTCACTCAGGCCCAGCTTGCCCGACAGGCGGGTGCCGGCCGCGGGCGGTCTCGGGGTCACGCTTTCACCCTATCCTGGCGCCGTTGCGCCCAGCCGCGAGTATCTCGACGGGGTGGCACCGCGGGCCGGGGCCCCCGACGCCTCACGCGCTCTGCGCGACGACGCCGCGGTGCAGCGCCACGATGCCGAACGTCAGGTTGCGGTAGGCCACGTCGTCCCAGCCGGAGTCGCGCATCCACCGCGCGAGCGTCGGTTGGTCGGGCCAGTCGCGGATCGATTCGTTGAGGTAGTCGTAGGCCTCGGCGTTCGAGCTGACCGAGCGCGCGACGATGGGCAGCACCCGGTCGTTGTAGAAGCGGTAGAGCCCGTTGAAGACGGGGGACGGCGGATGCGAGAACTCGCACACCACGATGCGTCCTCCGGGACGCGTGACCCGGCGCAGTTCCCGCAGCGCCCGGCGCGGGTCGTTGACGTTGCGCAGACCGAACGACATCGTCACCGCGTCGAACTCCGCATCGGCGAAGGGGAGGTCGGTGGCGTCGGCCTGCACGAACTCGAGGTTGGGCACGTCGCCGTGGCGGCGGCGCCCCTCGGCGATCATGCCGCGCGAGAAGTCGGCGGCGACGACGTGCGCACCGCTCGGGACAAACGCCATCGACGAGGTGCCGGTGCCGGCGGCCAGATCGAGGATGCGCTCCCCCCGCTGCGGGGCCACGGCGCGCAGCGTCGCGGCGCGCCACAGGCGATCGTTGCCGAGACTCAGCACGGTGTTGGTGCGGTCGTAGGCCGCTGCCACCTGGTCGAACATGCCGCTGACGCGCTGCGGGTCTTTACCGAGGTCGGCGCGGTTGGGGTCGCTGCTCACCCGTCGAGTCTAGGCCGGGTCACCCGGGCGGTCGCCGGGGGTTGCCAGCGCCGCGAGCCGATCGAGCCAGGGCCGGGTGACGGCATCCGAGAACGGGGCGACCCCCTCGCGCACGCGGTGCTCGAGATCGAGCGCCGTGGCCTCGAGGTGCGCCACGATCTCGGCCGGGTAGCCGTAGCGCACGCGGTGCTCGTCCCACTCGTCGCGGTCGTCGACCCAGGTGCCGCGGCCGTCGGTACGGCGCACGACGTCGAGGTCCATGTCGATGCCGCGCGGCACGCCGTCGTCGCCCCAGCGCACATCCCACGCCAGGTCGATGTACACCGCGACCGGATGCGGTGCGGCGTTGTGGGTGAAGGCCCAGTCGGCGCTCGCCGGCACCAGGGTCACGTTGGGCTCGCGGCAGACGAAGGCCGCGCCCGGCCGTTCGCTGCGCCACCCCACCTGCTGGCCGAACCACTCGCCCCACTCGTCGGAACCGAGGTAGACGCTGTCCTGCACCCAGTGCGGTGAACCGTCCCACTTGCGCCACTCGAACAGCAGGCGGGTGCCGGGAGCGGGGCGATTATCCATGCTCGGAGTCTAAAACGCCGTCCGGCGTCGGTCTCCGCGCCCGGCGTCCGCGGCCTCGGCCGGCGCCGCGGGTCTACGCTGAAAGACGTGCTGGAACCCGCGGATGACGTCGTGCCGCGCCTGCGCGTGGTCACGCGCGAGCTGCCCCCCATGGACGACGTGCTCGCCTATACGACCCCCTACGATCCCCTGTTCTGGACGCGGCGGGGAGAATCGCTGGCGGCCTTCGGCGACCTGCTGACGCTGCGCTACACGGGGCGCCAGCCGGGCGATGCCACGATCTCGGCGCGCTGGCGGGCGATCGCCGCGGCCGCCGAGGTCGACGACCCCGTGCAGCTGCCGGGCACCGGACTCGTCGCCTTCGGTTCGTTCGTGTTCGACCCCCGCTCGGAGCGCGAGAACGTCCTGCGCGTTCCCGGCATGATCGTCGGGCGCCACGGCGGACGCGCCTGGGTCACCCGCCTCGCCTTCGACGACACCCCCGACGAACCCGAACCCGAACTGCCCCCGCGCTCGCCCTTCGGCCCCCACTGGTCGGCGACCCTGGGTCCCGGTCGCCAGAGTGCCGAGGGGTATCAGGATGCCGTCCGCACAGCAATCGAGGCCATCGGCGCCCGCGAGGTGGGCAAGGTCGTGCTCGCACGCGACATCGTGGGCACGGTTCCGGCCGGGTCCGACCTGCGCCGGCTCGTCCGGTCGCTGCTCGAGGGGTATCCGGATTGCTGGGTGTTCGCGGTCGACGGTCTGATCGGCGCGAGCCCCGAGACCCTCGTCACCGTGTCGAAGGGCACGGTGACCGCCCGCGTTCTGGCGGGGACCACCGCGCGCGGCGGCGACGCCGACGCCGACGTCGCGGCATCCCTCGCCCTCACCCGCAGCTCGAAAGACCAAGAGGAGCACCGTTTCGCGGTGCAGAGCGTGCTCACCTCGCTGCGCCCGCACACCTCGGCGCTCGCGGCGGCGGAGCAACCCTTCACCCTCAAGTTGCCCAACGTCTGGCATCTCGCGACCGATGTCGAGGGCACCCTCAGCGAAGACGCATCGTCGTTGGACCTGATCTCGGTGCTGCACCCCACCGCCGCCGTCGCCGGCACCCCCACCGCCGCGGCGATGGACGTCATCCGCCGCCTCGAGCCCTTCGATCGCGGCCGCTACGCCGGCGCGGTCGGGTGGACGGGGGCGTCGGGCGACGGCGAGTGGGCCATCGCCCTGCGGTGCGCGCAGGTCGACCGCGCGGCGCCGTCGTCGCCCACCGCCCCGATCACGGCCTACGCCGGTGCGGGGATCGTCGCCGACAGCGTTCCCGAGTCGGAGCTGCTGGAGACCCGCGTCAAGTTCCGCCCCATCGTGGAGGCCCTCGCCTGACCCGGCTGGGCGTCACGATGCCGCGAGGCGCGCCTTCTCGGCCTCGACGTCGTAGTCGGGCGCGGGCCACCGCGGGTCGATGTCGGCGAGCGCGTCGATGAGCAGCTGCTGCACGGCCAGGCGGGCGTACCACTTGCGATCGGCCGGAATCACGTGCCACGGGGCGACGGGTGTCGAGGTGCGATCGATCGCCACCTGGTAGGCCTGCATGTAGTCGTCCCACAGCGCCCGCTCGTCGACGTCGGACGGGTTGTACTTCCAGTGCTTGTCGGGGCGGTCGAGGCGCTCGGCGAGACGCGCGCGCTGCTCGTCCTTCGAGATGTGCAGCATGACCTTGACCACTCGGATGCCGAGATCGGCCGCCTCCGCCTCGAAGTTCACGATCGCGCCGTAGCGTCGTTCGATCTCGTCGGCGGGGGCGAGTTCGCGCACCCGACCGATCAGCACGTCTTCGTAGTGCGAGCGGTCGAAGACACCGAGGTGGCCGGCGTCGGGCAGGCGCTTCTCGATGCGCCACAGGAAATCGTGCGCGAGCTCCTCGGCGGTGGGCTTCTTGAACGACGCGAGCTCCACGCCCTGGGGGTCGACCGTGCCAACGACGTGGCGCACGATCCCGCCCTTGCCCGCGGTGTCCATGGCCTGCAGCACCAGCAGCACCGAGCCGGTCGCGGTGCCCGCCACGCTCTGAGCGAAGAGGCGTTCCTGCAGGGCTTCGAGGGGTTCGCGGCCCGCGTCGAGGTCGGCTTTGCCGTCGGTCTTGTCGCCGTCGTAGCCGGGCGTCGATCGCGGGTCGATGTCGGTGAGGCGGAATCCGGGCTCGACGCGCAGCGCGTCGGAGGCGGGCGTGGACCATCTGCGGCGTGTGCTCATGTCCCCATCGTGTGGGGCGTCGGCGGCACGCGCCAGTGGTTGACGCGTCGACGTCCCGCCCGTCAACGCGGCAGCGGAACCTCGATCAGCTGGCGACCGCCGGTCGGCGAGGTCAGCACCTGGTCGAGCGCGACGCGGGTGGTGCAGCGGTGGTACTCCCAGCCGAAGGCGAGGGCCAGCTGCTCGAGGCGCGCGGTGTGCGGGGTGTACTGCACCCGTGCCATCGCGTCGGAGCCGGCGATGCCGGCCACCTCGAGGCCGTCGAAGATCGTGCCGCCGCCGTCGTTGCCGACCACGACCTGCAGGCGCGGTTCGTCTTCGCCCGGGGGCAGCAGCAACGCGCCCACGTCGTGCAGGAAGGCCAGGTCGCCCAGCAGCACGCGGGTCACGCCCGGGCGCTCCTCGATCTGGCTGGCGAGGGCGACGCCGGTCGCCGTGGCGATGGTGCCGTCGATGCCGGCGAGACCGCGGTTGGAGTGCACGGCCACCTTCTTGCCGCCGAGCACCTCGTCGGCCACGCGCACCAGACGCGAGGAGCCGAACATGAGGCGATCGTGGGGCCAGGTGGCCCGCCAGACCGCGTCGACGAGGGTCGCCCGGTCGAGGGGGGCACGGATGACCTGCACCTCGGCGTTCAGGGCGCCCAGCCGCTCGTGCGGAACGGCCGAGGCCAGGCCGTCGGCATCGGGAGCGGGGGGCGACAGGTCGACGGCAGCGTCGCGCGAGGCGCGCATCCACTCCCCCAGCCAGGCGCGGTCCCCGGACGAGGGGTGAGGGCGGATCAGGTCGACGGCGATCGTCGTGCCGTTGAGGTTGACGGGTTCTCCGGGGCCGCGGGCGGCGATCACCTCGACGTCGTCGCGCGACAGCAGGCGCGTCACCTCGCGGCTCAGGGTGGGACGACCGAAGACGACCACGCGCTCGATGCGTCCCCCGAGGGCCGGGTCGTTCAGCAGTGCCCGGTAGCCGTGCACGATCTGCCGACCGAAGCGAGCCCCGCTGACGATCTCGGCCACCAGCGGAAAGCCCCCGTCGTGCGCGAACTGCTCGGCCGCCGCTCCGGCATCCGCTCCGGCGACGACGATGGTGCGCGGGCCCGGCGCGAGCGTGTGGGCGTCCTCGACCTCGGGGGCCACGTCGGCGACACCGATCCCGCCGCCGCCCTGGTACAGCGCTCCCGACGCCTCCGCGTCACCGAGCGCGTCGCTCTGCGCGTCGGACGAGGGCGCACTCCCGGATGCCGCCCGCGCGGCGAGCCACGCGGGAACGGCGCCGGCGAGGGGCTCCCGGAACGGCACGTTCAGGTGCACGGGTCCGGGCACCCGGGCGCCTTCACCGAGCGCGGCCGCGAGCGTTGCGGCGGCGAGGGTGTCCGCGTCAGCGGTCTGGACGGATGAACCGTCGTCGTCGACGGTCTCGGGCACGGGGAGATCGGCTTCGAACCGCACCGCCGAGCGGAACAGCCCCGGCTGGCGCGTGGTCTGGTTGGCGCCGACGCCGCGCAGCTCGGGCGGCCGGTCGGCGGTGAGCAGCACCAGCGGCACCCCGGCGTGATGGGCTTCGAGGGCGGCGGGCAGCAGGTTAGCGACGGCGGTGCCCGAGGTGCAGACGAGGACCGCCGGCATCCCGGTCTCACGTCCGATCCCGAGGGCGGTGAAGCCGGCGACGCGCTCGTCGATGCGCACGTGCAGGTGCACCAGACCCGCGCGTTCCAGGTCGGCGGCCACGAGCGCGAGCGCCTGCGAGCGCGACCCCGGGCTGACGACGATGTGCCGCACCCCGCGCGACACGAGGCCCGCGAGCAGAGCGGCGGCGGCGTCGGTCGCGGGCGCGGCGGAGCGGTCGTTCGACGAGGTCATGGTTCAGCCGACGGAGCCGCGCTGGCCGAGCGTGTCGTCGTCGCCCTTGCCCGGGATGTCGCCCGGGTCGTCGGTGGGCTTCGGGGCGCGAGGGTCGTCGGCTTCGGAGTCGAGCTGCGCCAGCTCTTCTTCGAGCCGCCGGATGCGCTCGTCTTGATCGGCGCGCGCGGTGTCGGACATACGGCCCAGGAACTCGGGGTCGTCGTCGGGAGCGCGTCTCACCATGGGCTGACTCGCACGACCGCGGCCGATGACGAACCACAGGATGCCTCCGAGCACCGGCAGCAGGATGACGATGGCCATCCATGCGCCCTTGTTGACGCCGCGGTGACGTCCCGCCGGCTGCACGGCGCAGTCCACGATCGTGTACACCCAGAAGACGGTCGCCACGAGCGCGAGGATGAGGAGCAACCGTGCCATGACCTGAGTCTACGTGTGCCCGCTGGACGCGGGCCGGGCGCCGGTGGTTTCCGAGGCCGCCGTAGGATGGGGGCATGCGTGCTCGCTCGGCCCTCGTCTACACCGTGCTGCGACTGCTCGCGTTCCTCGTACCGCTGGTCGTACTGCTGTTCTTCCCCGTGTTCCAGGAGTTGCCCTGGCTCGCGGCGATCTTCGCGGCCCTCATCGGACTGAGCCTGTCGCTGTTGTTCCTGCGTCGTCCGCTCGACAGCGTCACCGGCGGTCTGGCCGAGCGTCGCGCGCAGCGCACCGCCACCGGGCGCCGTACGGGCGCCGAGACCGACGCCGACACCGAAGACGCGGTGGTCGATGCCACGCGGCACGATGACGCGCCCGCGACCGGCACTCCCGAAGGCGACGCTCCGCTGCGCTGATCCCTGCGCGTTCTGCGAACCCGCCGGGGGCTCAGAACGCGAAGGCCCAGAAGAGCAGGGCGCCGTAGGCGACCGACGTGAAGCTCGTCACCTGCAGCGCCGTGATGAGCTCGCGCGGGGTGCGGTAGGTCCAGACGATGAGGATCGCCGCGAGTCCGCCGAGCAGGGCGACCAGGGTCAGCCACGCCACCGGGTAAACGAACGCGAGGAACACCGCGATCCCGAACGGCGCGAGGACGAACAGGGTGAACAACACCTGCGTCGCGCGGCGCCCGATGAGCACCGACAGGGTGCGCTTGCCCGCGAGGCGGTCCTGCTCGATGTCGCGCAGGTTGTTGGCCAGCAGCACCGCGCAGGCCAGCAGGCCCGCGGCGACCGCGCCCAGCCAGGCCTCCTGCGGCAACGACTGCACCTGCAGCCACGTCGTGCCCAGGGTCGCGACGAGACCGAAGAAGACGAAGACGAACAGCTCGCCCATCGCGTTGTACCCGTACGGGCGCTTGCCGCCGGTGTAGAACCACGCGGCGACGATGCAGACGGCGCCGACCAGCAGCAACCACCACTGCCCCGTGCGGATGACCAGGGCCAGCCCGATCAGGGCGGCGAGCGCGAAGAACGCCAGCGCGACGATCAGCACCGTCCGCGGCTTCGCCTTCTTGCCGCCGGTGAGACGGCCGGGCCCGACGCGCACGTCGTCGGTGCCGCGGATGCCGTCGCTGTAGTCGTTGGCGTAGTTCACGCCGATCTGCAGAGCGAACGCCACGGCGAGACAGGCTAGGGCGATGACCCCGTGCAACTGATCGTCAACGAGGGTGGCCGCACCGGTGCCGATGAGCACCGGGGTGATGGCCAGCGGCAGCGTGCGAATGCGGGCCGCCGCGATCCAGTCGCGTGCCGTGGCCGGCGCGACGGCCTGCGGTGCACCGCCCTTGGGCTTCTGGGGGTTGCCGCCGGGGCGACGCTTCGAGGACGACGTCGAACGCTTACGAGACTGTGCTGCCACGGTGGCTCATCCTAAGCCCGTGGTCACCGTCCTCCTTCGCGGACCGGTCGACCCGCGAGCCGGGCGACGCCACCGCTCCCGGGTGTCAGACCCAGGGATCCTGCGCGAGGCGCGCGCGCACGGCGGCCCGGTCGGGCTTGCCCGACGACAGCGTCGGCAGCTCGTCGACGACGACGAGACGCGACGGACGCGCGGGCGCCCCGACCGCGTCGGCGACCACCGCGCGCACCCGTTCGAGCAGCACGGCATCGGCGGCGGGCGTCGGCCGCGGCACGACCACCGCCGACCCCTGGCCCCAGGTGGCATCCGCGACGGGCACCACGACGGCGCTCTCGAGTCCCGCGATGCCGCGCACCGCGGCTTCCACGCGATCGAGCGAGACGTTCACCCCGCCCGAGACGATGACGTTGTCGAGGCGTCCGGTCACGCTCAGCACGCCGTCCACGACCTCTCCCCCGTCGCCCGTGCGGTACCAGCGGGTGCCGGCGTCGTCGGAGGGGAAGACGGATGCCGTCCGCGCGGGGTCGCCAAGATATCCGTCGGCGAGCATCGGCCCCGTCAGGCGCACCTCGCCGTCGACGAGGGCCACCTCGACGCCGTCGAGCGGAACCCCGTCGTACACGCAGCCGCCGCTGGTCTCGGTCGAGCCGTAGGTGCGCACGATCCGCACCCCCGCGGTCTCGGCGCGCTCGCGCACCGTGGGCGCCAGGGCCTGACCGCCGATGAGGACGGCCTCGAACGAGCGCAGCGCCTTCGCCACCGTCGGATCGGTGTCGGCGGCATCCAGCAGTCGTTGCAGTTGGGCCGGAACCAGCGAGGTGTACGTCGGCACCCGGGCGCCGTTCTCGTGCGACGCCATGCCGAGCGCCGCGGCGGCGAACGGTTCGGGGCGGAAGGGACCCGCGACGACCGCCGGCTCGCGATCGGCGAGCAGAGCCCGCACGAGCACCTGCGCCCCCGCGACGTAGGTGGCGGGAACGGCCAGCAGCCAGGCGCCCTCACCGATGCGCGCCGCCGTCGCATACGCACTGCTGATCAGGGCGTTGCGGCTGAGCAGCACCGACTTCGGCACGCCGGTCGATCCCGACGTGGTGACCACGGCGGCCGTTCCCGGGGGGACGTCCGCGGGCAGGGCCGCCCCCGCCCCCAGCGACACCGCGGGACCGGCGCCGAGCACCGCGGTACGCAGGGCGCGCAGCACGTCGCGGGGATCGCCGGATGCCGGAGCCTCGAGCCTCATGAGCGCGCGGCTCGACGGCATCCGGGGCTCAGTAGTGCCACGGGACGTCGGACCAGTCGGGGTCGCGCTTCTCGAGGAAGGAGTCACGGCCCTCGGCGGCCTCGTCGGTGCCGTACGCGAGACGCGTGGCCTCACCGGCGAAGACCTGCTGGCCGACGAGCCCGTCGTCGACCGCGTTGAAGGCGAACTTGAGCATGCGGATGGCCGTCGGCGACTTGGTGAGGATCGTGCGGGCCATGGCGAGAGCTTCGCGCTCGAGTTCGGCGTGCGCGACGACGCGGTTGACCGCGCCCATCTCGTACGCGCGCTGGGCGGAGTACTCCTCGGCCAGGAAGAAGACCTCGCGGGCCAGCTTCTGCCCGATCTGGCGGGCGAAGTACGCGGAGCCGTACCCGGCGTCGAACGACCCGACGTCGGCATCGGTCTGCTTGAAGCGACCGTGCTCGGCGCTGGCGATCGACAGGTCGCACACCACGTTGAGCGAGTGGCCCCCGCCCGCCGCCCATCCGGGCACGACCGCGATGACGACCTTCGGCATGAAGCGGATCAGCCGCTGCACCTCGAGGATGTGCAGACGCCCCGCGCGACCCGGGTCGTGCACGGTGTGCTCCTCGTGCGAGTACTTGTACCCGTCACGACCTCGGATGCGCTGATCGCCGCCGGAGCAGAACGCCCAGCCGCCGTCCTTCGCGCTCGGACCGTTGCCGGTGAGCAGCACCACGCCGATGCGGTGATCCTGTCGCGCGATGTCGAGCGCCGAGTACAGCTCGTCGACCGTGTGCGGCCGGAAGGCGTTGCGCACCTCGGGCCGGTCGAATGCGATGCGCGCCACCCGCCCGTCGTGGGTGACGTGCGCGGTGATGTCGGTGTATCGCTCGGCGCCCGGCGCGAGCGTCCACTCGGCGGGGTCGAACAGCTCGGAGACGGTCACCGTCTCAGCCTACGACCCGACGCGGCGGGCGGATCCGGCGGTCGCCGCCCGGAACCCCCGCCTCGCCGTACAGGTGCCCGACCGGAATCAGGCGTTCTTGCCGTCGCGCCAGGTGAGCCACCGCTCGATGAGCGAGTAGTCCCACTCGGGCCCCGAGAAGCCGAGGGTGAACAGTCGCGTGCCCGCCTCGAACAGGGCGTCGGCGTCGGACTCGTCGCGGTCCTTCAGCTCGTTCGAGACGACGAGGGTCGACAGGTCGCGTCCCTCGGTCTCGGCCCACTTCTCGATGACCCCGAGCTTGTGGGGCAGTTCGTCGGGGGTGACGAAGCTGTGCCAGATGTCGGCGTGACGCGCGACGATGCGCAGGGTCTTCTGCTCGCCCTTGCCGCCGATCATGACGGGGACCTTGCGGGTGGGGGCGGGGTTGAGCTTGCCCCAGCGGTCGACGATGCGGTCGAGGTCGGTGGCGAGCGCGTTCAGCCGCGAACCCGCGGTTCCGAAGTCGTAGCCGTACTCGTCGTAGTCGCGCTCGAACCAGCCCGAGCCGGTTCCGAAGATGAAGCGGCCGGTGTCGCCGCCCTTCTTGCTGATGTGGTCGATGGTGCGGGCCATGTCGGCCTGCAGGTCGGCGTTGCGGTAGCTGTTGCAGTTGACCAGCGCACCGAACTCGACCCGTTCAGTCTGCTCGGCCCACGCCGCGAGCATGGTCCACGCCTCGAAGTGCTCGCCGTCGGGGTCGCCGTACAGCGGGAAGAAGTGGTCCCAGTTGAAGAGGACGTCGACGCCCATCTCCTCGAGACGCAGGACGGCGTCGCGGATGTCGGAGTACTGCACGTGCTGCGGCTGGATCTGGACGCCGAGCCGGACCGGGGTATCGAAGAGCATGCGGTCAGCCTATTCCCGGGCGCCGGCCCCGAGGCCAGGATGGGAGGATGAGCTCCACGTCCCTTCCCCCGCTCGCCGACGTCCTCTCCACCGCGCGGGTGGTCGCCCTCCCCCTGGCGGCGCGGTTCCGCGGTATCGAGACGCGCGAGGCCGTCGTGTTCGAGGGCCCCGAGGGATGGACGGAGTTCTCGCCGTTCCCCGAATACGACGACGCCGAGGCGGCGACCTGGTTGGCCGGTGCCCTCGACTTCGGCTGGCGCGCCGCCCCGGTCGCGGTGCGGGACGCCATCCCCGTCAACGCCACGATGCCCGCCGTCGCAGCCTCCGAGGTGGCGCGGATCCTCGCCCGGTACGACGGATGCCGGACGGTCAAGGTGAAGGTCGCCGAGGCGGGGCAGGTACTCGCCGACGACGTCGCGCGCGTCGGGGCCGTGCGCGCGGCGATGGGGCCGGAGGGACGCGTGCGGATCGACGCGAACGGCGCGTGGAACGTCGACGAAGCCGAGCGGGCCGTGCACGCCCTGGCCGAGTTCGACCTCGAGTACGTCGAACAGCCGTGCGCCGCCGTCGAGGAGCTCGCTGAACTGCGCGAGCGCATCGCCTACCTCGACATTCCGATCGCGGCCGACGAGAGCGTGCGGAAGGCCGCCGATCCCCTTCTGGTCGCACGTGCCGGGGCCGCCGACCTGCTCGTCGTGAAGGCGCAGCCGCTGGGTGGGATGCACGCGGCGCTCGACATCGTGGCGCAGGCGGGCCTGCCGGCGGTGGTGTCCAGCGCGCTCGACACCTCGATCGGTCTGGCGATGGGCGCCGCCCTCGCCGCGGCTCTTCCGCAGCTGGACTACGACTGCGGGCTCGGCACCGCCGCCCTCTTCACCGCCGACGTCGTGGCATCCCCGCTGGTGCCCCGGGCGGGCGTGCTGCGCGTCGAGCGCCCCCGCCCCTCGGCCGTCGATCTTGATCGCGTGGCCGCTCCCGACGAGCGACGCGACTGGTGGCTCGCGCGACTGCGGCGCTGCTATCGCACCCTCGAACTCACTCGAGGATGAGGCGCACGATCTGCGCGAGGCGCTCGCCGAGCTGAGCGTGCGACGCCGCGGGCGAGACCCGCATCATGAGGGCGGTCTCGGCGGTCGACACCCACGCCGACAGCAGCAGCTCGGTCGCCGCTTCCGCCGGCACCCGCAGAACCAGTCCCCGCGCTTCGGCGATGTCGCGCACGAGCTGGGTGACGCTCTCACCGAGGGCCTGGTTCGACGAGAGGTAGGCCGCGGCGAACTCGGCGTTGCGCAGCGCCTGCAGACGGATCTCGGCGCCGAGCAGCACGTCGAGGCGATCGTCGCCGGTGACTTCGAGCACTCCCTGCACCAGCTGCAGCACCTCGCCCGTGGCATCCAGTCCCCGGTCCTCGATCGAGGTGACGCGCTCGCGGACGGCCGAGATCGTCTGCTCCGCCGAGCGGGCGCACAGAGCGAGGAACAGCTCCTCCTTCGAGGCGAAGTTCGAGTAAAAGGCGCCGCGGGTGAAGCCGGCGCGCTCGCAGACGGCTTCGACCGAGGCGGAGTCGATGCCGACCTCGGCGAACATCTCGGCGGCGGCGTCCATCAGGCGGGTGCGGGTGTTCTCGCGCCGGCGCGACGGTGCGGGGGCGGTGTCGGTCATCCGCATCCTCCTGTTCACGGGGGAGATCCAGGTACGACCACCCCCTCGGCGACTACGATACATTGATGTATCCGATACGGTGATGTATCGACTCGTTCACCGATCGTGGGAGCCACCGTGTCGACATTCCTGTACACCCTGGGCCGTTGGTCGTTCCGCCACCCGTGGCGCGTTCTGACCGCCTGGCTCCTGGTGCTCGTGCTGGCCGGCGGCGGGGTGGCACTGCTCGCCAAGGGCACCGACAACACCTTCACCATCCCGGGCACCGAGTCGCAGGCCGGTCTCGAGATGCTCGAGCGCACCTTCCCCCAGGTGAGCGGGGCGAGCGCCGAGATCATCGTGGTGGCCGCCGACGGCGCGAGCGTGCGCGATCAGGCGTACCAGGATGCCATCACCACCACCACCGGCGACATCGGCAAGCTCGACTTCGTCGAGGCCGTCACCGACCCCTACGACGCCCGCATCTCGGGCGGCATCGCCGACGACGACCGCGCGGCGATCGTGCGCATCCAATTCGCCGGAGAAGCCACCGCCGTCCCCGCCTCCACCGAAGACGGGCTCCGCGAGGCGGCCACGGCCCTGGGCTCCGCCCTGCCGAGCGGATCGCAGGCCGTGCTCGGCGGCCAGCTGTTCGCCAGCGAGGTCCCCGGCGCCACCCTCACCGAGGCCCTCGGCGTGCTCATCGCCGCCCTCGTGCTGATGGTGACGTTCCGCTCGTTCCTCGTGGCCGGCATGCCGCTGGCCACCGCCATCCTCGGCGTCGCCCTGTCGGTGGCCCTGATCTTCATCGCCACCGGCTTCGCGACCGTCTCGTCGACGACGCCGCTGCTGGCGGTGATGCTGGGTCTCGCGGTCGGCATCGACTACGCCCTCTTCATCGTCTCGCGACATCAAGACCAGACGAGAGCGGGAATGGACCCCGAGGAGTCCACCGCGCGCGCCGTCGGCACCGCCGGTTCCGCCGTCGTCTTCGCCGGCATCACCGTGCTCATCGCCCTCATCGGCCTGAGCTTCGCCGGCATCCCGTTCCTCACCACCATGGGGATCGCCGCGTCGGTCGCCGTCGCGATCGCGGTGTGCGTCGGACTCACCCTGACCCCGGCTTTCCTCGGCTTCGCCGGGCACCGCGTGGTCGGGTGGGGGTACAAGCGACCCAAGAAGCGTTCCCGCCGGGCCCGCGGCACCTCCGATGACGACGCCGCGGCGGTCGCCCAGGCCGCCGCCGAGCGCGACGAGAAGGTCGCGGCCGCAGCCTCGCGCGCCGAACGCAACGGCCCGGCCAAGCGCTGGGTGGGCCTGGTCACCCGGCATCCGGTCGTCACCACCGTCGCGATCGTCGGCCTGCTGGGGGTCACCGCGATCCCCGCCGCCAGCCTCGCGCTCACCCTGCCCAACGCCGGCCAGCTCCCCGAGGGAGACGAAGCCCGCGTCGCGTACGAGCTCACCGACGAGTACTTCGGCCCGGGCGCCAACGGCCCGCTCATCATGACCGGCACGATCGTCACCTCGAACGACCCCCTGACGCTCATGACCGACATCGGCGACGAGATCGCGAAGATCCCCGGCGTCGCCGAGGTCGCTCTGGCGACCCCGAACGAGACCGCCGACACCGGCATCGTGCAGATCGTGCCCGAGACCGCCCCCGACGACCCCCGCACCGCCGACCTCGTGCGGGAGCTCCGCGCGCAAGAGGACCGCCTGTACGACCAGTTCGGCGTCCATCTGCTCGTCACCGGCTACACCGCCGTGACCATCGACATCTCCGACCAACTGGGAGCGGCCCTGCTGCCCTTCGGCCTCTTCGTCGTCGGCCTGTCGCTCGTGCTGCTGATGATCGTGTTCCGCTCGATCTGGGTGCCGCTGACCGCCGCCGGCGGCTACCTGCTGTCGGTGGCCGCCTCGTTCGGGGTCGTGGCCGCGGTGTTCGAGTGGGGCTGGTTCGCCGACGCCCTGCACGTGGCCAAGGTCGGCCCCATCATCAGCTTCATGCCCATCGTCGTGATGGGTGTGCTGTTCGGCCTCGCGATGGACTACCAGGTCTTCCTGGTCTCGCGGATGCGCGAGGACTACGTGCACGCGGACCGCGAGGGGCGCACGCCCCGCGAGGTGGCGCTCGGCGCCGTGCGCAGCGGCTTCGCGGCCTCGGCCCGCGTCGTGGTCGCGGCCGCCGTCATCATGTTCGCCGTCTTCGTGGCGTTCGTGCCCGAGGGCGACTCGAGCCTCAAGCCCATCGCCCTGGGTCTGGCCGTCGGCGTGGCCGTCGACGCCTTCCTCGTGCGCATGACCCTCGTGCCCGCGGTCCTCGCCCTGCTGGGCGACAAGGCCTGGTGGATGCCGCGCTGGCTCGACCGCCTGCTGCCGAAGCTCGACGTCGAGGGCGAAGCCGTCGAGCGCGAGGTGCGCCTCGCCGACTGGCCGGCGGAGCCCGCCATGGCCGTCGCCGCCGACGAGCTGCGCACGGTCGGAGCCTCGGATGCCGAGGAGCCCGTGTTCCGCGACGTCTCGCTGCGTCTCGGATTCGGCGGCACCCTGCTGGTCACCGGTGAGAGCCGCACCACCCGCACGCTGCTCCTCGCCCTGTCGGGGCGCCTCGCCGGCATCGACGGGCGCCTGCGCGTCGACGGACTGCTCGTTCCCGAGCGCGCGGGAGCCGTGCGCTCCCGCGTCGGCGTCGCCCTGCTCGACGACCCCGCCGAGGCCGCGCGCACCGTCGCCGACGCGGTCGCGGGTCGCGCGCGCATCATCGTCGTGTCCGACGTCGACCGCCTCGACGACGACACCCGCGACGACGTCGCCCACGTGCTCCGCCGCGCCGCCACCGAGGCGCGCGAACGTTCGGGAGAGGACTCCTCCCCCTTCACGCTCATCGTGTCGGCCCGCGACGAACGTCGGGCCCTCGCCCTGCTGGCCGAGGCGCACCGCCCGGACGTGGCCTCGCTCGCCCTTCCGACACCGCGGCGCCATCGCGCGCCGGATTCCCCGCAGCCCGAAACCTACGCCGATCTCTCCGAGGTGTTCGCATGACTCTCCCCGTCGAGCGCTCCCGCTCGCGCCGCCCCGTGACCTGGCTCACCCTCGTCGGCGTGCTGCTGCTGCCGGCCGTCATCGGCGGCATCCTCGTGGGCGCGCTGTACAACCCCACCGACCGGCTCGAGAACATCACCGCCGCGATCGTCAACGACGACAAGGCCGTCGAGCTGAACGGTCAGCTCGTGCCGCTCGGTCGTCAGCTCACCGGCGGTCTGGTCAAGGGCGCCGACGACCAGTCGAGCAACATCGACTGGGTCATCTCGAACGACGCGGATGCCGCGGCGGGCCTCGCCGACGGCACCTACACCGCCGTCGTGACCATCCCCGAGAACTTCACGGCCGCCTCGCTGTCGACCCGCCCCGGAGAGAGCCCCGAGAAGGCCACGATCGGCGTCGCGACGGCCCCCAACGCCCGCGTCGTCGACGGTGCGATCACCGCGACCCTGGCCTCCACCGCCTCGAGCGTCTACGGCAGCGAGCTGTCGTCGCAGTACCTCAAGAACGTCTTCCTCGGCTTCACGACCCTCGGCGACCAGCTGGGCACCGCCGCCAGCGGGGCGCACCAGCTCGCCGACGGTGCCGGGCAGGCCGCCTCCGGCGCGACCGGACTGCGCGACGGTCTGGGTCAGCTCGCCGACGGTGCCTCGCAGCTGTCGAGCGGAGCAGGACAGCTCGCGAGCGGCGCGGGACCCCTGGCCGACGGCGCCACTCAGCTCTCGAGCGGCGCGGGCGCCCTCGCGCAGGGAACGCGCGATGCCGCCACCGGCGTCGGCAAGCTGGCCGGCGGAGCCGACGGCATCGCCGCCGGAAACCAGCAGCTCGCCACGCAGATCAACGGCCTCGCCGACCAGATCCCGCCCGGCTTCGAAGACGCCGCCACCCGCCTGGCGCAGGCCGCCCCGCAGGTGAACACCGCCCTGGTCGATGCGGCCGCCGCCCTGCAGAAGGCGGCCGACGAGTGCACCGGCACCCCCGAGCAGTGCACGGCGTTGCGCAACGCCTCCGACGAAGCCAACAAGGCGCTCCCGCAGGCCACCGAGACGGTGGCCAAGATCGGCGAGCTGGCCGGGCAGGCCTCGCAGCTCCCCGCCGGGATCCGCACCATCGCCGACGCCAACCAGCAGCTCGCCGACGGCGCAGCCGGCCTCGCCGGCGGGGCGCGCGAGGCCGAGACGGGGATCAACACGATCGCCGGCGGCATCGACGCCCTCTCCGGCGGCGCGAACCAGCTCGCCGACGGCGCGCGGCAGTTCGGCACCGGCGCGTCGGCCCTCAGCTCCGGCGCGGCACAACTGGCATCCGGCACCCTGGGCGCCCAGGACGGCGCCGGTCAGCTCGCCGACGGCGTGAGCCAGGTGGCGTCCGGCACCACGTCTCTCGCCGACGGCCTCGACACCGCCGTGTCGCAGCTGCCGAAGTACTCCGACGCCCAGGCGACCACCCTCGCCGATGTCGTCGCCGACCCGGTGTCGGCCACCGGCGCGAGCGACTCGCTCTTCGGCCTGGCCGCCGTTCCGCTGCTCGCCATGGCCGTGCTGTGGTTCGGCGGGCTCGCCTCGTTCGTGGCCTTCCAGGCGGTGTCGGCGCGCGCGCTGACGAGCCGACGCCCCTCGGCGCTGGTCGCCCTGCGCGGCTTCGCTCCCGCAGCTGCCGTCGGCGCCGTGCAGGGTCTGCTGGTCGCGGGCGTGGTGCAGGTGGCATCCCAGTACGACTGGGACGACTGGGCCCTGTTCGCCGTCATCTGCATCGCCGCGGGCGTGGCCTTCGCCGCCGTGCACCAGGCCCTCGTCGCCGTGTTCGGCGGAGCGGGACGCTGGGTCGCCGCGGTGATCGGCGCCCTCGCCCTGGGGGCGACGATCGTCTCGACGGTGCCACCGGCCCTCGCCGCCGCCGCATCGCTCATGCCCACCGCCCCGGTGTACGACGCGATGCTCGGCGCCCTGTCGTCGTCGAGCGGGGTCGCCGCCGGCATCGCCGGGCTGGTGGTGTGGGCCGTGCTGTCGCTGGTGGTGACGACGCTGATCGTGACGCGTCGCCGCACCACGTCGGCGCGCGCCGCAGCGGTCTCCGTCGCCTAGCCCGCTCCCCCTCCCCCCTGTTGAGTGTCCAAGACACGCCGCTGAGCCGCCTCCGGCCGCGGCGTGTTCTGGACACTCAACGGAGGGCGGGCCGCGCCTGAGGGTCCTCCACAGGGAGGGTTGTCCACACGCGGGGCGGGGGCGCGCAGCGCGGGGCACCGTGCCCGGTGTCTGCTGTCGGGCATGCACCCTCGACCTCTCCCCGCCGAGCTCGACACCGCGTTCCATGTTCGCGACGCGGACCGTCTCGGCATCCCGCCCAGAAGGCTCCGCGCTCGCGACCTGCGGTCGCCGTTCCACGGCGTCCGGTACGCCGGCGACGACCCCGGACTCGGATCCGTCGCGGAGCGATGCCACGCGTACCTCCCGCGGATGTCGGGTGGCCAGTTCTTCAGCCACGTCACGGCCGCCTCACTGTGGGGGATGCCGCTGCCTTTTCCGCACGGCGAGGAGCTGCACGTCTCGGCGGTACCGCCCGCTCGGGAGCCCCGCACTTCGAGGGTCACCGGGCACCGCCTGGTGATGCCGCCCGACGGAATCACCCTCCTCGACGATCTGCCCGTCGCCGCTCGAACGGAGACGTGGGCGCAACTCGGCGCCGTGCTGCGCGTGGACGACCTCGTCGCGGTCGGCGACTGGCTCGTGGCCCAGGGCGATCCGGTGCCGGACCTCGAGGAGGTGGCGATGCGCGCCCGACGGCGCGGGGCGGTGGCGCTCCGCGAGGCGGCCGGTCTCGTTCGCCCCGGTGCGGAATCACCGCGCGAAAGCGCCGTGCGTCTCGTCCTCGTGGATGCCGGTCTGCCCGAGCCCCAGCTCAACTGGACGCTTCGGACGGCCTCGGGGCTCTTCGTCGCCAGGCTCGACATGGCCTACCCCGAGCAGCGCGTCGCCGTGGAATATGACGGGCGCCATCACGCCGAAGCCGCGCAGTTCCGCCGCGACGCCGACCGGTGGCGGGCGATCAGCGATGCGGGATGGACCCTGGTCCGCGTCCTCGCGCATCATCTCGACGCGCCGAACCAGCTCATCGTCGCACCGGTCCGCAGTGCCCTGCTGGCCGCGCGTCCCCGTTGAGTGTCCAGGACACGCCGCGACGCACAGCGAGCACGCGGCGTGTCTTGGACAGCCAACGGGCAAGCCCCGGCCGCGGCGCGAGCCACGGCAGAGGCCCGGCAAGAGCG